>JAJEAR010000001.1 GCA_022822665.1 Alphaproteobacteria bacterium | reverse complement strand
GATGCTCGAGTACAAGGCGTACAGGGTGATCGCGGTCGATCCCCGCTACACCAGCCAGACCTGTGCAGCGTGCGGGCACGTCGACGCCCGATCGCGCAGGACACGGGACCGGTTTCACTGCGTGGCCTGTGGCCACGCCGATCACGCCGACCTGAATGCAGCGGCGAACATCCTGGCCTCGGGGACTGGGGCTTCTGCGCGGGGAGGCGGCGGGGGTGCCCGGCCTGTGAACCGCGAAAACGATCGGAGGCTGGCGGCGTGATGTCGGCACTATTCGATATAAGAGTCCCTTATGACACGCGAGTGCGCAAAGACAAGGGCCGGGTCGAAGGCCACAGCACCTACTGCGGGTAGTTGCGGCGCAGGTCGTCGGGGTCCCGGTGCAGCCAGTCGGGCCCGAACTCCTCGAGGGACGGACAGCCGATCTGGGCCATCACCGAACTGATCTCGTTGTACAGGATCTCGACGGCCATGGACGCGCCCTCGTTTCCGCCAGCGATTGCCCCGTAGAGCGTCGGGCGGCCCTGAAAAACGAACTTCGCACCGCTCGCAAGCGCGATCAGGATGTCCGAACCGCGGCGTACGCCGCCGTCAAGCATCAGCACCATGCGCTCGCCGACCGCCGCGTCGAGCGCTGGCAGCACGTCGAGCGCTGCCGGCGCCCGGTCAAGCTGGCGGGCACCGTGATTGGAGACGATCAGGCCATCGACGCCGGTCTCCGCCGCGCGGATGGCATCGTCGGTGCGCATGACACCCTTCAGGATCAGCGGGCGCGGCCACAGCTCGCGGAACCGCTCGATGTCGGCCCAGGTGATGCTGGCCGGCATCTGGTCGGCCACGAACGTCCCCACCTCCGCGGCGCTGGCGCCTGCCGGCGCATAGGGCTTCCAGTTCTCCAGCATGGCCACGCCGCCGTGCAGCAGGTAGTCCCTGAGCCAGAGCGGGCGACGCAGCGCGTCGAGCCTGGTATCCAGGGTGAGCTTGAGCGGCCGGCCGAACCCGTTGCGCCGGTTGCGTTCCCGGTTGGCCATGACCGGCACGTCGACCGTGATCACCAGGACCTGGATCCCGAGATCTGTGGCCCGGCGGATCATGTCTTCCGAGATCGCACGGTCGTTCGCGGTATACATCTGGTACCAGCCGTGCTCGGGCGCCTCGCGCGCCATGTCCTCCATCGAGGCGGTCGAAGCACCCGACATGATGAAGGGAATGTTGGCGGCACGGGCTGCGCGCAGCAGCATCATGTCGGCACCGCGCCGGAAGTTGCCGATCCCGCCGGTCGGGGCAATCCCGAAGGGGCTCGACCAGGTCCGGCCGAACAGGTGGGTCTCCTGGTCAGGCTCGGCGACGTCGACCATGTAGCGAGGCACCAGCGAGCGGCGGGCAAAGGCCGCGACATTGCGCTCCAGCCCCAGCTCGTCATCCACTCCGCCCTCGATGAAGTCGTACACCAGCTTTGGAACCCGGCGCTTGGCCATGATGCGCAGGTCATCCAGATTGACTATGCGTCGCCTGTCCATTCCCACCGCTCCGCGCGATCTTTCCGCTCAAGTGAACTCGAGGCTGTCGACCAGCCAGTCGCTGAATGCCGTCTCGTCGGGCGCAACCCCGAGCCCGGCGCCGTCAGGCAGCCGGACACTCCCGTTCTCGACCGCGAGCATACCGCCAATGACCGCCTCGCGAAGCGGATTCGCATTGACGTCCATCTCGAGCATGCCGCTGCCGCCGACACCTGCGAGGATGTTGGCCGAATGCAGGAGCCCGAGACCGCCAGCCAGCCAGTGTGGACAGTATGTCCGCCCGGCAGCGAGCGTGCGGCGCGCGATGTCGACGTTCCATGACACGCCACCCCACTTGCCGACATCGGGCTGCACCACGTCAAGCCAGCCGAGCGCCCGGTCTATCGCCGCGTGTTCGGTGATGTTCTCGCCGCCTGCAAGCGGCAGACGCATGGAGGCCCTGAGCCGGCGCCAGTGGGGATCGGGCGCATCGGCCGGCATCGGTTCCTCAAGCCAGCCCACGCCGGCCTCCGCGAGCCAGTCGGCCGCAGAACAGGCGGCGGCAAGGTCCCACTTCTGGTTGGCGTCGACGAGCAGCCGTTCGCCGTCCCCCATGTCGCGGCGGATGGCCTCGACATTGGCCCGGTCGGTGTCCTCGCCGAATCCGACCTTGAGCTTGAAGCTGCGGTGGCCCTCCCCGCGCACGCGCAGCACCGTTTCCGGTCCGTCGTCGGGGTTCAGGCCGCTGGCATAGACCGGGACCACGTCCGGGGCACCGGGATCGATCAGCCGGCGGATCGGCATGCCGCGCCGCCGCGCCGCAAGGTCCCACAGCGCCTGGTCGGCGGCCGCGACGGCAGTCGCGACCGGACCGTACTCGCCGGACTGGATGGCGAGCACCCGGGTCCGGGCCATCAGCCCGGCTAGGGTTCCGGAGCCCGCCTCCAGCTGCCTGCCGAGCAGCAGGTCCGGCAACAGCCGTCCGGCCAGCGCCGCCCGGTAGGCGGTGGTCCCCGGCGGGAAGTTCCCCCAGATATCTCCCCACCCGACCGCGCCGTCCGCATCCTCGATCGCCACCATCGCGATGTCCCGGCCGGTGATCGCACCGAACGAGGTGACCACCGGTTTATCCATCGGCGCGTGGCAGACCACGATGCGCAGTCGGGCTATCTCGACCATCGGGCCGCTCCCCGGAAGTTGCAGGCGGGCCGCAGTGTTGCACATTCGGACCCCGGCGTGAGCATGGAGGACGGGTTCGCGCCGGCGCGCCTCCTGTGGTAGGTGCAGGGAACACGCGATGCGCGGGCAAGGAGGGCGCGATGTCGAACCTGTCACCGATATGGCCGGCGCCGCTTGATCACCTGCGACTCGACAGCGACCGGACGGACGAGCTTGCCTCCTTCTACGCCACCGTGCTCGGCTTCGAGCGGTTCGAGCTCGAGGACGGCACCTGCCTGCTGCAGGGACCGGAACGGCGGTTGGTGATCGGAACCGGGAGCCCCGGCGGGCGTCCCTACCACGGGTTCCGGTTGCGCGACCGGGCACAGCTCAACGCGGTGCGCAGCCACGTCGCGGGGCTCGGCATCAACATGGAACCGTCACCGTCCAGCGTCTTCGAACCCGATGCCGTCGCGGTCCGCGACCCGGACGGCTGGCTCTCGGTCTTCGGCCTGCCGCGGCACGACCTGCCCGCCATCCGGACCGTCAACGGCGTTCCGGGCCGCAGTTTCACCGCCAGGCTGCAGCACGTGGTCGTCGCCAGCAACAACCTTGCGGCAATGATGCACTGGTACGGGGACGTGCTCGGGTTCACCCCCTCCGACTACGTGCTGAACGACATGGAGGACCCGGCATCACGCACCGTCGCCTTCTACCGCTCGGACGAGGAGCACCACAGTTTTGCCGTGTTCGCGGCCTCCGAGGCGCGGCCCGATCACCACGCCTACGAGACCGGCGGCTGGATGGACATCCGCGACTGGGCCGATCACTGCGCCAACCACAGGGTGCGGATCTGGTGGGGACCGGGTCGGCACGGGCCGGGCAACAACCTCTTCTTCATGATCCGCGACCCCCACGGCGATCCCGTCGAGCTCTCCGCCGAAATCGAGCACATGCCGCGTTCCATGGCGCCGCGGTTCTGGCCGGCGGAGGAGCGCTCGCTGAACCTGTGGGGACCGGGCTGGATCCGCGAGTAGGACCTGACCATGGCCGCGAACTTCCCGGCATCACTTCTCGACGGCTATCGCGCCCGGCGCGACACGCTTTCGTCCGCGGACCACGAGCGGGCGCTCGCCCTGGCCCGGGACGGGCAACGGCCCGGGACCATGGTCATCGCGTGTTGCGACTCGCGCGTTGCGCCCGAGACGGTGTTCGACTGCGCTCCCGGCGAGATCTTCGTGCTCAGGACCGTCGCCAACCTGGTGGCGCCATACCGGCACGACGCCGGGTCCTGCGCCACCTCGTCCGCGCTGGAGTTCGCCCTCGAGGCACTCCGGGTCCGGCACATCGTGGTGATGGGCCATGCGCTGTGTGGCGGAATCAAGGCGCTCGCCGAGAGAGCGCGCGCGCCGCTGTCGCCCGACGACTTCATCGGCGGCTGGATCGCCTCGCTCGCACCCCTGGCAGGCACCGGCGCGGCGGCGGACGGGGACCTGGCGGCGCTGGAACAGGCAGCGGTCCGCCAGTCGGTCGAGAACCTCGCGACCTTTCCCTTCGTGGCCCGGCGCCTCGGGGACGCGACCCTCTCACTGCACGGCGCATGGTTCGATATCGCAACCGGTACGATGTGGACCATGGACCCGGGATCCGGCCGGTTCACGCCATCCCGCTGACCGGCGGATCAGACCCGGTCACCGGCAATCACCGCAAAGCGCCAGTACTTGACGTAGCAGTCGACGTTCTCGAAGCCGTTGTCGGCCATCCACTGGATCTGCTGCGCCAGCGTCGCCGTGCGTTCGCGCGGCGCCGAGACGATCGATCCGGCGATTTCCTCGTCGATCGCCCCGCTCTCCATCGCCATGCGCTGCCATTCGTCGATCAGCCGGGTCTCCGATCCGTCGGTCATGCCACGGGTCAGGATGACATTGATTGCGCACCCGCCGCGCCTCAGTGCGGCGAAGGTCGAGGAATACAGGGTCTGGCGGGCGCGGCTGACCTGGAAGTTCGCAGCAAGCTCCGAGATCGCCACGTCGTACGGCCCCTGCAGCGTCGCATGGACGTAGTCCTTGAGTTCGTAGGTGATCGCACCGCCGAAACGGGCAAGACGGGACCGCGCCGCCTCCAGGTGGATCTCGGAATCATGCATCATGTGAACGACGGCATCGGGGACCTGTTCGAGCAGCCGCTCGACCAGCAGCCCGCTGCCGGTCCCCAGGTCGAGCACCCGGTAGGTCTCGCCCTGGCGCGGCGGCGGCAGCAGCCGAACCACGGTGTCATGCAGCCAGCCCCATTGCGGAACCAGCCGCTGCCGGGTCGCGGAAATCGCGTCCCGCGTCTCGTCCGACGGATCCGTCATCACCATGCTCGCGTGTCGGCGCCGCGACCGCGGCGCTAGGCAAACAGCCTTTCGCCCTCCATGTCCTTGTACATGTGCTGAACGAACTCGCCATAGCCGTTGTAGAGCTTCGTCGGAATGCGACCGCCACTCAGCGTCCGTTCGGTCGCCTGACTCCAGCGCGGGTGCGGCACCTCGGGATTCACGTTTGCCCAGAACCCGTATTCGCGCGGCTGGATCTCCTCCCAGAAAGATACCGGGCGCATGTCCGTGAAGCTGAACTGCACGATCGACTTGATGCACTTGAACCCGTATTTCCAGGGTGCCGCAAGGCGCAGCGGCGCTCCCATCTGTCGCGGCACCGGCTTGCCGTAGACACCGGTCACCATGAAGGCGAGCTCGTTGGTCGCCTCCTCCATGGTCAGCCCCTCAAGGTAGGGCCACGGATACCAGTGCTGTCGCTGCCCCGGCGCCAGCTCCGGGTCGTGGAAGGTCCGCATGACCACGTATCGCGCCGATGAAAGTGGCCGCGCCAGCTCCACCAGCTTCGCCATCGGAAACCCGCTCCACGGCACCACCATCGACCACGCCTCGACGCACCGGTGCGAATAGACCCGCTCCTCGAGCGGCATCTTGCGGATGAGCGCGTCGATGTCGATCGTCATAGGTTCCTCGACCATGCCGTCGATGGTCACCGTCCAGGGCCGGATCTTCAGCGCCTGGGCCGCCCGGTGGATCGTCTTGTGCGACCCGAACTCGTAGAAGTTGTTGTAGGTGACCGCGTCTTCCTCGTTTGTAAGCGGCCGGTCTATCCGGTAGCGCAGGTTGCGCGTGACCGGATAGAGATCGGCGGTGGGATCGGGCGGGGCCTCGGCAACCTGCACATCGTCGTGCGAGGCGGTGGCCTGCTCGTAGCAGCCGGCAAGGCCTCCGCCCGCCAGCAGGAGCGGGCCGGCGGCAAGGCCGCGCACCAGGGTCCTGCGGTCAAGGTAGAGTGCCTCCGGGGTTGCCTCGCGTTCCGGGATTTCCCATCCCCGCCTCTTTCTGATGAACATCGCGCCTCTCCTTCCGGAGTCTACGCTTCCGGATTGTTGCGTTGTGCCACGACCTCGTCAGCAAGCCGTCCACTCAGTTCCGCCAGGTGGTCGAACGACCATTCGTATGTTCCTGCCCCCATGGTCACCGACCGGATCTCGATGATCAGGTCCTGGACCTCGGACTCGGGGATATTGGCCTCGACCTCGTCCCAGCCCTTCCAGCCTTCCTTGGCCTGGAAGCCGAGGATCTGGCCGCGCCGGCTGGAGATGATCCGCTGGATACGCGCGGTCGCGTCATTCGGGATCGAGATGCGCACGTGCAGTACCGGTTCGAGCAGGACCGGGTTGCATTTGGGCAGTCCCTCCGACATGGCAATGCGCGCGGCGGTCTTGAACGCCATGTCGGAACTGTCGACGGAGTGATGCTGGCCGTCGTACAGCTCCACCGACAGGTCGACCACCTCGAAACCGAGAGGACCGCGCTTCATGTAGTCCTTCACACCGTCCTCGACCGACGGAATGTAGTTGCGCGGCACCGAACCCCCGACCACGCTGTCGATGAACTCGAACCCGGATCCGCGCGACAGCGGCTTGATCTTGACCTTGATGTCACCGAACTGCCCGTGTCCGCCGCTCTGCTTCTTGTGGCGGGCGTGCTGGTCCACCGTCTTGCGAATGGTCTCCTTGTAGGGAACGCTCGGTGCCCTGGCCCCGACCTCGAGGTTGAAGCGATTGGACAGCCGTTCCGCCAGCACCTGGATCTGGGTGTCTCCCTGGCCGAACACCACCAGTTCACCCATGGCGGCGTTGTGCGAGATCGCGATCGAGGGATCCTCTTCGCACAGGCGCTGCAGGGCCCCCGACAGCTTGACCTCGTCGTTGCGGTTGCTCGCGGAAATCGCCCGTGAATAGACCGGTGCCAGCACCTCGGGCCAGGCGAGCGCACCGTCCGGAACCCCGCCCGAGGAAGTCAGGAGATCCCCGGTTCGGATGTCCTCCATCCGGCCGAACGCCGCCACGTCGCCGGCCTCGGCCGAAGAGACCTTGTCGTACTTGGTCCCGAGAACGGAGTTCATGCCGCTGACGCGAACCCCGTTCAGCGTCTCGCCGTCACGCACACCTCCACGCCACAGGCGCACGAAGGACAGCTTGCCCATGTGCTGGGCGTGCAGGGTCTTGAACACCTGGGCCACGGCCTCGCCATCCGGCTCCACGCCGCGCCGTGCCGCGGTCTCGGCGTGACTGGGAGCTTCGTGGCGCAGCAGTTTCAGCAGCCGCTGGATCCCGTGCCCCTGTTCGCCGGCACCGATCAGGACCGGCACCAGTGCCGCATCCTGCAGCGCCTGGGCGAGGTGGGTGTAGAGTTCGGACTTGTCGATCTCGACCTCTTCGAGGACCTTCTCCATCAGTTCGTCGTCGAAATCGGCCAGCGTCTCCAGGAGTTCCTCGCGGGCCTCGTGCTGACGGTCACTCGCCGTGTCGGGAAGCGGGATCAGCTTCGACGGCCCGTCGCTGCTGTAGGCGTAGGCGCGCTCGCTCACCAGGTCGGCGAAGCCGGTGATGGATTCGCCCTCCCTGATCGGGACGTGACGCAGCGCCAGCGGCCGGTCGGACGCGTCCTGCAGCGTCGCCATCAGGTCGCGAACGGTATCGTTGGTGTTGTCGATCTTGTTCAGGAACACCACCCGCGGGATGCGGTGCTCGTCGAGAAACTTCAGTGCCGGCGCCACGGCAGGCAGTTTCTGGGCCTCGGAATCCACCACCACGATGGCGATGTCGGCCACCATGCAGGCGTTGCGGGCCTCCTGGAAGAACTCCACCGAGCCGGGGGTGTCGATGAAAGTCCACGTATCGCCGAGGAAGCTGCCGCTCCCGATCGCGAGTTCGGTACTCGCGTGACGCTTGCGCGCCTCGGCCGCGGCATCGCCCACCGTGTTGCCGGCGGTCACGCTGCCGGTTCGCTCGATGGCTCCGGTCGCGTGCAGCAAGGCCTCGAACAGCGTGGTCTTTCCGCTCTGGTACGGTCCGATCAGCACCGCACAGCGCGTTCCCCCTCCTTTGCCACCGGCCATAACGATCCTCCCCGTCCAGCACGCACACATCTCATGAGCACAAGGGGGACATTGTCATCAGTGTTCAACAATCGACGCAAGGCCGAAGTGACATCGCCCCGGCGGACGAGGCTACCGGGTGGCGGCGCAGGCCCGCTGGATCCGCCGGCATGCCTCCTCCAGGACCTCCGTCGACGTCGCGTAGGAAATCCGGAAGTGCGGGCTCAGGCCAAACGCCTCGCCGTGAACGGCGGCGACCCCCTCGCTGTCAAGGAAGTACCGGACCACGTCCTCGTCGTTCTCCAGCACCTCGCCGTCCGGCGTGCGCCGTCCGATCAGGCCGGCGCAGGAAGGGTAGACGTAGAAGGCGCCTTCCGGCGTCGGGCAGCTGAGACCGGTGGCCTGGTTGAGCATGGAACACACGAGGTCTCGGCGCTCGCGGAACACCGTGTTGTTCGCCTCCATGAAGTCCCTGGGCCCGTTCAGCGCCGCCACCGAGGCGGCCTGGCTGATCGAGCACGGGTTCGACGTCGACTGCGACTGGACGGTGCGCATGCCGGAAATCAGGTCCTTCGGGCCGCCGGCGAAGCCGATCCGCCACCCGGTCATACAATAGGCCTTCGACATGCCGTTGACGGTGAGCGTGCGGTCGTGGAGCGCCGGCTCGACCTCGGCCGGGGTGCAGAACCGGAAACCATCGTAGACCAGATGCTCGTACATGTCGTCGGTCAGCACCCAGACATGCGGATGCCGCACCAGGACATCGGTGATCTTCCTCATGTCGTCACGGGTGTACCCGGCACCCGACGGGTTCGACGGGCTGTTCAGGATGATCCACCTGGTGCGCGGCGTAATCGCGGCTTCCAGCGCCCCGGGATCGAGAATGAACCGGTCTTCCTGTCGACACGGGACCACGACCGGGGTGCCCTCCGCCAGCAGCACCATGTCGGGGTAGGAGACCCAGTAGGGTGCCGGGATGATGACCTCGTCACCCGGGTCGAGCGTGGCCATCATCGCGTTGTACAGCACCTGCTTGCCGCCGGTCCCGATCGAGATCTCGGCCGTGGTGTACTCGAGCCCGTTCTCGCGCCGGAACTTGTCGCAGACCGCCTGCTTGAGTTCCGGTGATCCGTCCGGATCGGTATAGCGGGTCTCGCCCCGCGCCATGGCCTCCTCGGCCGCGCGGATCACGTGGGCGGGCGTGTCGAAGTCGGGCTCGCCGGCACTCAGTCCGATCACGTCGCGTCCCTGCGCCTTGAGCTCGCGCGCCTTGGCACTCATGGCAATTGTCGGCGATGTCCGGATGCGTCCGAGGCGCTGTGCGAGAATGCTCATGACAGATCCTTCCTGCGGGGGTACAACCGGGCCGGCAACCTACGCCCGCCCGGGCGGAGGCGCAAGCACGCACCCTGCGGGCCGCGGCTCGTCACCGGAGCCTGCGCGAGGCCAATGCGACTGTTCGCCATCAGCGACCTGCATCTCGGACACGAGGCCAATCGCGCCGCGCTCCCGGACCTTCCGGACCATGGCGGAGACTGGCTGATCGTGGCCGGGGACATTGCCGAGCAGCTCGAGCTGCAGGAGGCCGCCTTCAGGGTGCTGGCCGACCGGTTCGCACGCGTGATCTGGGTTCCGGGCAATCACGACCTGTGGTCGGTGCCGCGCGACGGGACCTCGTCCCCGCGCGGGGTGGCGCGCTACCGCCATCTCGTCGACATGGCCCGCAAGCACGGCATCGCCACGCCGGAGGACCCGTTTCCGGTCTGGCCCGACCCGCCGCACGTCATTGCGCCGCTGTTCCTGCTCTACGACTACAGTTTCCGCCCGGCACATGTACCCCGCGGCGAGGTCCGCCGCTGGGCGGGAGCCGCCGCCTGTGCCGACGAGTTCTTCCTGCATCCCGATCCCTGGCCGAGTCGCGAGGCCTGGTGCGCGGCGCTTTGCACCGCGGCGGAACAGCGGCTTGCGGACCTGCCGGCAGGCACCCGGACCATCCTGGTCAATCACTGGCCCCTGCTGGCCGAGCTCATCCGGATCCCGCGCATCCCGCGGTTCAGGCCCTGGTGCGGCACGACCCGGACCGCGGACTGGCACCGGCGGTTCCGCGCCTCCGTGGTGGTGTCCGGACACCTGCACACCCGGCGCACCGACGTGGTGGATGGCTGCCGGTTCGAGGAGGTTTCGCTGGGGTACCCGGGACAGTGGCGCCCGGAGCGGGGCATAGCGGCCTACCTGAGGCCGATCCTCGGGCCCGCGGACCCGGTCAGCCGAGCGCGTCGAGACGCGCCCTGATGGCCAGCATGTCCTTCCAGGCATCCGCCTTGCGCTCCGGCGAACGCAGCAGGTAGGACGGATGGAAGGTGGCAAGCGCCGGGACCGGGTCCCCGCTTCCGCGGCCGCGGAAGTCGTACCAGCGCCCACGCATCCGGCTGATGCTGCCGGTACGATCGAGCAGGGTGTTGGCGGCGGTTCCGCCCAGCATGACCATGAACCGCGGCCCGACCAGCTCGACGTGCCGGTGCAGGAACGGCAGGCACACCTCGCGCTCGAAGGTGTTGGGCTGGCGGTTGCCGGGCGGGCGCCAGGGCAGGATGTTGGTGATGTAGACGGCGTCGCGTGCCAGTCCGATGCTGGCCAGCATGCGGGTGAGCAGGCGCCCGCTCGCGCCCACGAACGGTTCGCCGGTCCGGTCCTCGTCCGCGCCGGGCGCCTCGCCGATCAGCATGACATCCACGCCGGGCGTCCCGCTTCCGAACACCAGGTTGGTCGCGGTCAGCTTCAGGCTGCACCCGTCGAACCCCGCCAGTGCCTCGCGGAGTTCGGCAAGCGATCCGGCCGACGCCGCCCTGGCGCGGGCATCGGCGAGCGCGTTCGTGGTCTGCGGCGCCGGTGCGGGGCGCGCGGCGGCCGGCTGCGGGCGGGCTGTCTGTGCGCGGGGCCGAGGAGCGCGGGACCGCGCGAACCGGTCGATCGGGAACTCCTCGAGCACCTCGTCGATCCCGGCGTCCCGGGCCCATTCGAGCATGGCATCCTGCCGGGCGGCGGCAGGCTCGCTGCCGGAAGAGCCGTTCATGCCCGGGTCTCCCTGCTGCGGCGGGGCTGCGGCAAATGGTCCCGTGACAGCCCTGCCCGGGAACCGTAGTCTCGGATCGTGCCACATGCTCCCTGAACGCGAAAGTGAGGCCGGCGTCATGGACCGCGAATTCATGGAATACGATGTCGTCATTGTCGGGGGCGGTCCGGCCGGGCTGTCCACAGCGATCCGGCTTGCCCAGGTCGCCGCGGAGACCGGCCGGGAACTCGGCATCTGCGTGCTCGAGAAGGGGTCGGAGATCGGCGCCCACATCCTGTCGGGCGCGGTGCTGGAGCCGCGTGCGCTCGACGAGCTCTTCCCGGACTGGAAGGAACGCGGCGCGCCGCTCAACCAGCCGGTCACCGAAGACCGCATGATGATGCTGACCAGGACCGGCGGCTTCCGCCTGCCGACCCCGCCGCAGATGCGCAACCACGGCAACTACATCATCAGCCTGGGCAACCTGTGCCGCTGGCTGGCGGAACAGGCCGAGGCCCTGGGTGTGGAAATCTATCCGGGGTTTGCCGCGGCCGAGGTGCTGTACGCCGAGGACGGATCGGTGCGCGGCGTCGTCACGGGCGACATGGGCGTCGGCCGTGACGGCGAGCAGACCGCGAACTACATGCCCGGCATGGAACTTCGTGCACGCGTCACCGTCTTCGCCGAAGGGTGCCGGGGCTCGCTGACCAAGACCCTGTTCGAGCGGTTCGACCTGCGCGCGGACGCCGACCCGCAGACCTTCGGGATCGGGATCAAGGAACTCTGGGAGGTCGACCCGGCGGTCCATGCCCCGGGACGCGTTCTGCACACCGTCGGCTGGCCGATGGACCAGCAGACCTACGGTGGCTCGTTCCTGTATCACCTTGAGGACAACCAGGTCGCGGTCGGCTACGTGGTCGGACTCGACTATCGCAACCCGCATCTCAGTCCATTCGACGAGTTCCAGCGCTTCAAGACGCACCCGAAGATCCGGCCGGTGTTCGAGGGCGGCCGGCGGATCGCCTACGGCGCCCGCGCCATCAACGAGGGCGGGTTCCAGTCCATACCGAGGCTGACCTTCCCGGGCGGGGTGATCGTCGGGTGTTCGGCCGGGTTCCTGAACGTTCCGAAGATCAAGGGAAGCCACAACGCCATGAAGTCTGGCATGCTGGCCGCCGAGGCGGTCGCCGAGGCGCTGGCCGACGCACCGGACGCCGGCGGCATCGAGGTCGGGGGCTACGCCGAGCGGGTGCGTGGGTCGTGGATCTGGGACGAGCTCTACCGCGTGCGCAACATCCGTCCGGGTTTCCGCGCCGGCCTGTTCTACGGCCTGGCGCATGCAGCACTTGACACCTACATCCTGCGCGGTCGCGCGCCCTGGACGCTGCGGCACCATCCCGACCACGAGTCGCTGGCGCCGGCATCGCACTGCGAGAAGATCCAGTATCCGCGTCCCGACGGCGTGGTGAGTTTCGACCGGCTGTCCTCGGTGTTCCTGTCGAACACCAACCACGAGGAGAACCAGCCGGTTCACCTCACGCTGAAGGATGCCGCCGTCCCGGTGGGCCACAACCTCGTTCACTACGATGCGCCCGAACAGCGATTTTGCCCGGCGGGCGTCTACGAGATCGTCCGCAACGAGGACGGCGAGAACCCCGAACTGCAGATCAACGCGCAGAACTGCGTTCACTGCAAGACGTGCGACATCAAGGATCCGCTGCAGAACATCAACTGGGTGGTTCCGGAAGGCGGCGGTGGGCCCAACTACCCCAACATGTAGGACACCGGAGACGGTCTGGCCCATGGGTGCTGGAAGAGGGTCGCGGGCATGGTGACGGGTCGATCACCGTGCCGGCACGCACGTCGCTTCGCGGGACCAGGGTGGACCGCCGGCTGCATCCTGTTGCTGGCGGCACTCGCCGGCTGCGTCATGTCCGACCAGGAGACCGCCGGGACCGGCCCCGACCCGGTGGAAGCGGTGTCGACCGCGGGCAGCTACCTGGTCGGACAAACCGCCTACCGGCACGGCGACATCGACGCCGCCTCGATCAACTACGACCGCGCGCTGAAGGCCGATCCGGGCAATCTCTCGCTGGCCCACCGGCTGTTCATGGTCAGGCTGGAACAGGGCCGGATCGGGGACGCCGTCGGACTGGCCCGGCTGATATCGGCGACACCCGCACGCGCGGCGGGCCTGCCGCTGGTCGTGGTGACCCTCGGGCTCGACCATGCGGCAAACGGCGACTGGAAACAGGCGATCGCGCGCTTCGATACCCTGGCCGGCAACCAGGTGAGCCTGATCCTGAAACACCTGCTCACCGGCTGGGCCCTGGCCGGGTCGGGAGACTGGACCGGTGCCGATACCCGGCTGTCGGACGTCGCCCTGGAGACCAGGGCCGAGGGTCTGAGCCTGCTGCACCGCGGCTATGCCCGCGTTCTGGCCGGTGACCCGGAGGAAGGCCGCCGCCTGCTCGCCCGGGCCATGGACCTTGACCCCCGGCCGTCGCTTCGCCTTCGGCTCGCCATGGCGGTCGTGCTCGCGACCACACACAGTGACGATGCCGCGCGCGCGGCCCTTGCGCTGACCGGGAATGACGGGGTCCACGCCGGGACCCTGCACGCCCTGCTCGAGCGCGCTCGCGAAGACAAGCCCGTTGCAGGCCAGGTCACCACCGCGATCCACGGCATGGCCGAGGCGCTGTTCGACGTGGCAAGCGCGCTGCAGAGTCTTGAGCGGTCCCGGTCCAACGAGCGTGCTGAGGGCACGGCAGGCGCGCAGCAGCGCCACGAACGGTCCCGGTCCGCCGACCGTCTCCACGGCCAGGTCCTCGCGCTTGCCCAGCTGTCGCGCTTCCTGAACCCGCAGTTCGTGCCGGCCAGCCTGCTGGTCGCCCAGATCCTGACGGCCCGGGACAACCACGAGGCGGCAGCGGAGGTCTACACCGCCGTCCCGGTCACCTCCCCGTACCACGACATGTCCAGGCTGAGCGCCGCCCGGGCCCTGTTCAACGCCGACCGCGCCGACGAGGCCATCGGTCTGCTCGAGCGGATGGGAGCGGAGCGGCCGGAAGACCCGGCGCCGTGGGCGCAGATCGGCGACCTGCACCGCCGGCAACGCCAATGGGACAGTGCGGCCGCCGCCTACACCGAGGCCCTGGACCGCGTAGCCGTGCCGAGCCGACCGGACTGGAGGCTGTTCTACTATCGCGGCGTGGTCCTGGAACGGTCGGACCGGTGGCCCGAGGCCGAGGAGAGCTTCCTGCGCGCGCTCGATCTCTCCCCCGACCAGGCGTTTGTCCTGAACTACCTCGGCTACTCCTGGACCGAACTCGGGATCCGGCTCGACGAGGCGGAACGGATGATCCGCAGGGCGAACGAACTCGAACCGGAGAACGGGTACATCATCGACAGCCTGGGCTGGATCCTGCTGCAGACCGGCCGGGTCGAGCAGGCGGTGCCACTGCTCGAACATGCCGTCCGCCTGCTTCCCGCCGATCCGACCATCAACGACCACCTCGGCGACGCATACTGGCGGGCCGGGCGGCGCGACGAGGCAGTCTACCAGTGGAACCGGGCCGACGGGCTCGACCCGGAACCGGACCAGCGTGAAGAGATACGGGCCAAGATCAGGAACGGCCTGCCCGACGAGACCTGACATGGGACCAGGCACGGATCCGGCCCGGGAGCTGCCGGCGCCGGCGAAACTCAACCTCACGCTGCACGTGACCGGACGGCGGGCGGACGGCTACCACACGCTCGATGGCCTGACCGTCTTCTGTACCCTGGCCGACCGGGTCCGGGTCATCCCCGGCGGTGAGCGGGACCGGGTGATCATGTGCGGTCCGTTCGCACGGCACATCACCGGGTCCGAACTCGCTGAAGCGACCGTGCGCGCCTTCCGGGCCCGGTTCGGACCGCTTCCGCGGGTCGAGGTTCGCATCACGAAGCGGATACCGGTTGCCGCCGGGCTCGGCGGCGGATCGGCTGATGCCGCCGCGGTGCTGCGCGCGCTCGCGGCACTCTGCCCGAATCCGCCCGGCCGCGGGGCGCTCCACGGGCTCGCGCTGGAACTCGGCGCCGATGTTCCGGCGTGTCTCGACGGGGTTCCGGTTCGCGTGCAAGGGATCGGCGAGTGCCTCGCTCCCCTGGGACCGCTGCCGCCGCTGCCCGTGGTCCTGGTCAATCCCGGGGTCGCCCTGCCCACCGCGCAGGTATTCCGGCAACGCACGGGAAAATACTCCCGCTGCGAGCCGCTGCCGCCGGGACCGCTGGATGCCGAGGGACTGTTCCGCCACCTCGGGGAGCGCGCGAACAACGACCTGATCGGGGCGGCATGCGACATTGCACCGGTGATCGCCACCGTGCTCGAGACCCTCGCCGGCGCACCGGAAGCCAGGTGCCATGGAATGTCCGGCAGCGGAGCAACCTGTTTCGCCCTGTTCGATGAGGGTGCCGACGAGGGCGCCCGCGCGCTCGCCGACCGGCTTGCGTCGCGCGGGTGGTGGTCGGTGGCCGCCACCCTCGCCAGCGAAACGACAGTCTGAGGACCGATCCATGCAGCCAGACCGAAGCTACTACACACCAACCGGGGGTCTTCCCGGCCAGTCGCACCTGCTGACCGGGCGCGCCGTGTTCACCGACGCCTACGCGGTCATACCGAGGGGCGTGATGACCGACATCGTCACCAGCGCCCTGCCGCACTGGCGCGCCACCCGGGCGTGGATCCTGGCGCGGCCGCTGTCGGGATTTGCCGAGACGTTCTCGCAGTCGATCATCGAGGTCGGACCGGGCGGCGGCAGCGAGCGGCCCGAACCGGACCCGGGGGCGGAGGCCGCCCTGTTCGTGGTGTCGGGCACGATCGAGCTCGACTGTGCCGGAACCGGCTCCCGGCTTGCAGCCGGCGGGTTCGCCTACATTCCGCCGGGACTGGCATGGCGCATCGCCACCGTCGGAGACACGGCGGCGGTGTTCCACTGGATCCGCAAGCGCTACGAGCCGGTCGATGGCCTCGGCATCCCCGACCCGATCGTGACCAGCGACGGGGCCTGCACGCCTGTCGCCATGCCGGACAGCGATGGCCGATGGGCGACCACCCGGTTCATCGACCCCGACGACATGCGCCACGACATGCACGTCAACATCGTGACCTTTGCCCCCGGAGCGGTGATCCCCTTCACCGAAACCCACGTGATGGAACACGGGCTCTACGTGCTTGAGGGCAAGGGTGTGTACCGGCTGAACCGGGACTGGGTCGAGGTCGAGGCCGGCGACTTCATGTGGCTGCGCGCCTTCTGCCCGCAGGCATGCTACGCCGGCGGTCCCGGGCCGTTTCGCTACCTGCTGTACAAGGACGTCAACCGTCACCCGCGGCTTGCACCCTGAGCCTCAGTGCCGCGCGGCCTCGTACCAGTTCACGATCAGCAGCCGCTCATCCTCGTCCATGGCCGAGAGGTTCGCCGGCGGCATGGCACGTGACCGGCCGGACTGCAGGTAGACCTGCCGGGCATGCCGGAGCAGCTGGTCTCCGGTTTCCAGCACCACGCCGCGCGGCGGCGCCACCATGCCCTCCCACAGCGGCTCGCGGGCATGGCACATCGAACAGCGGTCGACCACGATCTCCGTTACCTCCGCAAACTGCGGGTCGGCGGCCAGGGTGCGGTGTTCCGCCGACCGCGAAACCGTCCCCCCGGTCAGCGCCGACGGCATGGTCGACAGCCAGACGATGACGCAGAACAGCACCGCCGCCAGGATCCACGGCCAGACCAGGTGGCCGCGGCGTTCGTGCACCCGGTTGAAGTAGATCCGGATCAGGACCCCGACCAGGAAGACAAGCGACGCGATGATCCAGCTGTACCCGGTCGCGAAGGCGAGCGGGTAGTGGTTGGACAGCATCAGGAACAGGACCGGCAGGGTCAGGTAGTTGTTGTGCGTCGAACGCTGCCGCGCAATCCGGCCGTACTTCGCATCCGGTCGCCGGCCGGCCAGCAGGTCCGCGGTCACCACCCTCTGGTTCGGGATGATCACCATGAACACGTTCGCACTCATGATGGTGGCGGTGACCGCTCCGAGGTGCACGAAGGCGGCCCGTCCCGGGTACACCTGGGTAAAGCCCCAGGCGAGAAGCACCAGGATGGCGTAGAGAACCAGCATCAGCAGCCTGTCGTCCCCGCCGAGCGGGCTGCGGCAGACCAGGTCGTAGACCAGCCAGCCGCCGACGATCGAGGCCAGCGAGATCACGATCGCAATCCCGGGTTCCAGCTCGATGATCTCCGGATCGAGCAGGTAGAGCTCCGGGCTCGCGTAGTAGACCACCACCAGCAGCGCGAACCCCGACAGCCAGGTGGCGTAGCTTTCCCACTTGAACCAGGTCAGGTGTTCGGGCAGGTCGTCGGGTGCGACCATGTACTTGCGCACGTGGTAGAATCCGCCGCCGTGCACCTGCCATTCCTCGCCGTCGACACCGGCGGGCAGGCCGGGCGGACGCCTGAGACCGAGATCGAGCGCGATGAAGTAGAACGAGGTTCCGACCCACAGGACCGCCGCCATCACGTGGAACCAGCGAATGGCGAAGTCCAGCCACTCCCAGGCAACCGGCACCAGGTCGGCGATCATGCAGCCTGTCCCGCATCCCGCAGCCGGTGCACGGCCCGCAGGACCCGCTCCGGCGTGACCGGAACGTCGAGCCGCGGGCAGCTCCGGTACCCGTCGACGCTCGCGACCGCCATCGACAGCGCCTCCACCACCGACGCGCACAGCAGCAGCGGCGGTTCGCCCACCGCCTTGGACCGGCCAATGGTCGGACGGGCGTTCTCGGACCAGGGAGCGATGTGGATGTTGAACTCTTCCGGACAGTCCGATGCCAGCGGGATCTTGTAGGTCGACGGCGCGTGGGTGCACAGCCGCCCCGTCTCGTCCCACCACAGCTCCTCGGTCGTCACCCACCCCATGCCCTGGATGAACCCGCCCTCGATCTGGCCGAGGTCGATCGCGGGATCGAGCGAGCGGCCGATGTCCTGCAGGATGTCGACGCGGTCGACCCGGTACTCGCCGGTGAGCGTGTCGACCGTCACCTCGCTCGCCGCGGTCCCGTAGACGAAGTAGTAGAACGGCTCGCCGCGGCCGGTCTCCGGATCCCAGTGGATGTCCGGGGTCTTGTAGAACCCGGTGGCGGACAGCTGCACCCGGGCGCGGTAGGCTTCGGCGACCAGTTCGCCGAACGTCATCTCCCGGTTGCCGATCCGCACCCGGTTGTTCTCGAAACTGATCCGGTCCGGTTCGACACTCCACCTCTCGGCCGCGAAGTCGACCAGGCGCCGGCGGATCTTCTCGGCGGCGTCGAAGGCGGCCATGCCGTTCAGGTCCGATCCAGTCGAGGCGGCGGTCGCGGACGCGTTCGGCACCATGGCGGTGCTGGCCTCGGTGATGCGGATCCGGTCAAGGTCGACCTGGAAGCAGTCTGCGACCACGAGCGCCACCTTGGTGAGCAGACCCTGGCCCATTTCGGTGCCGCCGTGGTTCAGGTGGATCGAGCCATCCTGGTAAACGTGGACCAGCGCCCCGGCCTGGTTCAGCCAGGTCAGGGTAAACGAAATCCCGAACTTCACCGGGGTGAGCGCAATCCCCTTGCGGATCACCCCGCCCCGCGCATTGAAGGCGCGAACGGCGTCGTGGCGTGCGTGGAAGTCGCACGCGGTTTCCAGTTCCTCGAACAGCCGTGGCAACAGGTTGTCGCTCACCCGCTGCCAGTATGGCGTCAGGTCCCGTCCGGGCGAGGCGTAGAGGTTCGTCTTGCGGATCTCGAGCGGCGTGCGGCCGAGACGGCAGGCGATCTCCTCGATCATGCGTTCGGCAACCAGCAGTCCCTGCGGGCCACCAAACCCGCGGAACGCTGTATTCGAGACGGTATTGGTCCGCAGCGGCCGCGACGTCAGCCTCACGTTCGGGTAGTAGTAGGCATTGTCGGCCTGGAACAGCGCCCGGTCGGCAACCGGCCCGGACAGGTCGGCCGAGAACCCGGCCCGGGACGCGAACCTCGCCTCGACCGCCAGGATCCGGCCGGTGTCGTCGAAACCGACATCGTAGGCCACCTGGAAATCGTGCCGCTTGCCGGTCGCGGTCATGTCGTCGTCACGGTCCGGACGCAGCTTGACCGGCCGGTTGAAGCGGCGGGCGGCCAGCGCGGCGGCAACGGCAAACAGGTTGGACTGGGTTTCCTTGCCGCCGAACCCGCCGCCGAGGCGCCGCACCGTCACCGTGACCGAGCTCGCCGGAATATCGAGGACATGCGCGATCATGTGCTGCACCTCGCCCGGATGCTGGGTCGAGGAGATGACGTGCATCTCGTCATCCTCGCCGGGCAGCGCGACGGCGATCTGGCCCTCGAGGTAGAAGTGCTCCTGGCCGCCGATATTCATGGTCCCGCTTATCCGGTTGGCGGCCTGCGCGAGCGCCGCCTCGGCGTCGCCGCGCGCAAGCGTGAGCGGCGGAACCACGGTCTCGTTCGCCTGCGCGAGCTCGAGCACCGGCGTCAGCGGGATGCCGTCGACCCGGGCGAGCCGGGCGGCGCGCCGCGCCGCGTCGCGGGTGTCGGCGACCACGATGAAGAGGGGTTGCCCCCAGAACACGACCTCGTCTTCGGCAAGCACAGGGTCGTCCCCGGCGTGGCTGGCGCTGATGTCGTTGGTACCGGGGATATCGTCCGCCGTCAGGACACCGACCACTCCCGGCGCCGAGCGCACGGCCTCGAGTTCCAGCCGTTCCAGCCGGGCGCGGGCGATGGTCGACAGGCCCAGGTAGGCGTGCAGCGTCTCCGGCGGCAATGGCACGTCATCGGCAAACCGCGCACTGCCCGTGACGTGCCGGCGGGCGGAGTCGTGCGGATGCGCCCCGTGCATCCAGGTGCGGCGTTCAGGCCCCGTCACCGGGCCTGCTCCAGTCGGACCGGCATGCCCGGTTCGCTGTTCTCGAGGTAAAACCGCACCAGCAGGTTGCGCGCCACCAGGCTGCGGTAGCCGGCAGTCCCGCGCAGGTCGCTGATGGGCGTGAAGTCGCGGTCGAGTGCCGCACCGGCCGCCTGCACGGTCTGCGCCTGCCACGGCCGGCCGGTACAGGCCGCCTCGGCGGCACGGGCCCGCGACGGAACGGCCGCCATGCCGCCGAAGGCCAGCCTGACGCCGGTGACGGTGTCACCGTCGAGTTCCAGGTTGAAGGCGCCGGCGACCGCAGCGATATCCTGGTCCCGCCGCTTCGAGATCTTGTAGAAGCCGAGGCGGGCCCCGGGCTTCGGCAGGCAGACCCGGATCCGTTCGAGGAACTCCCCGGGGCGGATGTCCTGGCGACCGTAGCCGAGGAAGAACGCGTCGATCCCCACCGTCCGGCTTCCCCCGCTGCCGCGCAGGTCGAGCTCGGCTCCCAGCGCCAGCAGGACCGGCGGCAGGTCACCGACCGGCGAGCCGTTGGCAACGTTGCCGCCCACCGTGCCCATGGCGCGGATCTGCGGCCCGCCGACGCGCTCCCAGAAGTCGCGGAGCGACGGGATGGCCTCGATGAGCACCTGACCCGCCTCCTCCCAGGTCACCGCCGCGCCGAGCACGATCGCCCGGTCGTCCCGTTCGATTCCGGAAAGCCCGTCGAGGTGACCGATGCAGATCGCCGGCGAGATCGGCCGCAGCTGCCGGTTGACCTCGACGCCGATGTCGGTGGCACCGGCGACGAGAACCGGGTCGGTCTCCCGCTCCATCAGCCGTGCAAGGTCGTCGACGTCGGCGGGCACCAGCACCCGGTCGCCGTCGCGTTCGAGTTCGACCCTGCGGCCGTCCCGCAGCTCCCCGAGGCGCCGGCGCACCTCGTCGCGGTTCGCGGTCAGCGGATCACCGTCGCCGCGGCCGGCCCGCAGTGCCGCCTCGACGATCGGCCGGTACCCGGTACACCGGCACAGGTTTCCCTGCAGGGCCACCTCCACCTCGCGCCTGCCCGGGGAGGGTGTCCTGAGCCACAGGGCACAGAGCGCCATCACGAAGCCCGGGGTGCAGAAGCCGCACTGGCTTGCATGGCTCTCGACCATCGCCTCCTGCACCGGGTGCAGCCGGTCATCGGATGCAAGGTGTTCCACCGTCACCACCTGACAGCCGTCAACGGTGGCCAGCGGACGGATGCAGGAGGTCACGGGTCCGTATTCGAGTTCGCCGTGGCGCAGTGCGCCGACCAGGACGGTGCAGGCGCCGCAGTCACCTTCCGCACACCCCTCCTTGGTCCCTGCAAGCCGCATGTCGGTGCGCAGGAAATCGAGCAGCATGTCGTGCGGTCCGACATCGCTGCAGGCAACCTCGCTGTCGTTCAGCAGCAGCCGGATCTCGCGTCTCGCGCCGGTCACGGATCAGCTGCCACGGTAGGTCGAGTATCCGAAGGGCGAGAGCAGCAGCGGGACGTGGTAGTGCGCTGTCACATCGCCGATGCCGAAGCGGACCGGAACGATGTCGAGAAACGGGATGTCATCCGCGACCTGGCCGGTCTCCCGGTGGTAGCGCCCGACATCGAAGCGAATCTCGTAGCGCCCGGCCCTCATCTCCGTCCCTTCCAGCAGCGGCCGGTCCACCCTGCCGTCGGCATTGGTGACCGACCGCGCCCGCCTGGTGCGCCGGTTCTCCTCGATCTCGTACAGCCGGACCACGAGCCCTGCCGCCGGACGACCCAGCGCGATGTCGAGCACATGCGTGGTCAGACGTCCCGTCGTCATTGCGCGATCCGGATTGCGAAGGTCCACCGTGTGCGTTGAATGGTACGCGGCACGATGCCTACAATCAACGAGGTCGGACGCGCTGTTTCGGGAGGACGGTCTTGCGTTATCCACGAGACCTGCAGGGATACGGGGCCGTTCCGCCGCACCCGCGCTGGCCGCGGGATGCGCGGATCGCGGTCCAGTTCGTGATCAACTACGAAGAGGGCGGCGAGAACGCCGTCGTCCACGGTGATGCGGCGTCGGAGGCTTTCCTCTCCGACATCGCCGGCGCCGAACCCTGGCCCGGCCAGCGGCACTGGAACATGGAATCGCTGTACGAGTACGGCGCCCGCGCCGGTTTCTGGCGGCTGCACCGTATGTTCGTACGCCACGGCATCCCCGTCACGATCTACGGCGTGGCGACCGCGCTCGCCCGCTCGCCGGTCCAGGTCGCCGCGATGCAGGAGGCCGGCTGGGAGATCGCCAGCCACGGGCTGAAGTGGATCGAGTACCGGGGGTTTTCCCGCGACGAGGAGCGCGAGCACATCAGGCGCGCGATCCAGCTGCACGAACAGGTCACCGGTGAGCGCCCGCGCGGGTGGTACACCGGCCGCTGCTCCGCCAACACCGTGGAGCTCGTGGCGTCGGAGGGAGGCTTCGACTACATCTCCGACGCCTACGCCGACGACCTGCCGTACTGGATCCGGGCCGGCGGGCGCGACCAGCTGGTCATACCCTACACCCTGGATGCCAACGACATGCGGTTTGCCGTCGCCCAGGGGTTCGGGTCGGGAGACGAGTTCTTCGCCTATCTGCGTGACAGTTTCGACACGCTGTATGCCGAGGGGTACGAGGGACAGCCCCGGATGCTCTCGGTCGGCCTGCACTGCCGGCTTGCCGGGCGGCCGGGCCGGGCGGCGGCGCTGAAACGGTTCATCGAGCACGCGAGCGGCCATGCCCACGTCTGGTTCGCCCGGCGCATCGACATCGCACACCACTGGCAACGGGCCCATCCACCGCGCCAGGCACGGGTCCGTCCCTCGACGCTCGACCGCGCCGGTTTCGTGGAGATGTTCGGCGGAGTATTCGAGCATTCACCGTGGATCGCCGATCGCGCCTGGCACGGCGAACTCGGTCCGGCCCACGACACGCCGGAAGGACTGCACAGCGCCCTTTCCCGGGTGTTCCGGTCTGCCGGCGCCGAGGAGCGGCTCGGCGTGCTGCGCG
The DNA here is from genome assembly GCA_022822665.1 of Alphaproteobacteria bacterium. Lineage (GTDB taxonomy): Bacteria > Pseudomonadota > Alphaproteobacteria > Thalassobaculales > Thalassobaculaceae > Bin52. The sequence goes on along the minus strand of JAJEAR010000001.1, from coordinate 95,879 downwards.
CCCATCCGGACCTCGCCGGCCGGCTCGCGGCGGCGCGCCGACTGACCCCCAGTTCACAGGCCGAGCAGGCATCGGCCGGTCTCGACGCGCTGACCGACGGGGAACGGGCGCGGTTCCAGGAGCTCAATCGCACCTACGTCGAACGTCACGGCTTCCCTTTCATCATCGCGGTGCGCGACCATGACCGCGCCGGCATCCTGCGGGCCTTCGAGACCCGCATCGACAATGACCGCGACACCGAGATCCGCGAGGCATGCCGCCAGGTCGAGCGTATCGCCGGCCTGCGGATCCACGAAATCCTGGAGCCGGAGGCGCCATGACCAGCAATCGGACCTGGATCCGGAACGCCGCCGTTGTCGTCACCATGGACGATGAGCGCAGGGAACTCGCTGACGCGGGACTGCTGATCGAGGACGGCCGGATCGTCGCCGTTGGTGCCGAGCCGCCGTCGGTGCGGGCCGACTGGCAGGAGATCGACGCCACCGGGTGCGTGGTCACCCCGGGTCTGGTCAACACGCACCACCACCTGGTCCAGTCCCTGACCCGGGCGGTGCCGGCGGGCCAGGACGCTCCCCTGTTCGGCTGGCTGGGCTCGCTCTATCCGATCTGGGAGCGGATGCGTCCGCAGGATGTCTTCGTCGCCACCCAGGTCGGACTTGCCGAACTCGCACTGTCGGGCTGCAGCCTGAGTTCCGATCACCTGTACTTCTTTGCCAACGGCATCCGGCTGGAGGACACGATCGAGGCGGCAGGGACGGTGGGCGTGCGGTTTCACCCGACCCGAGGCGCCATGAGCATGGGCCAGAGCTCCGGGGGACTGCCGCCGGACAGCATGGTCGAACCCGAACCCGGCATCCTGAAGGACTGCGAACGGGTGATCGACGCCTTCCACGACCCGGGTGAAGGTGCGATGGTGCAGGTGGGACTGGCGCCGTGCTCGCCGTTTACCGTATCGGAAGGGCTGATGCGCGACGTCGCGGAGCTGGCGCGCGACAGGGGCGTGCGCCTACACACCCACCTGGCCGAGAACGCGGAGGACGTCGCCTTCTCGCTGGAGCGCTTCGGCCGTCTTCCCGGTGACTACGCCGCCGACCTCGGCTGGCTCGGCGACCACGTCTGGCACGCCCACTGCGTCACGCTGGACGAACGCGAGATCGGCCTGCTTGCCGGCACCGGCACCGGGGTCGCGCACTGTCCGTCGTCGAACTGCCGGCTCGGCTCGGGCATTGCGCCGGTCCGGCTGCTGCGCGATGCCGGGGTCCCGGTCGGCCTCGGGGTCGACGGCTCGGCCAGCAGCGACCAGGGCCACCTGCTGAACGAGGCGCGGCTCGCCATGCTCCTGCAGCGCGTCGACGGCGGAGCCGAGGCGCTCAGCGCCCGGGAGGCGCTGGAATTCGCGACCCGCGGCGGCGCCAGGGTGCTCGGACGCAGCGGCGAACTCGGCTCGCTCGAGAGCGGGAAGCGGGCAGACATCGCCATCTGGGACCTGTCGGGACTGGAGGCCGCCGGCGCGTGGGACCCGGTGGCGGCCCTGGTTCTGTGCGGACCGTTCCGGGTCCGTCACCTGCTGGTCGAGGGCCGGCCGGTGGTGACAGACGGCCTGCTGGTCAGTCTCGAGACCCGCGCCCTGGCCGAGACGGCGCACGCCGCCGTCGTGCGGCTCGCCGGGTGAGCGGCGGGGACGCACTGCTTGACAGTCAGCAGGCCGCACCGTGGAATTGCAGGTTCAGGCCCGTAACGACCTTCACCACAGTCACGAAAGGCCACCATCATGCTCAGAACACTCCTGACACTGGCACTTGTTGCCGCCGGTATGTCCGGCGCTGCCGCCCAGACAAAGGTCCCGTTTGCGCTCGACTGGAAGTTCGAAGGACCGAGCTCCGCCTACTTCGCGGCGATCGACAACGGCCACTTCAAGGCCGAGGGCCTCGACGTGGAGATCTCGGCCGGCAAGGGATCCCTGGACGCCATTCCCAAGGTCGCGACCGGTGCGTTCCCGTTCGGTTTTGCCGACATCAACAGCCTGGTCCGGTTCAAGGACAAGAACCCCGATGCACCGGTCATCGCCGTGATGATGGTCTACGACAAGCCGCCGTTTGCGGTGGTCGGGCGGGTATCGCAGGGCGTTTCGGCGCCGAAGGACCTGGAGAACCGCATCCTCGGCGCGCCTCCACCTGACGGGGCCTGGGCGCAGTTCCCGGCGTTTGCGGCGGAAAACGGTCTCGACGTGAGCAAGATCACCGTCGAGCCGGTCGGGTTTCCGACCCGCGAACCCATGCTCGCCGAGGGACGGGTCGACGCGATCACCGGCTACTCGTTCTCCAGTTTCCTGAACCTGGTCCGGCTCGGGATCCCCGAGGACGACATCTCGGTACTGCTGATGGCGGACCATGGCCTGGCACTCTACGGCAACGCGGTCATCGTCAACACGGACTTTGCCGCCGCCAATCCGGAGAAGGTGACCGGGTTCATCCGCGCGGTCGCGCGGGGCTGGCGTGACGTGATTGCCGACCCCGAGGCCGGCGTGCGAATGATGGCGGAGCGCAACCCGGCCGCCGACATCGCGCTGGAGACCCGGCGCCTGCAGCTGTCGATCGACGGCAACGTGCTGACGCCGAACGTGGCGGCCCACGGCATGGGCACCGTCGATCCGGCCCGGTTCGCCAAGGCGCTCGGCCAGCTCGAGATGAATTTCGAGCTCTCGAAGGCCCCGGACCCGGCCGCCTACTTCACCGACCGGTACCTTCCCGATGACGGCAGCCTGATGATCGGCGGGTAACCGGGCCTGCGGACAGCGTCGTGACGGAGGACGGCAGCGGCGCGGTGCCGGCCGGGGAGAAGACCCCGCGTATCGAGTTGCACGGGGTCTGCTATGCCTACCGGACGGGAAGCGGCCGCCTGCCGGTACTCGACGGGCTCACCTTTGCCTGCGCGACCGGCAGTTTCACGGCGGTGGTCGGTCCGTCCGGGTGCGGCAAGTCGACGCTCACGCGGCTGATCGCGGGACTGATGCTGCCGGACCGGGGCGAGGTGCGGCTGCACGGCGAGCCGGTCCGCTCTCCCAGGGCGACGGTGGGAATGGCATTCCAGAACCCGGTGCTGCTCGAGTGGCGGACCATTCTCGCCAACGTCCTGCTGCCGCTCGAGATCGTTCCAAACCGGCTCACCCGCGAGGAGCGCCGGAACCGGGCCCGTGAACTGCTTGCCCTGGTCGGTCTCGCGGCGTTCGAGGACCGGCGACCTTCGGAACTGTCCGGCGGCATGCGCCAGCGCGCCTCGCTGTGCCGCGCACTGGTGACCCGGCCGGAGGTCCTGATCCTCGACGAGCCGTTTGGCGCGCTCGACGCGTTCACGCGCGAGGACCTGTGGCAGACCATGCACGCGCTGCGGCGCGAGGAACGCTTCACCTGTCTGCTGATCACCCATGACCTGAGGGAGTCGGTGTTCCTGGCCGACCGGGTGGTGGTGCTGTCCGACCGGCCGGCCACCGTGCAGGTGACCATGGAGGTACCGCTTGGCGACGAACGCGAGCTCGACGACCTCTACGGGACCGAGGCGAGCGAACTGCAGGCCGAGCTGCGCCAGCAGATCCGCATCGCCCAGCAGGCCCGGCAACCGGAGCCGGCGGCATGAAGCGCCAGGTCCTGGTTCCGGCAGCGGCGCTGGTGCTGTTCGCGCTGGCCTGGGAGTTCCTGGTCTGGGTGAACGACTGGCCCGACTACAAGATGGCCTCGCCGTCCGATCTCGGACCGGCGTTCTGGAAGTTCCGCGGGCTGTTCCTCGAACACGGCTGGGAGACGCTGTGGCGCACGGTCGCGGGGCTGCTGCTGTCGGTGGCGGCCGGCCTGGTGCTCGGCATGGTCATGGGGCTGTCGAGGGTCATGCGCGAGGCCCTCTACCCGCTGCTGGTCGGGTTCAACGCCATACCCAAGGCGACGGTGGTTCCGGTCATCGCGCTCATCTTCGTGGGCGCCCACGACATGAACACGGTGCTGATCGCCTTCCTGATCTCGTTCTTCCCGATTGCGGTCTCGATTTCGATCGGCCTGTCGACGCTCGAGCCGGAATACCGGGACATCCTGCGCTCGCTCGGCGCCAGCCGCTTCACGATCTTCTGGAAGATCGCCCTGCCCAAGACCCTGCCCGAGTTCTTCGGCGCGCTGAAGGTGGCGGTGACCCTCGCCTTCATCGGAACCAACCTGATGGAGATTGTCGAACCGCATGGCCGAGGCCTCGGCTACCTGTTCGACAGCGGCAAGATCAGCGCCGACTACCCGTTGATGTTCGCGGTGCTGATCGCGCTGGCCCTGCTCGGTATCTTCCTGTTCTACTGCGTGGTCGTGCTTGAGAAGATCTTCGCCGGCTGGGCCGAACGCAGCGAGACCTGACGCCGCCGAGCCCCGGCCAGGGCGACACCGTGCCCTGCCGACCGGGCGGCACGGACCCCGGCCACGCCGATCATCCTGCGCCAGGGATCCGCGTCGATTTTCGCAACCGGGATCATCGGGCCGCGGTCACGGCGCTACCGGTTCGACCTGTCCAGCCTCTCCTGCGCCTCGGAGATCCCCGCGCGGGCCGCCTGCTCGTAGAGCGAGCGGGCGCGCTCGGGGTCGGCGGGCACCCCGCGACCCTGCTCGGTCAGGACACCGAGGACATGGGCAGCTCTGCCGACACCCAGCTCCGCCGACTTCGCGAATGCCCGGGCTGCCCGCGCGTCGTCACGCGGCGTCCCCCGGCCCTTCAGGTGGAAGACCCCCAGGTTGAACAGGGCATAGGGATGGTCCCGTTCGCCGGCCTGCCGGTAGAAGGCGAACGCCCGGGCGTCATCCTGCTCCACGCCCAGTCCGCGCTCGTAGAACAGCCCGAGGTTGTACAGCACCTCCGGCGAACCGGTCTCGGCCGCATCACGCAGCACCCTGGCGGCCGCACCGTAGGCACGCTCGTCCGGGTTGTTGCCCAGCAGGACCCGGGCCAGGTCCAGCAGTTCCTCCGCCCTCACCTCCGGCGCCCGTTCCACGGCCGCGACCCGGGGACCGGCCGGTGCCGCAACGGTGACGGGCGGGCGAGTCTGGTCCCGACCGCTCGTGGTTTGCGCAGGCCCGGTCCCGGCTGCCGCGGGCGGTGCCCCGGCGCGTTCGGGTGCAGGCGCCGCGGCTGATCCCGGCGCGGGCGGCGGCGCCGCGCGCTCCGGTACGGTCACCGCAGCGGAACCGGGCGCGGCTGCCACGGTTGATCCCGATGCGGATGGCGCTGCTACGCGTTGGGGCACGCCCGTCGTCTCGGGTTGCGGGACCGGTTTGCTGTCCGGTGCCCCGGCTGTCGCTGCAGGTGCCGGGGCGGCATCGCGCTGTGCGGGGGTCGTCGCCTGGCCGACGGCCGCGACAGTGGCCTCCTCTTCGCCCTGGACCAGCGACCACGCGGCGGCGACCGCGTCGTCAATCGTGTCCGACACCCCGGCAAGATGGGTACGCCCCAGCGTGTCGATCCGCTCCCTGACCTGGCCCAGTCCAAGAGGCTCGGCATAGATGTAGCCGACTGCACCGGCACCGGCGAGAATCACCACCAGGATGAAGGAAAAGAGCCCGCCGCGGGAGCGTGATTGCGCCGGTACGGGCCGCGGTGGCGGCGCCGGTCTCGCGGCCGGCGGTTCGGGTGCCGGTTCCGGCCGGGATTCCGGTTCGAGTTCTCCGGTCGGCAGTTCGGGTTCCGGTTCAGGCTGTGGCTCCGGTTCGAGTTCTCCGGTCGGTGGCTCGGGTTCCGGGCGCGCGTCCGGCGCCGGCGGAGCGGGAGGTGCCGGCGCTGCGGTGTCCGCTTCAGCCTCGGCCCGTTCACTTTGCTCGATGCGCAGGGCGACCTGTTGCAACAGCAGGCCGAGAGTGCGCAGCGACTCGTCGACCCTGCGTTTCGAGGCATCGAACCGGGCCTGAACGAACCCCGGCAGGTCCCCGTCCCGGGCATCGAGCTCGGCCTGGATTGTCCGTTCGAGCCAGGCCCCGACAGTCAGCCCAGCCTGTTGTGCGCGCTGTTCGGCCATGGCCCGGACTTCGGGCTCGACGTCATCGAGACGCCATGCGGACCGGGGATCTGTCACGTCCGCGTTCCTTCACCACTCATTGTTGTCACTCTGGCACCCTGCGGTCAGCCACCGGCCGGGCCTCGTCCATTCCCGCGATCCGGTTGGCCATCTGTTCCACCACGCCGCGCAGGCGTTCCAGCATCGAGAGCACGTCCGCTTCCGATCGGGAAATCCGCTCCTGCACAATGGCGCGCACTGACGCGTCCACGCCCCGGTCGGCGTCGGCGTTGCGCCTCACCGCCATGCCGACCCAGGCTGCCGGCGTCATGCCGCCGGCGGCAGCCGCAGCCTCGACGGCCGCGATTGTGGCGTCGCTCACCCCTTCGACATGCCAGGGGCCACGAGCCCCGGAACCGGGTTCAGCTTCTGTCATGACTTCGCCCCTCCAGGGCGCGATGATAGCGTCTGCACCCTCACTTTGCGACACCAAGCGGTCGCGGAAAGGAACTGCCGGGATGTCCACGCTCGCCACCGCACTTGCCGCCGCCCGGCTGACCGGGGATCTGGTCGAGAAGAACGGGTTCGCGCTGCCTGCCGACGCGGCGGCGGCCCGCGAAGTCCAGGAGCAGGCAGCCCTCCTGCTGGGACCGCCGTCTGACGCCTGGAAGGTCGGGTCGACCTCTCCCCAGGCCCGGGCGGCACTGGGAACCGACGGGCCGGGAGCGGCGCGTGTCCCTCGCCGCTACCGGTTCACATCGGGCGAAACGATCGGCGTGTTCGAGGCCCATGACCTTGCCGTGGAGGCCGAGTTCGCGCTGCGCCTGGGGCGCGACATTGTCTGCGACGGGTCCCCGCCGCAACGGGACGAGGTGATCGCCGCGATCGATGCGGTGCTGCCGGCCCTCGAGATCGTCGGCTGCAGGATTGCCGGGGGCCTTGCCGGTGCCGGACGCTTTCTGGTGACCGCCGATGGCGGAGCCAACGTCGCGCTTGCGACCGGAACACCGGTCACGACGTGGCGCGGTTTCGACCTGCCGGCACACCCGGTCCGCCTGGTCCGCAACGGGACCTCGGTTGCCGAGGGCACCGGTGCGCGGGCGCTCGGTGACCCGGTCGCGGTCGTGGTCTGGCTCGTCCGTGACAGGGGCCGTCTCGCTGCCGGCGAGGTGGTCTCGACCGGGACCTGCACCGGCCTGGTGCCGGTCCGGCCGGGGGACACTCTCATCGGTGACTTCGGCGAGATCGGATCGATCAGGGTCGACCTCCGGCACGCGGAGCCGGGCTGAGTCGTGACGGTTCGACACGGTGCGGAACAGCCGTCCGCGACGCCGGTGGCGACATTCCCGCCGGCGCATGCAGGGCACGGCGTGTCCGTGAAACGACGGGCAGCACAACGAGGACCCCGGAGCTGACCCGGGTCGATGCGTGACGCCGTCCGCGACGCATTCGCCTCCTCGACGACAGGTTCCGCGGGCCGAATCACCACGGTGTGCGGGGACCCGGGCATGCGAAGCCGCACGGGCGCCGCCTCGGCAGGGTGGAGCATTCCTCCCCGGCGGTGCGGCGCCAACGCGACGCGCCGGTCACCCGGGCGCCGACGCGTCAGGGTCGGGCAGGAAGTCACGGACCAGGTGCACCGCCTCGGCAAGGCTGCTGCGGGTGACAGGCGTCCGCTCGGGAAATGCGGTCTCGAACCGGCCCGGGAACCGCGGGTCAAGCATGACGAAAACGCCGGTATCGCCGCTGCGCCGCATCAGCCGGCCAAAGGCCTGGCGCAGCCTGAGCCGCACCAGCATGTCATCGTAGCGCCGGCCGCCAAACGCCTCTCGGCGCATCCGGTGAACGATGCCGGGCACCTGCCACGGCACCCGTTCCATCACCAGCAGGCGGAGTGACAGACCGGGCACGTCGACACCGTCTCGCACGGCGTCGGTTCCGAGCAGGCATGAATTCACCTCGGCACGGAAGATCCGGACCAGCGTCGAGACGTCCATTCCGTCGACATGCTGCGCCAGCAGCGCCAGCCCGGCCCGGTCCAGCGGCGCGGCAATTCGCTGATGCACCTCGCGCAGGCGCCTGATCGCGGTAAACAGGCCAAGGGCGCCGCCACCGCTGGCGAGGAACAGCTGCAGGAAGGCGTCCGCCACCGCCGTGCCGTCGTAACGGTCGACATCGGTGACAACGACGACCCGGGTACGGGCGGCATAGTCGAACGGGGAGACAAAGGCGCAACGGTCAACCTCGCCCGGCAGGTGGGCAATCCCGGTGCGCTGCTCGGCAACCTGCCAGTCCTGCTCCTCGTTCCCCGACGCGTCCCTCAGGCTGGCGGACGTCACGATGACCCCGTCCGCGTTGGCAAGGACCGTGCGGGAGAACGGCAGCGTCGGGTCGATCCAGTGGCGGTGCATGCCCACATCAAGCACGTGTCCGCCGCCGCACGTGATCTCGAAACGGTCGACAAAACCGTCGGCCTCGCCGGACTGCACGACCTCAAGCATGCCGGTCCAGGGCTCGAGCACATCGACGCAGCGCTGCTCCAGCATGCGCAGGATCGAGGCGGTCTCGAGGCGCCGCACCTCGTCCGCGTCGCCGGCCGCCTGGCGCAAGGTATCAAGCAGGGCCCGGACGGCCCCGGCAAGACCGCCAAGGGTCTCCGCCAGTGCGGCAGCCGCCTCGAGCAGGGCCTCCTCGGACCGATCCGGGAGACACTCCATCGAGTAGCGCGAGGCCCGGCCGCCGTTGGCGTCGAGCACCTGCCGGTAGACGCACGCGAGGAAGGTCTCCGCCGGACCGGCCGGGGTGGCGGATTCGATGCGCCCCAGCCATCTTGTGTTCGGCAGGCCCTGCACGTGCCTGATCAGGTCGCCAAGGGGTCCGCGCACCCGCTCCGGGCCATCGCGTAGCCCGGCGGCCAGCAGTTCGATCCTTCTGACCACCCCGCTGCCGCCACGCCTGGTCTCGCCGCCGGCGAACCAGCTGCGCAAAAACAGGGTTTCACGGCCGGTCAGCCGGTTTGAAAATGCGCTGTCGGCGGCATCGAACAGGTGGTGACCCTCGTCGAACACGTAACGGTCCGGCGTCCTCGTACTGTCGCCCGTCGCGGCCTGGGTCAGCACCAGCGCATGGTTGGCGATCACCAGCCGCGCACGGTGCGACTGACGCCGTGATTTTTCGACAAAGCACCGGTCGTAGTGCGGGCACAGTGCATGCAGGCACTCGCCGCGGCGCACCGCGAGACCCAGGGTGTCGCGATATCCGAGCAGGTCGGCGAGCCAGGACGGGAAATCGTCGCCGGTCATGTCACCGTCACGCGTCGCCGCGGCCCATCGGGCCATGAGGCCGAGTGCCGCGCCGCTGCCAGGCACACGCCCGAAGCCCCGGGTGGTTTCCTCCAGCGCCAGCAGGCAGAGATAATTCTCCTGGCCCTTGCGCACGACCACGTTCCGCGCCTTGCCGACCGGGTCGGGATACATCCGGTCCAGTTCCCGGTCGAGCTGCTGCTGCAGGTTGCGGGTGTAGGTGGACAGCCACACCGTCGCGGTATTGCGTTCCGCCCACAGCCCGGCCGGTGCCACGTAACCCAGGGTCTTGCCGACCCCGGTTCCGGCCTCCGCAAGAACCACACGGGGGTCGCCGTCTGACCCGGGCGGCAGGAAGGCGCCGGTGGCCGCGACGGCGAAATCGACCTGGCCGGACCGCCGCTCCGCCTGCGGACCGAGCAGCTCGCCGAGCCTGGTCCGCGCCTCGTCCTCGCCGACCGGCTGGTTTTCCGCTCCCCGGTCCGGCGGCAGATCCGACCACGCCTGCAGCGTCGACCAGACCCCGTGGTCTTCGGGGAACCCGGAGACCGTGTCCGGGTCGACGCCGAGAACCTCGAGCACGGGTACAGCCCAGGGCCAGGCGGCGAGGTGCATGGCGCGCGCGATCGCATCGGCGGTCGCACCGGCGTCGTCCCCGAGGTCCGCGAGCAGGGCGTCGACCGCGCGCGGCAGCAGCAGTGCTTCCTCGAAACGGTCGCGCGGTGCCGGCAGGTGCAGGACGTCGGCCAGCCCCCGTGGTGTCGGCAGGATGAACCGTGCCGGGTGGACGAAGGCAAAGAGTTCGAGGACGTCGAACCCGGCCATCTCCGCCGACCCGAGGCGGCGACGCACCGCCTGCAGATGACAGACCAGGGGCGGTTCGGCGTGCGCCCGTTCCCTCGCGGCCGCGTTGTCGAGATCCTCGATCTCGCCGTCACCGCTGATCCAGACGCTGCGTGTCACCCCGGGCCACAGGACCGGTGTCTGCGGTGCGGCGTCGCCGGGACCGGGGCGTGGCCGGATAGGCAGGTCAGACAGCTCACGCTCCTCGTTCGCAGGCTGCGAGGGAAGGGATCAGACCACAGCCCGGATGCAGCGACAATGCCGCAGCGACGACCGACGGGCGGCGGCCACGTTCGTCAGGCCTTCCAGGCGGTGCACGCACCAGCACATCCCCGGAACTCCGAACGCCGGTCGATCCGAGCAACGCGCGCACCCGCCGCAGCCGTCTCGGCAGACACCGACGAGCCACCCGACAGGTCCGCGTCACCGGAGAACCAGGTGTCCCCGGCCTCCGGTGGACGTACTGACGCGAGCGGGTCCGGCCTCCGGCCCGTCCCGGAGACCGGCGGCTTGGGCAACATGGTCCGCATCATGGTGGTTCGTCGCGACCGGTTCCCGGTCCGGGCAAGGACCGCGTGTCCGGCGAGGCCCTCGCCGTGGATACACATCTCGCCGCTTTCTCATCGCATGCCGCCAGGTCTATGCTCGCGCCCGGCTCCGGAACCACTTGGGGAAGTCCGAACATGCCTGCTGCCATTTCTCTCGACGAATGCCGCGCCCTCGCGTTCGACGCCTTTTCCCGGGCGGGCGTGTGCCGCGCCCAGGCCGAGGAAACCGCCGACCACATCACCCGCGCGGAGGCCGACGGCTGCAAGAGCCACGGCCTTTTCCGACTGCCGGGCTTCATCGCCTCGGTGCGGAGCGGCAGCGCGGACCCGCAGGCGGAGCCGGAGGTCGTCGATGCCGCGCCGGGGCTCGTGGCCGTGGACGGCCGGCGCTGTCTTGCGCCGCTGTCCATCGCGCGCGGGCGCGTCCTGCTGGCCGAGAAGACCCGCTCCCAGGGCACGGCCTGCATGACGATCCGGAACTCGCTCAACTTCTCGGCCCTGTGGCCGGATGTCGAGCCCCTGGCCGAGCAGGGTTTCGTTGCCTTCACATTTGTCAATTCGCAGAGCTTCGTGGCGCCCGCAGGCGGCACCACCGCCCTGTTCGGCACCAACCCCATGGCGTTCGCCTGCCCGCGCGGCGACGGCCGGGCGCCGATGATCTTCGACCAGGCGTCCTCGGCGACGGCGCGCGGGGAGCTCCAGATTGCGGCCCGGGACGGCCATGAGGCGCCGCCCGGCGCCGGCCTCGGCCCGGATGGAAAGCCCACCACTGACCCCTCGGAAATCCTGCAGGGCGTGCAGCTGCCGTTCGGCGGCTACAAGGGTTCGGCGATTGCGCTCATGGTGGAATTGATGACCGGAGGACTTTCCGGCGGCTGCTTCGGCTACGAGAGCAAGGCAGCCTACAAGGGCGACGGCGGGCCCGCCAACACCTGCCAGTCCTTCATTGCCATCGATCCGGTCCGGCTCGCGGGACCCGGATTCCCCGCACACGTCGAGGAGTTGTTCGGACGGTTGCTTGCCGACGGCGACGCGCGGCTGCCGGGCGACCGGCGGCTTGCGAACCGCGCCCGCACGGCCGGGGAGGGCATTACGGTCGAGGACACGCTCTACGCCACCGTACGCGAACTCGCCGGCAGGGCGTAGCGCGGCTTCCGGCCGCGTTCGACCTGCGTAGGGGGTGCAGAAACGAATGACCGACGCCCGCAGGGCGAACCAGCAGTTTGCGATTGGCCTGAAGACCGCAGGCCAGTGCGTGCACGAGCCGGCTCACCGTGCGCTCGCTGACCGGGTGACTCTTGGCTACAATCTGCGCGGACAACCGCGCCGCGCCGTTACACGTCTACCGTGGCAGGCTCGGCAGACCTCGGCATCCGGGGACGGTGTCTGTGCCCTCCGCATCAGCGGCGCCGCCATGCTTGTCGGTTGCGCCTTGATGCAGGCGTCGGTGAGGATGGCCCTGGACATGATCTTGCTCCCGAACCGCGGTTGCAGCCGTGGAAGCGGGAGCGTGTAACCCCGCTGCACAGCAACGCTTGCCTGAAGACAAAATCGTGATTTGTCCAGCAATCTGCACCGCAGGTGGGGGATTGGTGTACCCCCGAAGGCCAAATCATGTCAGCGTGGAGACTCCGTCCGATCGACGGTTCTGCACGAGGTTCCAACCCGGAAAACCCGGACCGGCGACTTCACGACCCGCGCGGTCTCAACAGGCTGCTGCCCCGGTCGAGCATCCCGTGAAGCAGCGCGGTAACGAAGGTGCAGGCCAGGATCGGAGCCAGGACGAGACGCGGCTCGGTGAACAGGAACATCCTGTATTCGTGGATCATCGCGCCCCATTCCGGTTGTCCGGTATCTGCCGACAGCCCGATGAAGCCGAGAGAGGCCACGAGAATGACCGCCCGCCCGGCGTCGGCCCCGGCGAGCGCCCCCAGCGCGGGCCAGGCATTGGGCAGCATGTGCCGGCGCACCGCCGAGGGAACGGTGGCTCCGAGCGCCTCGCTCGCCTGCCAGTAGACTTCGCCGCGGATGCGGTCGAAAAGGGCGGCGATTGTCAGCGCATAGGGCGCCCAGCTCGTGACCAGGAGCGCGGCCGACACCGTCAGGACGCCCGCGCCAAGAATCGCGGACAGAACGAGGGCAGCCACGAGCGTCGGCACCGCCAGCGCGGTCACGGCCAGCCAGTGCACCGCGTCGCGCAGTGGCGATGGCGCGAGTGCGATGATGCCACCGGCGAGCAGGCCGAGGCCGAGGCCGCCGGCGAGGACGATCGCGACCACGAGAAGGGAGGGTGCCGCGCCCCAGACGAGGCGGGTGGCCAGATCGCGGCCCAGATGATCGGTTCCGAGCGGATGTGCGGCGGACGGGGCTGTCAGCCTGTTCGACAGGTCGATCGCGTGGGGGTCCTGCAGGTACCCGGCCGCCCAGAGAACGGCCGAGGCCGCCACGCCGAAGCCGGCGATCAGGAGGGCTCCGCGGATCATGGAAGCCGTGGATCGAGCGTTCGGCGCAGGAAGCGCGCGCCTTGCATCACCAGCGCGACCCACAGGGCGACAAGGGCGATGTAGGGCTGCAGAATGGCGTAATCCCGATGGTTGACCGCCTGCACCACGCGTTCCGACACGCCTGGCACACCGAACACGATCTCTGCGACGGCGGTTCCGCCAATGATCCACGTCAGTTCAGGCGCGAGCCCCGCGATCAGCGTCAGGACCCCCGCGGCTCTTCCGTGATGCCAGAGAGCACCCGCTTGTGATCGTCCCTTCGCGAGGGCTGTCCGGTAATAGGGGCTCCCCTTGACCTCGACAAACCCGGCTCGCGTCAGGCGGGACATCGAACCGAGCGAGAAGAGCGCGACGAGGAGCGTGGGCAGAAGGACCCGCTCGATGAAACCACCGCCGAAGACGTCGATCCAGCGCAGTTGAACGCCAAGAATCCACAGCAGGACGAGGCCGGTTGCGAAGGCGGGCAGGGCCTGACCCGCGACTGCCAGCACGCGCGACAGCATGTCGGCGGGACCACCCGGGCGGTGAGCGGCGAAAAAGCCGAGCGCAAATCCGCCCGTGACGGCAAGCACCATGCCTCCGAAACCGATCGCCGCCGAGTACGGAAGCCGGGCTGCAAAATCGGCCGCAACGGGCCGTCCCGTCTCGAACGAAACGCCCCAGTCCAGGGTCACGAAACCGCCCAGCCAGCGCAGGAACTGTGTGGCGATCGGCTCGTCGAGTCCCCATTGTGCGCGATAGGCGGCGACGATTTCGTGACCTGCCCCGACATTGACTTGCGCCAGGAACACCTCGACCGGATCGCCCGGCATGAGGCGCAGGAGCACGAAGGCGGCGGTGACGACAGCCAGCCAGGAAAGGGCAAGCCGTCCCAGCACCTGCACCGCCGCCGCGGTCACCGGCCTGTCACCAGGTCGGGGCGGATCACATAGTAGTCGGAGCCCCAGGGCTCGTAGCCGGCAAGGGCAGGCGACAGGCCGACATGCCATTCCGGTGTCACGAGAAACGCGACCGGCGCCTCGGCCGCGATCATTTCCTGCGCCTGGCGCGCGAGGTCGATACGCGCCTGGGGATCGCGCTCGGCGCGCAGCGCCGCGACCAGGGAATCGTAGGCTGCGTTGGACCAGCCGCTGTAGTTTCGTGCCGCGTCTGTCTCGAAGAACAGCGACAGAAACAGGCCCGGATCACCCGCCGGCGCGGTGTGCTGCGCCCAGAGAAACAGGTCGAACCCGCCGCTCGCGGCCACGTCGCTGGGGGATTCCGTCACCTGCGTCGTGACAGCGATTCCAATCCCGGTCAGTGCCGCCCGGATCACCGGCTGGAAGGTGACAAGGTCGGGGCGCTGCGGATAGGCGTAGAGCACCAGTTCCAGTTGCTCGCCATCGCGCGTGCGCACGCCGTCCTCGCCGGGGGTCCATCCGGCCTCATCCAGAAGTGCGGCGGCCGCGTCAGGGTCATGGGACAGCGAGCCTTCTGCCGCGAAGGGGTAGCTTTCGGCAAAGGCGCCCGTCGCCGGCACACCCGCCTGCGCCGCTGTCACCAGGTCTTCGCGGCTGATAGCCAGATCGATGGCGCGTCGCACCCGCGGATCCGACAGGGCCGGTGTGCGCGTGTTCATCCACATCATGTACTGGTAGGCCACGGGGAAGGAGACGATCCTCCCTCCCGTCGTCTCCAGCATCGAGAGCGTTTCCACAGGCAGGTTGAACGCCATGTCGACTTCGCCCGAGGCGAAAGCGAGCGCCAGCGACTGGCCGTCCGCGATCCGGCGCAGCGTGACGTCGGACCGGGCCCCGGCGCCGGCGTAGTGGGCGTTGGGTGTCATCTCGATCGACGCGCCGGGCTGGAAGCTCTTCACCGCGAAGGGCCCGGTGAAGATCGGCGCATCGCCTTCCATCCGATAGACGGGAAAGGCCCATTCGGCCAGGATCGAAGGCAGGATCGCGGTGGCATGCTCGGTCCTGACGGTCAGGGTGTCGTCATCGACGGCGGTGAAACTCAGACGCCCGGCGGTCGCCCGTGCAGAGGGGTTCGCCTCGCCGGTACGGTTCAGGGCGACCGCGACGGCCTCGGCGGTTACCGGTGTGCCGTCCGAGAAGAAGCGGTCAGGTGCAAGCTCCACCGTCCAGGTTCCGTCGTCATTCCGCGTGGCCGAAGCCGCGAGGTTCGGCACCACCTCGCCCTCGCGGGACACGCGGAACAGTTGCTCGGCGATGCCGTGACTCACGAGCGCCCAGCCATTCGAGCCTTCGGCGGCATCGAGGCCGGAGGCGAGAAACGTCAGACCGATCGTCACATCCTCTGCATGGGAAGTGGCGGGCGCAATGATCGCGCCTGCAATGGCGGCCGCGGCAAGCCTTCGGGACAGTTTGGAACAGATCATGGGTTGTCGCTCTCGTGGGTTGAGTGTCGGGGCGCCAGGGAAAGCGGTTCGACCAGGTCGCCTGCGAAGCCGAGCGGCGGGATGCGGCCGAGGATGCCCGCGCGCAGAACCTCCGGCCGTGCGGGTCTGGGCAGATAGCCGGCCTCGGCCTCGGCATAGGCGGCGGCAACGGAGAGGACATCGCCGGCGTGAAGCGTCGGGTCGAGATCGCCGAAGAGGTAGGTGAAGCGGCCGGGAGCCGAGAGCGCGACGGTGCATGACCGCTTGCAATTGCTCATGCAATTCACGCCGCGCAGGCGGATGCCGTGGCGCGCGGCCGTACTGTCGGGAAAGACGTGCGCCACCGCTTGAGCCAGTCGCCGCCCGCCCCGCATCTCGAGCCCAGAGTTGCTGTCCTCGCGCCCGTCGCGGCAGCGCAGGCAAATTGAAAGTGTCAGTTCGTCGTCGCCCGCCGCGCCCGCCTGCCCGAAGGACGGAAGCAGGTCGGCCCGGCTGTCGCGAGGCGTGTGCATGTCAATCCCTTTCCTGCCGCCACGCCCGAATTACAGGGGGCACCCTCACTCTTGCAAACACAAGGACTGTCATGTTATATTATAACATCGCGTACACACTGTCGCCGGTTTTCGTCTCGGTGGGTGGTCTCGCCGTGCGGGCTACCCCGCGCCGCCATCCTGACGCCTGAAAGGAGTTTCAATGCTCGCACGCAGAGCGTTTTTGACGTCCGCCACCGCCATCCTCGCCCTGTCACTCGCTGGCCCGGCGGCCGCGCAGTCACGCGGACCGATCCCGATGGTCGCCACGTTTTCGATCCTCGGCGACATGGTCAAGCGCATCGGAGGCGAGCACGTCAACGTCACCACGCTCGTCGGCCCCGACGGCGACACGCATGTTTACCAGCCGACCCCTGCGGATGCCCGGGCCATCAGCGAAGCGCGGATCCTTGTCGTCAACGGGCTGGGGTTCGAGGGCTGGCTTGACCGGCTGATCGACGCTTCGGACTTCCGCGGTATCCGGGTAATGGCGACCGACGGCATAGAGCCGATCATGTTCGGCGACGAGCACGATCACGGCGACAGCCACAAGGTCCACACCGAAGAGGACGAGCATGATCACGACCGTGAGAAGCACGCCGGGGCGGCGACGCACGATCATGATGACGACCACGAAGAAGAGGCGCACGCCGAGGCAGGCCATGACCACCATCACCATGGCGCTTTCGACCCGCACGCCTGGCAGAGCCTCGGCAATGCCGTAGCCTATGTCGACACCATCACCGCTGCTCTGGCCAGGGCCGATCCGGAAAATGCGACCGACTTCTACCAGAACCGTGCAGCCTACGTCGCCGAGATCGAAGCGCTCGACGCGGAGATCCGCACGATCGTGGCACGCGTGCCGGCTGACCGCCGTACCATCGTTACCTCACACGACGCGTTCCAGTATTTCGGTCGCGACTACGGGCTTGAGTTTGT
Organism: Alphaproteobacteria bacterium; assembly: GCA_022822665.1. Lineage (GTDB taxonomy): Bacteria > Pseudomonadota > Alphaproteobacteria > Thalassobaculales > Thalassobaculaceae > Bin52. The sequence goes on along the minus strand of JAJEAR010000001.1, from coordinate 78,817 downwards.
CGCGCCGCAGGGTCTCAGTACCGAGTCGGAGGCGTCCGCGAAGGATATCGTCCGCCTGATCCGGCAGATCCGGGAACAGGGAATTCGTGCCGTCTTTGTCGAGAACATTGCGGACCCGCGCCTCCTGGAACGCATCGCCGACGAGTCGGGAGCCGCCGTCGGCGGCACGCTCTATCCTGGCGCGCTGTCCGGCCCGGACGGTCCGGCACCGACCTATCTCGACATGATGCGGCACAACGCGATGACGCTCGCGCAGGCGCTGACGTCTTGAGGCTTGCCCGCGCTCCGGCAGGCACGGAACTGGCCCCGCTTTCGACAAAGAGGAACATGAACCAGGGAGATGCCCACCATGGTGACGACGGTCCGATGACGTGCGCGGTGACGCTCGAGACCGGCTGCGAGCAGTCCTTCGTTTGCAGAGGGACCGGCAAGGACAGCAGAACGATCTCCCTGCTGCTCCCTGCCGGTTTCTAGCAGACGTTGCGGTCCGTTCCGGGGGCGGCTGCCGCTCTGTCCCCGGAACAGACTGGCGATCGAGCCGGACTTTCTTTCTGAAGACGATCATGAACACCATGATGCCGTGGAGAGCGTCTGCCTGCGCACCGGCCGGCCGCTGGACGAAAACCGTCTCACGGAATGGTTGCAGCGCCTGCTTGTCGAGCGTGGTCGGGACCTTCTGCGAACCAGGGAGATACTCTCAATCTCGGGTCACGACAGGCAGTATGTCATCAGGCGGTCCATATGCTGATGGAAGGCACTTTCACGAAGCCGTGGAGCCCACACGAGAAACGGGAGAGTCGCTTGGACTTCATCGGACGGAACATTGACGAGCTGGACCTGCGCCAGCAGTTCAAGGCCTGCGTCGCATGAGCCTGTTCGCCGAAAAGGGCAAGACCTCGCTGCTCGATCTCGTCGGCACCGGTCGGAATCTTGACGCCTACGTGGTGGGCGTTGTGTTCCTTGAGAAGGGACTGCTTGCCGCTGCGCTCGTGGACGGCCGGGTTGCATTCATCAACGGCGAAAGCACAAGTCCTGCGTCTTTCGTTTCGGCGCATGACGGAGCCTGTCTGTCGCTGGCCGGCGAACCGGGGGGCAAGCGCGTTCTGACGGGCGGAGATGATGGACGGCTGGTGAGCACCGATACCGATGGCGAGACCACCGAAGTCGCGGCCATTGCGGGGCGATGGGTCGAGCCGCTTGCGGTCAGCAGGGCATCCGGCCTGTGCGCCGCGGCTTTCGGCAAGACAGTGTCCCTTTTTGCCCGGGATGGAAGCGCAGTCGGACGGTTCGACCATGCAAACACGGTCAGCGGTCTGGCATTTGACCCGAAAGGACGACGGATCGCCGCCGCGCACTATGGCGGAGCCAGCCTCTGGTGGGCGAAGCTCGGCACACAGGAACCCAAACGACTCACCTGGGCCGGCTCGCACCTTGATCTGACCTGGAGCCCGGACGGGAAGTACATCGTCACCGCCATGCAGGAGAATGAGCTGCACGGTTGGCGCGTCGCCGACAGCGTCGACATGCGCATGGCTGGCTACCCGACGAAGGTCAAGTCGATGAGCTGGCTGCCGAAGGGGCGGTACCTGGCGACCGGCGGCGCGGACTCCGTCATTTGCTGGCCATTCCACGGCAAGAGCGGCCCCATGGGCAAGGCGCCTCTCGACCTCGGGTGGGGCTTCGAGGGTGTGGTGACGGCAGTGGCCGCTCACCCCCGGCATGACGTGATCGCCGCCGGATACAAGGACGGGACCACCATCCTCGTGCAGATCGAACGCGATGAGCCACTTCTGGTCAAGCGACCGGGCGAGGGCGCCGTGACCGCGCTCGGCTGGTCGGCGGACGGACGCCATCTCGCTCTCGGTACCGAGAGCGGCCTTGTCGGTCGTCTCAGCCTCTCCGACTGGCGGACTTCATCCGGAGCGTAATCAGACGAACTCCGATCGGGATTCTTCGATGCGAGGGGTTCACTGGTCGAACGGTGCCGGCATCACGCCGCCCGTCTCCGATCGTTTTCGCGGTGCGCAGGCCGGGCAACCGCGGGAAAGTCCGGAACTCGCCGGAAACTCCCGGCAGTTCGGGCAAGACACCGGCCTGCAACGCTGGTAGGGTGCCGCCCTGCCGGAGCGGGGCGCCTTCGCGACTCCGTCGGCCGGTTATTTTCTGGCCCATTCGCGCAGGTTGCCGCCATGCATCGCTATCGTACCCACCGCTGCGACGAGTTGCGGGTTGAACATGTCGACCGGACTGCCCGGATCTCCGGGTGGATCCACCGTCGCCGCGACCACGGGCAGCTGGTGTTCCTCGATCTGCGGGACCACTTCGGACTGACCCAGTGCGTGGTCGATGTCGAGGATGCCACCTTTGCCGCGGTCGAGGCGGCCCGGGTCGAGAGCGTGGTCACCGTGACCGGCAGGGTGGTCCGGCGCGATCCGGAAACCGTCAATCCGCGCCTGCCGACCGGCGAGGTCGAGCTGCGCATCGATTCGTTCGAGGTGCTGTCGACGGCCGGGATCCTGCCGCTGCAGGTCAACGCCGAGGAGGACGCCGGAGAGGAAACCCGGCTGCGCTACCGGTTCCTCGACCTCAGGCGCGATCGGCTGCACGCAAACATCGTCCTGCGTTCCCGGGTCATCGCCTCGATCCGCCGGCGCATGACCGAGCGCAAGTTCATGGAATTCCAGACCCCGATCCTGACCGCGAGTTCGCCGGAGGGCGCGCGCGACTTCCTGGTGCCGTCACGGCTGCACCCGGGCAGGTTCTACGCCCTGCCCCAGGCGCCGCAGCAGTTCAAGCAGCTGGTGATGATGGCGGGCTTCGACCGCTACTTCCAGATCGCCCCGTGCTTTCGCGACGAGGACAGCCGGGCGGACCGCTCTCCCGGGGAATTCTACCAGCTCGACGTCGAGATGAGTTTCGTCGAGCAGGAGGACGTGTTCGGCGAGATCGAACCGGTGCTCGCCGGGGTGTTCGAGGAATTTTCCGACAGGCCGGTGCCGCGCCCGTTCCCGCGCATCCCCTGGAGCGAGGCGATGCTCAACTACGGCACCGACAAGCCCGACCTGCGCAACCCGCTGCTGATCCGCGATGTCTCCGACATCTTCGAGGGCAGCGACTTCGCGATCTTCGCGAAGACCGTTGCCGGGGGCGGGGTGGTCCGAGCGCTGCCGGGGCCGGGATGCGGCTCGCGCGCGATCTGCGATCGGATGAATGCCTGGGCCCAGTCCCAGGGCGCGCCCGGCATGGGCTACATCATCCTCGGCGAGGACGGCGGGCGTGGTCCGATCGCCAGCCGGCTGGCGGACGCGGCGGTGGCGGAATTGCGCCAACGCACCGGAACCGGGCCCGGTGACGCGATCTTCTTTGCCGCCGGCGGCGAGGCCGAGGCCGCGCGGCTCGCCGGCCAGGCCCGGGTCAGGCTGGGCGACGAGCAGTCGCTCTGCGAAACCGATACCTACCGGTTCTGCTGGGTCGTCGACTTTCCGATGTACGAGCGGGACGAGACCACCGGCGCCATCGCGTTCTCCCACAACCCGTTCTCCATGCCGCAGGGCGGGCTCGAGGCGCTCGAGACCAGGGATCCGCTCGACATCCTGGCCTACCAGTACGACATCGTCTGCAACGGTGTGGAACTGTCGTCGGGAGCCATCCGCAACCATCTTCCCGAGGTGATGCTCAAGGCCTTTGCCATCGCCGGCTACCCGGCAGACGAGGTCGAGGCCAGGTTCGGCGGCATGCTGACCGCGTTCCGCTACGGCGCTCCGCCGCACGGCGGGATCGCGCCCGGCATCGACAGGATCGTGATGCTGATCGCGGACGAGCCGAACATCCGCGAAGTGATCCTGTTCCCGATGAACCAGCGCGCCGAGGACCTGATGATGGGCGCACCGGGCGAGGTCAGCGACGCCCAGTTGCGGGAACTGCACATTCGCCGCGCAATCCGCGCGGCACCGACCGGGAGTGACAGACCGTGACCGAACCGCGTGGCGCATCGGGACTGCCGGAGCCCATTGAGGCGTTCGTGGGTCCCGACCGCGCAATCAAGGCCGTGGACGCCGCCCGTCAAACCATCGAGACCATGGACCGTGACAACGCCTGGTACCAGGAACCGGCGCACGTGTTCCGGCCGGGTGCAGGATCGTGAGCGCGCTCGAGTGGCTCGATGCCGGAGAAGCGGCCCGGCTGATCGCGGCGCGCCATCTCTCGCCGGTGGAGTACACCCGAGCTCTGCTCGAGCGCATCCAGCGCCACGACGGCGAGCTCGACAGTTTCATCGAGCTGAGACCCGAGGCGGCGCTTGACGCGGCACGCGCCGCGGAGGACGCGGTGATGTCGGGTGCCGCACTGGGGCCGCTGCACGGGGTTCCCTACGCGCTCAAGGACATCATCGACGTCGCGGGATGGCCGACCACCGCCCATTCGCGGCTGCTCGACGGCGCCGTCGCCCGGCGCGACTCGGAGGTCGCGGCCCGGCTTGGAGCCGCGGGCGGGATCCTGCTCGGCAAGCTCGCCACCCACGAGTTCGCGCTCGGCGGTCCGTCCTTCGACCTGCCCTGGCCACCGGCACGCAATCCCTGGGACCGCACCCGTTCGCCCGGTGGATCGTCGAGCGGCTCGGGCGCCGCGGTCGCCGCCGGGTTCGTTCCGGTCGCGCTCGGCAGCGACACCGGCGGTTCGGTCCGTAACCCGGCATCGATGAACGGGCTGTTCGGCATGAAGGCGACCTACGGCCGGGTCAGCCGGCGCGGCGTCGTGCCGCTGTCGTTCTCGCTCGACCACGTCGGCCCGCTGACGCGCAGTGTCGCCGACAACGCGCTGGCACTCTCGGTGATCGCAGGGCACGACCCGGCCGACCCGGGAAGTTCCGCCGAGCCGGTCCCGGGATTCCTGCCCGAACAGCCCGCGGATCTCGCCGGTGTACGTATCGGCGTCATCCGGCACTTCCATCTGCGTGACCTCGCCGCGGATGCCGAGATGACGGCCGCCTTCGAGGCCGGGGTCGATCTGCTCGCCACACTGGGCGCGGAGATCCGCGAGATCGAGGTTCGCCCGCTTGCCGAGTACGCGGCCTGCAACCGGGTGATCCTGCTGTGCGAGGCCTGCGCCGTCCACGAGAAGTGGATGAAGGAACGCCCCGGCGACTACGGCCATCTCCTGCTCGAGCGCCTGCTTCCCGGCCTCGCGTTCAGCGGCGTCGACTATGTCCAGGCCACCCGGACCCGGGCGCGGCTCGCCGGCGAGTTCAACAGCCTGTTCGACGACATCGATGCGGTGGTTGCCATCAACAACATGGAGCCGGCGTTTCCGATCGAGGATCCCGAGGTGGCGGAGTACCACTACTCGCGCCATGCCCGCACCCCGTTCAACATCACCGGCAACCCGGCGCTGGCAGTTCCGACCGGTTTCTCCGGCCTTGGCCTGCCGTTGTCGATGCAGGTGGTCACCCGGCTGTTCGACGAGGCACTGGCCTACCGGATCGCCGCGGCCCACGAGGCGGCGGCGGGCTGGACGGCACGGCACCCCGATCTGGGTGGAACCGGAACATGACCGCAGCAGACGACACCGCCTGGCTCATCGGTGTCGATGTCGGGGGCACCTTTACAGACTTCCACGCGGTCAACACCGTTGACGGACGGGTGGTTCCGCACAAGCGCCCCTCGACTCCGGATGACCCGTCGCGGGCCATTCTCGAGGGTCTCGACGCGGTCATGGGCGAGGCGGGCATCCGGCCCGGCGCCATCGCCCGGCTGGCTCACGGCACCACCGTCGCCACCAATACCCTGATCCAGCGCCGCGGCGCTCCGGTCGCCGTCATCACCACCGGCGGGTTCGGCGACCTGCTCGAGATCGGTCGCCAGATCCGTCCGAAGATGTACGACATGAAGGCGGATCACCCGCCGCCGCTTGCGCCCCGGCACCTGCGTTTCGAAGTCGGTGAACGCATCGGCGGCAGGGGTCAGGTCATCCGTGAGCTGACCGACGAGGCCATCGACGAGGTGGTCGAAAAGGTCGCGGCCACCGACACCGCGGCCTGCGCGATCTGCCTGCTGTTCTCCTTCCTCGCACCCGGTCACGAACAGCGCCTCGGCCAGGCCCTGCGCACCCGCCTGCCGGACCGCAGCGTATCCCTTTCCAGCGAAGTCCAGCCGGAGTTCCGCGAGTACGAACGGTTCTCGACCACGCTGCTCAATGCCTATCTCCAGCCGGTGGTCGGTCCCTACATGCACACGCTCGGCGAGAGGTTTGCAGCCTACGCTCCGCAGGCACGGCTCGGTATCAACCAGTCCAATGGTGGCCTCATGTCGGTCGGGCGCGCGAGCGACATGCCGATCCGTACCGCGCTGTCCGGCCCTGCGGCCGGCACGGTCGGGGCGATCCACCAGGCCCGCCGGGCCGGACGGGGAGATGTCATAACCCTCGACATGGGCGGAACCAGCGCCGATGTGGCGCTGATCCGCGACTTCGAGGCGGAGACCGGCTACGACCGGACCGTCGCCGGTTTCCCGGTGCGGCTTCCGATGATCGACATCCACACCGTCGGTGCGGGCGGAGGATCCGTCGCCTGGTTTGACCGGGACGGGCTGATGAAGGTCGGCCCGGTGAGTGCCGGTGCCGCGCCCGGCCCGGCCTGCTACGGACGCGGTGGCGTCGAGCCCACGGTCTCCGACGCCAATCTGGTGCTCGGACGCCTGCCCGACCACCTGCTCGGCGGTGCCATGCGCCTCGATCCCGGGCTGGCCCGCAACGCCATCCGGCCGGTGGCCGAACGCCTCGGGTTCTCGATCGAGCGGACGGCGCACGGCATGCTCGGCATCGTCGTCGCGAACATGGTGCGCGCGGTGCGTACGATCTCGGTTGAACGCGGGCACGACCCGCGCGACTTCGCCCTGATGGCCTTCGGCGGGGCCGGACCGCTGCACGGGCTCGATGTTGCCCGCGCGCTTGAAATGCGCGAGGTGATCGTCCCGCCGGCTCCGGGGCTGCTGTGCGCCGAGGGGCTGGTGGTCTCCGACCTGAGGGAGGATTTCGTGACCACCCGGCGGATCCCGTATGACGATGCGACCCGCGATGCTGTGGCCGATGACCTCTCGGACCTTGTCCGGCGCGCCGGCTCGTGGTTTGCCACCGAGGCGATCCCGACCGCCGACCGGCGCGTGCAGGTCGCCTTCGACATGCGCTACGTGCGCCAGAACTTCGAACTGACCGTTCCCTGGCTCGATGTCGACGGGGCCGATGACGGGGTACTCGCCGACGCGCTTGCCGGCACGCCGCTCGACGAACTCAGGAGCCGGTTCTACCGTCTGCACGAACGCACCTACGGCCACTACACCGAGACCGATCCGATCGAGATCGTGAACCTGCGGATCACCGCCACCGGACGGGCCACGGCCGGTCGACCGCTGCAGGCAGCGGCCCGCGTCACCGCGGATCCCGTCGGACGGCGCAAGGTATGGTTCGCACCGGACAGTCCGGTCGACACCCCCGTCTACGACCGGGCCGACCTCGCGCGGTCACGGGTGCTGCGAGGCCCGGCGGTGATCGAGCAGCTCGATGCGCTCACACTGGTTCACCCCGGAGACACGGTGCGGGTCGAGGCGGACGGTACCCTGATCATAGAGGTGGCATCATGAGCGGCAACCGGCCGACCACCGACCCGGTCACGACCGAGATTCTCTCCAACGCCCTGCAGTCGGTGGTCGACGAAGCCTTCGTCGCCCTGATGAAGAGCGCGTATTCGACCAACATCAAGGAGCGCCACGACCATTCCTGCGCGGTCGTCGACCGCGATGGCAGGCTCGTGGTCCAGGCTGCCAACTCCATCCCGGTCCACATCGCCTCTGTCCTGGGGCAGATGCAGGCGCTGCTGGCCAAGTACCGGCCGGACGAGATCGAGGAGGGCGATATCTTCGCCGCCAACGACCCGCACGAGGGCGGCGGTACCCACCTGCCCGACGTCAGCCTCGCGAGGCCCGTGTTCGTCGACGGCGAGCTGCTGGGGTTCGTGTGCAACATCGCGCACCACGCCGACATCGGCGGCATGTCGCCCGGATCGATGGCCGGGGGCATGAACGAGATCTACCAGGAAGGATTGCGGATCCCGGTGATCAAGCTGTTCCGCCGCGGGCAGCTCGACCGTGACCTGTTCGACATCCTGCTGCTCAACGTCAGGGTTCGCGACGAGCGCCGTGGCGACTACAACGCCCAGTTCGCCGCCCTGCACCTCGCGGAACGACGCCTGGTCGAGATCGCGAAGCGCAACGGTCCGGGTCTGCTCGCCGCGGTGTTCGACGACATCATCTCCCGCACCGGGCAGCGCATGCGCGTCGCCATCGCCGCCATTCCCGACGGAGTGTACCGGTTCGAGGACGTGATGGACGACGATGGCCGGACTGCGGTCGACGTCCCGATCCGGCTCTCCGCGACGATCGATGGCGAGCGGGCGAGTTTCGACTTCGCCGGAACCGCACCGCAGACCCCCGGCAACATCAACATCCCGCTGCACGGCACCAAGGCCGCGGTCTGCTATGCCCTCAAGGCAATGCTCGATCCCGGGATACCGAACAATCAGGGCGTGCTCGACGCCGTCGAGGTCACCGCACCGCCCGGCACCATGCTGAGCTGTGTTGCTCCGGCGGCGGTGGCATCGCGTGCCCACACCTCGCAGCGGATCATCGACGTGGTGATCGGGTCACTGGCCCCGGCACTCCCCGATGCCGCGGTCGGGGCCGCCAACGGCGCAAACTCGATGGCGGTGTTCGCAGGCCGCGACCCGGAAACCGACGAGCCCTACGTCTATCTCGAGACCCTGGGCGGCGGATTCGGAGGGCGCAATGACCGCGACGGGACCGACGGGGTCCAGGTACACATCACCAATACCTCGAATCTGCCGGTCGAGGCGATCGAGCTCGAGTACCCGCTGCTGGTGGAACGCTACGGCCTCATTCCCGATTCGGGCGGTGCCGGGACCTGGCGGGGAGGTCTCGGGCTGCAGCGCGTGGTGCGTCCACTCGGTCACACCTGCATCTTCAACGGTGTCGGCGAACGGTTCCGCAACCAGCCCTGGGGCATCTTCGGCGGCCAGCCCGGCGCCAGCGGCAGCTTCTGGCTGCAGGAGGCAGACGGCAGCGAGCGACGGCTCGCCAACAAGCCGCCCGACATGGAGCTGACACCGGAGCAGGCGGTGATCGTGAACACCCCGGGTGCAGGCGGCTACGGAGATCCGGCAGGCCGCGATCCGGCCCTTGTGGCGGCCGATCTTGAATCGGGCAAGTTCAGCGAGGCATACACGGCCCGCCACTACCGAAACAGCACGGAATGACAGCGCTGCTCGGGCGGCTCGACCTGCATGGCGAGGCCGCGACCGAGGCACTGGCGCGGCGGATCGCGGCCGTGCTCCGGAAGGGCGACGTCATCTGCCTGTCGGGTGATCTCGGCACCGGCAAGTCGGTGCTGGCCCGGGCGGTGATCCGCGCGCTTGCCGGCCCCGATCTCGAGGTCCCGAGCCCGACCTTCACCCTGGTGCAGGCCTACGAGGCCCCGGCTTTCGAGATCTGGCATGCCGACCTCTTCCGGCTCGCGGATGCGGGCGAGGTTGACGAGCTCGGGCTCGACGACGCCTTCGGATCCACGGCGACGCTGATCGAATGGCCGGAGCGGGCCGGTGACCGGCTCCCGGCGCAAAGGCTCGAAATCCGCCTCGAGTTTTGCCATAAGGACACTGATCGTCGGGCAACGCTCCGCGGTGACGCATCCTGGCGCGAACGGGCCGGCACAATCGTCGCGGGGCAGGCAGTGGAACCAGATCGGCCATGACTTCCCGCGAAAAGCTGCTCACCAGGTTTCTCGCGCGCAACGGGCTGGACGGCGCCGAGGTCGTGGCGCTCGCCGATGACTGTTCGTTCCGGCGCTACTTCCGCGTGCACGCCGGCAACACTCCTCTGGTCGTCATGGACGCCCCTCCGGACCGGGAGGACGTGGTGCCGTTCGTCACCCTGTCCCGGCTGCTGAATTCCATGGGCTACAGCGCACCACGCATCCTGGGCGAAGACAGCCGCGACGGGTTCCTGCTTCTCGACGACTTCGGCGACGCAACCTATACCCGGGCCATTGCCGACGGAGCGGACGAGACCGAGCTCTACACCAGGGCGATGGACGTCCTGATCGACCTGCATGACCGGCCGCCGCCGGTCGCCGACGTTCCGGACTACACCGACCGGATGCTGCTCGACGAGGTCGTGCTGTTCGTGGACTGGTACCTGGTTCGCTACCGCTCGCTCGGGTTGACGCCCACGGCGCGCGACGACTGGCTCGAGGCGTGGAGCCGGTCCATGCCGGTGCTGCGCGCGTCTCCCGGAACCCTGGTTCTGCGCGACTACCACGTCGACAACCTTATGCTGCTCGGCGACCGCGACGGTCTTGCCGCCTGCGGCCTGCTCGACTTCCAGGACGCGGTGATCGGGCCGGCCGCCTACGACGTGGTCTCGCTGCTGCAGGATTCCCGGCGCGACATCGCCGACGACCTCGTCAACGCGATGCTGGAACGGTACCTTGCCGCCCGCGGCGAGCACCTCGACCGGGCGGACTTCATGCGCTCCTACCACGCCCTCGGGGCACAACGGGCACTCAAGGTTTTCGGCATCTTCGTCCGGCAGTCGCTGCTCTACGGCAATCACCAGTACCTGGTTCACCTGCCGAGACTCGAGCGTCACGTGGCCATGAACCTGGAGCGGGCAGGCCTCGCCCCGGTTGACCGCTGGATGTCCCACCACGCTCCCTTCGGTCCGGCATCGTGTTCCTGACACGGCTTCCGGCCCGCACCGACGCCATCCCGGGGGGCGCCATGGTCCTGGCGGCCGGCCGCGGCCGGCGCATGATGCCGCTTACCGACCGGGTGCCCAAACCGCTGCTGGAGGTGGGCGGAACCAGCCCGCTCGCCCGGGCACTTGACCGTCTGTGCGAAGCGGGTGTCGCGCGCATCGTGGTCAATGCGAGCTGGCTTGCCGAACAGATCGAGGCGCACGTGGGCTCGCGGGCCGACGAGCGGATCGTGGTCTCGCACGAACCCGAGCCACTGGAGACCGGAGGCGCTGTAGTGCGCGCCCTGCCGCTGCTGGGCCCGCACCCGTTCTACGTGATCAACGGCGACAGCCTGTGGTTTGACGGGATGAAATGCCCGCTGGTGAGACTGGCGGAGGCGTGGGATCCAGCACGCATGGACATCCTCCTGTTGCTGGCCTCGCTGGTCCGGACCGAGGGCTACCACGGGACCGGCGACTTCCTGATGGATCCCGACGGCCGGCTGGAACGCGCGCCCGAGGGTATCGTGGTTCCCTACGCCTACACGGGGCTCGGGATCATCGCCCCGGCGGCGCTCGAGAACCCGCCGCAAGGCCCCTTCTCGCTCAACGTCGCCTTCGACCGTGCCGAGGAAACCGGTCGGCTCCACGGGCTGCTGCACGACGGGCTGTGGTACCACATCAGCACTCCGCAGGACCTCGAGACCGCTCGCGCCCGGGCCGGAAACGGCCACGCGCCGGCCGTCCCATTCTTCTGAACCGGCGGATGAGCGCGCTTAACCTCTTTACCATCCCGGCTCACCACTCCTTCGTCGATACCCTGGTGAGCGGGCTTGAGCAGCGCATCAACGATGACCCGTTCGGGCTTGCCGACGCCATCATCCTGGTCCCGCACCGCCGCGCGATCCAGGCCGTCTCGGATGCCTTCCTGCGTCGCAGCGGCGGAGGTTCGGTGCTGTTACCGGAGATCCGCGCACTCGGCGACGTCGAGGATGACGAGCCGCTGGTCCCCCCGGGGCGCGCCTTCGGAGACGAGGAGGCCGGCGATGACCTGCCGCCGGCTGTCGGAACACTGCGCCGCCAGCTCCTGCTCGCTCAACAGGTGCGCCACTTCCTTGCCGCCCGCGGCGCCGGAACCGGACAGGCGATCACGCTGGCAGGCGAACTGGCCCGGTTCCTTGACCAGATGCAGACCGAGGGGCTCGGGTTCGAGACCCTTGAGAGCCTGGTCCCCGATGTCTATGCCGAACACTGGCAACAGACGCTGGCCTTCCTGCGGATCGTGACGGAGCACTGGCCGGCGCTGCTCGTCCACGAAGGCGCGATCGATCCCGTGACCCGCCGCGATCGTTTGCTCGACAGCGTGGCCTGCAGTTGGCTGTCCTCGCCCCCAACGCGCCCGGTCATCATCGCGGGTTCCACCGGGACGGTCCCGGCGACGGCACGGCTGATGCGGGTGGTCGCGTCCCTGCCCGCCGGCGCCGTGGTGCTGCCGGGGCTCGACCGGGTCATCGACCGGTCAAGCTGGCAGGCGGCGCTTGACGATCCGGTTCACCCGCAGCATGCGCTCGCGCGCCTGCTTGACCGGCTCGAAATCGACAGGGACGCGGTCGGGGACTGGAGTGATGACGGCCCGCCCGAGCCGCCGCGCCAGGTATTGCTGCGGGAGGCGTTGCGCCCGGCGCGCACGACCGATCGCTGGCAGGAACTCGGTCCTCTCGACCTCGACGCGGCGTCTCTGGACGGCATGCACCGGATCGACTGCGCTAACCCCGACGAGGAAGCCCGGGTGATTGCCCTGCTGCTGCGCGAGGTGCTGGAGCGGCCCGGAGGTACCGCTGCCCTGGTCACCCCTGACCGGATCCTGGCGCAGAGGGTCAAGGTGGCACTGGGACACTGGGACATCGAGATCGAGGATTCGGCAGGCGAGCCGCTGGCCGACGTTCCGGCGCTCACATTCTGGCGGTTGACCGCGGAGATGGTGATCCGGCGGATGGCGCCGGTCGCACTGCTGGCGGCGCTCAAGCATCCGCTGGCGCGCTGCGGCATGGACGCCGGGACCTTTCAACGCCGCGTGTGGGATTTCGAGCGCAAGGTGCTGCGTGGGAACCGGGTCCCGCCAGGGGTGCGGGGGCTCGGGCCGCATCTTCGCGACGATGACGACTGGCTTGCCGCGCTGCTGCCCGCCCTTGCCGCTTTCGAGGCGGAACTCGAGAGACGGGAGACCACGCTGCGCGAGGTGCTGGTGGCGCACTGCGCCGTGGCCGAAGCGATTGCGACCAGCGACACCGAGAGCGGAGCCGACCGGCTGTGGAGTGGCGAGACCGGGGCACGCTCGGCGGCCTTCCTCGCCGAACTGCATGATGCCGCGGTCGACTGGCCGGAGATGGAAGGCCGCGACTATCCGGCGATGCTCGATGCCACGCTTGCCGGCAAGGTCTACCGGCCGCATCTGACGACCGACCCGGGCATCATGATCCTCGGTCCGCTCGAGGCCAGGATGCAGCGGTTCGACCGGATGATCCTCGGCGGACTCAACGAGGGCTCATGGCCGTCGGCCCCGCCGGCTGACCCGTGGATGAGCCGGCAGATGCGATCCGAACTCGGACTGCCCGCGCTTGACATCCGGATCGGACAGGCGGCGCACGACCTGGTCCAGGCCTGCGGTGCACCCGAGGTGTTTCTCACCCGCTCGGAACGCGATGCCGGTACGCCCACCGTGCCGTCGCGCTGGCTGCTCCGGCTCAACTCCGTCCTTGACGCGTTCGGCCTGCCCGGCGCTCTGGCGCGCAGTGGCGGCGAGAGACTGGCCTGGGCACGGGAACTGGCGACGCCGGCCGCCCCGCAGCCAGCCCCGCGTCCCGAGCCCCGCCCCCCGGTTGCGGTGCGGCCGAGACGGTTCTCGGTCACCGAGATCGAGCGGTTGCACCGAAATCCCTACGCCGTCTACGCCCGGCGCATCCTTGACCTGAAAGTACTGCCGCCGCTCGGCGGCGACCCCGATCTCGCCGACCGCGGAACCCGCGTTCACCGCACACTTGAGCGCTTCGTCCGGGAGGGAATTCCGGCGGACACCGAACAGGCCTACGGGCGGCTGTGTACCATCGGACGCGAGGTGTTCGCGGACATCCTCAACGAACCGGTGGTCCTGGCCTTCTGGTGGCCGCGGTTCGAGCGTATCGCACGCTGGATCGTGGAGACCGAGTCCCGCCGCTCGGATCATGTGGCAATCAGACGAGCCGAGGTAACCGGCGAGATCAACGTCGAGGCTGACGCCGGTCCGGTCGCACTGAGGGGCCACGCGGACCGCATCGACCGCATGGCCGACGGCAGCTGGACAATCATCGACTACAAGACCGGCGTGGTACCGAAGCGGGTGGACCTGCAACGCGGTCGCGCCACCCAACTCCTGCTCGAGGCGCTGATCCTGCGCAACGGCGGGTTCGACGGTATCGAACCGGGCTCGCGGTGTTCGGCGGTGGAATACTGGAAGCTCACCGGCGCGGAGGAGGCGGGCGCGACCAGCTCCTTCGACGAGGTCGAAACCCTGGTGGCCGAGGCCGAGGCCTGGCTGGACCGGTTGTTGCGAGCCTTCGACGACCCCGACACCCCCTACCTGGTCACCCCCGATCCCGAGTTCGAGCTGTCCCGGGATGACTACGCCCACCTCGCCCGGAGCGGGGAGTGGCAGGAATGACCGGCGGGACCGACGCGGCCTGGGTCGAGGCACGCCAGCGCGAGGCGTCCGACCCGGAAGCCTCGGTCTGGGTCACGGCGTCTGCCGGTTCCGGCAAGACCAAGGTCCTGACCGACCGCGTGTTGCGGCTGCTGCTGGCCGGCGCCGGGCCCGAGCGCATCCTGTGCCTGACCTTCACCCGTGCCGCGGCAGCGGAGATGTCCAACCGGATCGCCATGCGGCTCTCGCACTGGGCGGTGATGGACGGCGTCGACCTGGGCGGTGATCTCGCCCGGCTGCTTGACCGGCCGGCTCTCCCCGGCGAAATCGAGCGGGCCCGCAGCCTGTTCGCCGTTGTCCTCGATGCGCCAGGACAGCTCAACGTGCAGACGATCCACGCGTTTTGCGGCTCCGTGCTGAGACGGTTCCCGCTGGAGGCCGGACTGCCGCCGCAGTTCGAGGTTCTTGAAGAGAGAACCGCGGGCGAGTTGATGCGGCTTGCCCGCGACCGGGTGATCCGGACCGCGGACCCGTTGATGGACCGGACCCTGACCAGCCTGGGCCAGCACCTGAACGAGGCAACCCTGCACCAGCTGCTGGCCGACCTGCTCGCCGGGCGGGGCCGGGTTGGCGCGGCACTCGCGCACCATGGCGGCGTGGAGGACCTCGAACGGGCCATCCACGAGGCGCTCGGCGCCAGGCACGGTCAGACCGTGGACGATGTCCTGCGCGATGCCGCGCACGCGGGCCCGGCACGCCCCGGCACCCTGCGCCGGGTTGCGGATGCGCTGGCAAGCGGCAGCGAGGCACAGGCGAGGAAAGCCGGGGTACTCGGGCGCTGGCTTGCCGCCGACACCGAAGAACGGCTCCGCACCTTCGATGCGTACCGCGCGCTCTTTCTCACCGCACAGGGAGAAATACGGAAGTCACTGCTGCCGGTCACGATCAGTCGCGGGGACCCCGGGGCGCTCGAAGCCATGCAGGACGAAGCCCTCCGGATGCTGCGGACCACGCAGTTCTGCCGGGCAGCGTGGCTCGCGATCCACAGCACGGAACTGGTCCGGGTTGCCTGCGCAATTCTCGATGCCTACGCCCGGGAGAAACGCCGGCGCTACGCGGTCGATTTCCACGATCTCGTGCTCGCGACGCTGGACCTGCTGTCGCAGCCGGGGGTGGCGCCCTGGGTTCTCTACCGTCTCGACGGCGGCATCGATCACGTGCTGGTGGACGAGGCCCAGGACACCAGCCGGGAACAGTGGCAGATCATCGAACGTCTCACCGAC
This sequence comes from Alphaproteobacteria bacterium, assembly GCA_022822665.1. Classification (GTDB taxonomy): domain Bacteria; phylum Pseudomonadota; class Alphaproteobacteria; order Thalassobaculales; family Thalassobaculaceae; genus Bin52. Next base: position 63,062 of record JAJEAR010000001.1, on the reverse strand, counting down.
GAGTTCTTCGCCGTCGAGGAAACCGGTGGCGGCCAGTCCGACACGGTGCGGACGGTCTTCGCCGTGGGTGACGTCAAGCAGTCGATCTTCGGATTCCAGGGCGCCGAGCCGGAACGGTTTCTCGAGGCGCGCAACGGCTATCGGGACCGGGTTAATGGAGCCGGCGCCCGATGGGCGTCGGTTCCGCTCGACATCTCGTTCCGCTCCACCGCACCGGTTCTGAAGGCCGTCGACGCAACCTTTGCGGAGGAAAGCGCCGGAGACGGGGTTCGCGAACGCGACCCCGGCGGTGACCTGCTCCCGCTGCAGCACCGGGCGTGGCGCTCGAGCCAGGGCGGGTCGGTGGAGTGGTGGAAAGCGACCGGAAAGCAGGAGCGCGACCCCGGTTCCCGGGAATGGACGCTGCCGGTCAGCCGGCAGGTGCAGCCGAGATCCGAGGTGCTGCTTGCCCACGAGATTGCCCGGTGCATTCGCGACTGGCTCGACAGAGGCGAGAGTCTCGAGTCACGCGGACGGCCGATCCGTCCCGGCGACATCATGGTCCTGCTGCGCAGCCGCCGGCCGCTTGCACCGGTGCTCACCGGGGCGCTCAAGCAACTGGGCATCGCGGTGGCCGGTGTCGACCGGATGATGCTGTCCGACCAGATGGCAGTGAAGGACCTGGTCGCGCTCGGACAGTTCCTGCTGCTGCCGGCCGACGACCTCACGCTTGCGACCGTGCTCAAGGGACCATTCGCCGGGTTTACCGAGGATGAACTCTATGATCTCTGTCACGCGCGGGAACGCCGGACGCTGTGGGCGGAACTGAATGCCCGGCGCGACGAGGACCCGGCGTGGGCGGCGTCGTGCCGGTTGCTGCACACCTGCCTCGAGCGCGCCGGAACCATGCCGCCGCACGAGTTCTACGGCGCACTTCTGGCGGAAGGGGGACGGCAGGCACTGCTCGAACGGCTCGGGCCCGAGGCCGCGGACCCGATCGACGAGTTCCTGGCCCAGGCGCTTGCCTACGGGCGGACACATGTTCCCTCGCTCCAGGGGTTTCTCGACATGATCGTGTCCGACGACACGGAGCTGAAGCGCGATCTCGAGACCTCCTCCGGCGGCGAGGTGCGCATCATGACCGTCCACGGATCGAAGGGCCTGCAGGCGCCGGTCGTGTTCCTGCCCGACACGACCAGGGTCCCCCGCCAGTCCCCGGCACTCTACTGGGTGCCCGGCCCCGGCGGCATCGAGGTGCCGGTCTGGTCCCCGAGGGCGGACTGCGACACCGACCTGATCGCCGGTGAGCGCGCCCGGGCGAACAGCGACCGGGACCGGGAGTACCGGAGACTGCTCTACGTCGCCATGACGAGGGCCGAGGACCGGCTGGTGGTATGCGGCTGGCAACCCACCAGGAAAATCCCCGACGATTCATGGCACAGGATGGTCGAGACCGGCATGGTGCGGGCGGAAGCGAGGCCGACCGAGACCGGACTGCGGCTTGACGCGGCGCAGGCCGTCGATCCCGACAAGCCCGACCGCCCGGAGCCGGACCCCGTTGCCAGGAGGCCGTTGCCGGACCACCTGCGCCGGCCGCCACCGGGTATCCGCATCACGCGCCGGGTGGCCCCGTCCCGGGCGGACGGAACCACGACATCGCCGTTCGACGATGGCGATACCCGCCGGTTCAGGCGGGGCCTGCTTATCCATGATCTGCTGCAGCGGCTCCCGTCGCTGCCAACCGACCGCAGGGCCGATGCCGCCCGGGCATTTCTCGGACGCCGGGCACCGGATCTCGACGGACATGATGACCTGGTTCGCCGGGTGCTCGAGGTCCTCGACGCACCGGAACACGCGCTCCTGTTCGGGCCGGACTCCCGCGCCGAGGTTCCGATCACGGGCACGCTGGAAACTTCAACGGGCTGGGCAACGATCTCGGGACGGATCGACCGGATGGTCGTCACTGCACACCAGGTGCTGGTGGTCGACTACAAGTCGAACAGCCGGCCGCCCCGCAGCATCGGGGCGGTGCCTGCCGCATATCTCTACCAGATGGCTTGCTATCGCCGGCTGCTGCGGGACATTCATCCCGACCGGGAGGTGCGCTGCGCCCTGCTGTGGACCGAGACCCCGGAGCTGATGGACCTGCCCGCAGACCTGCTCGACCGGCAGTGACCGCAGGTCCGCAATCGACATCTCGAAATCGACGCCGTTTTCCGGAACCCCCTGGCCGTGCAGGCTCGATTACCGTCGATCGTCATGACGGAGGGCCTGGAGAGGGTTGTCGGGCTGAGAGACTTGACGCCGCCGGGAGTTGAGGTCCAGCCGATGGGCCATCACGAGTACACGTTGCTGGCGCCGAGCGTGGGCGAGCCGTTGAGGGTGACCGCTGATCCGGCGCTTTTCAGAGAGCACGCTGGGAGCGTGCATCTCGGATCGCCCTGCAATCCGTTGTTTACTCCACCGGAAGTCGCGAACAAGGTGGAGTTGACACATCGCTCAAGGTGCCGAGGGACATCTCCGATGGCGGCAGGTGAGCAAAGCCTGACTCCCCGTCGATTCCGCACCGTTTCATTTGCGAGGCAACACCTTTCGATCCACAGATGTCTACACTCCGGTCGCTATCCCCCAGACGCGGCGCGCTTCGTGGACTAACCCGGTCCGTTGGGCCCCAAGGTATCCCTGAGCGCCTTGACGTTTGCCTTTGTCCATCCGAACAGTGGATGCTGATGCCCGGTCTGCCGGGCGAACTCCTCGTAAATCTCGAGAGATCGCCGCATCAGCGGCTCGGCCTCTTTCAGCCGGTGAGCGTCGATTAACATCAGCGACAGATTGTTCAGACTGGTCGCCACGGCGGGGTGTTGATCACCGTAAGCGGCCCGCTCAATCTCGAGCGCCCTCCGCATCAGCGGTTCGGCTTCCTGCAATCGATTCGTGTTTCGCAGCAGAGCAGCTAGGTTGTTCATGTGGATCGCCACTGTCGGATGTTGCGTGCCGAAGGCCATCTCGGCGATCGCCAGCGCCCGTCTCACCAGTGGCTCGGCTTCTTCCGTCTGGTTGATGTCCTGGAGCACGGTAGCAAGGTTACTCAAGCGCGTTGCCATGCTCGGGTGCTGCGGGCCAACCTTCGCCTCGGCGACCGCCAGCGCGCGACGCAACAGCGGTTCGGCCTTTTCGGGTTGGTCGGTGGCACGCAGCAGTATTGCAAGGCTGTTCAGGCAGGTTGCCACGCTGGGGTGCTGCTCACCGGAGCCTCCCTCGGCGATCTCAAGTGCGCGCCGCAGCAGCAACTCAGCATCCTCGAAGCGGCTGGTTGCAAACAGCAGCATCGCCAGGTTGTTCAGGTAGCTCACCACAGGAGGGGCTTGCGGGCCGAGTTCCGCCTCGACGATCTCCAGCGCGCGCCGCATCAGCGGCTCCGCCTCGGCCACCCGGTTGGTACCCTCCAGCAGTTGCCCCAGGTCGTTTAACGCAGATGCGATCAATTGCGGATGCGCGATCTCCTCTGCCTCGGTCAGCGCATGGCGCAGCTGATCCTCTGATGCGTCCCATCGTGCGAGGTCCGTAAGCACGTCTGCAATTCTCAATCGCTGCGCAATCCGGTCCTCAGGGGTGTCCAAACTCTCCAGAGTATCACGCAAGAATTCGAGCCTCGTCTCGGAGAAGCTGTCCAAAGTCAGACCCTTCCCCATCTCCGCGAGCCGAGACGCAAACGCCTCGAATTCACCGCTACGGTGCAGCTTCCAGGCCGCGATCATTTCCTCCAGTTCGGAAAGATAGACAGGAGTGGACGGCGTGTTCGCAACCATGCGGCAAATCGACTGGCTCACGTCGTCTGGCGCCAGAGGCATGGCCTCGAGCACATAGCTCGCCGCCTGTTCGGCCGCCCCGTGGCGGGCGAATATCCCCGCCATGTCGAATTTCGCCCGCGCCCGCTCTCCTTCGTCGCCGACTTCGCTCAGGTAGTCGAGAGCCCTCTCCGCATCCACATTGCCGTCTTCGAGCAACCTTGCGCGCAACTCGCGGCGCTTCTCATCACGGGCTTCGATGCTCGGATGGAAGAGGCTGAAGAACTCGAGCAGAAACGGCATGCGCCGACGGGCACCGCGGGAGAGAGCCATCGCGAGCCATATGTCAAAGAACCCTTCACGAATTACATAGAGGCGCGAACGTCCGTCCCGTGGATGTTGTACGGCACGGACGTAGCGGGCATCGGAGAGGCGCTTGAGCAGCGACGACGTCTCCTGCTGGCTCATGCGCATCCGGGCGGCAATGGCAGCCGGTGTCTTCTCCCGATCACGCATGCTCGCCAGGCATTCCAGCAATGCACGCTGGCCGGGCGGCAGGTCGTTCAACCTGCTTTGGTAGAATGGCGAAACCCGGTCGAGCAGCAGATGGAACTGATCCTGCACGCCGGTGACCGATTCGTGGGCGATGAGTTCGTAGAGCATCATCGTCAGCCGCGGATTTCCTCCCGTCATGCGGTAGAGCGCGTGCAGCCGGGGTCGCATGCCCTCCAGCGACTCCAGAATTGCCGTGCGCTCTTCCCACTCGAGGTTCAGTCGAATGACCTCTACCGTCTCCTCGAAGCTCAGGGCTTCCAGTATCTGAATGTCGAAAAAGTCGTAGAACGGCTGTTCGACATCGGTGATCCCGTCAAAGTGGAGCGGTGCGGTTCCCAGCAACAGGCAACCGTTGTCTGACATGAGAAACGTGCGCAGGGCGGCGATGTCGTTCCGCTTGCGGATCTGCCGACCGAGCACCTCGCCAAGGTTCTCGAGCATCACGACCAGAGTCCGGCCCCGCTTGCGGTTCTCTTCACGGATCGCGGGCACCAGGGTGTCGGCGACCCGGGCGTCATCCTCTTCGATCTCCACCGCGGCGAACAGTTCCTGCCACAGAGGCTCGTCTTCGAGGATTTCCTTGAGTATCCCGCATATGCCAATCAGGAAATCAGCGAAGGACAGCGTCCGGTTCGATTCCTCCGGGAACCGCACGACCACCACCCTTTCACCAAGCGCTGCGTCCGATTGAACGGCGTCCTCGATGCACGAAAGCAGGTGGGTCTTGCCGATCCCGCGCGGACCGATGAACAGCCGGTGGTTCTTGGACTTCCTGTTCACCGAGCCGCGCAGGGATTCGATGGTGTTATCGAGCAGGTGTTGGCGCGAGACGCCGGTGTAGCGCAGGCGCTCTGCGCTGGTGACCCCGGATCGGTACAGCCCGACACGTGAGGAGGGAGCCGGCTCAGACATGGTGCTTTCTCCACCATGACTTCAGGACACCCCTCGCGAAATCGTACACCCCCTCCTCGACCTCGACGACGTAGAAATCGTGCTCCAGATCCAGCAACAGCTGGTTGAATGTCTGCCTGCGCTCAAACGGCGGGAGCGCGATACCGAGGTCCGCCAGCGCTCGTTCCGTCTCCTGAAACAGGGTTGAACGCCCGAGACCGGATCCGCTCAGGCTGATCTGTCCGAGCAGAGAATAGGCGAGCGAGCGTTTGGGCTCCGCGTAGTACTGCCTGATCCTCGAATGAAAGTGCTGCAACCTCGTTCGGGCGCCGGAACCGACGATCAGCGTTGCGAAGACGGCATCGACATCCTCTGCGACGAGGGCGCGCTGCTCGCGTTTCCACAACTGGTAGAGTTCCTGGGTTGCCATCTGCATGAAGAGCGGAATGGGACGGCCCAGCCGGGTGATCAGCCGTTGTGGCACCTCGTCGTCAAAGGGGACTTCCCGCCCGCTCAGCATCTCGTTCACGAAGACCTGGATGTCCCTTTCGGTGAGAGGGGGCAAAGAAACGTCTTCCAGGTCGTTGATCAGGTCCACCAGTCCAAGAGTGTCGAGCGTGCCGGCCAGGTTCACCGACCCGCCAATCAGCCAGCGAACAGGATCCCGTGCCGGCGACGGGTTCTGTCTCTGGGCGCGAAACCAGGCGAGGAACCCGCGCAACAGTGCTTCGTTTTCCCGGGACAGGTTGAGCAGCATGTCGGGAAACTCGTCGACGACGAACAGAATTGGGTCCCGGGTATCACGAGCTCGCGCGAGAAGCGTGTCACCATGTTGACGCCAGTTTTCGCGCCAGTCGGGATCGCTTTCGCGCAGCGCCAGCTTGAAGCCACCGACATCGACAGCCTCAACCCTTCCCAGTGCGCTCCGGACCATTTCCCATCCTGCAGCGAGACGATCACGCACCAAGACCGGGTGCGCATCATGGAGTGCGTCGAGCAGCGTCAGGAAGAAGTCGGCCGGGTGAGCCAGCTCCTGCACGTTGATCGAAACCACCGAGAACCCGTGCTCTGGATGGTCGCACAAGTGGTTCATGACGCTGGTCTTGCCGGTCCGCCGAGGGGCGGTGAGCACCACGTGTCCGGTGCGGAGCGTTCGCCACAGATCGGCCAGAAACGCTTCGCGAAACCTGAGGTCGACCGGGTCGACGGGCGCTCCGGTGTAGAATTCGGGGATGGGTATCATTTTCGTCGCTTTTTGTTGTAAATCAAATCTGTTGTATGATATATTATACATCAAACATGTTGTACGTCAAGTGTGTCGTGAAACTGTCCGGCGAGCCCATCTGGCGCACGGCAGTCCGATCTGGCAGCGCTCAAGGCCACCACCCAGCTGCCGGCCAGGGCGGAGACCAGAAGTATCGTTCCTCGTGCGTTCTGTCACAGGGGGGAACGCACGGCCGCGGTTCCGCACAGGACCCTTGACCGCACGGGACATACAGGCACCGCACACGTCCATTGAGTTCGCAGATGCGGTGCCGGCCAGGTCCCGGAAGGTTGTCCCGGTGCGGCACGGCCTGGCAGCCGGTTCGCGCATGTGACGACTCCCGGGCCACGTCAAAGTCGTATAGGCTCCGGCAAAACGTCAGTGACGGACCTGGGCCATGAACGAGCACCCTTCTGCCCGACCGCCAGCATCCGGGACCGACAGCGCCGCAACCGGCATGATGTCCGGCTTCGGCAACGAGCATGCCACCGAAGCCCTGCCCGGAGCCCTGCCGGTTGGCCGCAATTCACCGCAACGGCCCGCCTACGGCCTGTATGCCGAGCAGATCAGCGGCACCGCCTTCACCGCGCCGCGCGCGCAGAACCGGCGGACCTGGTTCTACCGCATCGTGCCGTCGGTTGTGTCCCAGGGCGAGTGGCGCCGGATCGACCTGCCGCTCTGGCTGACCGCGCCATCAGATGACGGCAGCTTTCCGCATACCCAGTGCCGATGGTCGCCCCAACCGGAGCCGCACGCACCCGTCGACTTTCTCGACGGCATGGCGAGCTATGTCTGGAACGGCGACATGGGTGCTGGAAGCGGCCTGGCCGTCCACCTGTATTGCGCCAATGCCCCGATGGACCGACGCTACTTCAAGAATGCCGACGCCGAGATGGTGCTGCTGCCAGCGGCCGGGAGTGTGCGCCTGCGCACCGAGTGCGGCATCCTGGACCTGACGCCCGGCGACCTGGCGGTAATCCCCCGCGGTATCAAGATCGCCGTCGATCTGCCGGACGGCCCCTCGCGCGGCTATCTGTGCGAGAATTACGGTGCGCCGTTCGAATTGCCGGACCTCGGCCCGATCGGTGCCAACGGCCTCGCAAATCCGCGGGACTTCCTCTATCCGCAGGCCGCGTACGAGGATATCGCCGGCGAGTTCGAACTGGTGCTGAAAACCGGCGGCGCCTTCCACGCCTGCATGCTCGGCCATTCGCCCCTCGACGTTGTCGCCTGGCACGGCAACCACGCCCCCTGCAGATACGACCTGCGCACCTTCAACGTGTTCGGATCGATCAGCTTCGACCATCCGGACCCGTCGATCTTCACCGTGCTGACCTCTCGCTCCGACACGCCGGGCGTCGCCAACGCCGACCTCGTCGCCTTTGCTCCTCGCTGGTTGGTCGGGCAGGACACCTTCCGGCCGCCCTGGTACCACGTCAACACGATGAGCGAGTTCATGGGGCTGCTCTACGGCGCCTACGACGCCAGGCCCAAGGGCTTCCTGCCCGGCGGCGCCAGCCTGCACAACTGCATGATCCCGCACGGGCCGGCGCCCGAGATCTTCGAAGCGGCAAGCACCCATGATCTGTCACCCCAGCGTGTCGACGACGGCATCAGTTTCATGCTCGAAAGCCGCCACCCCTACCGGGTGACCGATCACGCCATGACAGGAGCCGGTCTCCAGCGCGACTATCCGGGTACCTGGCAGGGGCTGAAGCGACAGTTCACGGGATAGAGGCAGTGCTCCCGCCTCCGCGGCAACGCGAGGGCGGGCTGCTGGTTCATCGCTTTCCCTGCGCGTTCCGGCGTGACGGCGAAATCAGGTTGAGACCACCTTCACCGCTGCCGGGCTCCCGTCCCTGGTGATGGCCACGCCAATCAGATGGATCGGTTCCTTTCCGTTCCGGTACCTGTCGTCAGACCCGCGCTCACCTGTCCATTCGATGGCCCATCGGGCAACATCGTTTCGGTCATCTTGAATTCGAAAACGCACACTTGGTTGCCGTGCCGCCCCACCATGTCCGCCCGACCCCGGCTGGAAGACTCCTCCATCCGGAGGTCCGGTCCGATGGCCCGGAAACAGGCGTACAGCATGCCGGCGTACCAGGCGTCGTAGCGGGACCCGCTGTTGCTGCCCTGCTACTGGCGGGGGTTCCGAAAATTGATCGCAGGCAATTCCCTACGTCTTCATGTGTCCGGGAAGGTGGCCGATCACGACCTGACTGTCAGCCTCGTCCCACGCGAAATACAGACGGAAGCAGTATTTCGGGTCGCGGGTTCTTGAGGAGGTCTTCAGATGCCGGTCGAGCGTCAGCCTGCGGCCGTTCCATTCCACGCTGAAATCGTCACGCGCCTTGCCCTGGCGGTCGCGGCTCAGACTGGGTGTCTCGAGGAGCCGCAGCGCACGCAACTCGCCATCGAAGGCCTCGCGCCGGTCCCTGCCGCCCTCCGTCTTCATAAGCCAGTAGGATCCGCCGAGCAGTCCGATGGCCCGGCCGACCAGTTCCACATCCTCGAACTCCGCACCCTTGAGCGACCTGAGGGCGCGGCCGGCCAGCGCGACCCTCCCGGCGAAATGCCGCTCGGTCCAGTCCGGAAGCTCGGTGTAGGTTTGCGGAGGAAGCACGACATCGTCGTCCCGACCCGGAACTGGTGGGGTCCCCTCCAGTATCGCGAGCCGCTGCTGCAACCGGTGCTTTTCGCGCCGCAGGACCGCGTTTTCCTCTCTGGTGTCCTCCACTGTCTGCAACAGCGTTGCAGCCCTTTCCTCCGCTTCCTGCACGGCCGCATTCAATTCGGCGATCTGGTCGGACGCTGTCCGTTCCCGTTCCCTCGTTTCCGGCGCGGAGAGCATCTCGTGATATTCGCGCAGTTCCGCCACCGCACCGAATCTCACCACGAGGTCGTGGAGGCAAGCCTCGATTAAGAACAGCGTCCCAGCCGGTTCGTTCGAAGGGGCTTGTGCCTTCACGGCTTCGGCAGCGGCCTGCAAGGTCTCCAGGTTTGCCGCGCTCGGGGTCTCCGCGTAACGAAGCGATGCTGCCTGAAGAGCCCGTTCCCGTTCCCCCGGTTCCACGACTTCCGCGCGGAACCGCTCTGCCAGCTCACGGCATCGATCCCACTCGGGATCCGGAATGACCAGAGGCAGTGCCGCATCTGTCAGCAATCCTGCGACCTGATCCCCCAGAGCGTCCGCAACGTCTGCGAACCGCGTCTGCGGCACCGCATCCAGCGCCTCCTGCAGCACTGCCCGCAACATCCCGTGCCGGCATCGTGCAATCGCCTCGTCCTTCGCATCTTCCAGCCCGTTAAGGCTCTCGAGCAAACAGCCGAGGTCGTACAACTGGCATGACAGTTCATCCTCCACCTCGCGGTAGTCGTCGTGCGCCGCGACAAACCTCCTTGCGAGCGACCACGCCTCCTCCATTTCCTTTCGCACCACCTCGCACACGGGCTCCGCCCGCGCCGCCAGTGCTTCCAGTTCAGGCCCGGCAGGAGTGTGGACCAGCCTTTCGCGCAGATCGTCGCGCTCCGGATTCAGATCGACTCGGACCCGGCGCACAGCAGCACCGATCAGATCGTTGATCTCCTCCTTTCCTAGCCACCGCATCATCATCACGCGGCCTTCCGGTTCCGTGAGGCATGACAGCACCCATACACACTGCGCCACCAGATCGTGCTCGTGGGCTCCCCACAGGGTCTCCAGATCTTCGAGAAGCGACAACTCGCCGCTGTCGGCAACCGAAGGCCGCAATGATCGCGCCCGATCGCCGACTCTTTTCCGGACCCGTGTCCCAAGCTGCTTGCGGCTGCCCTTCACCCGGCCGAAGATCTTCACGATCTGCTTCTCGAACAGCCACAGGAACCACGTCCAGCGCTGCGCATAACGGTGTACCGTACGCCAGAACACCACGTCGTCGGTCCCGTCGGCCTCCGTGGGCCAGTCGGCGTACTCGTCTGCAAGCCACATCGCCAGCTTGCGCAGGTCGGCCCGCATCAGGTGATGGTTTTCCCGGAGCCAGTCCGGCGTCGCAAACTCCGGCAATATCGCTCGCTCCGGCGGCCGCCCTCTCCCGTCAGACAGGGCGGAAGCGTCAGATGTCGATTGCGCCACTCTTCCCTCCAGGCCATGCGGCCGTGCCGCGACCGCAGCCTTGGCAGAATGGGAAGTCACCGCGCCGACTGCAAGCCCCCGGCCAGGATCCCGGTTCATCGCCTTCGCCAGCCGTCGGAGCCGGTCTTCGGGTCACCGATACCGGGAGTGTCCGGAACAAAAGGCGCGTTGGGCCTTCATCGACGGGCAGGCAACGGCCGCCCAGTCCGGTCGGGTTTCCCCGATTCCGGACCGCAACGGGACAGGACACGCAGCGTTTTCCACCGCAAGGGACCGGCTGGCGCGGGCTGGCAAAACGCTCATGACTTCGCGGGCCATCGGCGCTAGCCTGCGTGGATCCGGCGACCGGGGCGCCGGCACGAACCCTTACCCGTCAGGAGATGCACTCATGGCCACAGTCCCAGTTTCGGACAACAGTTTCGCCACCGATGTCCTGCAGGCCGACAAGCCTGTGCTGGTTGATTTCTGGGCCGAATGGTGCGGGCCGTGCAAGGCCATCGCGCCGGCGCTCGAGGCCATCGCCGACTCCATGGGGGACCGACTGACGGTCGCCAAGGTCAATGTCGATGACAATCCGCAGACCCCGGCGAACTACGGCATTCGCGGCATCCCGACCCTGATGCTGTTTCGTGAAGGCGAGGTGGCTGCGACCCGGGTCGGGGCGCTGTCCGAGCAAAAGCTGACCGAATGGGTTGCCCACGCGCTCGAGGAATGACCGGCACGCCACCGGGCTTCGCCCGCGCGCTTGCAGGAATGGAGGCGTCAGCCGTGGTCTGCGAGCACGCTGCCGGCCAGATAGAGCGATCCGCATATCATGACCGTCGTGTCGGGACCGAGTTCGCGCACCAGGGCCTGCACCGCACCAGCCACGTCGGGTGACGCCTCGCAGGCAAGACCGACCGAACGACCCGCCTCTGCCCCCCTGCTCGCCGGTATCGAATGGGCTTCGCCGGGGATGGCCACCGTGCGCACCGCGTCGGCATGTCCGCAAAAATGCGCCAGGTACGCCTCCGGCGCGCGGGTATCGAGACCGCCGAAAACCAGGCCGATCGATCGCGACGGCCGAACCCGGCGCCACGTGGCAAGCTCCGCGGCGATGACACGACCCGCATCGGCATTGTGGCCGCCGTCGACCCAGAGTTCGGCTCCCGCCGGCAGGGCCTCGCAAATCGGTCCGAGGGAAAGCCGCTGAAGGCGTGCAGGCCAGACCGCGCCCGCAAGACCCTGCGCAAGTGCGCCCTCATCCACCGGGAACTGCCGCCCGAGCAGCAGGGCGGCTGCGATTGCGGTACCGGCATTGCCAATCTGGTGCCCGCCGCGCAACACCGGGCGCGGAAGGCGCAGGCATCGGCCCTGACCACGGAACAGGAGACCGTCGTCGACGGCCTCGGCCGACCAGTCCCTGCCCTGGAGTGCCGTCGGGGCGATGCACCCCTCCGCACGCGCCATGATGACCTCAAGCGCGTCGGCGTGCTGGGCCGCGATGACCGCCGGCACGCCGGGCTTCAGGATCCCGGCCTTTTCGAAGGCGATGGCGGCGAGGGTGTCACCCAGGAAGTGCTGGTGATCGAGCGAGACCGGGGTGATGACCGAGAGCGCGGGCCGGTCGATCACGTTGGTGGCATCAAACCGGCCGCCAAGGCCGACCTCGAGCAGCAGCAGGTCGGCCGGGGTTTCGGCGAAGGCCAGCATCGCGGCTGCCGTCATGATCTCGAACTGGGTGATGCTCTCTCCCCGGTTGGCCTGTTCGCACCGTGCTAGCAGTTCCATGAGGTGATCGGGATCGATCTCCCGGTCGGCAACCACGTAGCGCTCGCTCAACCGGACGAGATGAGGCGAGGTGTAGACATGGACCGTCCGCCCCGCGGCGCGCTGGATCGCGCCCAGCATGGCAATGGTCGAACCCTTGCCGTTGGTCCCCGCGACATGGACCACCGGGGGCAGGCGGTGCTGCGGGTTGTCGAGCCGCGCAAGCAGGCGTTCCAGCCGCCCGAGCGACAGGTCCATCACCCGGGGATGCAGCTCGGCCAGCCGCGCCAGGATGGCCGCATCGTCCATGGGTTCAGGCAGCGTCCAGTCGAGTGGCAAGCGTTCCGGGGCGTCTGATGAGGTCGAGCAGCCGGACCAGGGTGTCGCGCAGCTCGTGACGCGGAACCACCATGTCGACCATGCCGTGCTCGAGCAGGTACTCCGAGCGCTGGAATCCTTCCGGCAGCCGCTCGTGGATGGTCTCCTCGATCACCCGCTGACCGGCAAAGCCGATGATCGCACCCGGCTCGGCCAGGTGAATGTCACCCAGCATGGCGAAGGACGCGGTCACTCCCCCCGTGGTCGGATTGGTCAGCACCACGATGTACGGCAGCCCCGCATCCTTGACCATGTCCACCGCGATGACGGTCCGCGGCATCTGCATCAGCGAGAGGATTCCCTCCTGCATCCGGGCACCTCCGGATGACGGGAACACGATCAGCGGCGCCTCGTGCTCCAGGGCGGCTTCCGCGGCCCGGATCAGGGCATCGCCGACCGCAACGCCCATCGAGCCGCCCATGAACTCGAAGGCGAACACCGCCGCGACCACCGGGTGCCCGTCCATGGTCCCATGCGCCACCACAATGGCATCCTGGTTTCCGGTCTTGGCCTGCGCCTCGCGCAGCCGGTCACCGTAGCGCTTGCGGTCCCGGAACTTCAGCGGGTCGGGGCTGTTCGGCTGCGGCAGTTCGATCCTGGTGGACTGCCCGTCGTCAAACAGCATCTCGAGACGCTCGGTCACGCCAAGCCGGCGGTGATGGCCGCAGTGCGGGCAGACCTGCAGGTTCTCCGCGAGCTGACGGTGGAAGATCATCTCGTCGCACTCGGCACACTTGGCCCACAGGTTTTCCGGAGCCTCGCTCTGCTGAACCAGGGCCTTGATCTTGGGCAGGACGGAGTTGGTGATCCAGTTCACGGTTCGCCTCCTCTCACCGACGCGCGTCGCGCACACCGCCAGCCAGCGACCCGACCAGTTCCAGCACGGCGGGAACGGTACGCTCGCCGGCCCTGCCATCGGCGTCCAGGGACTCGGCGATGGCGGTGACCACGGCCGAGCCGACAATTGCGGCATCGGCGACCCGGGCCACCGCGGCCGCCTGTTCCGGGGTCCTGATCCCGAAGCCGACCCCCACCGGCAGGTCGGTATGGGCCTTCAGCCGCGCGACCGCATCGCGAACCAGGTCGGTCGGAACCGCCCGGGTGCCGGTGATCCCGGTAATGGAGACATGGTAGATGAAGCCCGACGCGTTGCGCAGCACCGCGGGCAGGCGAGAATCCCTTGTTGTCGGGGCCGCAAGGCGAACGAACGGCAGGCCGGCCCTGGTTGCCGGCAGGCACAGCTCCTCATCTTCCTCCGGCGGCAGATCGACCACGATCAGGCCGTCCACCCCCGCTACCGCCGCCTCGTCGAGGAACCGGGCGACACCGTAGCTGTAGATCGGGTTGTAGTACCCCATCAGCACCACCGGGGTGGTCCCGTCACGGTCGCGGAACCTGCGGACCATGCCCACGGTGCGCGCCAGCGAGCCCCCGGCCCGAAGCGCCCGCTGACTCGATGCCTGGATCGCCGGACCGTCGGCCATCGGATCGGAAAACGGCATGCCGAACTCGATCATGTCGGCGCCGGCACCGGGGAGGTGGTCCAGGATGGCCTGCGAGGTGTCGACGTCCGGGTCCGACGCTGTGATGAAGATGCCGAGCGCCGCCCGGTTCTCCGCCGCACAGCGAGCGAACATCCGGGAAAGCCGGTCGCTCACAGCAACCCCATGGCGTCAAGCCGCGGCAGCACCGCCTCGAGATCCTTGTCACCGCGCCCGCACATGTTCATCACCACCAGGTGGTCCTTCGGCAGATCGCCGATGATGGTGGCAAGGAACGCGAGCGCATGGCTCGGTTCCAGGGCCGGGATGATGCCTTCTAGCCTGGAGCACAGTGCAAAGGCCTCCAGCGCCGCGGTGTCGGTGGCACTGACATACTGCACCCGTCCGGTCTCGTGCAGCCAGGAGTGCTCCGGGCCGATGCCCGGATAGTCGAGACCCGCAGAGATCGAGTGCGCCTCGGTGATCTGCCCGTCATCGTCCTGCAGCAGGTAGGTCCGGTTGCCGTGCAGCACACCGGGCCTGCCGCCGGCGATCGAGGCCGCGTGCGCGTCGGTATCGATACCGTGTCCCGCTGCCTCGACCCCGTAGATCGTAATCTCCGGTTCGTCGAGGAACGGGTAGAACAGTCCCATGGCGTTCGACCCGCCGCCGATGCAGGCGACCAGGGTGTCCGGCAGGCGCCCCTCGGCGCGAAGCATCTGTTCGCGGGTCTCCTCGCCGATCACGCTCTGGAAGTCCCGCACCATCTGCGGGTACGGATGCGGGCCCGCCACCGTTCCGATGATGTAGAAGTGCGTCTCCGCCGTGGACACCCAGTAACGCAGGGCCTCGTTCATGGCGTCCTTGAGCGTGGCGGATCCGGATGTCACCGGATGAACCTTGGCTCCGAGCAGGCGCATCCGGTCGACGTTCGGCCGTTGCCGCTCGACATCCTCCGCGCCCATGAAGACCTCGCACTCCATGTCGAACAGCGCGCATGCGGTGGCGGTCGCGACCCCGTGCTGGCCGGCACCGGTCTCGGCAATGATCCTGGTCTTGCCCATGCGCCTCGCGAGCAGCGCCTGTCCCATGACGTTGTTGATCTTGTGCGCACCGGTATGGTTCAGCTCGTCACGCTTGAAGTACAGCCGGGCACCGCCGAAATGCTCGGTCAGCCGGCTCGCAAGGTAGAGCGGGCTGGGCCGTCCGATGTACTGGACATGATAGGATCTGAGTTCGGACCAGAAATCCGGGTCGGACCGCGCCTGCGACCACGCCGCCTCGACGTCGAGGATCAGCGGCATCAGGGTCTCGGCGACGTACCGGCCGCCGAAACTGCCGAAATGTCCGTCCTCGTCCGGCCCGGCACGGAAGGTATTGGTCGCAGCTGTTGCCGGCATGCTCACTCCGTCGGCACCGGGGCTAGGTCGGGCGCATAATGCGGATGTGCCGGCGGCGACGCAAGCGCGGCCAGCGGCGGATCAGGCGCGGTGATCGTGCACCGTGGCGATGAAGGCCCTGATCCGGTCCGGGTTCTTCACACCCGGAGCATCTTCCACGCCCGAGGAGACGTCGACGCCGTCCGGCGACACGGTCTCGAGCGCACCGCGCACGCTCGCGGCATCCAGTCCGCCTGACAGGAACCAGGGACATGGGCTGTCGAAGCCCGCGAGCAGGGTCCAGTCGAACGACGCTCCGTTGCCGCCGGGCCGGGTGGCGTCGGCCGGCGGTGGGGCATCGAACAGCAGGGCATCGGCAGCCCCGTCCCAAATGCGGGCTGCCTGCACGTCGACCGGAGCGGCGACGCGCAGCGCCTTCATGATGCCGACCCCGTAGCGGTCAGCGAGGTCAACGGCCCGATCGGGGGTCTCGCGTCCGTGCAGCTGGAGGAAGTCAGGGGCGAGGAACTCGAGAATCGATTCGACCAGCCCGTCGTCCGGATCGACCACGACCGCAACCCGGCGCGCGGTTGCGTCCCTTGCCAGTTCCCCGGCGCGTCGCGGCGAGACCGAGCGCGGGGACGGGGGGTAGAACACGAATCCGTGGTGACTCGCTCCGCGCGCCGCCAGCACCGCCTCGGGGGTGTTCAATCCGCATATCTTGATCTGAAATCCGGAGCTCATGACGCTCAGCCCGCACCACGTGTCCTGCCGCCGTCCGGCCCGGCAGCAGGCAGACTGGTCCGCAGCGCGCGCAGATCCCGTTCCGCCGTCCGGGCGCGGGCGCGGGCCGTTCCGGCACCCAACCAGGCCACGGCGGCTCCGAACAGGAACCCGATCAGCATGGTCGCAAGCCCCACGAGGTAGAGGGGAACCTCTGCCGATCCGGCCAGGGGCCACAGTCGCAGTTCGGCCGGGTGGCGATTGGACACCGCAAAGAGGATCACCGCGAGAGTGACCGGCGTGGTGACGATCGCTGTGACGATGCTGCCGATGCGTGATCCGCCGACCATGAGCTGCCATTCCCGTAAGGAGTCCCGGCACCACATGCTACCGCACCGCAGCATCGCGGACAATCAGCCGGCCCGTACGCCCCGGTGCCGGCGGGCCGAACTGACGACGACGGCTGTGAGCCGACCGGAAAACGCCCGCATGCCGGCCGGGTTCGGAAACGGCGCGATTGCAAATTTCCGGCAACCCCCTACATGTGTGACTGTCAGGCACAGGCAAGCGGCAGAAGGAACCATGTCCAGGAGTCACGAAGAGGAAGAACCCGGCCAGGTCGACCAGCCGGTCCCGGAGGAGGCCGACGAGACGGTTGATCCCGCCGGGGACGAAGAAGCCGGGCCCGCGTCATCGGATCCCGAGGTCGACCCGGACACCGCTGAGGCGGACGCCGCCGATGTGGAGGTCCAGGAGCCGGAAGTCGACAGGGAGGCCGAACTGGCATCCCAGGTCCTGGCGCTCAGGGACCAGTTGTTGCGCGCCGTTGCCGAGCAGGAGAACCTGCGCAAGCGAACCGAACGGGAGAAGGAACAGACCCGCAGGTTCGGCATTGCGGCCTTTGCGCGCGACCTGCTGAGTACCGCCGACAACCTGCGCCGCGCACTGGAGTCGACACCTGACAACCTGGAGGATGCGGACGAGTGGGTCCGCAACATGGTGGTCGGGGTCGAAATGACCGAACGCGACCTGCTTGCCGCCATGGAGAAGAACGGCATCAGTCGCGTGGATCCCGCCGGCGAGAAGTTCGACTACAACCTGCACCAGGCCATGTTCGAGGTCGCCGACTCGGGCCAGGAGGCGGGAACCGTCGTCCAGGTGCTGCAGCCGGGTTACGTCCTGGGCGATCGGCTGCTGCGGGCCGCGATGGTCGGCGTCGCCAAGGATCCTCCCCCGCCGGCAGAGGCGACCGGGGAGGAAACGCCGGGGGAAGAGGAAGATACGGCGGGCGAAGACGCGGACGGCTGACCCGGTTGCGGGATCAGCACCGGACACTCCGGGTCGTGCCGCTGCATGCGACGGCGCGCCGCGGCCCGGGAACGGACCGCGTAGCAATAGACACAACCCTGGATGCAACTGTCATAGGCCCCGATATCGCGTGATTCCGCACACAGGCATCCGGGCCGGTTGCCCTTCTGGCGCACCCGCACCGGCCGGCCTGCGACGGCGGCAAGCCGGTCGGCGTCGATACACGCCGCGGGCACGAGCGGCGAGGTGACGAGATCCGGCTGGGCGCAGACCGTGGGTCGCAGACCGTTTGTGCTCGCGACCTGGCCGAGACGCCGGAGCAGTGCCCGCTTTTCGTGCGCCGGCGGGTCACGCCACTCTGGAACCAGCCGCTCCAGCGACCGCCTGGTCTTGGCATAGATGTGGGCGAACGACAGCACCACCTCATCGCTGGCCCCGGTCAGCCGCTCGGACAGCATCGACACCTGCTCGACGTGAAACGCCGCCGGTGTCCGTGCGGTCTCGATCACCGGGTCGTAGCGCCACACCGGCACGCGGGGACCGAACCGGTTCGCGATCTCGTGCAGGTCATCGACGGCGCGACGCCACTCGACGACGCCCGGCTCGAGGTCACGCGGATAGCCGGTGATGGTGAACTGGACGACGAACGGCGTGCCCCTGTCCCGCAACCGCTGCAGGACCGCCATGAACGGTGCCGCGCGGCGCGTCCAGAACACGAATCCGGTCACCGCCCGGGCGTCGAGCGCCAGCCGGGAAATCTTCCCCGACCATGGATTGCGGACCTCGCACCACCCGGCATCGAGCCGGTTCGAAAACCAGCGCGAGTAGAAGGCGGGAATGTCGCAGCGGTAACTCGCGGAAATGATCACGGCGCGGGAGCTCCCGTGACGGCGGGCAAGCCGAGGCGGCCGGCATGCCCGTGCGGTTCACAATTTTGTGCAACCGGAGGCTTGAAGCCGTTTCCGACAACAACCATATCCATTCCAGATTCATCGAACACTGACAAGACGGGAACGTTCGCGGTGCCCTGAGGGGCCGTGTGCGTTTGCCGCAGGCGAGAGGCTTCAATGTCCAAGGTAATCGGTATCGATCTCGGCACGACGAATTCGTGCGTCGCCTTCATGGATGGTTCCGACCCGCGGGTCATCGAGAACGCGGAAGGCGCCCGTACCACGCCCTCGATGGTGGCCTTCGCAGATTCGGATGAACGGCTGGTGGGACAACCGGCCAAGCGCCAGGCCGTAACCAATCCGGAAAGCACGCTGTTTGCCATCAAGCGCCTGATCGGACGACGGCACGACGATCCGGCCGCACGACGGTTCGCCGAGCTGATGCCGTACCGGGTGACCTCGGGCGACAACGGCGACGCCTGGGTTGAGGTCGAGGGCAAGAAGTACAGCCCGAGCCAGATTTCCTCGTTTACGCTTCGCAAGCTCAAGGAGGATGCCGAGGCCTTTCTCGGCGATACCGTCAGCCAGGCGGTGATCACGGTTCCGGCGTACTTCAACGACGCGCAGCGCCAGGCGACCAAGGATGCAGGCCAGATCGCCGGTCTCGAGGTGCTGCGCATCATCAACGAGCCGACCGCGGCCGCACTCGCCTACGGACTGGACAAGAAGAGCGGCGGCATGGTTGCGGTCTACGACCTTGGCGGCGGCACCTTCGACATCTCGATACTGGAAATCGGTGACGGCGTCTTCGAGGTCAAGTCGACCAATGGCGACACCTTTCTTGGCGGCGAGGACTTCGACCACAGGATCATCGACTACCTTGCCGACGAGTTCCGCAAGGAGAACACCGTCGACCTGCGCCAGGACAAGCTGGCGCTGCAGCGGCTGAAGGAAGCGGCGGAAAAGGCCAAGATCGAGCTGTCAAGCTCGATGCAGACCGAGGTGAATCTACCGTTTATCACCGCTGACCAGTCGGGTCCGAAGCATCTCAACATCAAGCTGACCCGTGCCAAGCTCGAAGCGCTGGTCGAGGACCTGGTGGAACGGACGGTGGCGCCGTGCCGGGCGGCACTGCGCGATGCCGGGCTGTCAGCCGGCGAGATCAACGAGGTGATCCTGGTCGGCGGCATGACCCGCATGCCGAAGATCATCGAGACCGTGAAGACCTTCTTCGGCCGGGACCCGCATCGCGGCGTCAATCCGGACGAGGTGGTGGCGTCGGGCGCTGCGATCCAGGCCGGCGTGCTGATGGGCGATGTCAAGGACGTCCTGCTGCTCGACGTCACTCCGCTTTCGCTCGGCATCGAGACACTGGGCGGCGTCTTCACCCGGCTGATCGACCGCAACACCACGGTCCCGACCAAGAAGAGCCAGACATTCTCCACCGCGGAGGATAACCAGACGGCGGTCACCATCCGGGTCTTCCAGGGCGAGCGGGAAATGGCAGCCGACAACAAGCTGCTCGGCCAGTTCGACCTTGTCGGGCTGCCCCCGGCCCCGCGCGGCATGCCGCAGGTCGAGGTCACCTTCGACATCGACGCCAACGGCATCGTCAATGTCTCGGCGAAGGACAAGGCGACCGGCAAGGAACAGCAGGTCCGCATCCAGGCTTCCGGCGGTCTGTCCGACGACGACATCGAGCGGATGATCCGCGAAGCGGAAGAGAACGCCGAGAGCGACCGAAAGCGTCGGGAACTGGTCGAAGTCCGCAACCAGGCCGAACAGGCGGTTCACAGCACCGAACGGATGCTGACCGAGCTCGGCGACAAGGTCCCTGTCGATGACCAGGAGGAAGTGCGCCGGAACATCGAGGCGGTGAAGACCGCGGCGCAGGGCGAGGACGTGGGAGCGATCACGGAGGCAATCGGGGCGCTGCAGCAGGCATCGATGAAGCTCGGCGAGCAGATGTACCGGGAGCAGCAGCAGGCCGAGGAGCCCGGCGACGCCCAGTCCGCTGCGTCCGCCGACGCCGACGGGGCCGACGTCGTCGACGCGGACTTCGAGGAAGTTGACGAGCGCGACAGGAACTCGTCGAACTGACCGGATATTCCATCGTATTGCGGGATGGGGAGCGCGACCGGGTACGGGCTCCCCGCCCGCTGACGCGCAGCCAGACCCGCCTGCGCAGGGGTGGCAGCTGACATGGCACGACAGGACTACTACGAAACGCTGGGTGTCGACCGGAATGCCGACGATGCCACTCTGAAGTCGGCCTACCGCAAGCTGGCCCTGCGCTTTCATCCTGACCGCAATCCCGACGACACCACTGCCGAAC
The DNA here is from genome assembly GCA_022822665.1 of Alphaproteobacteria bacterium. Classification (GTDB taxonomy): domain Bacteria; phylum Pseudomonadota; class Alphaproteobacteria; order Thalassobaculales; family Thalassobaculaceae; genus Bin52. The sequence goes on along the minus strand of JAJEAR010000001.1, from coordinate 42,228 downwards.
AGCGGTTCAAGGGCATCAACGAGGCCTACGACGTCCTGAAGGATCCGCAAAAGCGGGCGGCCTATGACCGGTTCGGTCACGATGCCTTCGAAGGCGGGATGGGCGCGGGACCGGCCGGAGCCGGGTTCGCCGGGGCCGGGTTCGCCGATATCTTCGACGAGGTCTTCGGCGATTTCATGGGCGGACGTCGCGGCGGATCGGCCAGCCAGCGCGGGGCCGACCTGCGGTTCGACATGTCGATCACGCTCGAGGAGGCATTCCGCGGTCGCAAGGCGAATGTCTCCATCCCCGGCAGCATCACGTGCGAGGCCTGTTCGGGCAGCGGAGCGCAGCCGGGTTCGCACCCGGTCACATGCAGCACCTGTCGCGGACGCGGCCGGGTGCGGGCACAACAGGGGTTCTTCACCGTCGAGCGCACCTGCGCCGCCTGCGGCGGCCAGGGGATGGTGATCGAGAATCCGTGCGAGAGCTGCCACGGCAGCGGCCGGATCAGGAAAAACCGCTCGCTCTCGGTTACCATTCCGGCCGGTGTGGAGGACGGAACGCGCATCAGGCTGTCGGGTGAGGGCGAGGCCGGCGTACGGGGTGCGCCACCGGGAGATCTCTACATCTTCCTGTCGATCGACGAGCATCCCTTCTTCCGGCGCGACGGTTCCACCGTCTTCTGCGAGGTCCCTGTATCCATGACCACGGCGGCGCTCGGCGGAGCCATCGAGGTTCCGACCCTGGACGGGCCGCCGGTCCGCGTCACCATCGCTCCGGGAACCCAGACCGGAACCCGGTACCGTCTGCGCGGCAAGGGCATGAGCCAGCTGCGCTCGTCGGTTCGCGGCGACTTTCATGTCGACGTCGTGGTCGAGACCCCGGTCAACCTGACCCAGCACCAGAAGCAGCTGCTCGAGCAGTTCTCCCGCGACCAGAGCAAGTCGACCAGCCCGAAGTCGGCCGGATTCTTCGACCGCTGGAAGTCGATCTGGGAAGACCTTCGCGACTGAACGGGAACTCCCAGGCCGGCTCAGTCCAGAAGCCGGCCCAGCAGTTTCGAGGTGTAATCAACCATCGGAATGATGCGGGCATAGTTCATCCGGGTCGGCCCGATGACCCCGAGTGCGCCCACGACCCGCCGGTTCTGGTCGTGGTAGGGCGCGATAATCATCGAGCAGCCCGAGTTGCGGAACAGCATGTTCTCCGAGCCGATGAAGATCTGCACCCCGTCCGCGTCCCCGGTCGCCTCAAGCAGCTGCAGCAGGTTTTCACGGCGTTCCAGGGTCTCGAACAGCTGCCGGATGCGTTCGAGGTCCTCGAGCGCATGCACGTCATTCAGCAGCTTGGACTGGCCGCGCAGGATCAGCGATCCCCCGGGAGCGCCGCCAGCCCACAACGCGATCCCTTCGCTCACCAGCTTGCCGGTCAGGGCATCAAGCTCGGTGCGGTGTTCGGCGATCTCGGTCTGGATCCGGAAGCGGGCCTCCTGCATCGTCGCGTTCGCCAGGTGGGAATTGATGTAGTTGGCCGCCTGCGCGAGGGCCGACGGTGGCAGGCCCGCGGGCAGGTCGATCACCCGGTTCTCCACCATTCCCCCGTCGGTCACCATTACCACCAGGGCCTTGCCGCCATTCAGCGCCAGGAACTCGATCTGGCGCAGCGGCGCATCGGTCTTGGGCGAGATCACCAGTCCCGCACATTCGGTCAGACCCGCAAGTGCGGCACCGGTCTCCTCCATGACCTCGGAGAAGCTGCGTCCCGTGGCCGCACACTTTCCGTCAATGCTCTCGCGCTCCTCCCGCGTCAGGTCGCCACCGATCTCGAGCAGGGCGTCGACGAAGATCCGCAGTCCGAGATCGGTCGGAAGCCGGCCAGCGGACACGTGCGGCGCGAACAGCAGTCCCGCTTCCTCGAGATCGGCCATGACGTTGCGCACGGTGGCCGGTGACAACCCCTGTCCCATCCGTCGCGACAGCGTGCGGGACCCGATCGGCTCCCCGGTCTCGACGAAACTGTCGACGATGTGCCGGAAGACCTCGCGCGAGCGCTGGCTGAGGCTGAGAATGCCGGTATGGTCCATGGTGCGGACTCTAGGAATTTCGCACGCCGAGCGTCAATCCACTCACCGGGATACCCTGATGGCAGTCACGCTGTCCCCGATCGGTCTCTTCTGCCGCTCGCGCCGGAAAGCGCAGCAGGCCTGTCGGGGCCAACCTCGTAGTGGCGCCGCCGGGACGTCCACTCGCCCGGCGCGAGTGCGGCCGGAACAGGGATCGGCTCGCCGCTTGCACAGGAACGACGCCGCCATTCACCCGGCACGGGCTGCCCGAACCGGCCGGCGGCGTGCCGGTCTGCGGGTCCGGCGCATGTTGCGGCCGGGCCGGGTTGTAGCTAGTCTCGCGCTCCGGTGCTGGGGCGTAGCCAAGCGGTAAGGCAGCGGGTTTTGATCCCGCGATCGCAGGTTCGATCCCTGCCGCCCCAGCCAGGCGGTCATGCCAGTTCGAGCCACAGGCTGGATTCCGGCGCACCGTACGCATCGGGAAACCGGGACAGTCCGACAGCATCGAGCATGCCGGTTCCGCGGGTCCGCACGTAGTGGCTGGAGAACAGCGGCCGCACTCGGCCTGACTGCAGCAGCACCGCGATCGCCTGCTGCTCGGCATAGCCGCGCCAGCTCCAGTCTTCCGGGTAGGGGTCAGGCAGGAACATGTCGTGGAACTGCATCAGCACCCCGGAGGGCAGGGATGGCAGCAACCGGTTCAGCACCCAGTCCACGTCGCTTCCCGGAAACAGCAGGTGGCTCGAGTCGACCAGCATCATGTCACCGGGGCCGAGTTCGGGGATGTCGGCGTCGGCAAGCTGCTGGACCGGCGTACGGATCAGCCTGAGCGGCAGCGAGGCGATATCGGCGCGCGGTGCGGGATCACAACAGGTGATTTCGACCGCTATCGCCTCGTCCCGGATCGCCCTGACCAGGAACCGGGTCGAGTGGCCGGACCCGATCTCGAACACGCGCCGCGGCCTGCGGCTGCGCACGAGGGTGTAGAGCACCGCCGCATCCAGTCCCGGGAACCAGTCCTGCTGCCAGCGTGGCTCCGGCGGCGGTCCGCCGATGGCCTCCAGTTCGTCACGGAAGCCGGCGACAGCCTCGAGTACGCGGGCAAACTCGCCCTCGCGACAGCCCTCGAACCGCTCTTCGATCCAGCGGTAGGGCCGCCGGTCCGGCGCCAGCCTCGCGGCGTGACGATGGGGGATGAAATACCCGCGCCGGGCTATTCCCAGCACCGTGTACAGCCCGTCGCGGACAGTCCGCAAACGCACCGTCGTCAGGCACCCGGCACCAGGACCATGCCCTCGCGGGCGACCACGGTTCCCGGTCGCCGGCTGTGGGCCTCGGCGCCGATCGCATCGAGCGCGGCATCGTTGCGGGACGGATCATGGTGAAACAGGACCAGGTGACCGGCACCTGCCGCCTCGCACAGCCTGACCCCCTCCTGCCACGTCGAGTGGCCCCATCCCACGTGGTCCGGGTATTCCTCGTCGGTATAGGTGCTGTCGTAGATCACGAGGTCCGCTCCGGCGATCAGCTCCAGCACCCGGGCATCGGGCTCTCCGACCCGGTGTTCGGTGTCGGTCACGTAGCAGATCGACCGTCCGGCGTGGGAAACCCGGTAGCCGACCGCTTCCTGCGGATGGTTCAGCGGCGCGGTTGCAACCACGATGCCGGGACCGGGCTCCACCGTCGCCCCGGGGTCGAACCCCTTGAACTCGATCTCGGCGCCGAACATCTCCGGCGACACCGGGAAGAGCGGCGACGACATCAGGGCAGCAAGCGCCACCTCCGCGCGGTTCTCCGCCGACCAGACCCGGAACCGGTTGCCTGGCTGGTAGGCCGGCGCGAAGAAGGGCATGCCGCAGATGTGGTCGATGTGTCCGTGGGTGAACAGGATCTCGGCCGACCGGGGCTGCTGTGCGCCGAGCTGCCGGATGCCGGTACCGGCATCCAGGATCAACAGGCGCTCGCCGCAACGGATCTCGAGACAGGCTGTGTTGCCGCCGTAGCGCAGGTGATCGGAGCCGGGGCAGGCGGTGCTGCCGCGCACGCCCCAGAACTTCACGTAGAAGTCGGTGTGATCCGACACTGGCGATTCCCGTTCACGACCTTCCGTGCGACTCCGGTATGCCGGCAAGGTTTCCTGCGCCGGTCGGTGGCGTCAAGTTCCCCGTGCCGGTCAGGGCACCAGGCTGTACCCGCCCGGTCCCGTCACCAGGACCTTCGGCCGGTCGGGGTTGGTCTCGATCTTGCGGCGCAACCGGTAGATATGTGTTTCCAGCGTGTGGGTCTCGAGTTGCGCGGTGTGCTCCCAGACCTCGGCAAGCAGGGTCTCGCGACTGACCGGTTCGCCGCGTGCACGGTAGAGGTAGTGCAGGATCCGGGTTTCCTTCTCGGTCAGCGGCACCCTCTTGCCGGACCCGATGGCAAACAGCGCCTTCAGGCCGGGAGCGAAGCTGTAGCCGCCAATCCGGATCGCGCTACGTGTGTCGGCCGCAAGCAGGTCCTCGATCCGCGCGTCGAGATCGTCGAACCTGAACGGTTTCACGACCGCGTCAGCGGCACCGTGCCCGCGCATGCCGCGTGCGTCGACCTCGCTGCCGACGAGCGCGATCACCGGGATCTCGCGGCGGCGCAATTCCCGGCACAGCTCGGACCCGTCCATGTCGTCGAGGTCATCATCGACCAGCACCAGATCGCAGCGCTGTTCCGCGGCGGCCGCGAGCCCCGTGCCCGTCGCGCTCACGGCCAGCTCGTGGTCGCCGTAGGCATGAAACTGCTCGAGCAGCAATGCCTGCAGCGTCGCGTCGCGGCTCGCCAGCAGGATGCGCAGCGCGCCCGCATGCGAGCCGGCCATCGTCAGAACGCCGGGGAGAGGATCAGACGCAGCATCGCGTCCGACAGCGCGTGCGCCGGGTCGGCGAGGGCCTCGCACGCCGTGAAATGGTTGGCGCCGGCAGCCTCGACCACGCTCACCGGCTGGCCTGCCGCCCGCAGGGCGTCGACCAGCGCGTCGCGCTGGTAGTGGTACTCGCGCCCTTCCTCGCTGCCGACCGCCACGATCAGCGGCGGCAGGTCCGAGCCCGCATGGGCCCGGTCGCGTACCAGGGCCAGCGGACTGAGCTCGACGCAGTCCGCGGCAGTGAACCCGAGACTGTCGTTGAGCCCGCCGAGACGGATCGGTTCAAGGTCGTGCAGACCGCTGATCGAACACCCGCCCCGGACCACTTCGCGCCCGGGACCGCCCGGACCGCACATCAGCGCCGCCAGGTGGCCCCCCGCCGAGTGGCCGGCCACGAACAGGCCACGCGATCCCGGTTCCTGTTCCCTGACATTGATCCGGTCGATCGCACGCCGCACGTCTCCGACAAGTTCCGCCAGGGTGACACCGGGACAGAGCCGGTAGCCGACCGCAACGAAGGTCACGCCGGCTGCGACGTAGAACGGTGCGAGGAAATGACCGATTGTACGGTCCTGCGACCTCCAGTACCCCCCGTGAATGAAGGCGAGCACCGGTGCACCCGGCGTTGCAGCGGGAAAGACATCGTAGCGATGCCGCTCGTCGGGTCCGTAGGGGACGTCGAGACGAACACTCATCGACCGGCGAGCATCCGCCCCGAGGCGGTGCCAGCGCTCCAGCGCATCCGCGGCGTCGGGAACCTTGCGGCGGTTGTCGTACTCGCGGTCAAGCGTCTCGCGGTCAAGACCGCGTACCACGGTGTCTGCAGGCATGGACCGGTTCACTCCTCCGGCACTGGACGGCCACAGCCGGGAGACTGCCCCGGGAAGACGGCAGGCTGCAAGCACTTGACCGTCCGTTCGCGTTGGTGTTCATGGCATCCATGTCCACCGCCGCCAAAGTCCTTTCGGATAACCTCCGGTCCGCCGCCCTGCCGTCCCCGGCCCAGATCGCCGTGGAGCGGGCAATCTCGGAACTTCGACGCGGCGGCCTGGTGGTGATCCGCGACACCGAGCACCACGCGGCAGTCCTGGTCCAGGCCGCGGAAATGGTGACTGCCGGCAGCATGCGCCTGCTGCAACGCCTGACCGGCTCCGAGCCGACGGTCGCCGTCACCCGCCAGAGGGTTGCCGCCATCAGGCAGAACTTCAGCAACGCAGATGTCCAGAGCCTGATCATTCCGACCGGCGCCGACCCGGATCTGGTGCACCGCATCGTCGATCCGACGTTTCCGGCGGACAGTCACGAGTCGACGGCATACACCATGCAGGAGCTCTCGCTGATCCCGGAACGCGAAGGCGGACTGGTTCAGGTCGCGGTCGAGGTGGCAAAGCTCGCCCGCCTTCTGCCGGCCGTGATGTTTGCGCGGCCGGCGGCGCGTGACGTCGATCGCGTTGCGCACTGGAGCCGTGATTCCGGCCTGGTGCTGGTCGAGAGCGACCACGTGAGGGTGTTCCCGCGACTGCGCGCCGGGCGGCTGGTGCAATCGGTCTCTGCCGAGGTTCCGCTCGCCGACGCCGAGAATACCACCCTGATAGCGTTCCGCCCTCTCGACGGAGGCGAGGAACATGTCGCGATCGTGATCGGGGAGCCCGACCTCACCGCTCCGGTCCTGGTCAGGCTGCATTCCCAGTGCCTGACCGGAGACCTGCTGGGAAGCCTGCGGTGTGACTGCGGCGAGCAGCTGCGTGGCGCCATCAGGACGATCGCCGGCGAGGGCAGCGGTGTCCTGGTCTACCTGGCCCAGGAAGGCCGCGGCATCGGCCTGATCAACAAGCTGCGGGCATACCGGCTCCAGGACCTGGGGCTCGACACCATCGACGCCAACGAACTGCTCGGGTTCGACGCCGACGAACGGATCTATCTGCCGGCGGCAGAGATCCTGCGACGGCTCGGGATCGGGTCGGTCCGCCTGATGACCAACAACCCCGACAAGGTCGGCCAGCTCGAGGCGTCCGGTGTCACGGTGGTCGAACGGGTCTCGCATGTCTTCCCGTCGAACAAGCACAACGAGGCCTACCTGCAGGCCAAGGCACACCGCAGCGGTCACCTGTTCTAGGGCCGGACTTTCCCATTCAGGCGCCGGAGATCGGCATTCTCGCCATGCGGCCCCGGCGTTGACATCGCCCCCCCTTGGGCACCGCCGCCAACAGCGGCCGCATGAGCAGGACATCGGCCATCGACGTTTCGTCGGCCACCAGCAGGCCGCAAGCGAGCTGGTTCTTGCGTTCGCGCTTGAATTCACCGGCTCCTGGTATCGACCTCGTGCAGGCGGTCGATCTTTTTCGCCCCATAGCCGCTCGCATTGCTCACCCGTTTCGCGGCGCACTTGGTCGGAGCACACTAGGATCTCGACGTTCTTGGCCGACAGGGTGTGCAGGAGCGCATTGATGATCTTCGTTTTCCTGACTTTGCAGTGCCGAACTAGTGACCTCGAGAATGCCCCCTTGAGATTGCGGTTTAGTGGTGCATAATGGTGCAAGAAAGGAATTGTGGATGGCACGTCCTAGGGGCCGGAGAACGCCTGTTCGGTTGTCCGTCGGCATGGATCCGGCGAGCCACGCAAAACTCTCCCGGCTGGCCGACAGGCATGACGTGTCGTTGGTCTGGGTGGTGCGCAAGGCAATCGCCGAATTTATCGAGCGGCAAGAAACAGACGACCAACCTGAGCTGCCGTTGCAGCGAGGCAGCGGCGGCGAGCATCTAAGGTCGACATGAGAGAGCCCATTTACCTCGACTATCAGGCCACGACGCCGCTCGACCCTCGGGTTCGCGGCGCGATGCTGCCCTATCTCGACGCCAGGTTCGGCAACCCACACTCGGAGCACGTCTTCGGCTGGGAGGCAGCCGAGGCGGTGGATGAGGCGGCAAGGAATGTGGCCGACCTCATCGGTGCAGACGCCGGCGAAATCATCTTCACCTCCGGCGCAACTGAAGCCAATAATTTGGCGATTCAAGGCATCGCGCGAAGCGATGAACGCCGTGGTATTCACATCGTGACCACGACGATCGAACACAAATGCGTACTCAATACAGCGCTGTCCCTCCGCAATTCGGGCTTCGCTGTAGACGTGATTCCCGTAGACCGGAGCGGCTTGGTGGATCTATCAGCTTTGGAGGCGGCACTAACAGACGAGACGATCCTCGTCTCGGTAATGATGGTAAACAACGAAATCGGGACAGTACAGCCGATCGCGGAGATCGGGGCCTTGTGCCGCAAACACGGGATCATGCTCCATACTGATGCGGCACAGGCAGCAGGCAAGCTTCCCATCAATGTTGCCACGCTCAATGTCGATCTGCTCAGCCTGTCGGGTCACAAGATCTACGGGCCGAAGGGGATTGGTGCGCTCTATATCTCCCGACACTGCCCTACCCAACTCGCACCCCTCGCAATCGGGGGAGCACAGCAGCAGGGATTGAGGGCCGGTACGGTCGCTCCGTTCTTGTGCGCCGGTTTGGGCGAGGCTTGCCGAATCGCTTGTACCGAGCTCGCGCGGGATCGGGCTCACTCCGAGGCTCTACGCGATACCTTCTGGTCCATCCTGTCATCGCATCTGCCGGACACCGTAATCAACGGTGACACGGTCCATCGCCTGCCGCACAACCTGAACATCCTCTTCCCAGGCAGCGATGCCGATTCGCTACTAGCGTCCGTTCAGGGCGAGATCGCCGCCTCAACAGGCTCGGCCTGTAATGCGGGATTGATCGAGCCATCATACGTGCTTCTGGCCCTCGGCCTTTCGCTGGAAGAAGCTAACAGTTCAATTCGCTTCGGATTCGGCCGGTTCACGTCCATGGACGACGTGGAACGGGCCGCCATTCTTCTTGCCGACAAAGCAAGCCGTATTCATCAAACCTTCGCCGTTGGCTGATCCGCATGTGGATGATAGGTGCGATCCGACATGGCATGACCCGGCGTTGTCCTGCACCTGGGCGACTCGTCCAGTAGGAGAAACTCCATGCTACGCGGCCCTCTCAGAGAACCCGACTTCAAGGACCAACAATTTTCGGGACACGAGACCTTCCCGCTCCGTCACCTGTGGCTACGGAAGGCTTATGACGCCGTTGCCAAATACAAGCGTGGCGCTCCTAAAGGAATATTCTCCGACCCTACCGCGATTATTACATTTGGTGTCGGAAAGAACATGGTCACGTCCATCCGACACTGGGCGATTGCTTGCGAGATAATCAAGGAGGAAGGCAACAAATACCGCCCAACCGAAATCGGAACGTTTCTGTTCGATAGTCAAACCGGCCGCGATCCGTTCATGGAAGCCTCGGCGACAACATGGCTGATGCAATGGTTGATCGCCGGGACGCCCGCACGGACAACAACCTGGTACTACGCCTTCAATCATTTCTCCGCCCAGACCTTCGACCGCGAGGCAATCGCCAAGCCAATCCTTGAATTGTGTGAAGAGCGGCGGTGGCAACGGACATCGCCGGCGACGATCAGGCGGGATGTCGAATGCTTCATCAGAAGCTACGTTCCCCGAGCCGACTCCAGATTCTCAGAGGACAGCATGGAACCGGTTCTTGCGGAACTAGGTTTGGTCCGCCCCGTGAGCACCAAGTCCTTCGAGTTTCGACGCGGTCCGAAACCGAACCTGCCGGACGGGGTCTTCCTATTCGCGCTTGCCCGGTTTTGGGACGCGCACGCACCTGGACAGAGTACCATCGCTGTCGAGACATTGGCTTACGAACCCGGCTCTCCGGGGCGCGTATTCAAGCTCGACGAGTCGTCCCTGATCGAGCGTCTCGCACGCATCGACGACAGTTCTCACGGGCACTTCGCCTGGTCTGATACGGCCGGAGTGCGCAACGTCGCCCGGCGGATCGAAACCGTAAAACCATTGACATTGCTCGACTTGGCCTATGTGGTCGACAAACGGCGAAGGGCTGCCTGACATGATGCTCTCCGATTGCGTGAGCGTTGCGCGCCGGTTTCAGCGTTCGGTACGGGTGGACACGGATCTGGGGCGGGCTGGCGCCCTCGACGGCTTCGTCTGCCACGGCACCAGCAAGGTCGCGCTGGAAACCATGTCCAGATTCATGGTGGAGACGGAACAAGGGGCCTTTACCTGGACCGGTCCCTACGGCGGCGGCAAGTCGAGCCTCGCGCTGGCGCTATGCGCTTCGATCAGCGCCGACACGAAGCTTCAAGCCTATGCCCGTTCGCTGCTCGCAGACCTGCCCGATCTCCGCAGGGCCTTTCCTTTCGAGAAAGAGGCTTGGCTCGTAGTCCCCTTGGTCGGTCGGCGCGGCGATCCGATCGAAAATCTTCGCGAAGCTCTCGCCGTAGCGGTGGCTTCGGAGAGAGGCACCGCCAAGACGAGACGCCGCAAGGCTGATAAGTCCGGCCGCGACGTGATTCAGCGGCTCCGTACCGAAGCGGCTGCGCGTCCGAAGGGAGGCGTGCTCGTCCTTCTCGACGAGATGGGCAAACTGCTTGAGGGCACAGCTGCCGAAGGAACGGATATTCACTTCTTCCAGGAGTTGGCAGAGGCCGCAGCCCGAAGTGAGGGACGACTGGTCGTTGTCGGTATCTTGCATCAGGCGTTCGAGCAATACGCTTCGCGGCTCGGTCGGGACGTGCAAGATGAGTGGGCCAAGGTCCAGGGCCGCTTCGTCGATATTCCGATCGTCACGGCTATCGACGAAGTCATCGACCTGATCGGACGGGCGATCCTCTCTGAGAGCGAGCATCCGGACAGCATGCAGGTTGCAATACATGTAGCTGACGCCCTTCGGCGCCGGCGACCCGGGAGTCCTGATGACCTGGCAGCACGGCTCGACAGGTGCTGGCCGCTTCATCCTGTGACAACCACCCTTCTAGGGCCACTATCCCGACGCAAGTTCGGTCAGAACGAACGAAGCATTTTCGGCTTCCTTGGATCAAGCGAGCCCGAGGGCTTTCAAGAGTTCCTCCGCGCGGTTCCAGTTGATCACGAAGAGACTTACGACCCCGCTCGGCTTTGGGAATATTTGAGAATCAATTTAGAGCCGACAATTCTCGCGTCCCCTGACGGACACCGCTGGGCCCAGGGCGCCGAAGCGGTTGAGCGATGCGAGGCCAGGGGGTCAGCGCTGCATGTCCGGCTGGCGAAAACCATCGCCCTCATAGATTTGTTCCGCAACGGCTCCGGTCTGGTGCCCGAGCGGGCGGTCCTTCGTGCCAGCCTCCACGACGTGGCCGGAAATCTTGTCGACGAGGCACTCGAAGATCTAGAGATCTGGTCAGTCGTCATCTTCCGGAAACATCTGGATGCGTGGGCAATTTATGACGGAAGCGACTTCGACATCGCGGAAGCCGTCGAAGCCGCGATAGCAAGCGCATCGGGCCTGAACCTCAACCGACTCGCACGCCTGGCGGACCTACGACCTTTGTTGGCGAAGGAACACTATTACCGGACCGGGACACTCCGGTGGTTCGAGACGGATCTGGTTGCAATCGGCGACACGTCCACGGCTGTCCGCTCCTTCGAGCCGCGGAGCGGATCATCAGGCATTTTCCTGATGGCAATCCCCAACGGAGACCAAACTCGGCAGAAGGCCGAAGAAATGTGCCGCCTCCTCTCGGAACAGGCCGCGGATTGGCCCGTCGTCGTTGGCATGCCCCGCAATCCAGGGCTTATTCGCGAGCTTGGGGGCGAACTGGTAGCATTAGAATCAGTGCGCACGAACCGACCCGAGCTGGAAGGTGACCGGGTGGCACGGCGGGAAATTTCAGCCCGGATTGCTGCGGTGAGTTCGCTCTTGGAAGAGGAACTTAAAGCCTCTTTCGAGCAGGCAACCTGGTATGTACGCGGAACGCCTCATCACAAGTTAAACGTCCCGACATTGGCGCGGCTCGCCTCACGCCTCGCCGACGACACCTTCCCGAAGGCGCCGGTCATACGTAGCGAGTTGGTCAACCGCGAAAAGCCGTCCAGCAACAGCCAAGCCGCCGTCCGACAGCTTCTTCACGCGATGGTAGGCCAAGGTATCGCAGAGTATTTGGGGATCGAGGGTTACCCGGCTGAACGGGGGCTCTACAGCACCATTCTGGAAGCGGCCGGTTTACACGGTCGAACCAAGAACGGGCTAGGTTTCAAGGCGCCTGACGGGCGCGGTCATCTCGGCCGGACCTTCCTTCCAATGTGGCGGAAAGCTGAAGAAATTCTGAAGACCGTGGAAGCGCCTGTATCTCTATCAGTGCTCTATGCAACATGGACGGCGCCTCCGTACGGCGTCCGGCGCGGTCTGCTTCCCATCCTAGCCATGGCCTTCATCCTCGCACACCAATCATCGGTGGCAGTCTACGCGGAAGGTGTATTTCAGCCGAACGTCAATGACTTCGTGGCGGATCGGCTGCTACAGGACGAAGGACAGATTTCTTTGCGTTTCGTCGTTCCCCAAGCGGACGACGTGCAGCTCATGAATGAACTCGCCCGGACTGTGGGCAACATTACGGGGATAACGCCCGTAACGGAGCCCCTGGCGGTCGCTCGTGCGTTGGTCGAGTTCGCGTTCCGGCTTCCTGCTTGGACGCGACGAACATCTTCGCTCTCCAAGACGGCGAAGGGGGTAAGGCGGGTCTTGCTGAACGCGAGCGACCCGCATCGGACTCTCTTTTTGGATCTGCCTGAAGTCGCAACCCGTTCCGGGGGCGATCCCGCCGGGGCCGCGATCTCCGAGGCGCTCGCCGAGCTAGCACACGCTTACAAGAGTATGTTGGACGACCTGCGTGATCGAATGTTGAACGCCTTGGGAGATAGGGGCCGCGGTCTCGACGAATTGCGCCATCGTGCGCGCGTCCTATCCGGGGTGAGCGGGGATCTTCGGCTTGAAGCCTTCGTCACACGTATTGCCGAATTCGACGGCTGCCAGGAGCATATGGAGTCGATCGCAGGGCTCGTCGTCCACAAACCGGCGCGTGACTGGTCCGACATGGAACCCAATCAGGCGGCGTTGGAGCTGGGAGAGCTGGCTCTGCGTTTCCGGCAAGCGGAAATGCTGGTACGCGTGCAGGGTCGAGAACCGACGCAACACGCCATGGCCGTGGTGTTCGGGACCGGTGAGGCGGAACGAACTCTAATTCGGAGTTTCAACTTGCCGGAAGCAGAGCGCGTCGAGGTAGGCGAGCTGGCCGAGAAGATCATCGCCATGCTCAAAGAGTTCGGATTGAACGGTGACCTACTTCTGGCGGCACTCGCCGAGGCCGGGCTCCGAGCGGTAGATATTGACGAGACCGATACGCGAGAGGTGATCGCCTCATGACGGAGAGGCACGTTTTGGGACTATCGGGAGGCCGGGACAGTGCAGCACTGGCAGTGTTCATGCGGCAGACATACCCGGAGCTAGACGTCGGGTATTTCTTCACCGATACGGGCAAGGAACTGCCCGAGGTCTATGACTTTCTTGGACGGATCGAAGGCTTCCTCGGAAGATCGATTGCATATCTCAATCCTGAACGCGACTTTGATTTCTGGCTGCGGGAATATCGCAATTTCTTGCCATCTCCACGCACGCGCTGGTGTACTCGGCAACTCAAGCTCCGCCCCCTCGAGCGGTGGATTCGGGATGACTTGAACGCCGGGAAGCGTGTGGTGAGCTATGTGGCGATCCGTGCGGACGAGCCAGAGCGCATAGGAATGCACGCAACTCATCCGAATTTGCAAATCCGGTTCCCTTTGCGGGAACACGGGCTCGACAAGGCTGCCGTGCTCGAATTACTTGAGTCCTCGGGGCTTGGCCTGCCGACCTACTACCGGTGGCGCTCAAGGAGCGGTTGCACCTTCTGCTTTTACCAGCAGAAGATCGAATGGGTCCGGCTGATGCGTGAGCATCCCGATGCGTTCGAGGAGGCCAAGCGATACGAGAAGACCGCGTTGGAAAACGGTTCGCCCTTTACCTGGAGTGACCGTGAATCTCTAGCCGAACTAGAGCGGCCTCAGCGTGTCGCGGAGATCGAGGCCGACTACGAGGCCCGCCTCGCACGTCAGAGAGCCCGGCGACCGCAAAACGCCTTAAGGGCAGGATTGGAAGAGTTCGAAATCGACCAAGCCTACGGCGCCGCCGAAGTCGCCGCTTCGTGTATAATCTGCCACAAGTAGTTCTCGGGTGAATCCTGATGACCGAAATCTCAATCATCGACAAATACCAGCAGCAGTATGCTCACTTTGGAAGAATGAACGACATTCTATACAAACTTCCACCTTTGTTTTCTACAATTATCGGCGCACTCTGCTTTTTTTCAGTAAACTACATGGCGGAGGAAAAATTCATTTCTGCGGGCGTTTTCTTGTTTGCTGCTGCCTGTTGCCTCTGCTTCTGGATCGTCATGCACCGCTTTAGACTCGCCTTCAATGCCTATATTGATAACATCAACAAAATGGACGGTGAACTGAAGGTCACTCTCAAGAAAGACCCTTCGCCGTCCACGATTACCGCATTGATTTGTCTGGTAAACATGGGGGCAGTGATGTCGACCGTAGCCGCAATATATGCAGTCTGCAAGTAACAACAATGCATAAGTGTCGTTCCAGTATGCACTGTATACCAAAATCACGCCTCTAGGGCAGCGATCAGCTCTTGCGTATCGAAATTTAGCAGAAACTGTGCGTAGAAGGTCCCAAACAGGTCTGAAATGTAGTCGGTGACTTCGACGCTTTCTTCGTCGGCCTCCTCCTCTTTCCGCTGAACGATCCCGAATTTGCGGTTCTTCGTGATCGTGTAGAGAAACAAGGTGTGGAAGTAGACCGCGGAGACATATCGTTTTTCGGCGGTAGCAATCGCCTCCTCTTTGGTCAGCTTCGAACGGTGAGACAACAAGGCATTGCTGTCCATGTTGATATAAACCGCGCTCAGCGTGTCGCCCTCGACCAAAGGATACACGACTACGTCATGGTTCATTGAGACGCCGGTCTCCTCCAGGCTGTCCCATGTCGGTTTGCCTCGGCTCTCATCCTTGTAGACCATGTGCAACTGGGGCAGGCCGAGCCGTGTGTCGGGCCGGTCACCCTTCTTGGGGTCAGTTTTTTTCTTTTCCGGCGCCCCGATCCGAACCATAAATATCTGCTCAAGTGATCGCTCCGGGCTGGACAGAGAAGCTTGAAGCTTGATGGCGTCGCCGACCTTCACCTCCCCTGTCGGCTTCATTACGACCCGAATCGTACCATCTTGAGGGCTCGACTTGACCACGTTGAGAACAGTCTCGACGTCCCGGGGTTGGCCTGGATCGTCTCCTTCATCGGACTCATTGGAGCCCTGCTCCAGCAGGCCGATCTGCAGCTCTCCTGCATCCTGCACCCTGTCGAAATACTGGTCTTCAACATCGGTGGAGAACCTGATCGTCCTCTCGCCCCCGATCGGCACCTGTACCATCGGATACACTTCACCATTGACCGGCTTGGCGTTGATCTTGAAGTAACTCGGATACCGTTTCGGAGAGAACGCCGGCTCCTCACGAGAATCTGTGCGCGAAACCTCCCGCGCCTTTTCCTTCCGCTTACCGTCCCGCTTGTCACTGAGCTTGAAGGTCTGGCCGAGCAGGTCCGCTAGTTCGTCGCGGATGGGAAGATTCCGCGTAAGGTTGCGCAGAAGCTCTTCGGCATCGCCACTTTCTACCGTGATGGACGCCTTCCGCTCCTTGTGGATCTCCTTCAGGCGCCCATTGGCCAAAAGATGGGCGAGTCTGCGCCGAAGGTCTCGGGACTCCGCGCCGTCCTTGAGACGGTCGCGCGAGGCCATGAAAAGCTCATTGCGGAACTCGGTGTGAAGCTCGGCGCAATCCACATGGAACAGAAGGTAATCCCTCAGTAGCGGAAATTTTAGCGACCGCGTGATGAACTCGGATGTGTAGTGCCCGTGAACCTGACCGTTGACCGAAAATAGAACGGACATATTGTTCTTGAAGAACTCTCGCCTGATCGTGTCGCGGGTTTCCTTGACAGTGCGCTTTTCTTCCCGTGGCTTGAATACATAACAGGTCACCCTGACCCGCCCGATCTCCTGATCGACCACATCGTCGGAAAAAAACTGATCCACATATCGGCTGCCATCTTCCTCAAGGCGCCGCTTGAGCCCGTACAAGTCGCGCTCGAGGTTGCGGTCGTCCGGGTATCGCTTCGGAGTGTCGATAGTGAAGACCGGAAGCGCGGGGTTGAAGAGATACTCGTTGATGCTCTGGTTCAGGTCGCGCGAGATGACCGACCGCGACCCTGACGGCAGATCGTAGGAATACAGCTTGATGGCAGTGCCTGTCGTAAATTTGCGGTTATGGAGGCCCAGATCCAACGCCCCGCAGGTAAAGGCCGGGATCTCCCCTTCGATGATCAGATACTCGTACCAGGTGGCCTTCTTGCGTCTTTCTTCATCAGCTGTCAGGGGATGACGGCGAACAAGCGTGAACCCGAGTTCGCCGCTACCGTTGAACCGCTTCGACACTATGAGCTGGTAACGCCGACGGCCGCAGAACACGACCGCGCCAGCACCGCCCATATTGTATTTGCCCTGCACGAAATGGATGTCGTTTTTGTTGCCTTGCAACAGCGACAGGAAGGTCTTCTCGAAATCCTTCGGGGCTTGACCTTCGCCATCGTCATAGATCACGAGCGAGGTTTCCATACGAGGGCCGTCGGCGAGAATCTGGAGCCGCTCGGCAAGCTCGCGCCTCTCTCGCCGGAGGTCCCAGTTTTTGTGGTCGGGGAAGAAGCGGTCCAGCGCCTCGTCGATCGAGCGCGGTGCCTCCTCCGAACGGGGGTCGATCCCATGTTCTATGCAGGCGCGCATCAGAATAGCATCGATCCCGTTGGTAATTTTCTCGATCAACGCCGGAATCGGCGAGGACTGCTGATTCTCCACAACTCCGAAGTTGCTCTCGTTCTGACCGTACGGACGCCAGTATGTCGGATCCGTACCCAGGCCGTATCGCTCAAGGACCTTGTGTACATCCTCCTCGACCGACCCCTTGTAGAGGTCCCAGAAAAGCCTTTCGACCTTCATCACTTAGTTCCCCGCGCGAGTGAGATGGTTTCGCCCATTCGGACAGTCTCTCGGCTTGATTTGGCGATTATTCCGGTCGTGTCTCTTTCCATCTGTATTCCCGTGAGTCGGTTTTCCCGCTGCTGCGCTAGTGACATGTGAAGGGCACAGAGCGACTTGTCCGTCATTTCCACAAACGGTTGCTTCTGTAGACTCACCGGTCAGAATTGCCCCCGACTTCTCGGTTCATCGACTTCTTGCCAAATATGACTTTGTTGATACGGGTAAGTTGTCATTTCTTGTCACGCACACGTTTCTGCGTGTTTCGTCACGACGCCTGATCCCATGCCTGTCGGGCGTCCCGAACGCGGGGCGTCGCCTCGATCCTTGCCAATGAGCGGCCGGTAGGGCGTCCGCGCCGGTCATCGCGTCGGAAGCGCGTGCGTTCAACTTCCTGGGCCTGTCTGTCCGCCCGTAGCCCTCGACCATCTTTCGCTCCATCCTGCGGCGGTCGCGTTTCGCGTGGGTGATAACATGCTGCACGGTCGACCGCGAGACCCGGAACTCCTTCGCGATCGCCGCGGGCCTGAGACCGGCATCGAAGGCTGCGAGGATCAACCGTTCCTGTCCCGCGGTCACCGTGGAGGCCCGCTCCAGCTTGTCGGGCCTCGCGCACGCCTCCTTCGCCACAGTGGGCCTTGGCGATCCCGTATTCGCCGTTTGCTTGCGCGGCATACTGCGTCCGCGCCGCCGGACCTCGTCGGTCACCGCCTCCGCCAACCGGTCGAGCTGGGCGTCGTCCAGCAGGCGCAGGGACCGGCCCAGGTCGGCCGGCAGCGCGATCTCGGGCGTTGTCGCCTCGCGTTCGATACCGGAACCGGGGGAGGTCGCGCCCGGCACCTGCCGCGGGGTCTTGCCACTTCCCGGCCTTCGGGTCATGACCTGCCTCCCTGTCCTCCCGCTCGCACGATCTAATTCGTTTTCGGCGCCCAAATACCTTCACCCCCTTGGGTGCGGGCGTTAGAAAGGCCCATCGATACGAACTTCCGCCCCAAGGGAAAAGCCATTCGGCATGAACTGGCCATATTCGAACCCCGGCGCCGGCGCGCGCATTTCCGCGACGGTCAAATGGTACAACCCGGCAAAGGCTTACGGTTTCCTCGTTCCCGAAGACAGCTCGCCGGACATCTACTGCCGCGACACCGCCCTGGCCGCGGTCGGGCTCGATACGCTTCTCGCCGGAGCGACGGTCCGATGTGAGATCGTTCAGGGCAGGCGCGGGCCCGAGGTCTCGCGGATTCTCGCCGTCGACTTTTCCTCGGCATCGCCCCAGGCGGCGTCTTTCGCCCCGGTCGCCGGCAACGGCCGCATGGCCGCCGGACCCGGCACCGGCACCGGCCAGAGCCGCGCTGCCGAACCCGGCCCCGCGCGCCGGATCACGGCGCTGGTCAAATGGTTCACGCCGATGAAGGGATACGGTTTCCTTGAGCCCGAGGACGGCTCGCCGGACGTGTTCTGCCACATCAGCGCCGTCGAGGCGTCCGGCCGGAATATGCTGCCCCAGGGCGCCGTCGTGACCTGCGAGATCGCGCCCGGCGACAGAGGCCCCAGGTCTCGCGCATCCTCTCCGTCGATCCGCCGTCGTGGAGCTGCCCGTGACGGTCAAGTTCTTCGACCCCGCGCGGGGGTTCGGCTTCGTCGTGTCGGACCAAGGCGGCCGTGAGGTGTTCGTGCATTCCAGCATCGTGTTCCGCTCCGGCATGTCCGACCTGGCGCCGGGCCAGCGCGTCTTCGTCCGGGCGGAAACCGTGCCGCGCGGCCTCCAGGCGACAGAGATCGAGCCGCTCTGAACCGGCCGGGCACCGGGGCAATGCCGTATTGGGGAAACGCATGAACGAACCAGACGCGCCACAGTCGGCGTCTGCAGAGGAGGAAGCCCGGATTGCCGAAACCCCGGCGGTTTTCGCGAACAAGGGTTTCGTGTCTCCGCTGCCGGGCGGCGCGAAGATCACATTTGCGGAAGGCCGGCGGACGTCCGGCGAGGAGCTGGCGTCGCCGCGCATGGCGGTGTTCCTGCAGCACGCCGATCTCGCCGCCCTGCGCCAGCTGCTCGACTGAACCGCCGGCGCCGCCGATACGCCGCCCGAGCGCTTCGGCGGTTCGATGCACTGAGCCGCAAGAGGCGCCCCGATCGCGGCGCTCCTCTCGGCGGCGGCGCTGGCGCGGGTCCGAGATGGCGCACAGGCTTGCGGCCCCTTCGTCGCGGTTGAGCAGCGTGTCGCTTCGTTCCGCGCGGCATCCGGTAGCCTGTTTCCGACCGGGCAGCCCGATCGTCTCCTGACCGCCCCCGGCGGCTCAGCCCTCCTTACCGACTTGCCGCCCAACCCACCGAACCCGGCCCGTTGTCGCCGGCAATCCGGGCACGACTGCCCTCGCGCTGAAGAATGAAGAACGTGTAGCCTGCCTCTTCGCGGTAGCGTCGGACGATGTCGATTTCCGTTCGAATGTCCTCGTGCGCATTCAGAATTTCCGCGTCGGCGCTCCCCGCAAGCTCGGCCATGCGCGCCTCCAGCGGGGCGTAATAGGCCTCGTGCGCATTCCTCGGCATCCGGAAGTTGCGGACGACTCGGTAGCCGGCGGCTTCCGCGCGCGAACGGATCTCCGCTTCGGATGCCGTATCCGGATATTCGACCGCCCAGAACGCGCGGGCCTCCTCCGAAAGATCCCCGGTCCACCGAACGAAGTCTCTGAACGCGAGGCAACCGCCCGGACGAAGCCATGGCCGCCCCATGACGAGCGCCTGCTCCATGCCCACAACGTAGATCGAGCCTTCGGCCCAGATCAGGTCGACACTCCCCGCGGCAACATCGATCTTCGCCATGTCCCCACACACCGCATGGACGCCGTGCGCAAGGCCTGACGTGCGGGCGCGTTCGGCGATCCGCTCGACGAAGGGCTCATGGATCTCGACCGCCGTAATGCGGGCATCCGGAAGCGCCCGCGCCAGGGCGAAGGTCGTCCGTCCGTGGCCGGCACCCAGATCGAGCACTCGCCGAAGGGTATCCCGGCACGGCACCGCATCCAGAGCGCGCAGCGTCGAAGCGTCGTTTCCCGGAGCGCCTTGCGACAGCGGGCCGAATATCTCGTACATGACGTCATCTATGGACACGGCGCGCATCCGGCCGCCGCGGCTTCGACTCCGTCCGTGGCTCCAGCTAGCCACTCGTCCAGCTTCGACCACCGCCGGCGCCCGGAGGCGTTGCGCACCGGGATCACCACCGCCGGATACTCCGAGCCCTGGCTCTTGTGGACTGTCGCGGCATAGGCCGGCACCAGCGCGTGGAGTTCGTCGAATCCGTATAGAAGGTCGCGCCCCTCGAAGCGCACGGTCAGCTCGCCAGCCTCCGGGTCCACATCGGCCACATGCCCGATATCGCCGTTGTAGACCTCCTTGTCGTAGTCGTTCTCGATCTGCATCACCTTGTCGCCCGGCGCGAAGGTCCAGCCAAAACGCTCAACCTTGCGCTCGCCGGCCGGATTGAGCGACTCCTGGAGCTCGATGTTGAGCGAGCGGGCGCCCACGCCGCCCCGGTTTATCGGGCACAACACCTGGATGTCCCCGATGGCGTCGAACCCGAACCGTTTCGGGATGCGGGTCTTCACCAGCTCCACGATCCGCTCCGCCGCCGTCTCGGGGTCCTCGGCCCAAACGAAATAGAAGTCGCTCTCGCCCTCCGGCCGGAAGAGGTCGGGGATGGCGCCCCGGTTGATGCCGTAAGCGGCAGTGACGATCCGGCTCCGCGCCGCCTGGCGGATCACCTCGGTCAGCCGCACCACAGGCACCCCGCCCGAGGCGATGATATCGGCCAGGACCTGGCCCGGCCCCACCGATGGAAGCTGATCGACGTCGCCCACGACGAGCAGCGCCGCTTCGTCGGGGACCGCCGCCATGAGCGCCCGCATCAGCATCACGTCCACCATCGACGTCTCGTCGACCACCAGCAGATCGCAGGAGAGAGGGTTTTCGCCGTCGCGCTTGAACCCGCCGGTCCTGGGATCGACCTCGAG
The DNA here is from genome assembly GCA_022822665.1 of Alphaproteobacteria bacterium. Lineage (GTDB taxonomy): Bacteria > Pseudomonadota > Alphaproteobacteria > Thalassobaculales > Thalassobaculaceae > Bin52. The sequence continues at coordinate 21,196 of JAJEAR010000001.1, read as the reverse complement.
CAGGCGGTGGATGGTCTTCGCCTCGAAGCCGGTCGCCTCGCTCATCCGCTTCGCCGCCCGCCCGGTCGGCGCGCACAGCAGGATATCGATGTCCCTGACCGACAGAATGCGCAGGATCGCATTGACGATCGTCGTTTTGCCGACGCCCGGACCCACGGTAATCACCGAGACCTTCGAGGCGAGCGCCGTCCGGACGGCATCGGCCTGGCCGGGCGTCAGTGCAAGCCCGGTTCTTTCCGCCACCCAGGGCAGCGCCTTGTCCGGGTCGATCCAGGGCCAAGACCGCTTGCCGGCCGATATCTCCAGAAGCCTTGTCGCGATCGAGCGCTCGGCCCGGTAGAGGCCACCGAGGAATATGCAGGGGGTCTCCTCCACGCTGTCGGCGACCACCGCGCCGTCGGCCAGCTCCAGGTCGAGCGCCGCACGAATCAGCTCGTCCGGCACCTCCAGGAGCTTCGCCGCGAGCGGACCCAGCTCCTCTTCCGGCAGGCCGCAATGGCCCTCGTCCATTGCTTCTGAGAGCGCGTAGCCGATGCCAGCCCGCACCCAGACCATGGCGGTCTTCTCGATGCCGAGCCTCATGGCAATGGCATCGGCCGTCACGAACCCGATGCCGCGGATGTCGCGCGCGAGCCGGTAAGTGTTCTTCGTCATGACCTCGACGGCGTCGGCGCCGTAGGTCCTGAATATCCGCACCGCCCGCGCCATACCGACGCCATGGTTGTGCAGGAACACCATGATCTCGCGGACGACCTTCTGTTCCGCCCGGGCGTCGGTGATGCGTTTCGCCCGCACCTTCCCAATCCCCGTCACCTCGCGCAGCCGTTCCGGTTCGGCCTCGATCACGTCGAAGACCTTTTCCCCGAACGCCCGGACCAGCTTGCGGGCGTAGACCGGACCGATGCCCCGGATTATGCCCGAACCCAGATACTTCTCGATGCCCTCCACCGAGGACGGTTCCGCGGTCCGGATGAAGCGCGCCTTGAACTGCTGCCCGTGGGTGCGGTCGTTGACCCATTCGCCCGAGGCGGTGATCCATTCTCCGGGCGCCACCATGGCGGCATGGCCGACCACGGTGACCAGCTCGCGATGGCCCCGCGCCCGGGTCCGCAGCACGCAGAAGCCGTTCTCCGGGTTGTGGAAGGTGACGCGCTCGACCAGCCCGGCCAGGACCTCCCGGTCCGGCGACCCCGCCTGCCGGACGGCAGCGGGTTTCAAGACGTCCCGAGCGCCGGAGCGGTGAGCAGCTCCTTGACGAACTCGAAGCGGCGCCCCTCGGCAGCCGAGGCGTCAAGGTCGTCCAGCTCCGGGTCGTAGACGTCCATCGCGTCCATGTCGCGCTGGAGACGCTCGCGCTCGATCCGCGCCAGATGCTCCTCGATTTCCTCCGGCGTGAACATGCGTCTGAGCTCAGAGACGAACCGCGGCAGCGCCCGTGCGAACTCCGGGTGTTCCTCCGCCGCCCCCGCGAAGGTCAGCAACTTCTCACCGACCGCGTACTCGAAGGCCGGCCCGACGCCGTGTCGGACCCGGATCGATCCGGCCGCCTCGCACTGCTCCTTCCTGATGTCCTGCCAGCGCCGCTCCGTCAATGCCGCCCCGCATCCTGTCTCTTCAACACCGTTCTGCCGCGTCCTTCGGCCCGTTTAAGAGCCGGATTATCCCGCCCCGAACAGCGCATCGATATCCTCGTCCGTCAGTCCCAGCGGCCGCCGGCCCGTGCCCTCGAACAGCGCGTCCGCCTGCGCCTGCTTGCGCTGTATGGCGGCCTCGACGGTATTCTCCGCGATCAGGCGATGCACGAACACCGGCTTGTCCTGGCCGATCCGGTGCGTCCGGTCCATAGCCTGGTGCTCCGCAGCCGGGTTCCACCAGGGATCGTAGACGATCACCGTGTCGGCGGCCGTGAGGTTGAGGCCGGTGCCGCCGGCCTTCAGGCTCGCCAGGAACAGGGGCAGGCCGCCGGACTGGAAGGCTTCGACCTGGGCGTCCCGGTCCTTCGTCGAACCGTGCAGAATGGCGTAGCCCCAGCCGCGCGCCGCGACGTCTCGCTCGATCAGCCGCAGTATTTCCACGAACTGGGAGAAGACCAGCACCTTGCGCCCCTCGGCGACCAGATCCTCCTGCAGCGCGAGAAGGCGCGCCCGCTTGGCGCTCGCTGTCACCTTTCGGGCGGCGTCGAGCTTCACCAGTCCCGAATCGCAGCAGACCTGGCGCAGCCTCAGCAGAGCCTCGAATATCGCCACCTGCGATGCCGAAATACCTTTTGCGGCGATCGCCTCTCGGACCTGCCTGTCCATGGTCGTCCGGATGCTCTCGTAGAGCGCGGCCTGGGCGCCTTCGAGCCGGATCGTCTTGTCGATCACCGTCCTTTCCGGCAGCTCCGGAGCGACCTCTTCCTTGGTACGCCGCATCAGGAACGGCTTCACCCGGGCCGCGAGCAGCCGCTGCCGGACACGGTCGCCGTGCTTCTCGAAATTGATGACCCGGTCCGCGCTCATCGCTCCGGCACCCGCAGAACCGGAATACTGGTCAATCCATCGAGATGCCCGGAGACTCGGGAAAGAGGCCGGGCCGTTGCGTTCCACCGTGAGACTTTACACAACGACCACCCCGGCTTTGCGGCCGGGACACACGGTGGGTGGACCGGGCCACCCGGCGAACCCGCCTCGGTATACGGAGGCGCACACGTCCGGCACCCTGACCGCCACCCGGGTGGTCAGCGGAATCGTCGATGTCTACATCAACACCGTCTAATAGCCTTTTGTCAAAGAGGACGAGTCATCCCCAGCGAACTCAAAAACCCCCGATAGAGCAGAAGCGCTCGTCAATGAAATCACGGCGTAGTTCTAACTCTTGTTTTTTTGAGATCTCTTGGCAAGAAAGCATCTATTTCGTCATCAGAAAACGTCATGTCCTCAAGATTCTTCAGTGCCTCTTGAGCTTTCCTGTATGCACTATAGGTTGTGCTAGGAGCGCCAGAATAGACCGCATGCAGGTCCTCGAGAAGATTGTCGCGTTCCACTTGCAGCTTTTGAATGGATTCCTCTCCAATTATCAAATCTGTGATAAGGGATAAATACTTCTCCCGTACTTTCCAAAGATCTGCCGCTGCTTGTCGGTGCCTTTGTGCTATTTCTCCCAGATCATACTCTTTGATGTACATGTTAATTGCCAGCAAGGTAGTCGATACAAGTAAGCTAACAAGAGCCCCAACTTTTCCAACTCCGAACACTACCGCAATACATCCAGCAGTCGTGATTGCAGACAGTGCTATTTGCCACACCTTAATTCTAGACAATCTCGACAAAAGAATGTCGGCGCACTTTTCGTGAGTCTTGTGGGAATAAACCACACGACCGAAGCACTCTCTCAGTTGACCTTCTAGTACCGCTCGCGGGTCTGTGGCCTCACTATCCGGGGAATGAATTGCCAAAGATCTCCCTCCATTTCTGTTTAGCCGACCATTCTCGCTTTGGGTCTGCTGTCTCATACTCGATGGCTTCAAGAGCAATGTTGTAGCATCTCCCAGCTTTCCATTGGAATAAGTCCTTTCCAAATACGAATTGTCCGCTGCCTGGAGCTTTCCAATAAGTTTGATTTCGACCTTGATTCTTCATGAACAGAAAAAAATCCCGACACATATAATCATAGTAAAAATATGACTTATCCTTGTATTTCCAGCCATCAATGAATTGATAAGCTAGAGTATCTACCAGCAATCCTCCAATTGGCACATTCCACTCTCTCTTCCATGCGCGCATCATTCTACAAAGAGGAATGAGATTTCCGTTGCACAATGCGTTTCTTGTTTGCATAGCTCTAATTTCTGGCCTCGGATTTGTTGTCTTCCAAGACCCACCACCATTAGTGTCGGGGAAAGTAAATGTACCGGAATTATTTGAAAATACGGGCACGACTTCAAACGTTATTCCATCCGTGAAACTGACAACAACAACTTGTCCATCGCCACCAATGTTTGAGTTTGAGTAGGTTCTTTGCATCGAAGCCCGAACGGCCTGGAGTAACGCTGATTGGCCATTGCCACTATGCTTATCATATCGATAGTAGAGATCCGCAGGCAATTCAAACACCATGTCCAAATCGCTAAATCCCGCAATAGCCGTGTTTCGACCGTAGGAACCTACGTAAAGACTGTGAGAAGTATCAGATGTAGTGCTCCAGAAGTCAGTGTTGAGTCGACGGGTGATCGCCTTGTAACGGGTGGATATCGTTCCTCCATCCTTTACCTGAATGTTGTAACAAAAGCCCCTGAACCAATCTGCTAATCCCATATTGTGTACCTACCCCTAGTGTTGTGTCTCGTTAATACGTGAACTATAGTGACCTCCTGATCCCCAGCGAGGAGTGTCACTCATGCCACGCGGTCGCCAGCTTGCACCCCTGGTCCTCAGCGACGAGCAACGCAGTCAGGTGGCGGCGTTGACCAATTCATCGTCCATGCCGCATGCACTGGCGCTGCGCGCCCGCATCAGCGTCTCCTGTGCCGAGGGCCGGACCAACGCCGATGTGGCGGCCCGGGTGGGAGCATCGCCGGCGGCGGTCAACAAGTAGCACCGCCGCTTCCTCGAACGCGGCGTCGAGGGCCTGTACGACGAGCTGCGCCCCGGACGGCCCCGGACCTACGATGACGAGAAGGTGGCGGGGCTCATCACCCGTGCCCTGCAGGACAGGCCCGACCATGCGAACGCCTGGAGCGTGCGCCTGATGGCCGAGGCCGAGGGTGTCTCGAAAAGTACCGTGCAGCGCTGATTCTCGCTGTTTGGCGTCAAGCCGCACCGCAGCGAGACCTTCAAGCTGTCGAACGATCCGTTCTTCGTCGAGAAGGTGCGTGACATCACGGGGCTGTACCTCAACCCCCCGGACAACGCGATGGTGCTGTGTGTCGATGAAAAAAGCCAGATCTAGGCGCTCGACCGGACCCAACCCACGCTGCCGATGGGGCTGGGCTACGTCGAAGGCCACACCCATGACTACGTCCGGCACGGGACAACCACCCTGTTCGCGGCTCTCGACGTGGCCACCGGCAAGGTGCTCGGCACCTGCTCCAGGCGGCATGGTCATCTGGAGTTCCTCGCCTTCCTGCGCCTCATTGATCGGGAGACGCCCGCCGAACTCGACCTCCATCTCGTCGTCGACAACGATGCCACCCACAAGCATCCCAAGGTGCGAGCCTGACTCGCCAAACGACCCCGCTACCATCTCCACTTCACCCCCACCTCGGCGTCATGGCTCAACCAGGTGGAACGCTGGTTCGGACTCATCAGCCAACGTGCCGTCAAGCGCGGCTCGTTCGAAAACGTGCCCCAGCTCGTCAAGACGATCGAAGCTTTCATCGAACAGCACAACGCCAACGCCACCCGGTTCGTCTGGGCCGCCACGGCCGACTCGATCTTTGCCAAACTCGAACGATTATCTGCACGTATTTGCGGGACATCGCACTAGAACACGTCCATACAATCGAACCGCTTGCATCAATAACGTTTGCGCTCTGGTCCTGCCAATTGCAACAGCCGCAAGTTGTCCACCTCTGAGCGAGTTGACGACTGAGTAGCTGATCGCCGTCCCTGCCTTGATCCTGCCAACTCACGCACGCTGTTGTCTATCAAACTTGTAGTCTAAGCGCCAATGCCGTTGCTGGTCCGACCTTACTGCCGTCTCTCAGGCGCAATGATCGCAAACCAGCGGCTAAGCCGCAATCAGGATCGGACGCACTCGTGCAAGCCGCCATGCGCAAGAGGTTCGTTGTCTCGGCCTAGCGCTCGGCTGTTGGTGTCCATTCAACCAGGCCGTGGAATCTGTCGTCCGGCAGGTGCGCCGTAACCATCCGGGATACGCCGCCTGTTCCGATGGGGCAGTCTTGCCAGGCACCCCGGTTTCGCACGGATTGTCCCCTGACCGTGCGCAGTGTGGCCTCCAAAAGGAGATGTGATACGGTCCCCGCCGCCATGACCTATCCCCGCGTAAAGGCGCTCCACTTCGTCGTCGAGCACGGCCCATCGGTCGACTACTCCCAAGCGAAACCGCTTTCTCTTGAGGAACCATCCTTCGATGTCGTCATCAACGACCGGAACGTTTGCTTCACCATGAAAGCGCACTGCGCAACCGAATCGGATGCTCGTCACGCAGTCGCGAGATACATCGACGCTTGGGAGTTTGAGGCGGGCATTGCGCGCGGTCCCGAGAGCTTCAGGCTCCACTTCGATGTCGCGGACATCGAGGACCTCGACCCATCCATCGGACAGACGTTCTTGCGGCCCAGACCCATTCGCCTTCATGCGACGAGTTCCGGCTACGTGCAATTGCAAAAGCGACGCTATCCCGCACCACCGACATGCGGTCTTGCGATAACCCCGACGTCCGCAGCATGTTCGATCGATGCCTGGGCTATCGCGGCGATCGCGAGCATCTGACGACGATGGCCCATTTCTGCCTAACGGTCCTCGAGATCTCGACGGGACAGCGCCGAGACGCCCGCAAGGCAGCGGCGAAACGCTACGGTATTGACGAACAAGTCCTCCGACGGATCGGCCAGTTGACCGCGACCAAGGGCGGTGCGGGTGTCAGAAAGGCACAGGGCGCTCACGACGACCTATCGCGCGACGAAACTCGATTCCTCGACGAGGCCATCAAGACCAGCATCCACAGAGCCGCAGAGATCGCTCACGATTCCGACGCCGCCCGTCGTATTATCACGATGCAGGACCCGCCCCGGCACTAGCATCGCCACTGACATCTCGGACGCCCTCATTCGGTCGGGTAGAGGACATGCTCAGTCTCTTCTTGGGCAGACTTCCACGCTACGACCGAACCGATACCCCGGTTTCGACTCAAAATGGTAATCTGCCGCCGCGATCCGTCAGCAAGAGACCTCACTTTGAAAAAAAATCGTATTCGGTTTGATGACTGGTCTTGAAATGCGGCTCCCATCCCGTCCGATTCATCTGATATTAATCAACGAATTCTGTTAGTTATGAAATTCCACCCCGAAAAGAACCGGCTAAAAACCGGGCAGGGCTCGTCTGGCCAGCCCGATGACTCCGCCGGCAGCACCTGCGCGCAGATAGGGAGAACCGGCAGCGTTGCACTTCAACCGGTGGCGCGCCCACCGCCGATCCGTGACGCGGCCTGCGCGAGGCTGCGAAGGGCCGTGCGAAGCTGCTGGCCGCTCCCGGCGGCCACACGCGCGCACACGCCGGCGCCGGCACGCGTCGGCGCGATACCTGTCCAGGTGCCGTCGTCCAGCCTGTCCGCCGTCGACGTCATGATCCCCAGCGCGCCGTCCGGGTCTTCCGAGAGGACCATCACCGTGCCGAACGATGTCCAGGTGCCGGGCATATCGGCGAGCCGGGCCAGCAGCTCTCCGGTCACCTGCTGACGGTCCTCGAACAGGGTCGTGCCGTCGGGGCGCCGGACGACAGTCTCGGATTTCCAGCACCGCCTCCCCGTCGAGGCTGCGCAGACGCCCTCGCAGGAAACCAGTGTCGAGGCTCGCGGGAGCGTGAACGTCTGTCGAAGGGTCAGGTTCGCATTGTCGAGCAACACGTATGGTTCCGAGAGCAGCACCGCCCGCGACCCGTGCCCCAGATCAATCGACCAGTCCGAAACGCTGCCCTGTCCGCCCGGCGTCCCGTAGGTCAGCATCGCCCCTGCACTCTCGAGATGCAGTGCCGCGCCGTCCTCGACGCGAATGCGCTGCCCGATCCGGTCGCCCGCCAGCAGGCCGGCCCCGGCAACCTGGGGGATCAGCGTGACCGGTGACCCGGGCGGTCCGGGGTATCCGCGGCCCAGGGACCAGGGGAAGGAAACCCGGCGAGACGCGAGACGGCTGCGCCCGTCCGCCCCCAGACCGATGGCCAGGTCCATGGACAGTGCGCCCGATGAGGTGGACGGGCCCGGCTCGGGCGGCGTGTTCACCGGAACAGCACGGCGTCCCTGATCCGTGCGGCCACCGCGCCGATACCCTGGCCCGCGCGGCAGTTCGTGCCCAGGACCGGGGCGTTGCCACGGACCCGCGTTGCCTCGTCGAACATCCTTTCAAGGTCGACACCGACATGCGGGGCCAGATCGATCTTGTTGATCACCAGCAGGTCGCTTTTGACCACGCCCGGTCCACGCTTGCGGGGAATGTCGTCGCCGCCGGAGACGTCAATCACGAACATCCACCAGTCGACCAGGTCGAGCGAGAAGGTCGAGGCCAGGTTGTCCCCGCCGCTCTCCAGCAGAACCAGGTCCAGCTCGGGAAACTGCCGGTCCAGCCGGTCTGCGGCGGCCAGGTTCGGTGTCGGGTCCTCGCGGATCACCGTGTGCGGGCAGGCACCGGCCTGCACGGCAAGAATCCGCTCGGGTGGCAGGCGCCCGCCGCGGCGCAGGCGTTCCGCGTCTTCGTCAGTGACCAGGTCGTTGGTGATGACGGCGGCTTCCACGCCCTCTTCGGCGAAGATCTCCAGAAGGCGCTCGATCAGCGCCGTCTTGCCCGAGCCCACGGGCCCGCCTATGCCCACGCGGGCGGCGGTCATCGCAGGAAATGGCTGCGTGCCAGCGGCACGCGGGTTGCGGGTTCGGCCTGCAGCAGCACACCATCGGCGCGAACCTCGAAGGTGGCCGGATCGACCGCAATGTCGGGACAGGCGCGGTTGCGGATCATGTCGGACTTGCCAAGGGACCGGACCGAGGTGATCGGCAGGATCTCCTTCTGCACACCCAGGCGGCCGGCAACGTCGTTGTCGACGGCAAGCCGGCTGGCGAAGGTTGCGCCGAGGCGGTGCTTCACGGTCCCCAGCGCGCCCCACATCGGCCGGTGCAGAAGCGGTTCGGCCCCGATGAAGCTGCCATTGCCGTCGCCCATGACTGACCAGACGATTTCACCGGACTTGACCACCATCTGCGGCTTGGCGGCGAAATGGTCGCGGCGCCAGAACACCAGGTCGGCCATCTTGCCGGGCTCGATCGAGCCCACATGCGCATCGATTCCGGCCGCGATCGCAGGGTTGATGGTCAGCTTGGCCATGTAGCGCAGGATGCGTTCATTGTCGGCTCGGGCCGTTTTCTCCTCGGCCAGGCGACCGGTCCGGTCCTTCATGATCGATGCCAGCTGGAACGCCTTGGTCGCGTTCTCGGCCAGCCGGCCCATGCCCTGGGTGTCGGTCGCGAAGATCGAGATCGCACCCATGTCGTGCAGGAAGTCCTCCGCGACCATGGTCTGCGGACGGATGCGCGCCTCCGCAAAGGCCACGTCCTCCGGCAACTCGTAGCTCATCGCGTGGGCCAGCATGGTCATCGGCACCCCTTCCTCCAGTGCCGCCGGCGTGAAGGGGTTGGTGGGGTTGGTCGAGGACGGCAGCACGTTGGCGAAACCGTTCACGGCGAGGATGTCGGGCGCATGACCGCCGCCCGCACCCTCGGTGTGGTACATGTGAATGGTCCGGCCGGCGACGGCGGCCATGGTGTCCTCGTAGAACCCGAACTCGTTGATGGTATCGGTGTGGATGTGGACCGAGAAATCCGCCGCATCCGCGGCGCGCAGGCACCCGTCGATCACGGCCGGCGAGGCCCCGAAGTCCTCGTGGATCTTCACCCCGAGCGCGCCGCCCGCAACACTCTCCGCCACCGCGCCGGTGTTCGAGCTTCCGCGCCCCAGGAACCCGAAATTGAGCGGATACTCGTCACAGGCCTGGATCAGCCGGCCAAGGGTATGCGGGCCCGAGCAGGACACGTCGAAATGTGGCCCGGGGCTCATCCCGATCATGGTGGTGCAGCCCCCGGCCAGCGCATGGTACGCCTGTTGGGGTGACAGGAAATGCGCGTGCGCCTCGATCACGCCGGGGGTCACGATCAACCGGTCGCCATGCATGATCGTCGTGTTGGGTCCGGTATCCAGACCGGGCGTGACACCGGCCATGATCTCCGGGTTCCCGGCCTTTCCGACACCCACGATGCGCCCGCGGCGAACGCCGATGTCGGCCTTGATGATCCCCAGCACCGGATCGACGATCACCGCGTTGTGCACGACCAGGTCCAGGGCCCGTTCGGCATCGGTGCCCCGCGTGCGGAACCCCTCGCCGTCGCGCATGACCTTGCCGGCCCCGGTGGTCAGTTCGTCGCCGGGATGGGTGTGGTCGCGTTCGACCTCCGCCAGCAGGGACGTGTCTCCCAGGCAGATCATGTCGCCGGTGGTCGGCCCGTAGAGGCGCGCGTACTGGCCGCGGTCCATTTTCAAGACGCGTCCTCCTCCAGATACCCGCGATCCCTGGCGCGCCGGAACGCGGCCTCCCGTGTGGCCGGGTCATCCGCCCGGCCCTCGGCCAGACCGGCAAACCCGTGGATGTCGCGCGTCCCGGCATAGGGCACGAGGCGCACGCGCCGGCCGATCCCGGGGTCGAAGCGTTCCCCGCCGCCTGAGGGGCGGTCCAGCCGCATGCCCCAGGCCCTTCTCCGGTCGAACCGCAGCGCCCTGTTGACCTCGAAGAAATGGGCATGGCTCCGGACCTGGATGGACCGGTCGCCGGTGTTCAGCACGTCGATCTCGACGCCCTCGCGCCCGGCGTTGAGCTCGATCTCTCCCGCTTGCGCAATGACCTCGCCCGGGGCAGGCGCCGCACGGGGCCCCGGAGGGATCGGGTCGAAGACCGTCACCAGCTTGGTGCCCTCGGCCATCGAGACCTCGACCGAGACCATCCGCAGCATGTCCGGCACGCCCGCCTCGACCTCCTCTGCCGTCAGGATCGTTCCGCCCAGCGAAACCAGCGCCGGGTGGTCCAGCCCCTTCCGGGCCGCCAGCAGGATTTCGTCGGCGATGAGGGCATTGGCCTCGGGCAGCGACAGGCGCACGCCTTCACTTCGATATCGCCGCGCGAGTTCGGCCGCCTGGAAGATGACCAGTCGGTCCATTTCGGTCGGGGTCAGGTTCATGGGTGTCTCTTCAGTTGGCAAACAGCCGCCCGTCGCCGGGGCGCATCATCGCGATTTCCGAGATCGGGGCAAAGCTGCCGGGCAGCGCGCCGGGCGGCGGCGGGGCCGTGAAAGGGGCCAGCTCCGGCTGCAGGTGCCGCAGGATGCCCTGCGCTTCCAGTGCTCCGACAAGGCCCAGTCGCACCGCGGCGCCGGCCAGTCCCTGTGCCGCGGCGTGGGCGGAGACGGCCAGTGCCGGAGCAAGGTCAAGTCCCATGGACCGGAACACCGCGCCTTGGGCAACCGGCAGGTGCCCGGCGGCCTCCCCGTCCAGCACCGCCCCGCGGAGCCGTACTGCGACGGGGTCGCCCAGGCGCGCCGTTGCCGAGAGAAACGCCTGCCCGGCCTCCGCCGACCGGACCCGCAACGGTTCGGCAATGAACAGACGGTCGGTCCGGGCATCGACGACCAGTTCGTCATCGGCCCGATAGGCATCCGCCAGCACGACCCGGTCGAACTGCGCCCAGCGGCCGAGCATCTCGATGGCGAGCCAGTAACCGAAGCCCGCACGCTCAAGCCGGCCGTTTTCCGCGGCGGTCTCCATCCCCCATGAATAGGCGAAGGCGCCCGACGGAAAGCCGCTGTCGGCCAGCTGCAGGGCACGCAGGGTATCCAGGCTCACTGCCCGGCCTCCATGCGTTCGACCGAAAAAATGCAGAGCGCTTCCGCATCGGCCAGCCGGGCACGGTAGGCGTCCTCCGGCCCGTCCATGTGAATGACGATGGCGCCGCCGCAGAAGTCGGCCTTCCAGTGCAGATTGCCGCAGAAGTAGCCGAGCCGGAGCCCGGAGGCGGCGTCAGACGGTGTCAGGCGCAGGCGCGGGCCGCCATCGATGCGGGCGACGATCATCAGGCTCTCGTCCGCATGCAGGACAGCGCCGTCCTCCAGCGCCGCATCGCGGGGCAGGGCAAGGGCCACGTCCCTTCCCCTGTCCGTTGTCAGGCGCATCCGGCGGCGCGGTGCGTCGGCGCGCGCGATCCGCACGGTCTCCAGCGCACCCCTTGCCTCGGACGCATGGGCCCGGTCATGCCACGGTTGCTCGACGGTGCGGCCGAGCACGGCAGAGAGCACCATCGGCCCTCCGCCCGATGTCGCGTCGCCCGGCACCTACATCGCCGTCCAGTCACCCGACTGTTCGAACGCGTGCGCGGCACGGTAGATGCTCGTCTCGTCGAAATGCCTGCCTGTCAGCATCATCGACACCGGCAGCCCGTCGGACATGCCGCAGGGCACCGCCATGGCCGGGTGACCGGTGACGTCGAAGGGAGCGGTGTTGGCGAGCATCTCGAACGCCCGGGCAAAGGTGTCCTCGCGCGGGTCATCGGGGCCTGGCAACCTGGTTGCCTTCAACGGCAGGGTCGGCATCAGCAGGAGGTCATGCTCGGCCAGCACGGCGTCATAGGCTGCTCGCAGCCGCCGGGCGATGTTCTGGGCCTTGGCGTAGTACCGTCCCCGGTAGGCGTCGATGCCGTACTGGCCCGCGAACATTGAAATCTTCAGGGTCTGGGAGAGCTCGTCGGCCTTGGCCCGCCAGCCGGAATGGGCATCGATCAGTGTCGGGGAATAGAGCCCCTTGTAGTTCATGCCGTAGCCGTTCCCCTGCATCATCTGCCACTGCAGGCCTTCCAGCGCGATGGGGGTCCAGACGACGATGCCCTGGCTGTGCATCGGGATCGAAACCTCGGTCACCGTGGCGCCCAGGCTCTCAAGCTTCCCGGCAGCGGCGCGGACCTTCGCGTCGACGTCGGCTTCGGAGTTCTCGTGCCCGAAGCCCTCCCTGACAACCGCGATCCTCAAGCCCTGCACCCCCGCGCCCAGTGCCTCGGTGTACGGTGCCGTCGGCGGGTCGTACTGGCGGGGATCCAGTCCGTCCGCACCGGCCAGGACCTCGAGGAACAGGGCATTGTCGGCGACGTTCCGGCTCATCGGGCCAGTGTGGTCGATCGTCAGCTCGATCGGCATCACCCCGGTATAGGGCACAAGACCATGGGTCGGTTTCAGGCCGTACACCCCGCAATATGCGGCGGGCATGCGGATCGAGCCTCCCTGGTCACCGCCGATCGCCAGGTCGACCTCGTTCGCCACCAGCAGCGCGCCCGAACCGGATGACGATCCTCCGGCCGAGTAACCGGGCTTGCGCGGGTTTTCCACCGGTGCCGGACTGGACGTGTGACTGCCTCCCGACAGGCAGAAATACTCGCAGGTCGCCTTGCCGAGGATCGTTCCGCCCGCGTCCAGTATGCGCTGGACGATGGTGGCGTCGACATCGGGAACAAAGCCCTCGAGCGTCGAGGCGCCGTTCATCATCGGCACGCCGGCAACCATGACATTGTCCTTGATGGCCACCGTCTTGCCCGCAAGCTTGCCCGTGGGGGCGCCCCTGATCTCGGATTTCCAGTACCAGGCGTTGTACGGATTCTCCTCGGGTTGCGGGCGATGGCCGGGGGTGCGGGGCCAGGTGACCGCCGGGATCTCGTCGGGCATCTCGTCCAGAGCGTCGTAGCGATCGAAGATGCCCTGCATGTTCTCCAGGTAGAAATCGACTTCCCTGCTGTCCATCGACATGCCCAGGTTCTCGATGATCCCGGACATCTGCGTGGTGGTAGGCCTCTTGATCGCCATGGTGCGTGTCCCTTCCGTGTTGTCGTGACCAGGCGTGCCCGCCTGGCGGTTTCAGAGCGCCGGACGGCGTTCGCCCCAGTCGGTCATGCGCTGATACGCATCGCAAAGGCGGATCGACGTTGCCTCGCCGAACGGCCGGGCAATGGCCTGGAAGGCAACCGGCAGGCCGGCCTCGGTAAACCCGCAGGGAGTGGCGATCGACGGCAGGCCGGTGACATTGGCCGGTGCGGAAAGCCGCACGAAGACCGGCGTGACCGGCTCGATGGCGCCGTTGCCCCAGTCCACGGTTTCCTGGCCGACCCTCGTGGCGGGCGATGGCACGGCCGGCGCAACGATCAGGTCGATGTCTTCATAGGCCTTTGCCCAGGCCCGTTGCATCAGCTGGCGAACGCGCAGGGCCTGGATGTACCGGGTCGCGGGCACCAGTTCGCCCGCCTCCAGGAAGGTGCGCACGTCCTCGGTGTAGAGATCCGGGTCATCGCGCAGCATCAACCGGTGGTATTCGCTGGCTTCCGGCAGGCACAGAGCGAACTCGACCGACATGATCTGGTCGGCAAAGGGGATCTCGACATCCGAGATCACCGCCCCTTCGGCGGCAAACAGGTCGATGGCGGCCCGCACGGCGGCTTCGACCTCGGCGTCGCACCTGTCGAAGTAGTAGTTGGTCGGAACGCCGATACGCAGGCCGCTGACGTCCTGTCCCAGTGCCGCGGTGTAGTCCTCGGCCTGGATATCGACGCTGCCCGGATCACGCGGGTCGTAGCCTGCGAGCGCATTCAGGCAGACCGCGGCATCGGCCACCGTCCGCGTCAGGGGACCGACATGGTCAAGCGACCACGACAGCGAGGTGACACCGGCCCGGCTGCACCGCCCGAAGGTCGGCTTGAGCCCTACGGTTCCGCACACGGCGGCCGGAATACGGATCGACCCGCCGGTGTCCGATCCCATGGCCATGAACGTGCTGCCGACCGCGACCGACGCGCCCGAGCCGCCCGACGATCCCCCGGGAATACAGTCGGTGTTCCACGGATTGCGCGTCTCTGGCGTCGAGATGCCGTAGGCGAACTCGTGTGTGTGGGTCTTGCCAAGGATCACGGCGCCGGCTTCGCGCAACTGCGCGACACTCGCCGAGTCGGTCTGCGCGCTCCAGTTCTCGCGGACCTTCGACGAGGAAGTCGTGGGCACGCCCGCCACGTCGTAGAGCTCCTTGATGCCGACCGGGATGCCATGCAGTTCGCCGCGCCAGGCGCCGGCGGAAATCTCGGCTTCGGCGGCCTTCGCCTCCGCCATTGCGCTGTCAGCCAGGATGCAGGAGAAGGCATTCAGCCTGGGTTCGGTTGCTGCCGCCCGGTCCAGGCACTCCCGCGTGACATCAACGGGCGAAACCTCGCCCAACCTGATCTTCGCCGCGACATCGCGCAGGCTCATGTCGGTCAGCGCTGTCATGGCAGGTCTCTCCATCGCGGATCGAAGGAATTGGTCGGCGGGGTCTCGCCGAGATCCACAGCATCGAGCGCGTCGAGAAGACCCAGGATGCCGTCGAGAGCGGGCGCGACGACTGCCCGCCTTTCGGAGGTCAGTTCCAGCCGCGCGGTCCTGCCCAGTACGAGCAACTCTGACGGTTCGATCTGCTTGGGAACGGAGTCGCTCATATGGAAGTCTCCTTCAGGTGTGTCGCGTGCGTCTGCAGTACCATACCCCAGCTTGGCGGGTTTTCCGACCGGTCGGGAAAGAGTGCGGCGGGCTTGCCGTCCCGTGCGCCACATGCCCGACATCGGCGCCGGCAAGGCCGGCAAGCGCACGCGCGCAGGTCCCCGTCCACACCCGTGTCCGTCAGGACCGCTTGTCCCGCAGCGACAGGCGCGGTACGCCCGTGCAGGACCAGGGGAGCTGGTGCTCTCCCGGTCCATCCACGACGCGTCGCAACCAAGCCTGGCCCCCGCAGGCCGGTTGCGTGCGAGTAGCGGCGAGGCCCTCTGTGAACTGCGCAAAACCATGCTCCGGGACCGCCTGACGTTCAGGGGTCAACCGGCAAGGGTGTCGGACGACGGGAACCGGGCCGGTCGCGTTCAACCTGACGGAACATGGGGCCACGCCGGAACTGGATCCGGAAATAGGCCATCTAATTCAATAAGGTATAGAACAAGGAAAGTGACAGGGTGCCAGGCAGTGACAATGGTGTCATCCGCTGCACCTGCTCTGAAACGGCACGCGGTTTGTGCAGTGCCGCAACGAGTCACTTGCACGTGTGCGGCTTCCATGATCAGCATTGTGGTGTTGGCAAGGACCTGCGCGGCGCGTCGGGTCGGTGAGGTACACACGCATATGGACGATGCAATCAAGCTGATCTTTGACGTTGCCGCCTTTGCATCGATCATGGTTCTCGTCGTTTCAGGGCTTGCGGTCATTGCCAGCCTGATGGGGATCTTCAACCTCGGCCATGGCGAATTCGTCCTGCTCGGCGCCTACACGGTCTTCCTGTTCCGCGAATGGGGTCTGCCGATCTGGCTGGGCATGATGGTGGCGCCGCTCGTGGTCGGAGCGTTCGGCGCGGGTGTCGAGCGCACCGTGATCCGGCGATTGTATGCCCAGCCCGTCATCGCGATGCTTGCCACCTATGCGATCGGGCTGATCATCCGCGAAATCGTTCGCGGACTGATCGGGGGAAAGTACTACGCGATCGAGGAACCGCTGTCCGGTGCGTTCCAGATGGGCGGGATCAGCTTTTCGGTGTGGCGGACCGTGATCATCTGCGCGACCGTCGCAACGATGGTCGGAGCCTGGATGTTCCTGACGCGCAGCCGCACCGGCCTGCAGATCCGCGGCGCGCTGGAGAACGCCGCGCTGGCGCGGGCGTCGGGTGTCTCGACCGCCCGCCTCTACGCGCTGACCTTTGCCATGGGAGCAGCCCTGGCCGGTCTGGCCGGAGCACTGATGGTACCCCTGTTCTCGCTTTCCGCAGACCTGGGCGTGCGTTTCCTGGTGCAGGCGTTCCTCTCGGTCATGCTGGGCGGCATCGGTACGTTCAGCGGGCCGGTCGTCGGTGGCGCGATGATCGGATCCATGGTGCCCGGCTTCCAGTGGCTGCGGGAGATTCCGGGCGTGGCCGAGCAGGTCAGCCCCGTCGTCGCCGAGGTTCTGGTCTTCGTCACCGCCTTGATCATCGTGAAATTCTGGCCGAACGGCCTCATCAGCGCAGGGAGGAAGTAGAATGGCTATTCACAGCGGCATGACCCGTCGCACCTTTCTTCGCGGCACCAGCGCGCTCGCGGCAGCGGGTTGGACCGCCGTCGGAACGTCCTGGGTGCTGTCGCCCGACTGGGCGCATGCGGCGGGCCCGATCAAGATGGGCATCGCCACCGACATCACCGGTGCAATCGCCCCGGGCGGCAACTCGAACTGGCAGACCGCCCAGTTCGCGGTCAAGCAGATCAATGACGCCGGTGGCATCCTCGGACGGCCGGTCGAACTGATCCTGGAGGATACCGCGTCCGACCCCGGCACCGCGGTCGGCAATGTCCGCCGCCTGATCCAGCAAGCGCAGGTCGATGTCGTGCTGGGCGGCATCACGTCAGCCATGCGCGAGGCGATCAAGAACCCGATCGTGCGACGCGGCAAGACGCTGTACATCTACCCGCAGCTCTACGAAGGCCAGGAGTGCACCCCGCATCTCTACTGCACGGGTCCCACGCCGTTCCAGCAGTGCGGCGCGTTGCTGCCCTACCTGATCAAGGAAAAGGGCATGAAGCGGTTCGCCATGCCTTCGGCAAACTACATCTGGCCGCAGCTTCTGAACAAGTGGGCGCGGCGCGTGATCGAGGAGAATGGCGGCGAGGTGGTGATGGAGGAGTACTTCCCCCTCGACCAGCTCGAGTATTCGGCGACGGTCGCCAGGATCATGTCGGATGGCGTCGACCACGTCTTCAACACCGTCATCCCGCCGGGGCTGCAGGCATTCACCAAGCAGCTGTACGAGGCCGGGTATCATGACAAGGGCGGCACGCTCAGCTGTGTCTACTACGACGAGAACTCGGTGAACTACGTTGCCCCGCGCGAGCTCGAGGGTGTCTATTCCTGCGTCGACATGTTCCACACCGTCGATGATCCGTTCACCCACGAGCTCATCGCCGGCTACAACAAGATGTGGCCGGATACGCCGTATCTCTTCACGGCCGGAACCGCGGCAACCGGCATGTACCGGGGCATCAAGTTCTACGAGGCGGCCGTGATCGAAACGAACGGTGACCTGTCACGCGACGCGACGAGTGCCGCTATTGACCACGCCATGATCGAGCAGGGCCCGGGTGGAGGCGCACGGATGGTTCCCGGATCCGGGCACTGCGAGATGAACATGTACATCGCGCAATCCAGGTCCGGTGTCTGGAACATCATCCAGGCAGACCAGGCGGTCGATCCAAAAGAATGCATCGGTTGAACAGGAGCACGCGGCTGCGGGCCAGTCCCGCAGCCGCGACCGTCCTGCCCCGGACCTGACTAGATGGCCCTGCCCGGCACTCCGCTCCGCAAGCGGCGCAAGATCATGCCGATCCTCGAGGTCGGCGTGCTTGTTGCGCTCCTGCTCGTCCCCCTGCTCACGAACGACTTCCACACCATCATCGCCTCCCGCATGCTGTTGCTGGCGATCCTGGCCATCAGCTTCGATCTCTGCTGGGGGTATTCGGGCATCATGACCTTTGGCCAGGCCCTGTTCTTCGGCATGGCCGGTTATGTATCGGCCCTGTTGGCCAACAAGGCGGGCTTTGTCCAGATCTGGGGAATCGTGCCGGTCTCGATGGCGGTCGGGCTGGTCAGCGCGTTCCTGATCAGCTGGTTCCTTCTGCTCGGCAGGCGCACGCCCACGATCATCTTTGTCGCGCTCGGCACGCTGACGGCGTCCTACGCGGCGGAACGACTGGTCGCGGGCTGGCAGTGGATCGGCGCCGCAAACGGCATTTCGGTCTGGGACTTCCTGAAGGTCGGCCCATACGAGATCGAGCCGGGGCCAACCTTCTACTACATCATCCTCGGCTTCCTGATCGCCTGCTACCTTGCCAGCCGATGGATCGTGCGCTCGCAGTTCGGACTGGTGCTGGCGGGCATGCGCCAGAACGAGGAACGGCTCGCCTTCTTCGGGTACAGGGTGCAGCGGTTCAAGGCGCTGGTGTTTTCCTTCGCGGGCATGATCACGGGGCTGGCGGGAGGACTCTACGCCTTCCACGAAGGGTTCATCGGCCCGGGCAACCTCGGCATCGTTCAATCGACCTACGCGGTTCTCTACGGTCTGTTCGGTGGCGTCGGAACCCTGCTCGGCCCGGTACTGGGCGTCGGCGCCATCGAGATGATCGCCTTCAACCTGTCCGACATCGATGAACTGAAGCCCTACTGGCCGGTTGTGCTGGGGGCCATCATGCTCGTCGTCGTGACCTACCGGCCCACCGGGATCATGGGCTTCCTGATCTCGACCCGCGAGCGCATCGGAACCTTCGGCCTGATCAGGGATGCCTGGCGAGATCGCCCGAAACCGGACGACGGAGGTTCCGGTGGCACTGCTTGAAGTCAGGGGCGTTGCAAAGACGTTCGGCGCGCTGAGGGCACTCGACGGTGTCGACCTTTCGGTCGTGTCCAACAGTTTTCACGGACTCATCGGGCCAAACGGGTCAGGCAAGAGCACGCTGCTCAAGGCCATTGCCGGAGACCACTTTGCCGACAACGGACGCATCCGGTTTGACGGTCGCGATATCACCACCATGCGCCCGGCGCGGCGGTCCCGTCTCGGCCTGAGCCTCAAGTTCCAGATCACTGCCGTGCTTCCGGAACTCTGCGTCTATGACAACGTCCTGCTGGCGCTCCAGGCCCACCGGTCGATCTGGGGGCTTCTCAGGTCGAACTCGCGGCGAGCACTGCACGGAGAAATCAGCGAAACGCTTGACAGGTTCCAGCTGCTCGACCGGGCAGACGACCTGGCGGGCGAGTTGAGCCACGGGCAACAGCAATGGCTCGAGATCGCCATGGCGTTGACGCAACGCCCGAAACTCCTGCTGCTCGATGAGCCCACCGGCGGGATGAGCCCGGAGGAACGCCGGGCCACCGGCGAATTGCTGGCTCCTATCCGCGCGCACTGTGCGATGGTAATCGTCGAGCACGATCTCGACTTCATCAAGGAGATCTGTGACCGGCTGACGGTCATGGACAATGGCCGGATCCTGGATGACGGCACCGTCGAGGAAATCGAACGCTCGGCAAAGGTTCAGGAGGTCTACACAACCCGTGTCTGACGAACCGCTTCTCCGCGTCGACGCACTTTCCGCGGGCTATGGCCGCAGCCAGGTCCTGTTCGATGTCTCGATGACCGCTCCTCGGATCGGCGCGGTGGCCATTCTCGGGCGCAACGGCGCGGGAAAGACAACGCTCCTGAACACGCTCGTTGGCGAGATCACGCCGATGGGCGGCAGCATCGAGTTTGATGGCCAGGAGTGCGCCGGCGAGGGCACCGAGCACCGGGTGCGTCGGGGGCTCGGTTACGTCCCGCAGGAGCAGGCGATCTTCGGATCGCTGACCGTTCGCGAGAACCTTGCACTCGGCACCATGGCACAGCCCGAAACAGTCAGCCTCGACATGGCGCTCGATTTTTTCCCAAAGCTTGCCGAGCGGCTGGGTCAGCAGGCCGGCACGCTGTCCGGTGGCGAACGCAAGATGCTGGCCATCAGCCGGGCGATCCTGGGCCGGCCGAGGCTGCTCATGCTTGACGAACCCACCGAGGGTGTCTGGGTCGGGGTGATCGAGGAGATCGCCGAGCGCCTGCAGCGCCTCGCCCGCGAGATCAGCCTGGTCATCGTTGAACAGCACGTGGAACTGGCGCTGCGCGTCGCCGACCATGCCTACGTCATGGACCGGGGTACCGTGGCGCTCGACGGTCCCTCGGCAGAGATCCGCGACGACCCGGACCTGGTACGCTACCTCGCGCCGTAGCACTGCCACACTGGTACCCGCAACGGTCACGCGTGGAGGGAACTGCGCGTCGCCTGCATCCGGAACGAACCGGTTGCCGACAACAGGAACCGACTTGAATCAATCCGGTAATGCGGGGTGGCCATGGAGTGTACGATCGTCGACGTCTTTGCGGAGACGCCGTTGTCAGGCAACCAGCTGGCGGTGGTCCGTGGTGCACGCCACCTGGATGCCTCGGCAATGCAGGCCATCGCGCTGGAGATGAACTTCTCGGAGACCTCGTTTGTCGTGGACGAACGCTCCGGGGAGGCACGGGTGAGAATATTCACTCCGACCCGAGAGCTTCCGTTTGCCGGGCATCCGACCCTCGGAACGGCCTGGGTGCTGGGCCGCGACCGAAATTCCTACAACCTGCACTTGCGGGCCGGGTGCGTGCAGGTGACATTCGAGGCGGGCGGCATTGCCTGGATGAAGCCTCCGCCCGTCGAGCAGGGCGAAACCCTGAGCGTGGGATTGTCGGCGGCGAGATAGAACCGCGTCAATCCGGCGGTAAGGGGCGGTTTTGCACGGAGCTGCGGTCACGCCGTGCTTCTTTCCCCATTGTGCTGTCCCTATTGGGGTGACAGCTGTCGGGCATCTTGATGAGTGCTGTTCC
>JAJEAR010000059.1 GCA_022822665.1 Alphaproteobacteria bacterium | reverse complement strand
GCAGCCCGACCAGGCGGGCCAGGCGCTGCGTGCCGCCGCCGCCGGGCGGCAGGCCGTAGCGGGCGTGCTGGCAGCCGATGCGCGCGCTCTCGGCGGCGAATACGGTATCGCAGGCGACGACGATCTCCATGCCGCCGGCGAGCGCCAGCCCCTGCACCGCCGCCACGACGGGCAGGGACGAGGCCTCGAAACGCCGCGTTATCTCGTGGATGGCGCCGATGAACGGGGTGAGCGCCTCGGCGGACTTGCGCCGGTCGAGCACTTCGTCGAGGTCGGCGCCGGTGCAGAACTGCCTGCCGTTCGCGTTCAGCAGCACGGCGCGCACCGCGGGGTCCGCCTCGAACCGGTCCATGCCGTCCCTCAGCCCGTCCAGCAATTCGGTCGAGATGCAGTTGAACTTGTCCGGCCGGTTGAGGGTCAGCACCCCCACCCCGCCATCCACCGAAACCAGCACAGCTTCCGTCATCGCCCTCTCCCGGTTACAACGCTCCCATACACCATAGCCTAGCGGAGCCGGGCAGCCAGAACGAGTGATCACGCGCGTCGTCATAGAGAACTTCAAGCGCTTCGAGCGTCAGGAATTCGAACTCGACCCGGTAACGGTTCTGGCCGGGCCGAACAATTCCGGCAAGACGACGCTCATCCAGGCGCTTTCTGCTTGGGCGTTTGCGCTTGAGCGCTGGCGTACCGGCCGCGGCGCTCCAATCGTGAGTGGCGATGCCGACTCTATCAGGAGACCCGGCCAGCCGATTACCCGCAAGGACTTCACGCCGCTCCCGCTCGGCCATTTCAACCTGCTATGGAACGAGCGGGCCACCAATTGGCGCAACAAGGACATGGAAAGCGAAAAGGTTGCAAAGGACATGGTGCGCCGTCCGCGGCAAATTCGCCTCCGGGTGGAAGGGCTTTCAGGTGAAGGCGCGCCTTGGGGCCTCACGATGGAGTTCCGCTACCAGGGGCCGGAGCAGATTTACGCCAATCCGTCCGACTACGACCGATTGGTCGATGCGTCGGTCCTGCCGGACGTTACTCATTGCCCTGCCTTTTCCGGCATCGGGGCGGAAGAACCCCGGTTCGATCCCGGCTATCGCAACCTGCGTATCGGCGAAGGCAAGCCGGGCGACGTGCTGCGCAATCTGCTGCTGGAGATTGCCTCGGACGACGAAGCTTGGAAAGGTCTCGCCCGTGATATCGACGACCTGTTCGCCGTTCGCCTGAAGAAGCCGGCATACGATCCGGCGCAGCCCTTCATTATTTGCGAGTATGAGGAACGACGCGCGACCTACGACCTAGCCTCGGCGGGCAGCGGGTTTCATCAGACGCTCCTGCTTTTCGCTTTCATCTACGGCCGCGAAAGCGCCGTATTGCTGGTGGACGAACCGGATGCGCACCTTCATGTCTGGCTCCAGACGCGGGTGTTCGACCGCCTGCGCGCACTGGCCCAGGATCGCAACCGCCAATTGGTGCTGGCGACCCATGCCGAGACCATTCTGGCATCGTCGGACCCGGACCAGATTTTGTCCTTCGTCGGCCCACCGCACCGCCTAGCCCACAGGACGGACCGCGACGCCTTGCTGACGGCCGTTCGGCAGGTGTCGCCGCTCGACCTGCTGCTCGCGGAGCAGGGACGGGCCATCCTCTATTGCGAAGACGAGTCGGACCGGCGCATTCTCGGAGCATGGGCGAAGCGCCTGGACCACCCGGCCGGCAGGTTCTTCGACAATCCGTTCCTCCATCCGCTCGGAGGACGCCGCCCGCGCGAAGCACGGCACCATATGTTCGGTCTGCGCGCTGTCCAGAACGATATACGGGGGCTGCTCCTTCTAGATGGCGACAATCAGAACGACGACGGGCATGAGATTGATGCGGAAGGTTTGGAAACCCTAGTCTGGCAGCGTTACGAAATTGAGAATTACCTGCTTGTGCCCCTGGCTATTGAACGCCTTGTGCGCCGGCTGAGTCCGGGTGAGATCTTCGCCGATTCGGACATGCGAACGATCCGCGACGAATTGGCGAGGCTGTTGCCGGTTTCCGCTATCGAAAACCCTCTCGACGATCATCCGATCCTGCGAACGCTGCCGGCGTCCAAGGAGATACTGCCGAAGCTATTCGCACGAACTGGGCTGCGCCTGCGGAAGGCCGACTATTACCGCATCGCGGAAGTCATGGAGCCGGAGGAAATCCATCCCGATGTCGTCTATGCGCTCGACAGAATAGCCGCCCTGCTACCGGACAAGGATGGGCAATCGGAACAGGCGTAGAGCGACCTATCCGCCCCTACAGAATGAACCGCGAGAGGTCGGCGCTCTTGGCGAGTTCGCCGACGCGGTCGCGGACTTCGCCGGCGTCGATGGTCACGCTTTCGCCGCCGCGGTCCGAGGCGGTGAAGCTGATTTCCTCCAGCAGCTTCTCCAGCACGGTGTGCAGGCGGCGCGCGCCGATATTCTCGACCTGGGCGTTGATGTCGGCGGCGAGTTCCGCCAGCGCGTCCACCGCGTCCTCGGTGAAGTCGAGCGAGAGGTCCTCGGTGCCCATCAGCGCCTTGTATTGCGTGATGAGGCTCGCTTCCGGCTCGGTCAGGATGCGCCGGAAGTCCTCGCGGGTCAGCGCGTCGAGCTCGACCCGGATCGGCAGCCGCCCCTGGAGCTCCGGCAGGAGGTCCGCCGGCTTGGCGAGGTGGAAGGCGCCCGAGGCGATGAACAGGATATGGTCGGTCTTCACCGCCCCGTGCTTGGTGGCGACGGTGGTGCCCTCGATCAGCGGCAGCAGGTCGCGCTGCACGCCCTCGCGGCTGACATCGGCGCCGAGGCGGTCCGAGCGCGCGCAGATCTTGTCCACCTCGTCGATG
>JAJEAR010000087.1 GCA_022822665.1 Alphaproteobacteria bacterium | reverse complement strand
CATCGCGACGGTGGATCCGCTCGGCCGCCTTCGCGTCGGGCCGAACAGCGCGTCTTCCGTCCCGGGCCCGGCCTGTTACGGCCGCGGCGGCGTGGCGCCCACGGTCACCGATTCCGACCTGGTGGCCGGTTACCTGGACCCCGCGGATTTCGCCGAAGGACGGTTGGAACTGCGTCCCGAACTGGCCCGGGCGGCGATTGACGGCGCCATCGCCAGGCCACTGGACACCACGGTAACCGCCGGCGCCGACGGCATCTCGAAAACCGTCGACGAGGCGATGGCCAACGCGGCGCGGATTCACGCCGTGGAACAGGGAAAGAACCTCGGCCAGTGCGCCATGATCGCCTTCGGCGGCAACGGCGCGCTGCACGCAACCCGGGTCGCGGAAAAGCTCGGCATCGGCGAAATCATCGTGCCGCCGAGTCCCGGCGTCGGCTCCGCGGTGGGTTTCCTGCACGCCCCGGTGGCCTATGAAATCGTCCGCAGCCGCCACGTGCGCGTCGACTCCTTCCCCTTCGACGAGATCAACCGGCTGCTGCGGGGCCTGGAGCAAGAAGCGCGGGAGGTCGTGGCAGCCGGTGCGCCGGGCGAACGCCTCGAGGTCCGGCGCATCGCCTTCATGCGGTACGCCGGACAGGGCCACGAGATCGAGGTCGGGATTCCTGACGGCGACATCAGCGAGCACAATCTGCCGACGCTGGCCGGACGCTTCGAATCCGAGTACGCCCGCCTCTTTGCGCGCGCGGTACCGAGCATGTGGATCGAGATCATGAACTGGTCGGTCACCGTGAGCAACAGGGTTCCGCCGGCGCATGTCATTGCCGACGGGGGCGAATCCCGCCACGTCGCCGCCACTGACCACCGTGAGCTTTTCATCGGCACGACCGGTGAGCGCATCAGGGCCGGAGTCTTCGAGCGCGGACGCCTCCGGCCCGGCGACGTGATCGGGGGCCCTGCCCTGATTGTCGAGCCGCAGACCACCACCTTCGTCTCCGCCGCGTTCACCGCGCGTGTCGACGCCGCCGGCAACATCGTGATGACACGCCGGGAGTCCCGCCCCGGTGCCGCGGCAGGGGCAGCCCCGCGGCACTCGACGATTGACCTGCAGGTGATGTGGGACCGCCTGATGGCGGTCGTGGAGGAACAGTCGCAGGTACTGATGCGTACCGCGTTCAGTCCTATCGTGCGTGAATGCGGTGATATTTCCGCGGGCATCTTCGATCTCCAGGGGCGCATGCTGGCCCAGGCGGTGACCGGTACGCCGGGACATGTCAACACCATGGCGGCTGCGGTTTCGAAGATGCTGCCGTATTTCCCGATGGACACGATGCGGCCCGGCGACGTGTACATGACCAACGACCCCTGGATCGGTTCCGGGCACCTGAACGACGTGGTCATGTTCGCCCCGATCTTCCACCGGGACAAACCGGTCGCTTTCACGGCCTGCACTTCGCACCTGTACGACCTCGGGGGACTCGGCATGGGACCCGACGGCAGCGATGTCTTCGAAGAGGGGCTGAGCCTGCCCCCGATGAAGCTGGTCGACAATGGCGAGGTCAATTCGCTGGTGATGGATATCATGAAAGCGAATTCCCGCTCGCCGGTTGCCAACGAGGGAGATCTGTATGCCCTGATCGCCTGCTGTGATGTCGCCGCGGCGCGGCTTGACGAGATGCTTGGCGAGTTCGGGGCCGACGACATCGAACCCCTCGCCGCACACATCCTCGACACATCCAGGCGTGCCACCGAGACCGCGATCTCACAGATTCCGGACGGCGTCTACGATAACGAACTGATGACCGACGGCTACGACTTCGAGATCAGGCTGAAGGCGCGCATGACCGTCTCCGGCAAGCGGATCGTCACCGATTTCAGCGGCACCTCGGGTCACTCGGCGCGCGGCATCAACGTGCCGATCAAGTACACGGAGGCCTACGCGGTTTTCGCCCTGCGCTGCCTGATCGGCGCCGGCATTCCCAACAATGCCGGCTCGCTGGGCCCGTTCAGGTTCGAAGCGCCGAGGGACTGCATCCTCAACGCACAATTCCCGGCGCCGGTGGCGATGCGACACTGCATCGGACAGATGGTGGCCGACCTGATGCTCGGCTGTCTCCACGGAGCAATGCCCGGGACCGCACCTGCGGAAGGGTCCACTTGTCTGTATGACCTGCCGCTTCGCAGCATCGCCGCGATCCAGCCGGGGGGCGGGAACAGCGCCTTCGCCACCGAACTGTGCCATTCGGGAGGCATGGGCGCGCGACCGGCACTGGACGGACTGTCGGCAACCGCCTACCCCAGCGGGCTGTGGGGAACCCCGGTGGAAATCGCCGAGAGCACCGCGCCCCTCTATATCCGTCGGCGCGAACTGATCCGCGACAGCGGCGGCCCAGGCAGGTTCCGCGGCGGACTTGGTCAAATGATCGAACTCGAAAGCAGCGAGGGGGCGCCCATACTCCTGCTCGCCGGCGTCGAGCGCACCAAATATCCTGCCCGGGGCCGCGACGGCGGACATGAAGGCGCCCCCGGGCGCATCACGCTGCGTTCCGGGCCGACCCTCAACGGCAAGGGAGAGCAACTGATTCCCGCGGGCGACCTCCTGTACTGGGAAGCGCCAGGCGGCGGCGGCTACGGCGAGCCGTCCGAACGCGACCCCCTGGCAGTGGCGCGCGACGTGCAGCTCGGCCTGGTGTCGCCGCAGGCGGCAACGGAGATCTACGGTGTTGTGTTCGCCGGTAACGGCAGCCTCGACGAAGCCGCGACTGCCGAACGCAGAAGACAGATCGTCAGGGGAGGGGCATGAGGGCGGCCGCCACGTACCCGAGCCGGGGACTGGCGCGCATCGGTGTCGTGGTGCCGGTCACCAACACCAATCTCGAGCCCGACCTGGCGATGCTGGCGCCCCCGGGTGTATCGCTCCACTTCGCGCGGGCCGGGGGATACGATGTGGACCGCATCCCGGACGAGGACCAGATGCGGCAATACTCG
>JAJEAR010000084.1 GCA_022822665.1 Alphaproteobacteria bacterium | reverse complement strand
ATCCCCACCGCGCTTGCACGCAGAACTGGAACCTTCAAGCAGACACGCCGTTCGCGATACGACGGACTGATCATCATGACCTCACACCTCGGGCCACAACGCCGTCCGCGCATCCCTTCCTCAACATCACCATGTCAAACGCCAATACCACGCTACCAAGGCGCGGCACGAACCACCATTCCTACATGGCACGCAGGGTGAAGGCAAGCCTCATGATGGGCACGGCTCGCATTCCCGCTACAGGTCCCGGTTGAACTCGTCGAGCACCCGCGCGACCTGGCCCTCCTCGCCGAGTTCCAGGATCGCCTCGGCGCTGCGGCCGGCCGACTTCAGGCAGGTGACCCGAACGCGCTGCTTCACCCGGGGAACACTCTTGCTGGTCATCGAGAGTTCACGGACCCCGAGACCGAGCAACAGCGAGGTGAAGCGGGGGTTGCCGGCTATTTCACCGCACACGCTCACCGGCTTGCCCGCGTGGTTCGCCGCGGAGACGGTCATCCGGATGAGCCGCAGGACCGCCGGATGGAGCGGATTGTAAAGTGGTGCGACCTGTTCATCCCCACGATCGATCGCCAGCGTATACATGGTGAGGTCATTGGTTCCGATCGCAAAGAAATCAACCTCCCGCGCCAGTGCCTCGGCGATGAGGGCGGCGCCGGGCACCTCGATCATCACTCCGAGCGGCGGGATCGTGACCTGCGACCGGTCCTCGATGCGGGCGGCAACCTCGCGCACGATCTTCCGGACTTCTCGCACTTCCTGCACGCTCGAGATCATCGGCAGCAGGAGCCGCACCGGGCCATGGGCGGCGGCACGAAGGATCGCCGCAACCTGGACGTGAAAAAGCTCCGGGTGGCGAAGCGACAGCCTGATCGCCCGCATCCCCAGCATCGGGTTCGCTCCCTCGGACCTGCCCTGGTGGACCCCGTAGACCTGCGATTCACCGCCGGTATCAAGCGTACGGATCGTGACCGGTCTTCCCTTCATACCCTCGACGACCGAGCGAAGAAGGGCGTACTGCTCGTCCTCACCTGGCGGCACGTCCCGGTTCATGAACATGAACTCCGTCCGCAAAAGGCCAACGCCTTCCGCCCCGCTCTCGAGCGCGGTATCGACATCGCGGGCGAGTTCGATGTTGGCCTGCAGCCCGACAATTGTCCCGTCGGTGGTTTCTGCCGGCAGGGAACGCAGCCGTGCCAGCTGTCGGCCGAGCCGACGCTGCGCTGCCGCCCTGCGCCTGTACTCGGCCAGAACCGCCGCGTCCGGGCGCACCAGTACAAGACCCGCCTCGCCGTTGACGACAATCCGGTCATTCGTGCGAACGGTGTCCATGATCCCTGCAACCCCGAGGACGGCGGGCAGTCCCATGGACCTCGCCAGGATTGCAGTATGACCTTCCGGTCCTCCCGAGGCGGTCACTATCGCTGCCACGTGTTCCGGGTCCAGCAGGGCGATGTCGGCCGGGCTGAGTTCGTCCGCCACCACCACCACGCCCTTCGGAAGCCCGGCGACCCTGGGAGACGGGGCCCGCACGAACTGGCGGATAATTCGTGAGCCCACGTCGCGGACATCGTGAACCCTGGCCGCGAAATACGGATCCGCGATCCCCTCGAAACCGCGCGCAATGTCACTGATGACCGAACTCACCGCCGCCTCGGCGTTGATGCGTTCCTCCCGGATCCGGCTCTCGACCCCCGTCACCATCCGGTTCGATGCCAGCAGGGCAAGGTGAGCATCGAGCAGGAAGCCGAGTTCTTCCCGCGCGGACGCGTTCAGGCTCTCCCCCTTGCCCCTGAGTTCCGCCACCTCGGCCCGCGCCCGGTCGAGGGCGTCGGCAAACCGCCCGGTTTCGCGCGAAACCGCGCGATCCGGGATATGGTATTCGGGTACATGCGCGAGACCGGAGTCGATGACGTGCACCGAGCCGACCGCAATTCCGGCCGACACACCCACCCCGGTGAACTCGAGCCCACCCGACGCCGCCCCGGCCCCGGGATCACGCACGTCACTCTTCATCGAACTTGTTCTCGACCAGTTGTACCATCCGAAGGACCGCGTCGGCAGCATCGGGACCACGCGCGGTCAGCCGTATGACAGACCCCGTTGCAGCCGCAAGCATCATCAGTCCCATGATCGAACGACCCGACACGGTCTCGCCATCCTTGGAGACCTCGATCTCGCTTTCGAACATGCTCGAGAGCTTCACGAACCGTGCAGCCGCGCGTGCATGCAGCCCGCGCCGGTTGAGGATCGTGACGCTTCGTTCGTGGACCGGGCCCGACGGTCCGGTCACGAGGGCTCTCTCAGGACTTCGGATGCAACCTTGATGTACTTCTGTCCGGCATTCGTGACTTCCCGGACCACGTCCTGCAGGCACTCGTGTTTGCCAAGGCTTGCAAACCGGACCAGCATCGGCAGGTTGACCCCGGCAATGACCTCCACACGGTCGCGCTCCATGATCGAAATGGCCAGATTTGACGGCGTGCCTCCGAACATGTCGGTAAACACGATCACCCCCGCGCCACGATCCACCTCGTTGATGGACCTCACGATGTCGTCGCGTCTCTGCTCCATGTCGTCCTCGGGCCCGATGCAGACCGTTGCTGTCTGTTCCTGGGGGCCAACGACATGTTCCAGGACTTCGCGGAGACCGTCCGCCAGCAATCCGTGGGCCACGACGACCATGCCAACCCGTACCGACTTGTCTGATTCAGCCATGGACATGTCCACTCCCTGCGATCCGGGAGCCACCCCTCGCCGGGGAACCCGGTGACACGGATCAGAACGCGCACGCAACCCGTTTCACGAAGGGCTGGACCGCACGCCGGGCAAGACCCCGAACCGGACCTTCGCTACCGCAGACGCCTCGAACGGCGCAAGGCGCAGGAGCGGGACCGCGATTCCAAGGTACCGGCAGGAAGCGGGCTCCGGAAGTCGGGGGATCTCGCCAGGTTCGACCAGGTCGCATACCGCGACAAGCTCGGCACGATCAAGCGACGGTGCCGGGCATATGCCCACCCCCCGGATTTCGATCCGACCGGCAATGGCTTCCGGGCATCGCGCGACGAGCCGTTCACCGTCGCGCTCGAGAATCGTGCGGTCGTCCGCAACCAGTCTCCCGCCCCGTTCAATGAGACGCAGGGCGAGATCCGACTTTCCCGACCCGGACGGCCCGCGAAACAGAACAGCCCTCCCGTCAACGGCAACGCAGGTTCCATGTACCGTGCAGTTCATCCCGCTCCCTTGCCCGATCGGTCCGGCGCCAGTGGATGGCGCACGACAAACCGCGCTCCCGTTACCGTTCCGTCCGCACCCGCCACATTTTCCGCGTGAATTGTCCCGCCAAGCGACCTGATGATCTCCCGACAGCCTGCCAGGCCGATGCCGTGATGGCTCTGCTCCGGTCCTCCCGGCCGGATGGACCGGAACGGATCGAAGATTCTCTCCAGGTTTTCCTTCTCGATGCCGACGCCGTCATTCTCTACCGAGATCCGAACAAACTCCGGTTCCTTGAAGAAAACCATACGGAGAGCACCACTTTCTTCAACAAAATTTTGCGCATTCGCTACCAGCTCATCAAAAATCATGTCAAAAAATCGCCAACATGTACATATTTCTACTTCGGTCATGTCATCCGCTTCAACTACAGAAAATGAAATCCTGTACATTTTCGTCTTGTCGAGACGATACCGTTGAATCCATTGCGTAACCGTTCTTGTTTCTCGCTCCTCTGCATTTATGTCTGCCTCCAGGGATTCAAAGCTCACCACCCTCTCGGATATGCGCCTCAAGTTGTTCAAGGAAGCCTTGAGCTGACTGATGTTCTTGCCTGCCCCTTCGTAATCCTTGTGCCCGATATCCTCTTCCACCAGCTCGGCGCATATGGCCATGCCCTCGATAGGGGACTTGAAGCTGTGAAACAGGGTGCTCGCGTACAACTTCCTGCGCTGAATCCTGCCCTCGAGTTCGCTGGTCATATCCGCCAGTGACCTGGCCAGCACGCCGATTTCGTCCGGGCGTTGCGCCACCGTCTCGAACACCCTCGCCCGGTCAGGCGCGTTCGGAGTTTCCAGCGCTGCGCCCGCCAGTTCGTGAAGCGGATGCGCAATCGTACGTGCCAGATACAATGCCAGGATACCAAAACACGCGACAATGAGCAGGAAGCCCCCTAGCGTGAGGCTGAGAAAAACACGGGAGTACGGTTCAATTTTCAACTGTTCCTTTATCAACAACACATGACCAACTGTCTCAGAGTCATTTGTCAGAACAGGATGGTAGAACAGATCTGCCGGTTGATTGTTTATTTTATACTCGTGCCATATCCTGCCGGACTCACTTTGATGTGTCACATACGGGACGCCTTCTCTGATTTCAGGGCAGTTGTTCCCTGGCTCTTCTTCTGGAGACGGGAACGGAAGCAGCAATGCAGCTGGAACCGGTGGCGGCGCATGTAGAGTTGTGTGATTCAGCCATATTTCTGCGCCATCTCCCATTCTGATTGTTTCTACACTCCAGTTTGTTTGTACCTTGTTGGATGTTATATTATTGTTGTATTTGACGATGTTCATTTGCAATGGACTATCGGGCGCAAACTTTACTGCCTGTGCTTCGTGCCCTGTTTTCAAACGGAAGCGATCGGGAAGCACTCCGTGCACGCTCGTCCGGACCCTCGGGCCCGAGAACGCCATCAGGACAGTTCCATACCCTTCGATGAACCGCCCCCACGCAGCCGGAGCCCGACCACTGAGGACCTGCATAACACGATAGCGGCCCGACGCTTCCCTGTTGCCGGGTTCAGGTGGGCGCAGCCGGGACTTCCGCGTCAGCAGCCTTCCATGGGCGTCATAAATGCAGACAGTGGTCGGAACGCCTCCGGTACCGTCCCCGCGCCTGGTGTGCTCACCGCTGCGGAATTCGTCTTCGGCAAGGAACCGTCCCACGGCATCGGCAATCCCGCTTACCGTGCCGGCATGAAGCGTGCTCGCCCCCTTCCCGCCAGGGTCGGAATCCGACGTGTAGGTGTCAGCGACAAGCTGCGCGATGAACCTGGCGAAATCCTGGTTTCTGCGCAGCGCTTCTTCCCTCTCGCCAGGCTGAAGCACCATGAACGCGAGCATGGCGAAGAGGAAAAGCGAGACCGGAACCAATGCGGTGAGAACGAACTTGTGGGAAACGCGTGCAGTCCTGAGCCACGATGCGCCAGCATGCACAGCCAACCGGGCGTTTCGAAGTCCGCGAAGCGTGTCTTGAAGACTCCGTGCGCGTTCAGCCATGTGCTCTTTCATGTTGCACCCAGCTCACAGACAGTAGACCACGTACCCTATTTCATCCACTTGTAGCCTTGAGCATGAACAGTCTTGATTTTGCCAAACTCCGGGTCAACCTTTATGAACGCCTTCCTGATTCGCTTGATGTGATCCTTGATGTGGTTGTTGGATTCCGCCATTCGTCCTGGTCCGAGGGCTTCGGCAAGCTGGACTCGTGAGAGAGTGTGGTCCGGATACCGCGCAAGTGAATGAACGATCCGGTAGGCGTCTGCTGTCAGGGCGACGTGCTTTCCATTCCATGTTGCACTTCTGTCATCCCCATGCAGTATCAAGCCGTCAACCTGTAATACCGTGTCCCTGGTCTCGTTCGAAATCGTTTCGTCCGATCCCTTCCTGTGTCTGATAATCAATGCCGCTGCCATGTCTCTTATGGATTTCAACGAAGTTTCCTTTGGAACAAATGACAAGGAGTGACTTCTGAACTCTTCCGCCCGCAATTCTCTATCAAATTCACTTTCAATGATGGTTGGCATGGGATTGAAGCTGGGATCCTTCGGAACATGCGTGTCTGCACCGCTGTCAATAGACCTCTGATGGTATTCGAGATCCGTATAGGCTGACAGCGCCATGATCGGAGCATCACTCTTCGTTCTATAGTACTTGATGAGCTTGTATCCGCTGTCGGGCTCATCAAGCCAAATGTCTTGAATGATCAAATCAATCCCGGTGTATGTTTGATTGAATGTTTCTTTCGCGTCCTTGTAAAACTTGCACTCCAGGACCTCATACCCCATGCGGCACAAGCCTTCAGCCAATGGAATACGGAAATCTGCCGAGTCATCAACCAGCAGAATGCACCCCTTGTCACCTGACTGAGCCATGGTGAACTCCCCGTCGAGACCAGGTTCTGCGCTCGATATTCTGCCATGAAGGTGGCAAGCGGGTCCGGCCCGCTGCCACAATTGTCACCGCATGCACCGGGTCGTCCCACCCGTTCGGGGCCGCCACCGTGCGCGTGTCACGGGCCATGCCGTCCTGTCCCGCCTGTCCCGGCGGCGGTGCGGGCTCGAGTCTGTCCTCCCTCCGCATCGTCCTTTCGTCAGCGGTTGATTTTCGTGCGCCGATAAACCAAACAGTCACATTCGCGCGAACGGTCCGGTACCCTCGCAGCGCGACAGTCTGTTGTGGAGGATACCATACCATGGTCCGCGAACCCGCCGACCGCGCGCGCCTGGACACGCACGGGCTGTTCGACCTTGCGAGCGTCAATCGCAATCTGTCGCTTCCGGCGCTCTACCAGCATGCAATCCGGCGCAACGAGGCCAGTGTCGCGCCGGGGGGAGCCCTTGTGGTCAATACCGGCGAACATACCGGTCGCTCGCCCCGTGACCGGTTCATCGTCAGAACCCCGGGGGTGGACGGGGCCATTGACTGGGGTGCGGTGAACCAGCCGCTCGAACCACGTGTATTCGACGACATGCACAGGCGGGTGGCTGCGCACTTCGCCAACCGGGATGTCTTCGTGCAGGACTGCGTCGCCGGTGCCGACCCGTCCTACGGCATCCGGGTGCGCGTCGTGACCGAACTGGCATGGTGCGCACTGTTCTCGCGCAACATGTTCATCCGGCCGCCGGCTGGAGATGCCTGCGGGGCGGAGCCGGATTTCACCATCCTGCACGCCCCCGGGCTGCGGGCCCGCGGACAGTCCGACGGCCTCAACTCCGAGACCTTCATCCTGATCCACCTCGAGAAGCGTCTGGTGCTGATCGGCGGCACCGGATACGCAGGTGAGATCAAGAAATCCATCTTCGGTATTCTGAACTACCTGCTTCCCGACCGAAACGTACTGCCGATGCACTGTTCGGCCAATGTCGGGCTCCAGGGTGATACCGCCGTCTTCTTCGGCCTGTCGGGAACCGGCAAGACCACCCTGTCGGCCGACAGCAGCCGCAGGCTGATTGGCGACGACGAGCACGGCTGGTCGGATTCCGGCGTCTTCAACTTCGAGGGCGGCTGCTATGCGAAGGTGATCAACCTCTCCGCAGAGGCCGAGCCCGAGATTTACGCGACCACTTCACGGTTCGGCACCGTGCTCGAGAACGTGGTGTTCGATTCGGCCACCCACGAACTCGACTTCGCCGATAACTCGCTGACCGAGAACACGCGGGCCTGCTATCCGCTCGATTACGTCGGGAACACCGCCGACGGGTCCGGCGATCATCCTCGCAACGTCGTCATGCTGACCGCAGACGCCTTCGGTGTGCTGCCGCCGATCGCGCGGCTTTCACCCGAACAGGCCATGTATCACTTCCTGTCCGGCTACACCGCCCGTGTCGCCGGCACGGAACGCGGTCTGGGCCGCCAGCCCGAGGCCACCTTCTCGACCTGTTTCGGCGCTCCGTTCATGCCGAGACATCCGACTGTCTACGGCGAGATGCTGCGCCGCAGGATCGCGGAGCACGAAGCAACCTGCTGGCTGGTCAACACCGGATGGTCCGGGGGCAAGGCAGGAGACGGAGGCCAGCGCATGCCGCTCGGGTACACCCGGGCCATGATCCGGGCCGCCCTTGACGGCGTTCTCGAGACCGTGCCGATCCGCGAGGACCGGCGTTTCGGTCTCCAGGTCCCCGAACACTGTCCCGATGTCCCGGAAGAGATTCTCCAGCCGCGCGCGGCGTGGTCCGACAAGTCACACTACGATGTGACGGCGGCAGACCTCTGCAGCCGGTTCATCGAGAACTTCCGGCCGTTTGAAAGCCAGGTCAGCGAAACCGTGCGCGCGGCCGGCGCCCGCGCCGTCTGAACACACCTGACCCCTCCCGGCTGCCCGGCCTTCCCCCTGCCCTGAAGGGACCTGCACATGAACGGTGCCGAATCACTCGTCCGCACCCTGGTTCGAAGCGGCGTGGACACAAGCTTCACCAATCCGGGTACATCGGAAATGCACTTTGTCGCCGCCCTCGATCGCATTGGCGGCATGCGGTGCGTCCTCGGCCTGTTCGAGGGGGTGGTGACGGGCATGGCCGACGGCTACGCGCGCATGGCGGACCGCCCGGCCGCAACCCTGCTCCACCTCGGTCCGGGCTTCGGGAACGGCATCGCCAACCTGCACAATGCTCGCAAGGCGCATTCGCCCATCGTCAACATCGTGGGTGATCACGCCACCCATCACGTTCGGCACAACGCGCCACTGACCGCCGATATCGAGGGCCTTGCCAGGCCTGTTTCCCACTGGATCCGGACGTCACCGTCGGCCCGTGACATCGCGCGCGACGGCGCACGGGCGGTGCAGGCCGCGCGGACGGGAGCGGGCCGTATCGCCACGCTGATCCTGCCGGCCGATACGGCGTGGAACGAGGCCGGGAGCGACGATCCGGCTCCCGTGCCGGTCCCCCGACGCACCGGTGTCGCCGCGGACACGATCAGGACCGCCGCGCGGGCGCTCGTATCGGGCGAGAACACCCTCATCCACATGACCGGACGCGCCCTGCGCGAGGACACGCTCAGGCTGGCCGCACAGATCCGCGACAAGACCGGGTGCAGGCTCTCCTGCATGACGGCCAATGCGCGATGGCAACGTGGAGCCGGACGGGCGTATGTCGAACGCATCCAGTACCCGGTCGACGTAGCACTTCGCCAGCTGCGTGACGTCCGGCACATCATCCTGGTCGGAACCGATGCCCCGGTTGCCTTCTTTGCCTACCCGGACCGTCCGAGCGTGCTGGTACCGGATGGCTGCCGGGTGCACCGCCTGGCGGACATCGATCACGATCACCTGGCTGTACTGCAGTCCCTCGTCGACGAACTCGACGCGCACGATGCGCCCGAACTCGAGAACCGCGATCCTCCCGACCTGGCATCCGGCGCTCTGACGACGGAAGCGATCGCGCGCGCGCTGGGACACCACATGCCGGAAAACGCGATCCTGGTGGACGAATCCGTCACTTCCGGTCGCGGTTTCATGCCCTTTACCCGCAACGCGGCTCCCCATGACTGGCTGGCGCTGACCGGCGGGTCGATCGGCTACGGGCTTCCGTGCGCCACCGGTGCCGCCCTCGCCTGTCCCGACCGCAAGGTGATCTGCACCGAGGGCGACGGATCGGCGATGTATACGATCCAGGCCCTGTGGACGCAGGCTCGCGAAGGGTGCGATGTGGTAACAATCCTGTTCAACAACCGCAGCTACGCGATACTGAAAGGCGAACTCGCCAACGTCGGAGCCGGCAACCCGGGGCGCACCGCCCTCGACATGCTCGACCTCGACCGCCCGGACCTGGACTGGTGCCAGCTCGCCGGTTCCATGGGAGTACCCGCAACTCGGGCGACGACCGCCGACGAATTCAACGGCCAGCTGGCACGCGCAGTTGCCGAACCGGGTCCACGGCTGATCGAGGTTGTCCTGTAGTGGCCGGCCACCGCGAACCGCTTCCTCGCGGCAACGACGTCCGGTCACCGACGCAGGTCGAGAAGCCGGGATCCCTGCCCGGAGCAGGCAGCTCAGTGGCGGTAGTCGGGCTCGAGCCGGTCAAGCACCCTGCGCAAGGCCGTGAAGTGACGGTCGGCAAGCTTTGGCGCCTCGGCAGCAAACTGCTGGCGTGAAACCGCCCGGACCCGATCCGATACACGTCGCAGCGGCCCGCCCTGCGCCCGCGCCAGAACCTGGAACATCGCGGCACGCTCGAGGTAATAAAGGTCGTTGAACGCATCGGCAACCGTCGGGCCGGTCACCACGACACCGTGACTGGCCATGAACAGGATGGTGCCGTTTCCCAGTTTCCGGGCCAGCCGGTCACCCTCGTCGGTGGAAAGTGCCAGGCCGGTGTAGTCATCGTCGTAGGCAATACGTCCATCGAACAGTAACGCGTTCTGCTCCGCCATCTCGAGCCTGCCGTCCTCGATCAGGGTGATCGACGTGGCATAGGGCATGTGGGTGTGGAGCACGCAGGTCGCATGGGGTGCCCCGACATGTATCCGGCTGTGAATGCAGAAGGCGGTATCCTCGACCGTGTTCTCGCCCTCGAGCACGGCGCCCGTGTCATCGCACAGGACCAGCGAGGACGCGGTGACCTCCGACCAGTGCCAGCCGTACGGATTGATCAGGAAGCGGTTGCCGCGCACGACACCGTCGCTATCCGGCACCGCCAGGGAAAAGTGATTGTCCACACCCTCGTGCAGATCGAGCCTGGCCGCCCAGCGCAGCGCGCACGCAAGGTCAACCCGCAGGTGTTCGAGATCGGCATTCACGGGCCTGAACCTCCCCTTGACCAGAACCGACGGTCAGTCCCTCCGGACGGTGAAACGGGCTATTCGGCTGCAACCGCGGTCACGTTGCCCACGGCTCCCGACGCGACCACGCGGTCGAGTTCGGCCCCGGAGTATCCCAGCACATCGCTCAGGACTTCGGCCGTGTGCTCGCCGAGCAGCGGTGAACGGACCACCTCCGCCTCGCTGTCGGAAAGCTTGATCGGACAGCCAACCGTCAGGTAGGGGCCGCGTTCCGGATGATCCACCTCGACGATGGTTCCGGTATCCCGAAGCGACGGCTCCTCCGACAGTTCCTTCATCGACAGGATCGGACCGCACGGAATGTCCAGCGGATTGCACGCATCCATCACCTCGAACTTGGTCCGGGTGCGTGTCCATTGCTCGATCCGGTCGAAGACTTGTGGGATCTTGTCGAGACGGGCCGCCGGTGTTGCGTACTCCGGATCCTCCTTCCAGTCCGGTTCGCCGATCAGATCACAGATCCGACCCCAGACGGCCGCCTGGGTAATGAAGTAGACATAGGCGTCGGGGTCGGACTCCCAGCCCTTGCACTTGAGGATCCAGCCGGGCTGTCCACCCCCGGAATCATTGCCGGCGCGCGGCGTCGCCTCACCGAACGGTATGCCCTGGCCGAACTGGCTGTACTCCTTGAGGGGACCTCGTTCCAGGCGCTGCTGATCCCGCAGCTTCACGCGGCACAGGTTGAGGACACCGTCCTGCATCGCGGCAAGGACCTTCTGGCCCCGACCGGTCGTCTCGCGCTGGAACAGCGCGGACACGATGCCGAGTGCCAGGTGCAGACCGGTTCCGCTGTCACCGATCTGGGCTCCGGTCACCAATGGCGGACCATCAAGAAACCCGGTTGTCGACGCAGCGCCGCCTGTGCACTGGGCCACGTTCTCGTAGACCTTGCAGTCCTCGTACGGACCGGGACCGAACCCCTTTACCGACGCCAGGATCATGCGCGGATTGATCTGCTGGATACGCTCCCATCCGAACCCCATCCGGTCGATCGCACCCGGCGCGAAGTTCTCCACCATGACGTCACAGGCGCGGATCAGGCGTTCCAGCACCTCCTTGCCGGTCTCGTGCTTGGTATTGATCTCGATCGAGCGCTTGTTGTGGTTCAGCATGGTGAAATAGAGCGAATCCGCCCCGGGAACATCGACCAGCTGCTTGCGGGTGGCGTCACCGACCCCCGGGCGTTCCACCTTGATGACGTCCGCTCCGAGCCACGCCAGCAACTGCGTGCAGGTCGGACCTGACTGGACGTGCGTGAAATCCAGGATCCGTACCCCGTCCAGCGCCTTGCCCATCGCGACCTCCGTCCTGTCCTTCACGCCCGAATACCGTCTCGGGAGCCTGTCTATACAGACCGCATCCGGTGCTGGCAAACCCCCGCACCGGCGTGCGCAGGACGAGGTACCCCGCCACCGTCGAAGACGGCGGAAGCGCTCGCCTCGGGGCCCCCGGAAACCCCGGTGTCGTCAGGCCGCCGCCCGTGCGTGCTGGGCCAGACGCGGCATGATCTCCTCGGCCAGCATGGTCATCGACCTGCGGCAGAACACCGGATCATCCCACTCGTGCGCCATGGCGGTCAGGACACCGAACGGCCCGACGCGATCACGCAGAGCTACCAGCTTGTCCATCACCGTGCCGGGCGAACCGAACGCGACCTGGGACTCGGCAATTTCGCTCCAGGTCACGTTGTCGGGATCGGGGTGGTCGTCCGGCGCGGCAAATCTCGCGATGCCGCGCGCGCGGACCGAGCTCTCGAAATAGCGGAACCAGAAGGCCATCGGGCCGTCGGGATCCAGCACGTAGTCCCGCGCCTCCTCGTCTGACTGTGCGACGACGATGCTGC
This sequence comes from Alphaproteobacteria bacterium, assembly GCA_022822665.1. GTDB lineage: Bacteria > Pseudomonadota > Alphaproteobacteria > Thalassobaculales > Thalassobaculaceae > Bin52. The sequence goes on along the minus strand of JAJEAR010000084.1, from coordinate 91,822 downwards.
GCGAAACCCGCCAGATCGACGGATCCGGTCGCCGTCCCGCCCGTTCGCATCCCTCGGCGTACTTCTCCCAGTGGCTCGCCGTGTAGCGCGGCTGCAGGAAGGCTGCGCCCGATATCGGAATCCACCCGTTTTCCCCGGCCATCAGCGCACTTCCGGATCCCGGAGACATGATCGAAATCGCGATCGGAGGATGTGGTTGCTGGTACGGCCTGATGAAGTGACCGACGCCGAACTCCGAACGGTCCATGTCCTGTATCCGCACCGCCCACTGTTCTCCCGCGCGATCATACGGCGGTTCCTGCTGCCATATGGCCAGGATGTGCTCGATCGACTCGCGGACCAGGGCGCCGCGATCGGTGTCGCCGCCGACCTCGAACAGCTCGACGTCGGAGGACAGGCTCCCGGTTCCGATTCCCATCAGGAACCGTCCGCGGGAGAGGTGGTCGAACAGCGCAGCCTGCCCCGCGACCTGGGCCGGATGCTGATTGGGCAGGCAGAACACCCCGGTTCCGAGCTTGATGGTGCGGGTTTCGTTGAGCAGGGTCGCCAGGAATACAAGCGGCGCGGTGATCGGCTCGACCGTGGCACTGGCATGCTCGCCGATCCAGCACTCCTCGAACCCCAGCCTGTCCGCCAGGATGATGGTCTCGCGATCTTCCTCGAGAACCTGGGTCAGGTCCCTGGCCGGATCGTGCACCGGCTGCATGAATAGTCCCAGACGCATCACCCTCTCCCTCGCGACATGGTCATGTCGACCGGATAGTAGCGTATCGCCCCGCCCGCTTCCACGCCGGTCGGTCGGAAGGCTCGTGCATCGTGGCGGTCCCGGGGAACGAGCCGGGCGGAGGCCGCACCGGTCTGTGCCGCAAAACCCGTTTACCGGGGTAATCGGGACTGCTCCGTTCCCGGGGCGGAATTGTCGGGAATGCGGCAGGGCAGACGGATCCGCTGCTCGTCCCGCCGGGGAAATCGGACAGGAACCGCCCTCGCGCGTCACGCCATGCCGGCCACCCGGTCCGTCAGCCGGTCGGCGGCACCACACGCAGCAGGAAGCGGATCACCGACTGCGCGAACAGGTCGTTCCTGTCACCGGCCACCATGTGGGCCGCATTTCCCACGCGGGCATACTCGGCATGCGGCACCTGTTCGAGAAAGGCGCGGGCACCCTCCTCGCTCAGCACGTCCGACATGCCGCCACGAACCAGCAGCACCGGCAGGTCCAGGCTGTCGGCAGCGTCCGAGAGGCGCTGCCGATACCCGGGGTCACCGACCTGCGACAGGCGGCGCGCCGGGTCCCAGTGCCAGACGTACTTTCCGTTAGCGGCCAGCCTGACGTTCTTCGCCAGTCCGTCGAGGGTGCGCGGGCGCTTGCGGTGCGGCTGGTATCTCGCGATCGCCTCGGCAACCTCCTTCAGGCTGTCGAACCCTTCCGGCTTCTGGTCCATGAAGTCCCGAATCCTGGCGCGTCCGTCCGCCTCGATCCGGGGCGCGATATCGACCATGACCAGGGCCCGCGCCTCGACCCGCCGCTCGCCGACCGCAACCAGAGCAGTGGCGCCGCCCATGGATGCTCCCACCAGAACCGGGGGTACGGTCCCCAGTTCACCGATCACGCAGCCAAGATCGGCAACCATCCGGTCGACACCGTAGCCGCTCCTTCCCGCCCAGCCGGAATCACCGTGGCCCCGCGCGTCGAAGGCGACCGCGCGGTACCCCGCGGCGCCCAGTCGCTGACCGGCACCCCGCCAGGAATGCCGGGTCTGGCCGCCGCCGTGCATCAGGATCACCGGCGGGCCGTCCGGATTTCCCCAGCTGTCGGCTGCAAGTCGAATTCCCCCATGACCCGTCCACACGTGCCGGGGCTCCGGGGTGCCGGGCAACCGTTCGCCTGCGCTCATTGCGGTTCCTTCTCCGGGCGGGATCGAGCGTGCGCAGCTTGCCGCGAGTCCCCGCCACGTCAAGAGGCGTGACGCCACCCATGCAACTGGTTCATGATCCGTCCAGGCGGCACGGTGCGGGGCACCGGGATGTCGAGCGGACAGAACGAGGGGGGCCGGCCGACATCGGGCCCGCCGGGCAGGCACCCGGGTTCAGGGGCGCAGAGGATGATCATCGACAGTATCGAAGCCGTGCCCTTGCGCATCCCGCTTTCCCGGGACTTCGGCGGAAGCGTCTACACGGTGACCTCCCGGTGCACCGTGGTCACGCGGCTTCAGGTTCGCGACGGTCCGCTGGCCGAAATCTACAACGGCGACAACCGCAGCCACGGGGTCGAGATCGCAAGCCTGATCAACGACCGGCTGGCGCCCCTGGTAACGGGCGGCGACGTGCGCAACTGGCAACGCCACGCCGCGCGCCTCGAGGCGGAGATACCCGGTGCCGCCATGTCTCCCGAGCTGATGATGCAGGCCATCGCCTGCATCGACTGCGCCATCTGGGACGCATCCGCACGCTGCTACGGGACCAGCGTGTCACAGCTGCTCGGCGGCTACCGCCGGGAAATGCCGATCATCTCGATCGGCGGATATTACCAGGACGGCAAGACGCCGTCCGACCTGGCCCGGGAAATGCGCCTGCTGCGCGACCGCGGCATGGCCGGCTGCAAGGTGAAGGTCGGCGGGCTGCCGCCGCAGGAGGACGCAGAGCGGGTAAGGGCGGCACGTGACGGCGCAGGCCCCGACTTCATGCTCGCGGTCGACGCCAACCGGGGGTGGTCGTGGCGCGACGCTGCCCGATTTGCCGGTCTCGTGGAACATCTCGACATCGCCTGGTTCGAGGAACCCTGTCACTGGTTCGACGACATCGACGGCATGCGGGAACTGCGCGGCCGGACCTCGATACCGATCAACGCCGGCCAGAGTGAAATCACCGGCCAGGCGATGCGCCGGCTGATCAACTCCGGCGCAGTCGACATGGTCAACCATGACGCTTCGGAGTCCGGCGGGGTTTCAGGCTGGCTGCGTGTTGCCGGACTGGCAAGGCTCGCCGGTCTGACGATGACCCACCACGAGGAGCCGCAGATCGCACTCCACCTGCTGGCGGCGCATCCTCACGGGTACTGCGTCGAGTGTTTCGCGGACCCCGAACGTGACCCGCTGTGGAACGGGATGCTCAGCACCGGACCGGAAATCGAAGACGGGATCATCCGGCTTGCCGGCGAGACCGGTTTTGGGGTGACGATCGATCCCGATGCGGTTACACGCTACAGGATCTGAACGGGGACGAGAGGTGAATCGGGCCGGGCACGCGTGATGACGGACAGGCAATGAGCATCTGGGGAAAGGTCATAGGCGGGGCGGCTGGGCTCGCACTCGGCGGGCCGATCGGTGCGCTGCTGGGCGCCGCCGCCGGCCATGCCGTCGACCGGATGACCACGTCGCAACCGGATGTCCCCGACGAGGAGGCGTCGACCCACAAGGTCGCGTTCACCATCGGGGTGATCGTGCTGTCGGCGAAGATGGCCAAGGCCGATGGTGTCGTCACCCGCGACGAGGTCAGGGCTTTCCGGGAGGCCTTCCACGTACCGGAAAGCGAGGCAGGCAACGTTGCCAAGGTCTGGAACCAGGCGCGTCGCGACGTCAGCGGGTTCGAGACCTACGCCAGACAGATCGCACGGTTGTTCAGCCCCGGCTCGCCGGTACTCGGGGAGCTGCTCGTCAGCCTGCTGTACATTGCGAAGGCCGACGGGGTCGTCCACGAGAACGAGCTTGCCTACCTGAAACGGATCGCCGAGATCTTCGGCTTCGACGCGGTCGCGTTCCAGAAGCTGCTCGCCATGCACGGCGCTGCTCCCGACGAGGACCCCTACCAGGTGCTCGGGGTCACGGTTAACACACCCGATGACGAGATCAAGGCCACCTACCGGCGCCTGATCCGCGAGCACCACCCGGACCGCCTGGTCGCACAGGGCCTGCCGGAGGAATTTGTCCGCCAGGCAAACGACAGGATGGCGGCGATCAACGCGGCCTACGACAGGATCACGCGGAGCCGTTCCCTGGCGTGACGGCGCCGGGCCGTTCGCTGCGGGAGCGGTTGTCCCGCAGGAGCCCCCGGCTGCCCCGGGCCCGGACCGACCGGGGCGAGCAGCGCCGGGATTCTCCGCGGCCGGACCCCGTACCCGCATGCCCGGACAGTCTCGCCATGCCGCCTTGACGGGTGATCATGAACAAATCATGATCATAAAATGAATGATGATTCCCAGACCTCGCGCATGACATCACTGCCGGCCGTGCCCCGGCGGATCCTGTATCTCTGGCTGCCGGGTCTGGCGCTCGAGCGGCTCGACACCGCATTCGGTGCCGGCCCGACGGTCATCGTGCATGGCGCGGGCGGCCGCCGCGAGGTCATCGCCGCCTGCCCCCTGGCACTGGCGGCCGGTATCGCCCCGGGTCGGCCGGCCGCAGACGTCCGTGCCCTCGTACCGGGCCTGCACATGCTTCCGGCAGACCCGGATGGCCAGCAGGCAACACTCGAGACTCTCGCCGACTGGTGCGGCCGCTATTCTCCGACGGTGTCCACCGACCCGCCGGCACAGACCCGTGGTGACGGCGGGGTGTGGCTCGACGTGACCGGCTGCGCGCACCTGTCCGGCGGCGAGACGGCGCTGTGCAGCGATATCCATGCCCGGCTGACCGGGCTCGGCTGGACCGCCCGGATCGCTCTTGCCGACACCCCCGGTGCAGCCTGGGCGGTTGCCCGGTTCTCGAGCCCCGGCCTGGTGGTGGTGCCCCCGGGCGCCCAGCGGGCCGCGATCAGCCCGTTGCCGGTCGCGGCACTGCGTCTGCCGGCAGAAACCACCGAGGCCCTCGGGAAGGTCGGAATGCGCCGTATCGGAACCCTGCTCGAGGTTCCCCGTGCATCGATCGCCCCGCGTTTCGGCAGGGAGGTGACACTCCGGATCGACCAGGCCCTGGGCACGGCGCCGGATCCGCTGCCGCATCGCCCCTTCGCCGTGCCACACCGGGTGGGGATGTCCGTGCCGGAACCGGTGGGCACCCGCGACGCTCTCGAACATCTGGCCCGGACCCTGCTGCAGCGGCTGATCGCACGCATGGCACGCGCAGGTCTCGGGGTCCGCCGGCTCGAACTGGCCTTCCGCCGGGTGGACGGATCGGCACAGCGCCTTGCGGTCGGCACCAGTCGGTGCTCACGCGACGTCGCCGCCCTCTGGCGGCTGTTCGCGCAGCACCTCGATACGGTCGATCCCGGCTTCGGCATCGAGGCCGCGTTTCTCGATGCCGTCACCGTCGAACCGTTCCTGGCCGAGACCCCGGACTTCTCCGGCAGGGGCGATGGTGTCGGACTGGCCGACCTGCGCGACCGGATCGCCAACCGTCTTGGCACCGCAGCGGTCACGCGGGCGGTCCCGCTGTCAAGCCACCTGCCGGAACTGGCGGAAGTCCGGTCCCGGGCCCGCCGGCCCGGCTGGCCGGCCGACGCGTCCGGCCCCCGCCGCGACCGGCCGCTGCACCTGCTGCATCCACCGGAACCGGTGACGGCGGTCGCGCTTGTCCCCGACCACCCGCCGGTCCGGTTTCGCTGGCGCGGAACCGACATCCGCGTCGTCTGCGCAACCGGGCCGGAACGGCTGGCACCGGAATGGTGGCGTGAAACCCGGCGGATCCGGACCCGCGACTACTTCCGGGTCGAGGACGTGGACGGCCGGCGCTACTGGCTGTTCCGCGAAGGTCTTGCCGAGCGCGGCGAAACACCGGCCTGGCACCTGCATGGCCTGTTTGCCTGACCATGGCCGACTACGCCGAACTGCAGATGACCAGCAATTTCAGCTTCCTGCGCGGAGCGTCACATCCGGGCGAGTTGATGGAGACCGCCGCGGCACTCCGGTACCGGGCCGCGGCACTTGCCGACCGCAACAGCCTGGCCGGCATCGTCCGCGCCCACGAGGCCGCCCGGGCAGCCGGCATTCGCCTGATCGTCGGGGCCCGGCTCGATCTCGAGGACGGCGCGAGCCTGCTCTGCCTGCCCCGCACCCCTGCCGCCTACAGCCGGTTGACCCGGTTGCTGACCCGCGGCAAGCGGCGCGCGGCCAAGGCCGCCTGCCGGTTGTGGCGCACCGATGTCAGGGACTGTGCCGACGACCAGATCCTGATCGTCCTGCCCCCGCCGCTCCATGCAACACTCGGCTTCGCGAACGAACTGTCGGACTGGAGCCGCATGGTTCCGGGGGCGGTCTACCTCGCCGGCAGCATCCGGCATGACGGGGCCGACGCCGACCGGCTGGCAGACCTGGCCCTGCTTGCCAGGGACTGCGGAACACCACTGGTGGCAACCAACGACGTCCTCTACCACCGCCCGGACCGGCGGCCGCTGCAGGACGTTCTGACCGCGATCCGGCTGCGCTGCCCGGTCAGCCGGGCCGGGTACCGGCTCCACGCCAATGCCGAACGGTACCTGAAGCCTCCCGGGGAAATGGCGCGACTGTTCAGGCACCATCCGGATGCGCTGGCGCGTGGCCTCGAAATCGCCGATCGCTGCCGGTTTTCCCTCGATACCCTCCGCCACGGTTACCCCGAGTCACCGGTCGCCCCTGGCCGCACGCCGCAGCAGGAACTCGAGGCCCGCACGCGCGCCGGCGCGGCGCACCGCTATCCCGGCGGCGTCCCGCAGAAGGTCCGGCGCCAGAACGAGCACGAGCTGGCCCTGGTCGGCCGTCTCGGCTACGCGCCGTATTTCCTGACGGTTCACGACATCGTCACCTTTGCCCGGCAGCGAGGCATTCTCTGCCAGGGGCGCGGCTCGGCCGCGAACTCCTCCATCTGCTACTGTCTCGGTATCACCGCCGTCGACCCCGATACCTCCGACCTCCTGTTCGAACGGTTCATCAGCGAGGAACGCAACGAACCGCCGGATATCGACGTGGACTTCGAGCATGAACGGCGCGAGGAGGTGATCCAGCACATCTACGCGACCTACGGCCGCGACCACGCGGCACTGGCCGCCACGGTCATCCGGTACCGGCTCCGCTCGGCACTGCGGGATGTCGGCAAGGCCATGGGGCTCTCACCCGACGTCACCAGCAGTCTGGCCGGCCAGATCCGCAACTGGGACGACCGCAACGGGCTGCGCGCGCAGGTCCGGGAACTCGGGCTGGACCTGGCCGATCGCACCCTGCAGCAGGTCCTGGTCCTCGCCCGGCAGCTTGCCGGTTTCCCGCGGCACCTCTCGCAGCATGTCGGCGGCTTCGTCATCACCCGGGGCCGGCTCGACGAACTGGTGCCGATCGAGAACGCGGCCATGCCGGAGCGGACCGTCATCGAGTGGGACAAGGATGATCTTGAGGCTCTCGGCATCCTGAAGATCGACGTGCTCGCGCTCGGAATGCTGACCTGCCTGCGCAAGGGGTTCGACCTGGTCCGCCGCCATCACGGGCGCGACCTGGATCTCGCCAGTGTCCCGACGGACGATCCGGCCGTCTACGACATGCTGTGCGCCGGTGATTCCCTCGGTGTGTTCCAGATCGAGAGCCGGGCCCAGATGGCCATGCTGCCGCGGCTGAAGCCGCGCTGCTTCTACGACCTGGTGATCGAGGTTGCCATCGTGCGGCCCGGACCGATCCAGGGCGACATGGTCCACCCGTACCTGCGGCGGCGCAACGGCGAGGAACCGGTCAGCTTCCCGTCCGCCGACCTCGAGTCCGTCCTTGGCAAGACCCTCGGCGTGCCGCTGTTCCAGGAGCAGGCCATGCGGATTGCCATCGTCTGCGCCGGTTTCACACCGTCGCAGGCCGACCGCCTGCGACGGGCCATGGCAACCTTCCGCGCGCCCGGCAACATCGGGCAGTTCGAGGAGAAGATGATCGGCGGAATGGTGGCGCGCGGCCATGACCGTCGCTTCGCCGAACAGTGTTTCCGGCAGATCAGAGGGTTCGGAAACTACGGGTTTCCGGAGAGCCACGCGGCGAGCTTCGCGCTCCTGGCCTACATCTCGAGCTGGATGAAATGCCACGTGCCGGCGGCCTATGCCGCCGCCCTGCTGAATTCCCAGCCCATGGGGTTCTATGCCCCGGCGCAGATTGTCGGCGATGCCCGGGAACACGGGGTGACCGTCCTGCCTGCGGATGTCAACCGGATCGGCTGGGACTGCGATCTCGAGCCGGACCGCCCCGACTGGCCGGCGCTGCGCCTCGGGCTGCGCCTGGTCAAGGGATTGCGCCAGCAGGATGCGGACACCATCGTCCGGCACCGCGGCGCCGGTTACCGCACACCGCTCGAGCTTGCCCTGCGAACCGGTCTCGATGCCCCGGTTCTCGAGAAACTGGCCCGCGGTGACGCCTTCGGGTCCATGGGCCTGTCCCGGCGCGACGCCTTCTGGGCCATTCGCGGCATTGCCGCCGGATCGGGGAGCGCACCCCTGCCGCTGTTTGCGGCCACGGGCCTGCACCCGGTCGGGCAGGAACCCGACATCAGCCTGCCGCCCGCCCCGCTCGGCGAAGAGGTGGTCGATGACTACGAGGCGCTGCGGCTGTCGTTGAAGGCCCACCCCCTGGCCCTGCTGCGCGGGCACCTTGCGGCCGCCGGCTACCGGCCCTGCGAACGGCTCTCGACGATCGAGGCCGGCCGCCGCATCCGGGTCAGCGGCCTGGTTCTCGCCCGGCAACGACCCGGGACCGCCCAGGGCGTGGTCTTCATCACGCTCGAGGACGAGACCGGGACCGCCAATCTCGTTGTGTGGCCGGACCGGTTCGAGCAGTTCCGGCGCACCGTCATTTCGGCACGGCTGCTCGGCGTCACCGGCACGGTGCAACGCGAGGGACTGGTGGTCCATGTCATTGCCGACGGCCTCGACGACCTCAGCGGGGAACTCGAGCGACTGACCGACTCGGTCGGCCCCGCCGCCGGATCAACGACCCAGCCACTGCGGGTACATCCACGCCGCATGCGGCCGGGCCTGCGGGTGACCAGCCGGGACTTCCACTGAAAGGTCCCCTTGACCCCTGTCGCGCGGGATGCGGAGCGGGGACCGGGCCTGCCGCACCGGGCTGGAACGGCAAGACCGCGGCCTGTAGCCTGCCACGCCGGCGAGCGACGGTGACGGAGACAGATGCATGCAGACCCGCCGTGACCGGACCGCACCTTCGCGCCGCGGGTCAGCGCCGCGGCCGCCCACCTGGTACCACGCCAGCGCCCGCCCGTTCACCGCCCTGGCCCCGCTCGACGATGCGGTCGATGCCGACGTCTGCGTGGTCGGTGGCGGCCTGACCGGTGTCTCGGCGGCACTCGCACTGGCCGAGCGCGGCTACCGGGTGGTGCTGCTCGAGGCCGGCCAGATCGGGGACGGGGCATCGGGCCGTAACGGCGGCCAGCTGGTCACCGGCTTCAGCTGCGATATGCGCGAACTCCGCCGCCACGCCGGACCGGCCGCCTCCCGTGCCATGTGGGACATGGGGCTCGAGGCCATGGCCCTGGTCCGTTCCAGGGTCGCGCGTCACGCGATCGACTGCGACCTGCGCCGCGGTTACCTGTTCGCCGCCGGAACCCCGCGACAGCGAGCCGGTCTGGCCGAAACGGCCGAGGACTGGGCGACGGTGTACCGCTACACGGGACCCCGTCTGCTGGATCGTCCCGACCTCACCCGGCTGGTCGGCAGCGACAGCTACGTCGCCGGCCTGGCCGATCCCGGGGGTGGCCAGATCCATCCCCTGGAATACCTGCGCGGCCTCGCCGGGGCCGCGCGCCTGGCAGGTACCGCGATGTTCGAGCACAGCCGGGTCCTGGCCATCGAACGCGCGGGCGGACGAAACTGCGTGCGCACCGCGCAGGCGGAGGTACGCGCCCGGTTCGTCGTGCTGGCGGGGAACGCCTACCTCGAGGGGCTGCACCCGCCGCTGCATGCCCGGCTGGCACCGGTCGCAAGCCACGTCGCGGTCACCCCGCCGCTGACCCCGGGTACCCTTCGGCGCATCATGCCTGGCAACGTCGCGGTCTGCGACTGGGCGCCGGCACCGGACTACTACCGGGTGACCGGGGACGCCCGGCTGCTGTTCGGAGCCGGGGCCCGCTACCGTGCGGGAGACGACGGCGGCAGGGACCGTTTCCTGAAACGGCGCATCGCCCGGGTCTTCCCTTCGCTCGATCCGGTGCAGCTGGACTGCTCGTGGAGTGGTCTCATCGGAGTGACCAGGACCCGGATCCCCGACATCGGCCGCAGCGGACCCGACCTGTTCCACGCCCAGGGATTTTCCGGGCACGGGGTGGCGCTCACCGGTCTGGCCGGCGTCCTGGTCGCCGAGGCGGTGGCCGGGACCGCCGAGCGGTTCGATGTCTTTGCGGCACTCCGGCACCGGCCGTTCCCGGGCGGGGCGCTGCGCGGTCCGCTGCTGGCGCTGGCCGCGAGCTGGTTCCGGCTCCGCGAACGGCTCGGCTGACCGTTACAGCCGGGGCACGACCTCGGCGGCAAACCGTTCCATTTCCCGCTTCTGGGCCTCGGCATCATCGCCCCGGTAGCGCACGATCACCGTTCCGATCCCGGCGTCGAGAATCATCCGCAGGTCGCCGAGGATCTCGTCCGGAGAGCCGCTGCCGATGTCGCGGCCACCCCAGGGACCGGGACGGGCCTCGCCCGGGGCGATGAAGATCTTGAAGACAAGGTCGAGACCGTCGGGATCCCGGCCCGCCCCGGAGGCAAGGCGGCGCAGCGCGGCCAGTCGCTCGGTCAGCATGGGCCGGTCGAGCGCCACCGCAAGCCACCCGTCACCGTGCCGGACCACCCGGCGCAGGGCCGGGTCCGACACGCCGCCCACCAGGATCGGCGGATGCGGCCGCTGGACCGAACCCGGGTTTGAATGCACCGGGTCGAATCGCGTGGTCTCGCCCCGGTAGGAAACCTCGCCCCCGGCACAGACCGCCTTGAACACCTCGAGCGCCTCGTCGGTCGCCCGGCCTCGCCGCGCGTGGTCAGCCCCGAGCGCCTCGAATTCCTCCCTGAGCCAGCCGACACCGGCGCCGAGCGTCACCCTGCCGCCGGAGAACCTGTCGATGGTGACAAGCATGCGGGCGGTCAGCAGCGGGTTGCGGTACGGCATGATCAGGACCGCGGTGCCGAGCCGGACCCGGCGGGTGGCGCCCGCCAGCACACCGAGGGTGGCGAGCGGCTCGTACAGCGCCTCGGAGACCGGCGCCGGGAATCCGCCGTCGGGACTGTACGGATAGCGCGAGTCGAACCGCACCGGCATGGCGACGTGATCGGCGAGCCAGATCGACCCGAAGCCGGTGTCCTCGGCAAACCGCGCGAGATCGATGATGGTGCCGGGCTCGGCCAGGCTGCCGTAGATCCCGACATCGAGGCCGAACCGTTCCAGCCCGGCCATCATCCGTTCCCCGGCGCGTACTTCCCTGTCAGCTGCGGGGTCGGGGTGGCATGCCCCTGGTTGGCCCTGTCGAGCCTGGTTTCCCGCGCCCAGGTCCGCCCGAGCGCATCGCTCACCGAGATCTCCAGTGTACCGATCCGGGCGATCCGGAGCCGGATCCGGTCGCCGTCCTGGAAGGCGCTGAGGCCGCGGTGGTTGGTTCCCGTGGCCACCAGGTCGCCGGGCTCGAGTACGTGGATCGAGCTCAGCCAGGCGATGACCTCCGGGATCCTGTGGGCCATGTCGCTGGTGTTGAAGTCCTGCTTGAGTTCGTCGTTCACCCACAGCCGGACGTCCAGGTCCTGGGGATCGTCGATCTCGTCGGCGGTGACGATCCAGGGTCCGATCGGCGCGAAGGTCGCGCGAGACTTGACCTGGAAGAACACGTTGCGGTCCGGCGGAAGTCCGCGGGCGGACCCGTCGATGAAGTTGGTGTAGCCGAACACGTACGACAACGCGTCGGCTTCCGATACCTGCCAGGCCCGCCTGCCGATGACCAGCGCCAGTTCGGCCTCGCCCTCGAAGATGGTTGCCGGGACATCCGGCAGGACCATGGTATCACCGGGACCGATGATTGCGCCCGGCGTCTTGTGGAAGCCGTTGCGGGGCGGCTTCTCCGACAGGGTTCCGTCCTCCATGTAGTTGACCGCCATGCAGTCGATGGCCCCGGGACGCGGCAACGGCGGCCTGAGCCGGACCTGGTCAAGCGGGACCGCCGGGCCGTCCGCGGCGCGGGCCTCGAGCCGGTCCCGGTAGGCGTCGAAGCGGGCGATCAGCCCGTTCATCAGGTCGCCGGGCCCGGTGTGCGGGATGTCGCGAACGATGTCGGACACGTCGACGACGCCGCGACCGGTCACCACGGAAGGGACAAATTCATCGTGAAAGGCCAGTTTCATCGGCTTCCTCCCTGGAGTGCGGGGACATCCCGACACCCGTCGAGCAGATACGGCACGCCGGCTGTCCCGGCAAGCCGGCGCACTATGTCGCACAGGGTGTCGGGGAGCGGGATGCCATGACGCAGCCTGTCCTCGCGGGTCAGGCGTTCGGGTTCCCCTGCCACCAGGACAGGCAGGTCGGGGTTCGCTGGCCGAGAGGCCTTCAGCGTGTCAATCACCTCGTCGACATCGGCGAGGAACTCGTCCACCGGGCGGAATGCCTCCGGGTTGATCACCTGGAACCAGTGGCCGAGCCGGTCCGGATCCTCGCGCTTCTGGGTCCGGACCCGGACCGGCGAGAACGACGCGCCCGGAAGCGTCCCCCCGAGAAGGTGCGAGAACAGCGCCAGCCCGTACCCCTTGTGGCCGCCGAGGATCTCGCCGGCACCGCCAATCGGGTTGAGGCCGCCTCCAGAACGCCGGGTGAAGATCTCCAGCGCCTCGCCGGCGTCACGAACCGGACCGCCGTCACCATCCGTAACCCAGCCTTCGGGCAGTTCGAGACCGCGCAGGTGGCGGACGCGGACGCGGTTGACGGCGGCCACGGTGGTCGCGAAGTCGAGAACCAGCGGCGGGTGTCGCCCGGCCGGGGCAGCGAGTGCGAACGGGTTGGTGCCCAGTACCGGTTCGAGACCGCGGGTGGGAACCATGGTAATGCCCCGGCTCGACGTGGTGACCAGGCCGATCATCCCCGCCCTCGCCGCGAGCTCGGCATAATGGCCCGCCGCCCCGAAATGATGCGAGTTCACCACGCACACCATGGCGATGTCGCACGACTTCGCCTTCTCGATGGCGCGCGTCACGGCCTCGACCGATACCGGGTGGCCGAGGCCATGCCCGGCATCGAGAAGGGCGCTGGTCGGCCGGTCGCGCAGCAGCTTCGGACGTGCGCGCACGTCCAGCGCGCCGCGCCGGAAGGTCTCGTCGTACTGGCGCAGCATGTTGATGCCGTGGGAATCCACCCCCCTGAGGTCGGTCTCGACCATCACGCCCGCGGTGGTTTCGGCGAGGTCGGGCGGCATGCCCCAGGCCGTCAGGACGGTGAGGATCTGGCGATGGACCAGATCGGCGGGCACCCGCACGGTCACGGCAGCACCTCGCCGCCCTCGTAGCGCCGCCACGCGTTCATCTGCAGCTGCGAGGTGTGGCAGTGTACCACCACCGGACGGGTCCGGACCGCGAAGGCCGACGCGATCACCTCCTCGACCTCGTCCTCGCTGCGGATCGTGAACCCTTCCGCGCCGAAGCTCCTTCCCCAGTCCGCGAAATCCGGATTGGTCAGCCGCGTCCCCTCGAGGATCGGGCGATCGGGATACCGCGTCAGCCCGTGCATCGCGATGGTGCCGTAGACCGAGTTGTCCGCGATGATCATGACCGGGTTGACCCCGTACTGGCGGGCGGTGGCGATCTCGTTGCCCATCATCAGGGCACCCCCGTCCCCGATGAAGCAGACCTGCTGGGTTCCGGGGCGTCGCAGACCGGCGGCAACCGCCATCGGCATGCCCGATCCCATGGCCCCGACCACCGAGGCGAGGAACACGTGGCGCTGGCCGAAACCGATATGCCGGTGCACGAAGCTGCCGAAGTTGCCAGCATCGGTCGTCACCGTCGCGTCCGGCTCGAGGTGACGCTCGACGGCACAGACAACGGCCGCGAAGTTCACGCCGTCCTCCGCGCTCTCCCATTCCGGGGCCAGCAGCCGGCGATGCAGGCCGTTCAGCCCGGCAATCCATTCGGCCCGTCCGGCAGGGACCGGCGGCGGCGCCTGTGCAAGCAGGCCGCGCACGACCTCGTGCGGGCTCGCGGGAATGCCGAGATCGGGTCGCCAGACACGGCCGACCTCGTCCGCATCCGGCCAGACGTGCACCAGCGGTACCTGCGGCGCCGGAGCCGCCGGAAAGCTGTAGGACTGGCTGACGGTGTCGGTCAGCCGTTCGCCCAGTGCCAGCAGCAGGTCGGCCCGCTTCATCTCGGCGATCAGGACGGGCGGGACGCGGATGCCCATGTACCCCCCGAAGTTCGGGTGGCGTGCGTCGAACAGCTGGGGACGGCGATGGGTCGGGCTGACCGGCAGCGACCAGCGTTCCGCAAGGCTGCACAGGTCCGCAAGGGCCCGGGGATCGCGTACCGCATCGGCGAGCATCGCGCCTCCCACCAGCACCAGCGGCCTCTCCGCCTCGGCCAGCATCCCGACCAGACGATCGAGGTCGCCCGCGCGGGGTCCGGGGATGACCGCGGGCCGGGGCGGGTCCACCGGCGCCGCGGTGACGGCGTCGAAAAGGTCTTCCGGCAGGACCACGGCGACCGGACCGGGTGTGCCGCTCTCGGCCACGTGGAATGCCCGTGCAAGGGCCTCCGACGCGGTGTCGGGCTCGTTGACCTCGATCACCAGCTTGGTGATGTCGGCCAGCAGCAGCGAGTAGTTCTGTTCCTGCAGCGCCTGGCGGCCGAATTCGGCGCGCTCTACCTGGCCGATCAGCATCACCAGCGCGGTGGCATCGTGGTAGGCGGAGTGAACGGCGACCAGGCCGTTGGCGAGCCCGGGACCACGGCTGACCACCGCGACACCCGCCCGGTCACGCAGCCGTCCGTCGGCCGCAGCCATGAAGGCGGCGCCGGCCTCGTGCCGGCAGACCACGATGCGCACGGTGTTGCGCGCAACCAGCACGCTGGTAAGACCGACGTAGCTCTCGCCGGGCACACAGAAGATCTGGTCGACGCCATGCGCCTCGAGGCTGTCGGCGAGCAGCCGGGCTACGGTTCGTGTCATTGCGGTCTCCGGGTCGGGAACATTCGGCTCGTCGACGGCGTCATAGCACCGCCGGCGTTCCGCACCCATCGCAAGGGTGATGATGCCGGCGCGCGAGGCGCGCACGCAGGCACCGGGGTTGGTATAGTACGTGTGCGCCACACTAGCCGAGAAACTGGGGACGGTTCATGGATATCGGTGTTTTCATCTTCGACACGGACTACAGCATCAGGGCGGACGAGCTTGCCCGGGAACTCGAGGACCGGGGATTCGAGTCCCTGTTCGTGCCGGAACATACCCACATTCCGACCAGCCGGAAGTCGCCGTTCCCGGGAGGCGGCCCGCTTCCGAAGCAGTACTCCCACACTCTTGACCCGTTCGTGACCCTGTCCTGGGCGGCGGCGGTGACCACCAGGCTCAGGCTCGGGACCGGGATCTGCCTGGTGCCGCAGCGTGACCCGATCGTGACCGCGAAGTCGGTCGCCAGCCTCGACATGATGTCGAACGGGCGATTCGTCTTCGGCATGGGCGGTGGCTGGAACGTCGAGGAGATGGAAGACCACGGAGCGACCTACCGGACCCGGTTCGCGATGCTGCGTGAACACGTGCTGGCGATGAAGGCGTTGTGGGGCGAGGAGGAGGCCTCCTTCAGTGGCGAGCACGTGTCCTTCGAGCCGACCTGGTCCTGGCCCAAGCCGGCGCAGCAGCCGCACCCGCCGCTGCTGCTCGGCGGCGAAAGCGACTTCACGCTGCGCCGCGTGGTCGAATATTGTGACGGCTGGTTTCCGCGCGGCCGGGGCGGCTTCGACCCGGCCGTGTCGATGGACCGGCTCCGGCGCACCGCCGACGCCGCCGGCCGGGACATGGCAAGCCTGACCGTCAGCGTGTTCGGGGCACCGGCCGATGCACAGACGCTCGAGAACTACGCCCAGGCCGGGATCGACCGCGCCATCCTCCCGCTGCCGTCGGAAGGACGCGACCAGGTACTGGCGTTGCTGGATCGCTACGGTCCGCTGCTCGGGTGAGCCCGGCTGACATACGGCTGAAACGCTCGCGGGGTCTTCTGCTGTCATGCGCCGGTACAGGAATACAAGGATCGTCGCCACGCTCGGCCCCGCGAGCGCGCACCGTGTCCGCGAGCTGGTCGAGACCGGGGTCGATGTCTTCCGGCTGAACTTCAGTCACGGGACCCATGACGATCACCGCGCGATCTACAGCAGGATCCGCGAGACCGAGCAGGCCCTTGGCCGGCCGATCGGCATCATGGCCGACCTGCAGGGGCCTAAGCTGCGGATCGGCACCTTTCCGGACGGCGGGATCACGCTCGAGCCCGGCGATACCTTCCGGCTGCACCTGGACCCGGTCGATGGCAACCGGAACCGGGTGCAGCTGCCGCACCCGGAGATCTTCGCGGCCGCGCGGGCGGGAACCGAACTGCTGCTCGACGACGGTCGAATCAGGCTAAGGGTCGGTCGAAGCACCGCCCGCATGCTCGAGACGGAGGTGATCACCGGAGGCAGCCTGTCGGACCGCAAGGGAGTGAACGTGCCGGGCGTGGTCCTCGACCTGTCGCCGCTCAGCGACAAGGATCACCGCGACCTCGCCTTTGCGCTTGACCTCGGCGTCGACTGGGTTGCCCTGTCCTTCGTCCAGCGCCCGGAGGACGTGGCGCAGGCCCGCCGGCTCGTCGGCGGCGCTGCCAGCCTGCTGATCAAGCTCGAGAAACCGGCCGCGATCGAGCATCTCGACGAGCTGGTCGAGATGACCGACGCCGTGATGGTCGCACGCGGCGACCTCGGCGTGGAACTGCCGCCCGAACAGGTACCCGGGCTGCAGAAGCAGATCGTCAAGCTGTCGCGGCGGCTCGGAAAACCCGTGATCGTTGCGACCCAGATGCTCGACTCGATGGTCCATGCGCCCGCACCGACCAGGGCCGAAGCGTCCGACGTCGCCACCGCCGTCTTCGACTCGGCCGACGCGGTCATGCTCTCGGCCGAGACCGCGACCGGTGCCTGGCCGATCGAGGCGGTGGCCATGATGGACCGCATCATCCGCGCCGTGGAGGGCGACCGGTTCTACCATGCGCTGTCCGCCGCCAGCCATGAAGCTCCCGAACCGACCGTGTCGGACGCCATCACGCTTGCGGCGCGCCAGGTAGCGGAAACCGTCAGCGCGTCCTGCATCGTCACCTACACGGTTTCCGGTTCGACGACACTGCGGGCCGCCCGGGAACGGCCACCGGTTCCGATCCTGTGCATCACCTCGTCCCTGCGAACCGCCAGGCGGCTTGCCATCACCTGGGGCGTGCACGCGGTCCACATCCCCCGCGAGGAACGGTTTTCCGCCGTCGTGGTCCGCGCCACGGAAAGCGCGTTTGCCGAGGGTTTTGCGCAGCCGGGCGACAAGATCGTCGTGACCGCCGGTGTCCCGATGGGAACACCGGGATCGACCAACGTGCTCAGAATCGAAAGGGTACCGTAGCCGCGGTTGCCTTCCGACCCAGTCTTTGTCAAGCTTGCTCCATGCACGGCTTCCGGCGAGGCCGGGCGCACCGCACCCTTACTCGCAGGGATGGAACCGTGCCAGAGCCGTCGCGAACGCGCCGGTTCCACGTCCAGTACGGAACAAGGTACATGCCTGTAGGAAAGATCAAGTGGTTCAACCACGCCAAGGGATACGGATTCATTCAGCCCGACGAAGGCGGCAACGACGTGTTCGTTCACATCACCGCCCTGCACCGCTCGGGCATCCAGGGGGTCAACGAGGGCGACAGCGTCAGCTATGACCTGGTGGCCGGCAGGGATGGCCGGTCCGCAGCGGACAATCTCTCGCTCGTCGACACCTGACGACGCGACTGCGTCAGTCGCGTCCGGAGACGCCCGCCTCCGCGAAGGTAGCCATACCCTGGTGGCATGCGGCAGCGGCCTGCAGCAGGCCGAGGGCGAGGGTCGCGCCCGAACCCTCGCCAAGGCGCATTGCGAGGTCGAGCAGCGGTTTCCTGCCAATGCGCTCGAGCAGGAGTCGGTGACCGGGCTCGACGGAACAGTGGGCGACCTGGCAGTGGTCGATGGCGCGCGGGGATACCGCGTGCAGGACCGCTGCGGCCGCGGTACAGGCAAATCCGTCGAGCAGCACCGGAACCCGGGCCATCCGGGCCGCAAGCACCGCTCCGGCGATCGCGGCCAGTTCGAGTCCGCCGAGGGCCGCCAGGATGCCGAGCGGATCACCCGCCCGGTCGCGGTGCCGGGCGACGGCGTGTTTGACAACCTCTATCTTGCGGTGAAGTGTCTCCCCCGCCACGCCGGTGCCGGTGCCGGTCCAGTCGGCCGCGGTCCCGCCATGGAGCGCGAGGCACAGGGCGGCGGCCGAGGTGGTGTTGCCGATCCCCATCTCGCCGAGGCATATCAGGTCGATGCCCGGTTCCACCGCCGTCATTCCGTAGGCGATCGCGGTGACACACTCGTGCTCGCCCATGGCCGGGTTCTCGACGAAGTCCGCCGTCGGGCTGTCCAGACCGAGTTCGTAGACGCGAAGATCGGCATCGAACAGCCGGCACAACTGGTTGACCGCCGCACCGCCCGCCACGAAGTTGGCGACCATCTGCGCCGTCACCTCGGCTGGATAGGCCGACACGCCGCGTGCCGCCACCCCGTGGTTGCCCGCGAAGACCGCGGTGCGGGGATGACGGATCGCCGGAGGATGCCGGCCCTGCCACTCGGCCATCCAGCGGGCGAGTTCCTCCAGCCGGCCGAGCGACCCCTCCGGCTTGGTCAGCACCCGCTCGCGTGCCGCGGCCGCGGTGCCCGCCGCGAGGTCGGCGCCGGGCAGGCTGCCGATCAGCGCGCGGATCTCGTCGAGCGAGGAAACCGCCCCAGCCGCGTGGTTCATCATCACCCCTGCCAGACCGCGCACGGAACGGGTCCGGCGCCACCGGTCGCGCCAGCCTATACGCCGGGACGGCGGCGTTGGGAACCCGCCGTGCTGCCGGCGCCGCGTCCCCGGAGGCAGGAACAGGGCCCGTCATGGCTCCCGAACCGCTGACGGACATGCCGTCCCTGCGGCGGGTGCTGCGTGATCTCGCCGCCGCAACGGCGTTCCTGACCCGCATTCCGCTCGACCACGAAGAGCCGCCGCAGCTGATGCACGCTGCCTGGTGCTTTCCGGTGATCGGAGCCGCGATCGGACTGTTCGCGGGCCTGGTCCTGGCGCTCGCCGCATGGCTCGGCCTGCCGCCGCTGGCCTGCGGACTCTGCGCCCTGGCGACAGCGGCGGCGGTGACCGGCGCCCTGCATGAAGACGGTCTCGCCGACCTCGCCGACGGTCTCGGCTGTCCCGATCCCGATCGACGGCTGGCGGCGATGCGAGACAGCCGCACCGGAACCTGGGGCGTCCTGGCGCTGGTGCTGATGATCGCGCTGAAGTCGGCCGCCGTCGCGGCGATCCTGCAGGATGCAGGCACACTCGCGGCCCTGCTCGCTTTCGCCTCTGCCCTCGCCGCCGGCCGGGCGGCCATGGTGGCCGCGGCATCGGTGATGGAACCGGCATGCGACGACGGGCTTGCTCACGCCGCCGGGCATCCCGACCGCAGGACAGCGGCCTTCGGGCTCGCCTGCGCGGGAGGACTGCTTGTCGTCATGCTTCCCGTGCCGGCCGCGGCCGTGGTGCTCGTGGCGGCACTCGCCGGCGCGGCGGTCGTGGCCGGTGTGGCATCACGAACCCTCAGCGGGTATACAGGTGATGTCCTCGGCGCCATGGAACAGGTCGCCGAGATCCTTGCGCTGCTGGCGCTGGCGGCGTGGTTCGGAGCGGATCCGGGCATGGGACCGACATGAACGAGACACGCTGGCATATCGTGCGCCACGCTCCGGTCCCGAACCCGGCCCAGCGCATCTACGGCGCGTCGGACCGACCGGCCGACACGTCGAACGAGGACGCGTTTCGCGTCCTGGCCGGTCGGCTGCCGCCCGGATCGGTGAGCGTGACCAGTCACCTGATGCGAACGCGTCAGACGCTTGATGCGATCCGCGCCGCCGGTCTCGGCCTGCCCGACCCGGTTGTCGATGCGCGCCTCGGTGAACAGGACCTCGGGGACTGGACCGGCCGGACCTACGACGAGGTCCGGGCGCTCCAGGGCGATGGCTGGAACAGGTTCTGGCTGGCTCCGGCCAACGAGGTTCCGCCCGGCGGCGAGAGCTTTGCCGGTCTTGCGCTACGGGTACACGAGTGCCTGGAGCAGCTGAGCGAATGCTGGCGCGGCCGCAACGTGGTCTGTGTCGCCCACGGCGGGACCATCCGGGCCGCCCTTGCCCTTGCACTCGGCATCGAACCGGCACACGCACTCGGTTTTTCGGTCGACACGCTTTCAACCACCCTGATTGACAGGCTTCATCCTGAACCCGGGTTCGACGGCGGCTGGCGTGTCAGGGGAACCAACCTCCCCGCCCGCTAGGCGCGGTCGGGCGGCGGCGCCTCCGGTCGCGGAGTGAGGCGATGGCGCGCCCGTTGTCCCTGAAGGCCGAGGCGTTCCGAACCGCGAGCCTGTGTGCCGCACTGGCCGTGTTTGTCCCGGCCGGTCTGCTGGCCAAGATCACGCTGGTCCCCGTGTTCGGACTGCTCGCGGTCTCGCTGCTGGGCGCAACCGCGCTCACCCGCGCGGCCCAGTTGCGACCCATGACCCTGCCGGGCGTGGTCACCGTGGTGCTGGTGATTCACATGACCGGAGTCCTCGGCCTTCTGTCCGCCTGTTCGGCCTGCAGCGGATGGGCGGCCGGAAAGGCGCTGGCGCTCGCGCTCATCGTGTGGACCGCATCCTGCGGTGCCGCCGCCGGACTCGACCCGTGCGCACGCCGGCGGGTTGCGTACTGGCTGATCGGCGGCCTCGGCACCGCGATCGCCCTGCTGGTGTTCGAGAAAATGACCGGCGGAATGATCTCGCTCAGGCTCGCGTCCGACCCGGCGAACCGTGACTGGCCGTTGGTCCGCTACAACCGGGCAACCAGCGCGCTGGTCCTGCTTGCCTGGCCGGCTGCCGGGTGGCTGTGGAGCCAGCGCCGGCGTGCCGCCGCTTGGCTGCTGATCGGGCTGGTGACGGGTGTAGCCTGGATCGGTGACTCGGCATCCGCCGCGACCGCCGCCCTGCTCGCCGCCGGCGTCTGCGCGCTGGCCTGTCGTGCACCACGTGCCGTCCTGTGGTGCGGTATTGCACTCACGGCAGGCCTGGCCGCGATCGCGCCCTGGCTGTTCCTTGTCCTGCCGGACTGGCTGGAACCGCTGGCCGACGGCATTCCGGCCAGCGTGCTGCACCGCATCGAGATCTGGCACGCGACCGCCACCGCGATCCTGGACCGGCCGCTGCTGGGCCACGGTGTCGGCGCGACACGCGAACTCGACCTGGCAGTCATCGGAGCACGGCCGTACCAGATGCTCACGAGCAATCCCAGTCATCCGCACAGCCTGGTCCTGCAGCTGTGGCTCGACCTCGGCCTGGTCGGAGTGGCAGGCGGCGGACTGCTGCTGTGGTGCACCATCCGGCATGTCATCGCCCTGCCGGACCCCTGGCGCAGCACCGCGCTTGCCGCAGCGGCGGCCGGCGTGTTCACTGCCCTGGTTTCGTACGGCATCTGGCAGGAAACCTGGCTCTGCATTGCCGCAATCACCGTGCTGGCATTCCGGGCACTGACCGGGGATGCGGGCCCTCAGGGGAGAGAATGATGTCTGACTATCCGGACCACACGCAGGTGCGACGGATCGCGGTGCTCGGGACAGGAACCATCGGCGCGAGCTGGGCCGCCTGGTTCCTGGCCCGCGGCTACGCGGTCGACGCCTGGGACCCCGCCGGTGACTGGGAGCAGCGGCTGGCATCGTTCATCGAGACCGCCTGGCCACACCTCGAGGCGCTCGGGCTTGCCGATGGCGCCGACCGCGACGCGGTCACCTCCCACTCCACGGCGGCCGAAGCCGTTGCGGGCGCGGACTTCGTGCAGGAAAGCGCACCGGAACGGCTCGACGTCAAGCAGGCACTCTACCGCGACATCGATCCGGCCCTGCCCGCGGGGACCATCCTGTCGTCGAGCACCTCGGGACTGATCATGAGCGAGCTCCAGGAGGGTCTCGCCTCGGCCGGACGATTCGTCGTCGGCCACCCCTTCAATCCTCCCCACCTGATACCACTGGTCGAGGTGGTTGCCGGCAGGCAGACCGACCCGGAGGCCGCCGACTGGGCAATCGGGTTCTATCGCCACATCGGCAAGCATCCGATTCGGATCCGCAAGGAGGTGCCGGGCCATCTCGCCAACCGTCTGCAGGCGGCTCTGTTTCGCGAAGCGGTGCTCGCGGTCCAGAACGGCCTGGCGTCGGTTGAGGACATCGATGCCGCGGTCTGCAGGGGGCCCGGCCTGCGCTGGGCGCTCATGGGGCCGCACATGACCATGAACCTTGCCGGCGGAGCGGCCGGGTACCGGGGAATGCTCGGGCATTTTGCGCCGGGGATGCAGGCCTGGTGGGAGACCATGACCGAAAACCCGGTGCTGGCCGGCGAGCTGGCGGAGACCATTGTCGCGGGGGTGGAGGATGAGGCCGGCGAGCGCAGCATTGCGGAACTCGAGGCCGAGCGCGACGCGCGGCTGATTGGCATACTCGGCGTTCTGGGCCGCGGGTGAGACCGGCCGCCATGGCATCCGCGCCGCGGCGCGTGATCGTCGTCGGCGCCGGCATCGTCGGGGTGTGCACGGGGCTCTGCCTCGTCCGGGACGGGCACGAGGTGCTGATCGTCGACCCGAGGGCTCCGGGACGCGCGACGTCGTTCGGCAACGCCGGCTCAATCGCCGTCGACAGCATCTGGCCGGTCAGCACGCCGGGCGCATGGATGCGGGTTCCCCGCATGCTGCTTGACCCGGCGGCGCCGCTGCGCATCCGCTGGCCCTACCTGCCCCGGATGGCACCGTGGCTGCTCCGGTTCCTGGCGGCGGGGCTCCCCGCGCGGGTCGAGCGCATTGCCGCGGAAATCCACGCGCTGAACCAGGGCGCGATGGCGGCCCACGAGGCGCTGATGGCGGAGAACCGGATCAGCGACATCGTCCGCCCCACCGGGTGGCTCAGGGTGTACGCATCGCAGGCCGCGTTCGACGCCACCGCGGCGGAGCGCGCGGCGCTCCGACGCAACGGTCTCGCGGCGGAGGAACTCGGACCGGACGAGATCCGGCAGCTCGAGCCGGGGCTCGCCCACCACTTCACCCGCGGTGTCTTCCAGCCGGCCAACGGCTTCGTCACCCAGCCCTCGGCACTGACCGATGCCTACGCCGCAGCGTTCGTGCGCCGTTCCGGACGGATCCTGCCGGAACGCGCGGTGCGCTTCGAGTTCGAGGGCAACAGGCCGGTCCGGCTGGTGACCGACCTCGGCATCCATGCCGCCGACTGTTTCGTGATCTGTGCAGGCGCCTGGTCACGCCCGCTGGCAGCCATGCTCGGCTCCCGGGTGCCGCTGGACACCGAGCGGGGCTACCACCTGAATCTCGATCTCGAGGCCGGTCCCGGGTTGCGCCGGCCGGTCGTGGTCGGGGACCACGGGTTCGTGCTGGCGCCCATGCGTGACGGACTGCGGCTGACGTCGGGCGTCGAGTTTGCCGGGCTTGCCGCTCCGCCGGACTTTCGACGGATCTACCGGATGCTGAC
This sequence comes from Alphaproteobacteria bacterium, assembly GCA_022822665.1. Taxonomy (GTDB): domain Bacteria; phylum Pseudomonadota; class Alphaproteobacteria; order Thalassobaculales; family Thalassobaculaceae; genus Bin52. The sequence goes on along the minus strand of JAJEAR010000084.1, from coordinate 68,103 downwards.
CCTGGCGCGCGAGGCCCTGCCGGGGCTCGGCGGGACGGCCAGCCGCGAGTGGATGGGGTTTCGTCCGTCGTTTCCGGACAGCAAGCCGGTGCTGGGCGCCTCGCGCCATCACGACAATGTCTTCTTCGGTTTCGGCCACGGACATCTCGGCCTCACCCAGTCCGCCCGCACGGGACAGCTGATCGCCGACCTGGTTTCCGGGCGCGATCCCGGCATCGACCTGGCGCCGTACCGGGCCGACCGGTTCGGGGGCCTCGGCGCATGAGATTGGAATGGTTGCGATTCAACCGTGTTGCGTTGCAATGCTCCCAGCGCGTATTGTGTTGCGGTGTTCGAGCCCGTTGCATTATTTCGGAGGTTGGAATGCCCTGGCACGCACTTAAGGCGGCCCTGGGGACAGGCGCCGCAGCCCTGCTCCTTACAGGATGCGTCGGGCTACAGCTCGAGGTAGCCAAGGAAACCGCCGGGACAGACGATCCGTTCGGTAGCCAGCTCTACAAGGGCTATGTCGCGCTGTCCCAGTCGGAATATGACGAAGGCGACCACATCGACTCCGACTACTTCGCCGACCGCGCCATCGCGGCCGCCGGCGGTGCCGCGTCCGGTCCGCAGCCGGTCGCCGAACGCCGCATTCCTTCGGAGCATGTCGGCGAACTGATGTCCGCGCACCGGGAGCTCAGCGAAATGCTGGCCGAAGGGTCGGAGAAGTTCCCGAAGCTGGCCGCGATTGCCCAGCTGTCGCTTGACTGCTGGCTGCAGGAACTCGAGGAAAACCGTCAGCCCGACCATATCGCGAAGTGCCGCGATGACTTCGTGTTTGCCAAGGACGCGCTCGCCGCGGCACTCACTCCGCCGCCGCCGCCGCCCAAGCCGAAGGGTCCGGTTGCGCGCCTGTTCGAGAAGTTCACGGTGCTGTTCGACTTTGATTCCGCCGAACTGACCACGGACGGGATGGAGGCGGTCAACAAGGCGGTGCTGTCCATCGACCAGCATGGCGTGAAACGGGTGACGATTTCGGGTCATGCCGACCGTTCCGGCCCGCGCAAGTACAACCAGAAGCTCTCGCAGCAGCGTGCCGAGGTGGTTGCCAAGGCCCTTGACGCCAATTCCTCGACCGACCTGCAGGGCATGATCGAGATCATGGCCTACGGCGAGACACGGACAGTGGTCCCGACCAGGGACGGCGTCCGGGAAGCCAAGAACAGGCGGGTCGATATCGGCGTCATTCGCTGATCCCTCCGCTGCCGGAACCCGGCTTCGACGACGGGCCGCACCCTGTGCGGCCCGTTTTCGTCTGACCTCCCTCTTCGCGCAACCGGAACGCGGTACCGCCATGCCGATCAACAAGATCGTCGAGAGTTTCGAGGACGCGGTGCGCGGCATCGAGGACGGTGCGACATTGCTGGTCGGGGGTTTCGGCGGCGCGGGAATGCCGACCGAACTGCTCGACGCGCTGCGTGACCAGGGGTGCCGGGATCTCGTCATCGTGTCCAACAACGCCGGCGTCGGCCGCCGCGGCATCGGCGGGCTGCTCGAGGCCGGACGGGTCCGCAAGGTGATCTGCTCCTACCCCAGGTCCGGCGGCTCGGTGGTGTTCGAGCAGATGTGGGCGAAGGGCCAGGTCGAGCTCGAGGTGGTGCCGCAGGGAACCCTGTCGGAACGCATGCGGGCTGCGGGCGCCGGGATCGGCGCCTTCTACACGCCGACCGGCGTCGGAACCCGGCTGGCCGAAGGCAAGGAGATCCGCGAGATAGACGGCCGCGCGCATGTGCTCGAACATGCGCTGCACGGCGACGCCGCGTTTGTCTTCGCCGAATGCGCCGACCGGTGGGGCAACCTGACCTACAGCAAGTCGGCCCGGAACTTCGGACCGGTCATGGCCGCAGCCGCCCGGCTCACCGTCGCGCAGGTCCGCCGCATCGTTTCCCTGGGCGACCTCGACCCCGAGGTCGTCGTCACGCCATCGATCTTCGTTGACCGGGTGATCCGGATCGAGGGACCGGGATCGGGAGAAACCGTCGCGGAACCCTGATGCGCGGGGCAGGATCCCGCGGCCCGCCCTCCCGCCGGGAGGGGCTCCGTGCACCGTGCCCCTGGGAGGACACGGTGCACCCGGGCCCGAGCCTCAGGTGGTCAGCCAGCGGAACTGCTGCGGCTTGCGGCCCGCCTCCGGGTGGAGGATGACATTGACCAGCGCCGGTCCGTCATGGGCGCTCGCCGCATCCAGCGCCGGCCTGAGATCGGCCGGATCCTCGACGTGGAACCCCTTGCCGCCGAACGCTTCCATCATCCGGTCGTACCGCGCCCCGATGGTGAGTGCGAACGGCGGGATCTGCTCGCCTTCCTCGAATTGCGCGACACCCCGGCCGATGCCGCCGTTGTTCAGGACCACGATCTTGACCGGCAACCCGTAGCGGCACGCGGTCTCGATCTCCATGCCGGAGAACCCGAGCGCCGAGTCTCCCGAGACGGAGATGATCGGCCGGTCGCGGTGCACCGCGGCGGCGGCAATCGCGAACCCCATGCCGATGCCCATGGTTCCGTAGCTTCCCGCATCCAGGCGAAGCCGCGGCTGCGCGTTGGGCAACTGGGTCCGCCCGATGTCCATGGTGTTGGCGCCTTCGCCGATGATCACCGCCGACTCGCCTGCCCAGGCACGGATGTCCCTGAGTGCGCGGTAGTAGTTGGTCGGCGTCGAGTCATCCTCGAGCATCGGCCTGATCTGTTCGGCATTGGCTTCCGCCTTCTCCCTGAGCGCGGAGCGCCACGGCGTGTCGGCGGGATAGAACCACTGCCGGTTCTCGAGCGCCCTGTTCAACTGTCCGGTGATCGCCCTGCCGTCGCCCACCAGCGCGACTTCCGCCGGGACGTTGTGGCCGATCGCCTCGTGGGCGATGTCGAGCTGCACCACCCGCACGTTCTCGCTGAACCGGGGCTTGTGTCCGAAATGCATGATCCAGTTGAGCCGCGCGCCCATGAGGAACACGACATCGGCCTCGCGCAGCGCATGGCTGCGTGCCGCCCCGACCGACAGCGGATGGGAATCGTCCATCACGCCCTTGCCCATCGGCGAGGCCAGGAACGGCAGCTGCGTGCGTTCGATGAAGGCGCGCACCTCGTCCTCGGCGCGGGCCCACGCCATGCCCTTGCCGATGATGGCAAGCGGCCGCTCGGCGGTTTCGAGTGCATCCAGCGCCGCCTCGACACTCTCCGGAAGCGCCTGGCTTCGCGGCGGATCGGGGATCCGCGACACCTGCACCGCGTCCTCCTCCTCGACTTCGCCCTGGATGATGTCATCGGGCATGTCGAGGTAGGCGGCGCCGGGCCGTCCGTAGATCGAGTGACGCACGGCCTGTTCGACGTAGAACGGGATCCGGTAGGTGTGCTCGACCGCGTGCGCATACTTGCAGAACGGTTCCGCGATCCGGACCTGGCGCTCCTCCTGGAACGCCCCCATGCCATTCTGGTAGGTTGGCGAGGCGCCGCCGATCAGGATCATCGGCCAGCAGTTCTGCTGCGCATTCGCCAGGCCCGCCAGGCCGTGCACCACGCCCGGGCCGGAGACCACGAGACAGGCGCCGGGCCGCCCGGTCAGGTACCCGACCGCCTGGGCGGCGTAGGATGCCGCCTGTTCGTTGCGCATCCCGATATAGGTGATGCCCTGCTCCAGGGCGGCCGCCGCGATCGGCTGGACGGGAAACCCGACCACGCCGAACATGTACTCGACACCCTGTTGCCTGAGCGAGCGCACCATGAGCTGGGCGCCGGTAATCGTGGCCATGACGAAGTCTCCATCTGTCTCGATCGCGCACTGGCGTGCACGCTAGGCATGCCGGCCGGTCGCGGCAAGTCCGCACACCGTCACGGCATACGGAATTACCGTTATGATCGCATCCGAGGCGCCCGGTCAGTAGGTGACCGGCGCCGATGCCTCCTTCTTCGCCCGGGTCACGTGGTCGATCGCGGCACTGACGCCGCCCGAGGCACAGGGAATGTCGAGGTAGCCGCAGGTCGCCTCGACGGCGGCCAGCGCCCCGAACAGCATGGGTGCGTTGAGGTCTCCCATGTGGGCGATGCGGATCGCCCTGCCGTCCAGCTTTCCGAGACCACCGCCGAGTGCCGCCATCATCTCGTCGCGACACACGGCGCGCATCCCGTTGGCGTCGATGCCCTCTGCGGTCAGCACGGTTGTCACCCCGGGCGAGCGTTCGCGCGGGTCCTCGATGTTGAGGCTCATGGTCCCGGCCTGGCTCCAGACCTCGACCGCGGCGTGGGTCGCTCCGGCCAGCACCCGGTGGCGTTCGAAGATGGTCTCGAGACCCTCCTCGAAGATCATGTCAAGGGCCTCGCGCAGCCCGAAGACCATCAGCTGCGGCGCGGTGCCGCAGAACTTCCGGTAGTGTTCGGCCTCGAGCCGGGTGCGCCAGTCCCAGTAGCGCCGCGGCAATGCGGCCCGTTCATGGGCGCGCAACGCCTTCTCGCTGGCGGCGATGATCCCGATCCCGGGCGCCATCATCAGCCCCTTCTGCGACGCGGCCACGGTCACGTCGACCCCCCACTCGTCCATCCGGTACTCGGTGGTGCCCAGTGCCGCGATGGTATCGACCAGCAACAGGGCATCGTGGCCGGCGGCATCGATGGCGCCGCGCACAGCCGCGACATCGCACAGCGAGGAGGTGGCGGTATCCGCGTGCACCAGCAGGATGCCCTTGATGGTTCCACCCGCGTCCTGCCTGAGCGCGGCCTCGATCGCTTCCGGACGCGCCGGGCGGCGCCAGTCGCCGGGAAGGGGCTGAACCTCCAGACCGAGGGCCGTCGCCATGTCCTGCCAGGCGGCGGAGAAGTTGCCGCTTTCGGGCACCAGCAGCCGGTCGCCCGGCGAGAACAGGTTGGCGAGCGCCGCCTCCCAGACCCCGTGCCCGTTGCTGGCATAGAGAAACACCTCGCCTTCGGTCAGGATGACGCGGCGCATGTCGCGGAAACACGAGATTGAGACGTCCAGGAACTCCGGGTCCGAAAGGTCGAGTGTCGGACGGTGCATGGCATTGAGCACGCGATCGGGCACGTTGGTCGGGCCGGGTGTGTTCAGGAACTTGCGACCGCGCTTGAGCGACATGCGGGCTCTCCGGGAACTGTCGGTGCGGGGAATGTCGTCATGGATCACCGTTGCCACCATGACGGCAGCGGAGCATACGCGCGGGCCCGCGCAATTGAAAGCCGCCGATGCCGCTTTCGCCGCGGCGCGGCACTGCCTAGAGTAGCGGCATCGACTCCCTCCCTCCGCGTGGACATTTCGCCCATGAACCTCGTACCCGACCTTGCGTCCTGCCGGTTGTCGCGCCAGCAGATGGCATGGCGCGCCGCGCGCGCGATTCCCGACGGCAGCTATGTCAACCTCGGGATCGGCATCCCGACGCTCTGCGCCGACCATCTGCCGCCGGACCGGGAGATCGTCCTGCACAGCGAGAATGGTGTTCTCGGCTTCGGGCCACGCCCGGAACCCGGCCGGGAGGACCCGGACCTCGTCAACGCGGGCAAGCAGCCCGTCACCATGCTGCCGGGCGGCAGCTACTTCGTGCATTCGGACGCGTTTGCCATGATCCGCGGGCGCCATCTCGACATCGCGATCCTCGGCGCCTTCCAGGTCTCCGGGACCGGCGACCTCGCGAACTGGACCACCGATGACGACCGGTTTCCGCCCGGGGTCGGCGGAGCGATGGACCTGGCGGTCGGCGCCCGTCAGGTGTGGGTCATGACCACCCACGTGACCGGCAGCGGTGCGCCGAAGATCGTCGAGGAATGCAGCTACCCGCTGACCGCGGCCGGCTGTGTCGCCCGGATCTTCACCGACCTCGCGGTGATCGCGGTCACTCCCGGCGGACTGGTGGTACAGGAGAAGGTCGCCGGCCTGTCCATCGACGACCTGCAGGCCCTCACCGGGCCCCCGATCGTTGCCGGGCCCGACTGTCGTGACCTGGCCGCGCCCGAACCGGCGTCGTGACTATCGCTTGCCTTCCTGCTCACCCGAGGCAAAGGGCTCGAGATAGGCGACAAGGTTCTCGATGTCGGCGGGTTTCTTCAGACCCGGGAACACCATCTTGGTCTTCGCCTTCTTCTTGCCGATCATCGCGCCGATATAGGGCTTGGGATCGGCGATGTAGGCCGCGAGCACCTCGGCGGACCAGACCAGCCCGGCCTCGCCGGCCGCCTTCATGTCCTTGGAATGCCTGAACGTCTTGCCCTTGGAATCGACGAAGGTTCCGGCCTGGCGACCGTAGACGCCGTGCAGCGACGGACCGGTCCGGCGCTTGCCCGCCTTCAGCGAATGGCACGCCACGCACTTCTTGAACACCTTGGCGCCGGCATCGGCATCACCCGCCCGGGCATCGGGTCCGGGGAACAGCATCAGCGCGCCGGCCACCAGCGCTCCCTTCAGCACGATTCGCAGCAGTGTCATCGCCAACTCCGGGGGTCACGGACGTTTCCGGCGCCCTCTGTATCACACGCCCGCGGTCCGGGTACAGGCGGCATTCGGGGGCGGGAAGCACGGTGCACCCAGTGCTCTATACTGGCTCGCCGGAGCACGCGGGCGGTGCGGATTCTCCACAACCGGAACGGGTTGGAGCACATGACGGTCAGTGACGGTTTTGCGGCGACGGAGCGCAGATCCTACCGGGTGTGGACCCGGGAATCCCTGCGCTACGCGGATCTCGACCCGGTGGGTCACGTCAACAACACCGCCTATTCCGTCTACATCGAGAATGCGCGGACCATGCTGTTTCACCGGGTCATGCAACAGCAGATCGATTCCGGGCACGAGTTCGCCAATCTCGACTGGATCCTGCGCCGGATCGAACTCGATTTCCTGCGCGAGATCCGCTACCCGGGCGAGGTCGAGGTCGGGCTTTCGATCACCCGCATGGGCTCCTCGTCGATGATCCTGGAGATCGGCGTCTTCACCGCGCACTACTGCGCGGCGACGTCACACGGTGTCAGCGTGTGTTTCGACACCGCCGCGCGCACGTCGCGCCGCATCCCCGACCGGCTGCGGCACGCGCTGTGGGAGAGCGGCGGGTACGCGGGCCATTCGGTCAGTTGACCGGGGTGATCAGCCTGCGTCCGTCCAGCCATGCCCTGAGATTGTCGTGGAGTACCATGCCCATGGCCATGCGGGTGTGGTGCGTTGCACTGGCGATGTGCGGTGTCAGGGTCAGGTTCGCGGTGATGTCGAGGAGCTCGCGCGGAATGCGCGGTTCGTCGGGGTAGACGTCGAGCGCGGCACTGCCAAGCCGTCCGTCGTTCAGGCAGCGCACCAGCGCATCGGTGTCGATCACGCTGCCGCGGGCGACATTGACCAGGTGGCCCCGCGGTCCCAGCGCCTCCATCACCTCCTCGCCCACCAGGTGCCTGGTCGAATCGCCGCCCGGCACGATGACGACCATGATGTCGCACTCGCGCGCCATTCCGACCAGGTCGGGATGGTGCGGCCACGGCACGTCGGACCGGGGCGTGCGCTGGTGATAGCAGATCTCCATCTTGAAGGCGGCGCAGCGCGCGGCGATCTCCATGCCGATCCGCCCCAGCCCGACGATGCCGACCCGGCATCCGGTGACGTGCAGGGTGTAGGGATAGTCGCCGTCACGTTCCCACCTGCCTTCGCGGGCATAGCGGTCCGCCTGCACCACCTGCCGGCGTCCGGCGAGCACCAGGGCCATGGCCAGGTCCGCCACGCAGTCGTTCAGCACCGAGGGCGTGTTCACCACCCGCACGCCACGCCTTGTGGCCTCGGCGACATCGACCCCGTCGTAGCCGACACCGAAGGTCAGGATCAGCTCGAGGTTGGGGACCGCGTGGATCAGGCTCGCCGGGCAGACCTGGAACGTCCCGATGATGCTGCAGCGCGGGCCGACCTCGGCGAGAAGGGCGTCGGGCTCCGCCGCCCGCCACAGGTGGTGGGTCACGCCCAGTTCGTCGAGCCTGCGCATCGCCGGCTCGTACCAGGGGGACTGGATCAGGATTTCGGGTTTCGCTGTCACGGTCGTGTCCTGTTGCTGCTCTGACCGGGGCCCGGGGTCAGAATCCCGACCCGGGTTCCAGCAGGAAGTCGCGCTCCTGCGCCGTGCTCTCGCGACCCAGGACCGCGTTTCGATGCGGGAACCGGCCGAACCGCTCCACGATCTCGAGGTGGCGAAGGGCATACCCGACGCTTTCCTCGTCGCAGAACTCGCGCATCAGTTCCACGCCCAGTTTCTGGTCATCGAGCGCTTCGCTGTGTTCGAACGGCAGGAACATGAACTTGCACTGATCAAGCGTCAGGGCCCGGTGATGGCCGGCGGCGACCGCCCGCCTCGCGACCCCGAGCGCCTTCGCATCGGCCCGGTATGCGCGGGGGTCCTCGCGGAACATGTTTCGCGGAAACTGGTCCAGCACCACCACCAGTGCCAGGCAGGCCTGCGGATCGTCCTCCCAGTGGTCATAATCGCCGGCGAGGGCCCGGTCGTGGGTTGCAGCGAACCGGTCCCGAATCAGGGCATCGAACTCCGGCCGCTTGGAGAACCAGTCCCCGGGCCCGCTGTCTTCGAACCAGAACCGGACGATGGTCGAGGCAAGCTCGTGGTCACGAACCGGGTGCGGCATCGCGGGTCGGACCCTCCGGTCATGTCCTGGTGGTGGTCGTTGTGCCGGCGGAACCGGACCCTGGGTCACACGCGGATGCGTGGTCGCGCCTAGTAGCCCTCGCGCTCCAGGCGCTTGCGCAACAGCTTGCGGTGGCGGCGCATCGCTTCCGCCCGTTCGCGCGAGCGTCGTTCCGAGGGTTTCTCGTAGCTCCGGCGAAGCTTCATCTCCCGGAACATCCCTTCCCGCTGCATCTTCTTCTTCAGCGCCCGAAGCGCCTGGTCAACGTTGTTGTCACGGACGGTCACATGCACGGAATTCGGCCTCCTGTTCTGCTTCATGCAGACATCACACGCCTGCGGGCCATGGCTTCCACGGATCATTCTGGATAGCACAGCTTCACGCCGGGGCGCAATTCGTCGACCTCCGCTCGCTGTTTACCGCAACCGCGCGGCTGCCTAGTATCCGGTCATGGCGGTCAGGCCGATCATCAGGATGGGGCATCCCGTATTGCGCCGGCGTGCGGCCGCGGTGACGGCGGATCACGCGGCCCTGCTGCCCGACCTGGTACGCGACATGGTCGAGACCATGTACGACGCCCGCGGCATCGGACTCGCAGCACCCCAGGTTGCCGAGAGCCTGCGCGTCATCGTCTTCCTCGACATGGCCTGCCGCGAGACCGACGAGCCGGCACCGCTGCAGGTGCTGATCAACCCCGAGGTCGTACCCGTCGGCGCCGACATCGCGCTCGACTGGGAAGGCTGCCTCTCGATCCCGGGCCTGCGCGGCGAGGTAGCGCGCCATGCGCGGATCCGCTACAGCGGCATCGACGGAACCGGACAGCGCGTCGAACGCGAGGCAACCGGGCTCGCCGCCCGCGTGGTGCAGCACGAGGTCGATCATCTCGACGGCATTCTCTACCCGGACCGGATGACCGACATGCGCCGGTTCGGCTTCGTCGAGGAACTCGATGACAGCGAGGACATGGACCCATGACCGGTGACGCCGGGGCGGCAGAGCGGATCCAGGCACTGCGCGACCGACTGGTCGAGGCGGCGCTCCCGCATGTGCCCTTCGACGGCTGGACCCTGCGGGCGCTGGCGGCGGGAGCCGCCGACACCGGGCTCGGCATCGGCGAGGTTCACGCGGCCTTTCCCGATCCCGCCCGCAACAGCGTCAGCCACTTCGCCGCGTGGACCGACCGGCGCATGCTCGACCGTCTCGCCGGGACCGACCTCGACAGCCTCCGGGTCCGGGAACGGGTGTCGCTGGCGATCCGCCTGCGCCTCGACGTCCTGGCCGCTCATCGCGAGGCGGTCCGGCACGCGATCGGTTTCCTGTCGCTTCCCGGCAACCAGCTGCTCGGGCTCGGGTGCGCGTGCCGCAGCGTCGACGAGATCTGGCACGCCGCCGGAGACCGGTCGACGGACTTCAGCTACTACACGAAACGCGGCCTGCTCGCCGGCGTGCTGCTTTCGACGACGCTGTTCTGGCTTGACGACGACTCGGACGGGTTCGCCGACACCGCGGCTTTCCTCGACAGGCGCATTGCCGACATCATGCGGATCCCCGAGATACGCGGGCGCCTCCGCCGCATCGTCCCGAAACCCCGGTTCAGGCGGTCCCCGCGACGCGGTTGACGTGCCCCATCTTGCGTCCCGGCCGGGTCTCGGACTTGCCGTAGAGATGCAGCCGTGCGCCGGGTTCGCCCAGGATGTCGGCCCAGGTGTCCGCGGCATCGCCGATCAGGTTCTTCATCACGGTCGGATGCAGGAGGTCCGGGGGCCCGGGCGCATGTCCGGTGACCGTGCGCACCAGCTGCTCGAACTGGCTGGTGGCCGCGCCATCAATGGTCCAGTGCCCGGAGTTGTGGGGTCGTGGCGCGAGTTCGTTCATGAGCAGCGAGCCGTCGGCGAGCAGGAACATCTCGACAGCCAGGACTCCGACCAGCCCGGCGGCCTCCGCGAGCGTCACCGCGATGCGCCGCGCCGCGGCCGCGACCTCCGCCGGAACGTCGGCCGGCGCGACGGTGGTGTCGAGAATGTGGTTCTCGTGCCGGTTCTCGACCACGCAGTAAGGGACCGACCGGCCGTCGAGGCCGCGCGCAACGATGACCGAGACCTCACGCTCGAAGCCCACGAACGCCTCGAGAATCGCATCGTCCGTGCCGAGCGCCGTCCAGGCCGGTTCCAGATCCTCCGAGGCGCGAAGGAGCGCCTGTCCCTTTCCGTCGTAGCCGAACCTGCTGGTCTTCAGCACCGCGGGAAAGCCGATGGCGCCAGCAGCATCGGCCAGCGTGGTCCGGTCGGTCACCTGACGCCAGCGGGCAACCGGAACCCGGTTCGCGGCTGCGAACTCCTTCTCGCGGACCCGGTGCTGCGAGATCGCGAGCAGGGCAGCACCCGGTCGGACCGGAACCCGTTCCTCGAGCAGGCACACCGATGCGAGCGGAATGTTCTCGAACTCGTAGGTGACGACGTCGACGGCGCCCGCGAAGGCCTCAAGCGCCTCGCTGTCACCGAACTCCGCCACCGTCGCGCGGTCGGTGACCTGGGAGGCCGGGCTGTCGGCCTCGGGCGTGTAGACATGGCACCGGTATCCGAGCCGCGCCGCGGCCAGGGCGGTCATGCGGCCGAGCTGTCCGCCGCCCAGGATACCGATCACGCTGCCAGGGCCGAGCGGTGCGGTCAGCACGGGTCTTCCGGCGCCTCGCCCACCGCCTCCGCCTGGGCGTGCCGCCACGCGTCGAGCCGCCCCGCCAGGTCCTCGTCGCCGGTTGCGAGAATGGCGGCCGCCAGCAGGGCCGCGTTCGCCGCCCCGGCACTGCCGATCGCGAGCGTGCCGACCGGGACGCCGCGGGGCATCTGCACGATCGACAGCAGGCTGTCGAGACCGCTCAGCGACCGGCTCTCGACCGGGACGCCGAGCACCGGCACCGAGGTCTGGGCCGCGACCATTCCCGGCAGGTGAGCCGCTCCCCCGGCGCCCGCGATGATGACCCGGAGCCCGCGGCAGCGGGCTTCGCGCGCGTAGGTCGCCATCCGGTCCGGCGTTCGGTGAGCGGACACCAGGCGCGCCTCGTAGTCGATCGCAAGTTCCTCGAGAATGGCCGCGGCGTGGCGCATGGTCGGCCAGTCCGACTGGCTACCCATGATCAGTCCGACACGGGGGCGGGAGGGCGCCTGCTGTCCCATGGCGTTCTCCGGTGCGTTTCGCGGGGGCCCGACCCGCTGCTCAGGCGATGATGTCCGGCAGCAGGTCGCTCTCGATCTGGGCGATCTGGTCCCTGAGCGCCAGCTTCCGCTTCTTCAGCCGCGTGAGCCGCAGCTGATCGAAACCGGTCGGGCGGGACAGGCTGTCGATCACGCTGTCCAGGTCCCGGTGTTCCTCGCGCAGCTGGTGCAGGCGCGCCTTGATTTCCTCCCGGTCCCGCATGCTCACGATGCTCTTCCCGCCCGTCTTTCAGGATCGCGGGTCATAGCAAGGTTCGTCCTGCATGAACAGCAACAACGGCGGTGCGCGCGCAGGCCATTCCGGTTCATCGAGATTGCGCCCGGCGGCCCCGCGCAATAGACTTTGAGCCTAGGCTCGACCGACCAGTCCAGTACAGACGGAGGACACAGATGACGGATATGGCACGTACGGATGAACTGCGTGCACGCCACGCCGAACTGGATCGCCTGCTGGCAGAGGAACAGGCGAGGCCCATGCCGGACAGCGGTATCCTGTCAGACCTCAAACGGCGCAAGCTTGCGCTCAAGGACCAGATCGCCAGTGCCGAGGGTGCTGTCGACGCCTGAACGGCGCCGCGGCGCGTCACGGCTCGAAGAAGACCGTCTCGCGCTCACCCCTGAGATGGATGTCGAACAGGTAGACCCCGTCGCGCGAACCGGGTGCGGCGAGCAGGGTGCTCCGGCGCTCGGGCGGAACGGTTGACAGCACCGGGTCCGATGCGTTGGCCTCGGCCTCGTCGGCAAAGTAGACCCGGGTGAACGCGTGGCGCGGCATTCCCCGCATGAACAGGATCACGTTCAGGTGCGGCGCCTGGCCATCGCCCAACGGACCCGGCCGGATCGTCTCGAACACGAACCGGTGTTCGGGATCGGTGCCGGTTCCGCATCGCCCGAAACCGGCAAACCCGGTATTGCTCCTGCCGTCGGGGTAGCGGCCGGTGGCATCCGCCTGCCAGATCTCGACCATGGCATCGGGCACCGTCTCGCCCCCGGCATCGAAGATCCGGCCCTCGAGGCGAAGCCGCCGGCCGGGGGTGTCGGGTCCGGCCATGGTTCCGTCCGCGATACCGGTAAGCGCGGAGTAGCCGTATTGGCCCGGCGTCAGTCCGAAGGCGAAGAACGGCCCGACGGTCTGCGACGGTGTCTGGCGCCGGCGCACGGTTCAGCCCTCCAGCGGCGTGGCCCGGCGGCCGCGCAGCACGATGTCGAACCGGTAGCCCAGCGCAAAGCCCTCCTCGGTCACCTCCGGGTCATAGTCCATGACCAGGAGGTCGCGGAAGGGCACCGGCGTTCCCATGTAGATCGGGTCGTGCGCAAGCAGGGGATCTCCCGGAAAATAGCTCTGGGTCACCAGCCGGGTCACGAAGGCCGGGCCGAACAGCGAGAAATGGATATGGGCCGGACGCCAGGCGTTGGGATGGTTGCCCCAGGGGTAGGCCGCCGGCTTGATGGTGATGAACCGGTAGCATCCCCGCCCGTCGGTCACGCAGCGCCCGCCGCCGAAGAAGTTGGGGTCGATCGGCGCGTCGTGCCGGTCGGCGGTGTGGATGTATCGCCCGGCGGAGTTGCACTGCCAGATCTCGATCAGGGTGTCGGGCTGCGCGCGCCCGTCCTCGTCGAGCACCTGGCCGGTTACGATGATCCGTTCGCCGAGTGGTGCGCCGTCGGTGACCCCGTTTTGCGTCAGGTCATGGTCGAGCGGCTGCACGGCGCCGTGCCCGTACACGGGTCCGGTCAGTTCCGAAAGGGTCTGGACCAGCGGGATCGCCGGCCGGCCGGGGCTTCGGGACACGCTCGAGTGGTAGCCGTGCACCACCCAGTCCGGCTGGGTTTCCGGATCGAACGGTGCGTATCCGGGCAGGTCCCGGCTGCTGGTCTCGGACATCGGCCCCTCCCCGTCAGTGTGCGGCGTCGATCAGGATGGCACGGAAATCGTTGACATTGGTCAGGGTCGGACCGCGCATCACCAGGCCGTCAAGACGCGAGAAGAACCCGAATCCGTCGTTGCGCGCAAGGAATTCCCCTGCCCGCAGTCCGGCGCCGGCGGCCCGGGCCAGGGTCTGCGGCAGGTAGATCGCACCGGCATTGTCACAGGTCCCGTCAATGCCGTCGGTATCGCAGGCAATCGCCGAGATTCGGTCCAGGCAATCGGTCGACCGTTCGGCGAGCGCGACGGCGAGGCCGAGCAGGAACTCCGCGTTGCGTCCGCCCTCGCCGTCACCGGTGACGGTGACGGTGGTCTCGCCGCCCGACAGCAGCACGCAGGGAGGTGTCACCGGCTGGCCGTGCCGTGCCACCTGGCTGGCGATGCCGGCATGCACGCGTGCGACCTCGCGCGCCTCGCCCTCGATCGCGTCACCGAGAATGAGCGGCGTCACCCCGGCCAGGCGTGCCGTCTCCGCCGCCGCGACCAGCGCCTGCTGGGGTGTGGCGACCAGCCGGGCTTCGGCCCGCCGCAGCCGGGGATCGCCCGGCTTCGGGGTCTCGGCCTCCGGGTGCGCCAGGTGCGCGGTCACCGCCGGCGGCGGCGTGATGGCGTAGCGATCCAGCACCTCGCGCGCATCCGCGAGGCTGGTCGGATCCGCGACAGCGGGGCCCGACGCGATGACATCGAGCGCATCGCCCGGAACGTCGGAAATCGCCAGGGTCACAAGCCGGGCCGGGGCCGCTGCCAGCGCCAGGCGCCCCCCCTTGCTGGCCGACAGGTGCTTGCGCACACAGTTCATCTCGTGAATGGTCGCCCCGCACGCCAGCAGGTCTTCGGTCACCCGCTGCTTGTCGGCAAGGCCAAGCCCCCCGGCCGGCAGCGACAGCAGCGACGACCCGCCTCCCGAGACCAGGAACAGTGCGAGGTCGTCCGGACCGAGGCCGCGTGCGAGCTCGAGCAGGCGCGCGGCGGCCGCAAGCCCGGCCGCGTCCGGAACCGGGTGGGCGGCCTCGACCACCTCGATGTGCCGGCACGGGACCGCGTGGCCGTACCTCGTGACCACCAGCCCCTCGAGCGGCCGGTCTGGCCGGTTCAGCTCCCACCAGGTCTCCACCGCGCGCGCCATCGAGCCCCCGGCCTTGCCCGCGCCGACCACCACCACCCGGCCGGCGGGCGGGTCGGCCAGGACCCGGTCGAGATGCGCAGCCAGGCACCGTTCGGGATCGGCGGCCGCAACCGCGGCATCGAACATGGCGTTGAGCAGGTCGACGGCATCCATGGCTGACCTTCCCGGAGTGAACGACGGGTTCCGATGTAGCCCGGGCGAGGCGGGTCGGGCAATGTCCGAAGCCGGTCTTGATTCCGCCCCCGCGCCCGCGCAGGGTCCTGTCGAACCGCCGAGGGACAGTTTTCCATGGCTCACGACAACACCGCCCCGGAAATTGTCACCGACCGCCTGAGGCTGCGTTCCTTCGGGGCCGGTGATTTCGAGGAGTACGCCGGGCTTGTCGGACACCCGCTGGTCGCACGGCACGTCGGCGACGGGACCCGGCTCGACCGGACCGCGGCCTGGCGCCACCTGGCCATGGTTCTCGGACACTGGATCCTGCGTGGCTGCGGCATGTGGGCGGTCGAACATGACGGCCGGATGATCGGCCGGGTCGGCCTGCTGAACCCCGACGGCTGGCCGGCGCTCGAACTCGCCTGGGCCCTGCATCCGGACGTCTGGAACCGCGGGCTGGCGACCGAGGCGGCGGCGGCGGCCATGGGTTGGGCGTTCGATGTCCACGGCGCCGACCGGCTGATCAGCATGGTCCGGCCCGACAACGCCGCGTCGATCAGGGTGGCGGAGAAACTCGGCATGCACCTGGAGGAACGCCTGGTCCTGCTCGGCCTGCCCGCCCTGGTCTACGCGCGCGGGCGCGACATCAGGCAGGCGTCTCCGTAGGACAGGAAACGGTAGCCGGCGCCGATGGCATGGCGATAGGCGGCCATCACCCGCTCGTGCCCGGCGAAGGCGCTGACCAGCATCATCAGGGTTGAACGCGGCTGGTGGAAGTTCGTGAGCAGCAGGTCGACCGCCCGGAACCGGTAGCCCGGGGTGATGAACAGCGCGGTCTCGCCGTCGAACGGCGCCGGCCGGCCGGTTGGCGCCGCGGCGGTCTCGAGGATCCTGAGCGTCGTGGTGCCCGCCGCCACCACCCGTCCGCCGGCATCGATGGTACGCCGGATCTCAGCGGCGGTGTCGGCACTGACCGACCCCCACTCGGCGTGCATCGGGTGATCGTCGGTGTCGTCAACGGTCACCGGCAGGAAGGTTCCGGCACCGACATGCAGCGTGACCGCAACCCGCCGCACGCCGCGGAGCTCCAGTGCCTCGACCATGCGCGGGGTGAAGTGCAGGCTTGCGGTGGGAGCGGCAACGGCCCCGTCCCGGGCCGCGAACAACGTCTGGTAGTCGGAGCGGTCGCGGGCGTGGTCCGAACCCGGCCCGCGCCTGATGTAGGGCGGGAGCGGCATGCGCCCGGTCTCGTGCAGGCGCGCGCGCAGGGCCGCATCGTCGAGACGGAAGTCGAGTTCGACCTCCCCGGCGTTGCGCGAGAGCACCACCGCATCCAGTCCGCCGGCAAACCTGACCGTATCTCCGGGCCGCAGGCGACGGGCGGGCCGGGCAAACGCCTTCCAGCGACCGGATCCGGCGGGCCTGTGCAGGGTGGCCTCGATCCGTGCATCGCCGCGCCAGCCGTCGAGCCGTGACGGGATCACCCGGGTGTCGTTGACCACCAGCAGGTCATCGGGTCCGAGCAGCGAGGCCAGGTCCCTGATCGAGCGGTCGGCAAGACCGGGGCCCGTCATGTCGAGCAGGCGCGCCGCGTCCCGCGGCCGCACCGGGTGATCGGCGATCAGCTCCCCCGGCAGGTCGTAGTCGAACAGGTCGACACGCATGCCGGTTCACCCGGCAGTCCCGTGCCGGCGGTCCCCGTCCGGCCTGGCGGCGGCCGCCACGATGGCACGGAACGGCCCGAGCAGGACCAGGGCCATCGCGAGCTTGGCGCCGTAGTCACCGATCGCGAGCGTTATCCAGGGCACGTCGGTACCGGCGAAGGCGAGCGAGAAGAACAGGGCGGTATCGAGGGCGGAACCCGCGAGCGAGGAGACCAGGGGGGCCTTCCACCAGGTCGCGCGCCGCAGGCGGTCGAAAATCACGACATCGAGCAGCTGCGCCGTCAGGAAGGCGGTGCCGGACGCGAGCGCGATACGCGCATCGGCAAGCGACAGCGACAGCACCACCCCGACCGCGAATCCGGCGTAGACCACGCGGCGCGCCGCCGCACTTCCCAGCAGGCGGTTGGTCACATCGGTCACCAGGAACGCCACCGGGTAGGTAAACGCGCCCCAGGTCAGCCAGTCCCCGAGCTGGTACTCGACCGCGATGTTGGACACCAGCACCACGATGCCCATGGCGCACACGGCCAGCACGGTAGCCTTCGTTTGGGACCCTTGCATGCCAGTCCTTCCGGCGCGAACGGGAACACCAACCCGCTGTTTAGGCGGAACCCGGCCGTGCCGCAACAGGACACCCGGGAGAAGGCGGGCCCGCTTGCGCCCGGTCAGGCCGTCTCCTAAGTTTGGTTCCGGAGCGTAACACAGGGAGAATCCGGACATGGCCAACCGGGTCGTCGACGAAAGCATCGTCATCGCCGACACCGTGACCAAACTCGGGGCGGAATGCGCGGGCCGCGTGGTGCTTGGCGGATCGCACGGCGGGGTCTACGCCGCCTACTGCGCGGTCAAGGCCCGGGCCAGGGGCGTGATCCTGAACGATGCCGGCCGCGCGAAGGACGACTCGGGCATCGGCGGCGGCGTCTACTGCCAAGAACTCGACATCCCCTACGCCACCGTGGATACCATGTCGTGCCGCATCGGCGACGGGGAAAGCGCGTTTCGCGACGGGATCATCTCCCATGCCAACCCGCTCGCGGCCTCGCTCGGCGTCGCACCGGGCATGACGGCGCGCGAGGGGGCGGAGCTCATGTGCCGGGCGGCGCTGTCGGACCGGCCGGTCCCGGCCTACGCGGAGGCACGCACCGAGCTGCCGTGTCCGCCGGGCACCCGCATGATCGTGCTGATGGATTCGGCCTCGCTGATCGTCGACGAGGATGCCGGCCGGATCGTGGTCACGGGCAGCCACGGCGGCGTGCCGAGCCCGGATCCGGCAGCGGCACTGAGGGTCGACGCGCATGCCGGTTTCTTTCACGATGCGGGCGTTGGCAGGGACCGGGCGGCGCTCGGCCGGCTGGCGCCGCTCGACGACAGGGGTATCATCGCGGCCACTGTGGCCTGCATGAGCGCACGGATCGGCGACGGCGCCTCGATCTACCATGACGGGGTGCTGAGCCACGTCAACCGGACCGCGGCAGCGGCCGGGGCAGCGGCCGGCATGCCGGCACGCGGCTTCATCGACACTCTCGCCGGGAACTGAGACATGGCACTCTATGGCACGGGCATGCTGATGACCTTCACCCAGCCGGATGCGGCGGGCGAGGAAGATTTCAACGAATGGTACAACCGCGAGCACATCGACGAGCGGGTCTGGATGCCCGGCTTCCATCGCGCGCGCCGCTATGTCGACTGTACCGGGGATGCGCGCATCAGGTACTTCGCGACCTACGAGACCGATACCGTCGAGGACCTGGCCGACCCGGAGTACATGAAGCTCCTCTCCGACCAGTCCGACTGGTCGAAGCGGGTGATGAAGACCTTCACCGACTTCGACCGGGTCACGGCCAGGGTCACCGTTGACCTGTCGCACGGCTTTGCCGGCGCCTGCGCCTTCGCGCGGTTCCATCCTGCGCCCGACGTGATGGACGGGCTGCGCCGGCACCTCTCCGACACCCTGCTGCCGGAACTGGTCGCCCGTCCCGGCATGGTCGGGGCGGTGCTGGCGGAAAACGACCTCGCGGTGGTCAACGAGGGTCGCAGGGCCCAGGGCGTGCCGATCCCCGAAAACGAGACGCCGCAGTGGATCGTGTTGCTGGAAGGCCAGACCGGCCACGCCACCGCCGCGGCGCTACGCGCCGGGTTCGCAGCCGGTCTGCCCGACCACGGCGTGGCCGCGGCCGACATCGATACCGGCAACCATATCCTGTTGTTCGGCAACAACCGGTAGACCGCGCGTGCCGACGGGCTTCGGGGTCACCGCCACCGATGGCATGGCCCGGCGCGGACGGCTTGACACGGCACACGGGCGCGTCGAGACGCCCGCCTTCATGCCGGTCGGAACCGCGGCGACTGTCAAGGCGATGCTGCCGTCCTCGGTCCGTGCCGCCGGAGCGCAGATCCTGCTGGGGAACACCTACCACCTGATGGTGCGCCCCGGAGCCGAGCGCATCGCGACGCTCGGCGGACTGCACCGGTTCATGGGATGGGACGGGCCGATCCTGACCGATTCCGGCGGTTACCAGGTGATGTCGCTTGCCGGCCTGCGCCGGATCAGCGAGGACGGGGTCACCTTCCGCAGCCACGTCGACGGGTCACGCCACCACCTCTCGCCGGAAGCCTCGATCCGGGTCCAGGAACTGCTGGGCGCCGACATCACCATGGCATTCGACGAGTGCACGCCCTGGCCGGTCAGCGAGACCGAGGCCGCCTCCTCGATGCGGCTGTCGATGCGCTGGGCCGAGCGTTCGCGCCGCGCGTTCCGCGACCGCGACGGCGCCGGGCTGTTCGGCATCGTCCAGGGCAGCGTCTACCAGGCGCTGCGCGCGGAGTCGGCGGAAACCCTGGCCGGAATCGGGTTCGACGGCTACGCGGTCGGCGGGCTCGCGGTCGGCGAGGGCCGCGACGAGATGCTCCGGATCCTCGCTGGAACGGTGCCGCTGCTGCCGCACGACCGGCCCCGCTACCTGATGGGCGTCGGCAAGCCGCGGGACCTGGTGGACGGGGTCCGGCACGGTATCGACATGTTCGACTGCGTCCTGCCCACCCGGTCCGGACGCAACGGCCAGGCCTTCACGCGGCACGGTCCGGCGAACCTGCGCAACCGGCGGTTCCTCGACGATCCGCGCCCGCTCGACGACGCGTGCGGCTGCCCGGCGTGTACCGGGTTCTCCCGCGCCTACCTTGCCCACCTGGTTCGTGCCGGCGAGATCCTGGGAGCAATGCTGCTCAGCTGGCACAACCTGCACTACTATCAGGAGCTGATGGCCGGGATCCGCGCCGCGATCGACCAGGGGGAGTTCGAGCGTTTTGCCGCCGACTTCCACCGGGAACAGGACGCCGGGGTGCCGTGAGCACGCCGGTCCGACAACGCGTGCTCGATGCGGCGCGTGCTGCCGGTTTCGACGCAGCCGGGATTGCCCCGGTGGCGGTCGGTCCCCGCGAGCAGGCGAGGCTCGACGGTTTTCTTGCCGGCGGCGAGCACGGCGACATGGACTGGATGCTGCGCACGGCACAGCGCCGGCGCGATCCGACACGGCTGTGGCCACCGGCGCGCTCGGTCGTGGTGGTCGCCGCCAATTACGGTCCGGCCCGGCCTCCGCTCGGGGACCTGGCCCATCGCGAGCGCGGCAACATCTCGGTCTATGCGCGCAACCGCGACTACCACGACATCATGAAGAAGCGGCTGAAGCGGCTCGGACGCTGGATGAGCGAGACCTTCGGATGCGAGGCGCGGGTGTTCGTCGACACCGCCCCGGTGCTCGAGAAGCCGCTGGCCCAGGCGGCCGGCATCGGCTGGCAGGGCAAGCACACCAACCTGGTCAGCCGCGGTTTCGGGTCCTGGCTGTTCCTGGGCGAGGTCTTCACCAGCCTCGAACTTGAGCGCGATGAGCCGTCAGAGGACCACTGCGGCTCGTGCCGGCGCTGTCTCGACATTTGTCCGACCGCCGCCTTCCCCGCGCCCTACACGCTGGATGCGCGACGCTGCATTTCCTATCTCACCATCGAGCACAAGGGTCATATCGCCCGCGAGTTCCGCGTCCCCATGGGCAACCGGATCTTCGGGTGCGACGACTGCCTGGCGGTCTGTCCGTGGAACCGGTTCGCGCGCACCGCCCGCGAGGCCGGGTTCATTCCCCGCGACGACCTCGACCTGCCGCGGCTGGTCGACCTGCTCGCCCTGGACGACGCGGCGTTCCGCGCCCGGTTCTCCGGCTCGCCGGTCAAGCGCCTCGGGCGCGACCGGTTCCTGCGCAACGTGCTGATCGCGGTGGCCAATGCCGACGGGCCGCTGCCCGCCCGGGTGATCGGCCTGCTCGACGATCCGTCGCCGCTGGTTCGCGCCATGGCGGTCTGGGCACTGGGCCGGCTGGCGCCACCGGAGCGGGTTGCGGCGCTGCGCAAGGCCAGGATGCCTGCAGAGCCCGACCCGCAGGTCCGACACGAATGGACACACACCCTCGGGGGAGATGGTCATGGACACCGAGACCTTTCGCCGGC
This sequence comes from Alphaproteobacteria bacterium, assembly GCA_022822665.1. Taxonomy (GTDB): domain Bacteria; phylum Pseudomonadota; class Alphaproteobacteria; order Thalassobaculales; family Thalassobaculaceae; genus Bin52. The sequence continues at coordinate 46,887 of JAJEAR010000084.1, read as the reverse complement.
ACGGCCACGCCCTGGTCGACTGGATGGCGGACTACCTTGAGAACGTCGCGGACCTGCCGGTCCGCGCCCAGGTCCCGCCCGGTGCGATCGCGAACAGCCTGCCGGTCTCGCCGCCGAGGCGCGGCGAGGACATGGAGACGATCTTCAGGGACTTCCGCGACATCGTCCTGCCGGGCATCACCCACTGGCAGCACCCGGATTTCTATGCCTACTTCCCGGCCAATTCGAGCCCGCCCTCGGTGCTGGCCGAAATGCTGACCGCCACGCTCGGCGCGAACTGCATGCTGTGGCAGACCAGCCCGGCGGGAACCGAGATGGAAACCCGGATGACCGACTGGCTGCGGCAGATGATCGGCCTGCCGGACGGATTCCACGGCGTGATCCAGGACACGGCGTCGTCCGCCATCCTCTGCGCCCTGCTGACGGCACGGGAACGCAGCACCGGCTGGCAGGCCAACAGGCAGGGACTGGCCGGGCGGGAACCGCTCATCGCCTACACCTCGGCCGAGGCGCACAGCGCCACCGTGAAGGGTGCCGGCATCGCCGGCTACGGCCGCGACAACGTCCGCCTCATCGAGGTGGACGAGGCATTCGCCATGCGCCCCGACCGTCTCGAGCAGGCCATCCGCGCCGACCGGGAAGCCGGGCTCCATCCGGCCTGCGTGGTGGCATCGCTGGGGACCACCGGCGTAGGCGGTTGCGACCCGCTCCGCGCGACTGCTGAAATCTGCACCCGGTTCGGGCTGTTCCTGCACGTCGATGCCGCCTGGGCCGGATCGGCCCTGTTGCTGCCGGAACACCGGGCCATGGCCGACGGGCTCGAACTGGCAGACAGCCTGGTGTTCAATCCGCACAAGATGCTGATGACCAACTTCGACTGTTCGGCCCATTACGTGCGTGATCGCGACGCGCTGGTCCGCACCTTCTCGATCCTGCCGGAGTTCCTCAAGGGCCGGGAGGGTGACACCGTGATCGACTACCGCGACTGGGGCGTAGCGCTCGGCCGCCGGTTCCGGGCGCTCAAGCTCTGGTTCGTGATCCGCTCCTACGGAATCGAGGGACTGCAGGCGATCCTGCGCCGGCATATCGCGCTTGCCGCAGAACTCGAGCAGATGATCGCGGAGGCCGAAGACTTCGAGCTCATGGCGCCCCGCTCGCTGTCGCTGCTGAACCTGCGCTACCGCCCCCCGGGGATGACCGACGAGGCCGAACTCGAACGGATCAACCGGGCGCTGCTCGAGCGGCTGAACGACTCTGGCCGGGTCTACTTCACCCAGAACCTGGTGAAGGGGCGGTTCGCCATCCGCTGGTCGATCGGCCAGACCCGGACCGAACGTCATCACGTCGAGGCCGCCTGGGCCCACGTGCAGCGGACGGCCCGGTGCGCCTGACCCGTGACCACGACGCACGGGGGACGGGGCCGCGCCCTGTGCCGGCCAGCGGAGGGTCCGGATGACGGGCGGACCGTACGAGGGTGACGCCGGCATCAGCCGCGCCGCGCTCTACGAGACGGTGGAGGCCCGAGACCTTCATTCCTGGCTCGAGCCCTGGCTGCCGGAAGCCCCGGCACTGGTGCTCGACGTCGGGGCCGGTTCCGGGCGCGACGCCGCCTGGTTTGCCGACGCCGGCCACGAGGTCGTTGCCGTCGAGCCGTCGGCGACCATGCTGTCCGAGGCCCGCCGCCGGCATCCGCAATCGACGATCTCCTGGATCCGGGACAGCCTGCCGGCGCTCGAGCGCGTCTACAGGCAGGCATTCGCCTTCGACCTGGTACTGCTGAGCGCGGTCTGGATGCACGTGGATCCCGGGCACCGGCAGCGCGCGTTCCGCAAGCTGATCGGCCTGCTGAAGCCGGGCGGTCGGCTGGCGATCACCTTCCCGCGGGGGCCGGTGGACCGCGCGCGGGGACAGCATCCCGCGCGCATCGGGGAAATCGAGGGCCTGGCGCGCCATCACGGCGCGTTCCTCGCCTTCCAGGACCGGGACGCGGACAGGCTCGGGCGGACAGGTCTCGAGTGGGTCCGCCTGCTGGTCCGCCTGCCTGACGACGGAACCGGTGCGTTGCCGCTGCTGCGCCACGTGATCCTGAACGATGCCAAGTCGTCGACCTACAAGCTCGGACTGCTGCGCGCGATCGCGCGGGCATCCGACGGAGCGCTCGGCATGGCTGTCCCCGCGGACCGTGATGTCGGCATCCCGCTCGGCCTGGTGGCGCTGAACTGGCTGCGCCTGTACAAGCCGCTCGTCGACGGCGGTTTCCCTCAGTTGCCTCACAACCGGGGCCCCGACGGCCTCGGCTTCGCCGGAGAGGGCTGGCGCCGGATCGCCGACCTCACGCCACCGGAGCTTCGGGTCGGTGCCTTGCTCTCGGGCGAGCGGGCGGCCGGGTTCCACAGTGCGCTTGCGGCCGTGGCAAAGACCATCGCCACGATGCCGGCCACCTTCATCACCTGGCCCGGCTCCAATGCCCCGATCTTCCGGGCCACGAGGTCACGTGCCGGAAAGGCGCCTGGCCGGATCCTGATCGACCGGGACTATCTCGCACGGTTCGGGGAACTCCGGGTCCCGTTGCACCTGTGGCGCGCGCTTTCGCGGTACAGCTGCTGGATCGAACCGGCGGTCACCGCCGAATGGGTCCGGCTGATGGACGGCTATGCCGGAAGACAGGGACGGTCACTCGACCGCGTTGACCTTGCCCGGGCCATGACATGGTCCGACCCGTCACGCGATGTCAGGACGTCACGCGACCGGGCGATCGAACTCGCCGGGCAGGGGTCGCTCTACTGCGTGTGGTCCGGACGGCGCCTGCGTGAGGCTCACTTCGACATCGACCACTGCATCCCGTGGGCCGCCTGGCCCTGTGACGACCTGTGGAACCTGCTGCCGAGCGCCCGGGCCATCAACAACGACAAGCGGGACCGGCTGCCCTCGGCCGAGGCGCTTGCCGCCTCGCGCGATCGTATTCTGGAGTGGTGGGAGACCGCCTATGCCCGCCGGCCCGACACGAGGGACCGGTTCCTCGTCGAGGCAAGCTCCTCGCTTCCGCTGTTCGGGGACCCGGATCAGACCATCGAGGTGTTGTTCGACGGGCTCGGCGCCCGGCGTCAGTCCCTGGTCACCGACCAGCGCGTGGACGAGTGGATGCCGAAGCGCTGAGGCTCCTTACCCGGTCTCCATCGGCAGGGTCTCGTCCCGCGACCATTCCGACATCGAGTTGTCGTAGAGCCCCACGTTCTCGTGACCGAGCATGACCAGCAGCATCGCGGTCGCGCTCGCCGCGATCCCGCCGCCGCAGTAGGTCAGGACGCGTCCGGCGCTGTCCGCCCCGATATCCGCGAACCGGGCCGCGATCTGCCCGGCCGGCAGAAAGGCGGTGGTCTCGGGATCGAGCAGTTCCGCGGTCGGCACGTTCACGCTGCCGGCAATGCGCCCGACCCGGCCGTAGGCGCGCCCGCCGGTCCCGGCATGTTGCTCGCGCGCGAGCGCATTGACCGTGCACACCCCGCCGTTGCCGACAGCCGCCAGCACCTCGTCCCTGCCGACAATCAGGCCCTCCCTGGGGCGCGGCGTGAAGGTGGCAGGGGCATAGGATGCGGGTTCGGTGGACACCGCGCGGCCCTCCCGCGCCCACTTGGTGAAACCGCCGTCGAGCACCCGGGCCCGGTCGAAGCCGAAGGCCCGCAGCATCCACCACACACGCGTCGCCCACTGCGGAGAGGTCGTGCTATAGAGCACCACCGAGGCGTCATCGCCGAGCCCGTGGCGGCCGACCGCCTCGGCAAACCGGTCGGCATCGGGAAAGGTGAAACGGTACTGGCTGTCGCTGTCGGAGAGTTCCCCCTGAAGATCCAGGAAATCGGCACCAGGGACATGTCCGCGGTCGTAGTCTGCCCTGCCGCTCTGCACCGTGTAGGCCAGGGTCGGGTGCGGAAGCAGGTGGGTGGTGCAGTCGTAGACCCTCAGGTCCGCATCACCGAGACGGGCTTCCAGCTCCGCGGTATCGATCAGGACGTCGGGATGCCGGTATCCGGCCGCACTGGCGGTCATGGACGTGCTCCTCGTACTGGCGCCGCACCGGGCGGCCACGGCGGTCACTCTACCTGATGTGGCAGGTCGCTCAAGTCACCCGGCTGTTCTCGGGCGTGTCCGACACGGTCCGCGGCATGCTGTGGATGGCACTGGCGGGACTGATCTTCGCGTCGTTCATGGCGATCGTGCGTCATGTCGGGACCACGATGAACCCGATACAGGTCGCGTTCATGCGGTACGCCATCGGCCTTTTGTTCATGCTGCCGTTCTTCCTGAACGTCACCCTCGCGGATCTTCGCAGCGCCCGGTTCGGACTGCACGCGACCCGCGGCGTCATGCACGCGCTCGGCGTGATGTGCTGGTTCTACGCCATGAGCCGCATTCCGATCGCCGAGGTGACCGCCATCGGATTCACGGCCCCGGTGTTCGCGGTGATCGGTGCGGCCCTGTTCCTCGGCGAACAGGTGCGGATCCGGCGGATCCTCGCCGTCATCGCCGGATTGCTCGGCGCCGTCGTGATCCTGAAGCCCGGGGCCGGGAGCATGGACCCGGGCGTGCTCGCGATGCTGGTTGCCGCCCCGGTGTTCGCCGCCGCCGACCTGGTCTCGAAGGTCCTGACCCGGCGCGAAACGGGAGCCGCGGTGGTCGCCTATCTCTCGGTGTTCGTCACGCTCACCATCATGGGACCCGCACTCTGGGTCTGGCAGGCGCCAACGCTGCAGGAATGGGTCCTGATGACACTGACCGCCGGACTGGCCACGCTGGGGCACCTGTGCATGGTGAGAGGTGTGAAGATCGCCGAGATCTCGGCCCTGCAGCCGATCAAGTTCCTGCAACTGTTCTGGGCGGCGCTGATCGGCTACCTGGTGTTCGCCGAGGTGCCCGAGGCCACCACCTGGATCGGCTCGGCCATCATCGTCGCCAGCGCCACCTACATCGCCCACCGCGAGGCCGTCGCCCGCAGGACACGCCGGACGCGGGCGACCTCGACACGCCGGCCGCCCTGATCCGCCCCGCCGTGCGGGCTACCGCAGGTGGCAGGAGACCCAGTGGCCGGGTGCGCGCTCGGACAGGCGGGGTGTCTGCTCCCGGCACCGCTGCTCGGCGTAGGGACAGCGGGTGTGGAAGTGGCAACCCGGCGGCGGACTGATCGGACTGGGCACGTCGCCCTGGAGAATGACCTTCTTGCGCTGCACCTCCGGGTCGGGGATCGGGACCGCCGAGAGCAGGGCCTCGGTGTACGGGTGCAGCGGGTTGGTAAACAGGGTCCGCTTGTCGGTGTGTTCCACGATGCGCCCGAGGTACATCACCGCCACCCGGTGACTGATGTGCTCGACCACCGCGAGGTCGTGGGCAATGAACAGGTAGGACAGTCCGAGATCCTGCTGCAGGTCCATGAGCAGGTTGATCACCTGGGCCTGGATGGACACGTCGAGCGCCGAGACCGGTTCGTCACCGACGATCAGGCGAGGATTGAGCGCGAGCGCGCGGGCGATGCCGATGCGCTGCCTCTGGCCGCCGGAGAACTGGTGGGGCAGGCTCGACATCTGGGTCGCCCGCAGCCCGACACGCTCGAACAGGGTGGAGACCCGCTCGTGCAGTTCCTCGCCCCTGGCCACGCCATGGACCATGAGCGGCTCGCCGACGATGTCACCGGCCGTCATGCGCGGATTGAGTGACGAGAACGGGTCCTGGAAGATGATCTGCATGCGCTGGCGATGCTGACGCAGCTGCACGCGGTCCAGTTCGGTGATGTCGACACCGTCAACCTCGACCGTACCCCCGGTCGGCTCCAGCAGCCGCAGCACGGTGCGGCCAACCGTCGACTTGCCGCAGCCGGACTCCCCGACCAGTCCCAGGGTCTCTCCCGGAGCGATTTCGAAGGTCACCCCGTCGACGGCATAGACGTGGCCGACGGTCCGTGACAGCAGGCCCTTGCGGACGGGAAAGTGCTTCTTCAGGTCGGTGACCCTGAGCACCGGCGGCGTCGCGTTCATGCGGCCCTCCCCTCGGCCGGGTGTTGCTCTCCGGTCCGCCAGCAGGCCACCCAGTGGCCCGCCCGGAACTCCTCGTACCGAGGTTCCTCCTGCCGGCATCGGTCCACCGCGAGCGGGCAGCGCGGTGCGAAGGCGCAGCCCTGCGGCAGGTCATGCAGCGGTGGGACGATGCCGTCGATCTCGTTGAGACGTTCCGCGTCCTCCTCGTGTCCGCTCATGATCGCAAGCCGCGGGACCGATTCCAGCAGTCCCCGCGTGTAGGGATGCTGCGGATCCCGGAACAGGGTCCGGACATCGGTCTCCTCGACCTTCTTGCCGGCGTACATCACGATCACCCGGTGAGCGGTCTCGGCCACCACGCCGAGATCGTGCGTGATCAGGATCACCGCCGCGCCGACCTCCTGCTGCAACGAGACGATGAGATCGAGGATCTGGGCCTGGATGGTCACGTCGAGCGCCGTCGTCGGCTCGTCGGCGATCAGCACCTTGGGCGTACACGCGAGCGCCATGGCGATCATGGCGCGCTGGCGCATGCCACCGGACAGCTGGTGCGGATATTCCCGGGCCCGCTGCTCCGGTTCCGGGATCCGGACCAGCCGGAGCATGTCGATCGCCCGGGCAAGCGCCTCCTTCTTCGACAGCTGCTGGTGCAGCACCAGTGCCTCGCCGATCTGGGTGCCGATGGTCATCACCGGGTTGAGCGATGTCATCGGTTCCTGGAAGATCATCGAGATGTCGTTGCCGCGCACGTCGCGCATTTCCTCTTCCGCGAGCGCGGTCAGATCGCGTCCGTCGAGGACCACCGTGCCGGAGATGATCCGGCCGGGCGGGTCCGGCACCAGTCTCATCAGCGACAGCGCCGTCATGCTCTTGCCGCAGCCGGACTCGCCGACAATGGCCAGTGTCTCGGCCTGTCCGACCTCGAAGGAAACCCCGTCGACCGCCTTCACCACGCCCTGGCGGGTGAAGAACCAGGTCCTGAGGTCATCGACGGAAAGCACGATGTTCCCGGTATCGCCATTACTCGGTGTCATCGCCGGTCCTCCGGACGTCAGCTTCGTTCACGCGGGTCGAGGATGTCGCGCAGCGCGTCGCCCATGAGGTTGGTTCCGAACACGGCTGCGCTGATGGCGATACCGGGGAAGATCACCAGCCACGGCGCGACCCGGACGTATTCCGCCGCCGACTCCGAGAGCATGCGTCCCCACGAGGGGTAGGGCTCGGGCACGCCCAGGCCGAGGAAGGACAGTGACGCCTCGGTCAGGATGGCCGAGCCGAGCTGGGCGGTCGCCAGCACGATCAGCGGCGCGATGGTGTTGGGCAGGACGTGCCGCACCGCGATCCGCCACTCGGTCATTCCGCCTGCCCGGGCCGCCTCGACGAAGGGCATTTCGCGCAGTGACAGGGTGTTCGACCTGACGACGCGGGCAACCTGGGGCACCAGCGGGATCGAGATCGCGAGAATGGTGTTCTCGAGCGACGGGCCAAGCGAGGCCGCCATCACCAGTGCCATCACCAGCAGCGGCAGCGCCTGCATGATGTCGATGATGCGCTGGGTGAGCAGGTCGAACCAGCCGAGCAGGTAGCCCGACATCAGCCCGATGACCACCCCTATGCACCCGCCGAGCAGGGTCGAGCCGATCCCGACGGCAAGCGAGATCCGGGCCCCGTGGATGATGCGGCTCATCATGTCCCGGCCCATCATGTCGGCGCCGAACAGCATCGAGGCGTCCGGCGGCGCCAGCGACCGCCCGGCATCGGTCTGCAACGGATCGTGCGGCGCCACCACGTCGGCGAAGATGGCGGCAAGCACGAAGACCACCACGATGGCACCGCCCACGGCGCCGAGCGGGTAGCGCCGGGCGAGGTGCAGGGCGCCCGACCACCAGCCCTCGACATTGGCGCCGGCGCGGTCCAGTTCCCGACGATGATCGATTGCGGCCATGACGGTCTCCTAGTCGGCGTATTTGATGCGCGGGTCGAGAGCCGCATAGGCGAGGTCGGTGATGAAGTTGATCACCACCACGATGATGGCGATGAACATCACCAGGTTCTGCACGATCGGGTAGTCGCGCATCAGGATCGCCTCGACCAGGAAATGCGCGACACCGGGTATGTTGAAGACGGTTTCGGTGATGATCAGGCCGCCGATCAGGAACGCCGCCTCGATGCCGATGATGGTGGTGACCGGCAGGACGGCGTTCTTCAGGGCGTGGACGTAGTTGACCGAATTGTCGGGCGCTCCCTTGGCCTTCGCGGTCCTGATGTAGTCCTGGCGCAGCACCTCGAGCATGGAGGACCGGGTCAGGCGCATGATCAGGGCCGAGGCGCGGAACCCGACGGCGGCCGACGGCAGCAGGTAGAGCGCCAGCTCGTCCCAAAGCGATTCCGGCGTGTCGGTGTAGATCGGAATGGCGCCGAACCAGGCCACGCAGGCCATCAGGATCAGCAGCGCCAGCCAGAACGACGGCAGTGACAGGCCGCTCAGGCTGACCACCCGCAGGACGTAGTCGAGCGCGGTGTTCTGGCGCACCGCGCTGATGACACCGAGCGGCAGGCCGAACAGGACCGAGAAGAACAGCGACAGTGCCGCGAGCTTGGCCGTGATCGGGATACGCGGGCCGATCTCGTCAATGGCCGGCATCTCCGAGACGTAGCTGAAGCCCAGGTCCCCGACCAGCAGTCCGGCAATCCAGTCGTAGTACTGGACCGGTATCGGCTGATCGAGACCCAGTTCGGCCTCGATGATCGCCTTTTCGGCCGGGTCCACGAACCCGGCGGAGTCGAACATGATGTCCGCGATGTTGCCCGGAACCAGCCGCAGCAGCACGAAGATGACAATCGACATCCCGACCAGGGTCAGGATCATCAGCAGGAACCGTCGTATGAGATAGGTCGACACGCGCCGCCTCCCTGCTCTCCGGCAAGACTGTCCCCGGAACGGGCGTCCCGTGCGCGGGGCGCTCCCGCGGGAGGCCCCCGCACCCGGACGCAGCCCGTCAGGGCACCCCGTGCCGGGACATCGGACAGCCGGGCTCCCCGGAAGAGGCCGGGGAGCCCGGAACCCGGGTCATGCCATCAGCGGTCGAGCCAGACGTCTTCCAGACGCCAGCCGTTGTACACACTGTTGGTCATCATGGTGAAGCCCTTGACGTCGGGCTGCCAGCATGTGGCGGCGACGTTGTTGAAGATGATCGGGCGTGCCGCGTCTTCCTGCAGCCGCTTGTCGATCTCCCACACCAGCTCCAGCCGTTCCGGACCGTTGTCCATCATCGACTGCTTCTCGAACAGGTCCATCATCTCCTGCTTGCAGTAGCCGGTGTAGTTGCGCTGCGACCCGCACGCGTAGTTCTCGTAGAACATGGCGTCGGGATCATCGACCCCGATACCGGTCAGGTTGAGACCGACCTGGTAGTCCTTGCGCGCGACCTTGGCGTGCCAGTTGCTGGTTTCCACGGTCTCGAGCTCGCCGTCGACGTAGATCTCCTTGAGATGGTCGATCAGGATCACGGCGGGATCACGGTAGATGGCGATGTTGCGGGTTGCCACCTTGACCTGGAGCCGGTTGTCGGGCCCGTAGCCGAGGCCCTCCATGATCTTCCGGGCCTCCTCGCGGTTGGCAGCCACGTCAGGATTGTAGCCGGCGACTTTGTTCAACACATCGGGAGGCATGCCCCACACCCCGCTCGGAGGCGGCAGCAGCGATCCGCTCTTGATGGTTTCACCGTGGCCGAGGATCTGGATGAAGGCATCCCGGTCGATGGTGAGCACCATCGCCTTGCGGATGTCGGCATTGTCGAACGGCGGGCTGTCCTGGTTGACGATCAGGTTGGTCGACACGTTGGTCGGACCCTTGTGACAGACCACGTGCGGAGCCTGCTCCTTCACGTCCTTGAGCAGCGGTACCGTGACGTCACTGTTGAAGGTCATGTCGAACTTGCCGGCAACGAAGGCCAGGACGCGGGTCGAGCGGCTCTTGATGATCGTCCACTCATGGCCGTCGAGGTAGGGGCGGCCTTCTTTCCAGTAGTTCTCGTTGCGGGTGAACTTCACGTGCTCGTTCTGCTTGAGCTCGACGAACTTGAACGGACCGGTCCCGATCGGGTGGGTGCGCATCTTCTTGGGAGGCACGTGACACGGGTAGACCGGCGAGTATCCTCCGGCGAGCAGGGAGAGGAAGGCGGGCTGGCGCCGCTTGAGCGTAAAGGTGACCTCGTGGTCACCGTTGGCGCTTACGCTCTCGAGGTTCTTGTACCAGGACTTGCGCGGGTTCTTGCGCAGCCGGGCCTTGGCCGTGCCGAGAACCAGGTTCCAGGTGCAGACCACGTCCTTGGCGGTAAACGGCTTGCCATCGTGGAAGGTCACGCCCTCGCGCAGCTTGAAGGTGAGCTCCGTGCCGGCATCGTTCCAGCTCCATTCGGTCGCCAGGTCCGGGACGATGGTATCGGCGCTGTTGGTCGCGACCGACTGGTCGTACATCACCAGGTTATTGAAGACCCCCATGTAGGGCGACACGGTCGAGTTGGTCGCCTCTTCGTGGATCGATCCGCTGGGCGGTGTTCCCCGGTGATAGAACTTGAGCACGCCACCCTGTTTCTGGGCCTCGGCGACGCCGGCGGCAAGCCCGGTCCCGAGCAGCACCAGGGTGGCACCTGCCACGAGTGTGCTGAATGTTGGTTTCATCTGTACTGTCTCTCCTCTCCCACATGTTCAGGGCCCGTCCTGCCTGGCGGCTGGATCGAGCGGGCGCACACTACATCAGGTTGCCGGTCGCGATACAGGCCAAGCCCGGGGTTCGCACCCACCTTCATCACATATGTGCTCAAATCGCCCGGGCGGGGCCGGAACCCGCCAGGATGTCCCGGATGCGGTCGTGCAGGTTGCCGCCGGCAAACGGATAGCCCCGGACCCCGGCCGCCGCCGCCGCCTCCATGTCGCTCGCCCTGTCGCCGACCATGAACGAGCGGGACAGGTCGACCGGCCAGCATTCCGCGAGGTGGAGCAGCATGCCCGGTGCCGGCTTGCGCCAGTGCGCGCGGTCGCGATAGCGCCCGTCGTCGAAGTCGGGGTGATACGGGCTGTAGCGGAAGTCGTCGATCCGGGCGCCGCGCCGCGCCATCTCGCGGTTCATCCACGCGTGCAACCGCTCGACATCCCCGCATCCGTAGAGCCCGCGGGCAATGCCGGCCTGGTTGGTCACCACCAGGACCAGGTAGCCGGTCGCGTTCAGCAGCCGTACCGCGTCGAACGCGCCGTTGACCCAGCGGACCTGGTCCGGGCGGCTGACGAATCCGACGTCCAGGTTGAGCACGCCATCGCGGTCGAGGAACGCCGCCGGCCTCGCCGCGCCCGCATCGCTCACAGGCTGATCACGATGTTGCCGAACCGGTCGCGCTCGCCGCGTGCCCCGGGCGGGACCAGGCAGGTTGCGTCGTACTCCTCGATGATGACCGGGCCCTCGCGCGGTGTTGCAAGGTCGCCGCGGCGCAGGACCGGGGTCTCGAGCCAGCCGACATCGCGCCCGAAATAGGCACGGCGCGGCGCCACGGTCCCGTCCATCTGGGCCAGCCGGAGACGCTCGGGCACCCGGTTGGCCTCGGACAGTCCCCGGCCCACCACCGCGATGTTGACCAGCTCGACCGGTTCCTCCGGCCCGGCCCTGTGGCCGTAGACGGTCTCGTGCTCCTGGCCGAATCGCTCGGCAAGTTCCGTGAGCTTGTCGCGGTCCAGCACTCCGTCGGGCGCCGGCACCGAGAGTTCGTAGATCTGGCCCTTGTAGTGAAGGCTGGCCGAACGCTCGATCACCGCCGACGGGCCGGAAAACCCTTCCTGCCCGAGCTCCTCGCCCGCCTCCCGCGCCAGCGCGTCCCACGCCCGGGTGAGTTCCGCCGGGTCGGCGTCGGACAGCAGGCACCGGAAGGTCCGGGAATGGTGGTGCTCCACGTCGGCGTACAGCAGGCCGAAGGAGGAAAACAGTCCGGGGGCCGGTGGCACCACCACGCGGGAGATCCCGATGGCCCGGGCCATGCCGGCCGCGAACATCGGCCCGTTGCCGCCGAAGGCGAACAGCACGTAGTTCCGCGGATCGCGGCCGCGTTCGGTCGAGACGGCCTTGATCGCCCGGATCATGTTCGAGGCCGCGATCAGGTGGGCGCCGTGCGCCGCGACCTCAAGCGGCAGCCCGAGCGGACGCGCGATCTTCTCCTCGAGCACCTGCGCCGCCCGGTCGCGGTCGATCCGCAGGGCGCCGCCGACCAGGTGCTCCGGGTTGAGATACCCGAGCACCAGGTTGGCATCGGTGATCGTCGGCTCCTCGCCGCCGATGCCGTAGCACACCGGTCCCGGCTGGGCGCCGGCGCTGTGCGGCCCGGCCAGGAGCGAGCCGCCGGGATCGATGGTCAGGATCGAACCGCCCCCGGCGCCAACCTCCGCCAGGTCGATCGCCGGCACCTTCAGCGCGTACCCGGCACCGGTGAGCAGCCGGGAGCCGTGGATGATCCCGCCCCCGACCTGCATGTCGAGCGCGCGGGTGACCTCCCCGCGGGTGATCATCGAGGTCTTCGCCGTCGTGCCCCCCATGTCGAAGGCGATGACGTTCTCGATACCGTGCGCGCGTGCGATTGCCTGGCTTCCGATCACGCCCCCGGCCGGACCGGACTCGATGATGTGCATCGGCAGCCTGGCCGCGGCGGCCGAGGTGGTCAGTCCGCCGTTGGACTGCATGAGGTAGAGCGACGCGGCAACGCCGCCGGCGTCAAGCCCGGCGCGCAGTGCTGCAAGATAGGTGCTCACGACCGGCAGGACATAGGCATTGATCACGGTGGTCGAGGTCCGCTCGTATTCCTTCATCTCCGGCAGGACGTCGGCGCTGATGCACAGCGGCAGGTCGGGGGCCATGGCACGGATCACCCCGGCAATGGCCTGCTCGTGCGCCGGGTTGGCATAGGCATTGATCAGGCACACCGCGATTGCCTCGACACCCTGTTCGAGCAGGATGCCGACCTCGCGGGCGATCTCGTCCGGGTCCGGCGCCCGTTCGACCACGCCGTCGGCGTTGACGCGCTCGTCCACGGTGCGCCGCAGGTAGCGCTCGACCAGCGGCGGCGGCTTTTCCCATGCCAGGTCGTAGAGCTTCGGCATGCGCAGGGTGCGGATCTCGAGCACGTCGCGGAATCCCCGCGAGGTGATCAGGCCAACCCGCGCCCCCTTGAGCTCGAGGATGGCATTCGACGCCACGGTAGTGCCGTGACGGATCTCGCGGATGTCGCCCGGCTCGAGGCCGGAGGCCTCGAACAGCTCGGCCAGTCCCTCGACGATGGCGCGGGCGTAGTTGTCCACGCTCGAAGACACCTTGCGGGTCAGCACCGTACCGTCGGCGTCGAGCAGCACGATGTCGGTGAAGGTACCCCCGATGTCGATCCCGACCCGAAACCGGCTCATGAGCCCGCTCCCTGCCCGGCGCGCGGCCAGTCCTGCCACAGCACCGGCGGTGCCGCGCCGACCCGCTCGCCGCAGATTGCGCTCCTGAGCGCCCGTGTCTCCGCCTCGTCCACGCTCCAGGTCGCGGTATCGACTACCACGCCGTAGTCGCGGCGTGCGAGGTCCGGGCTGACCAGTTCGTTGCGCACGTCACGCAGCACCGCCTCCGGGTCGCGCTCGAGCGGGTCGCCCCAGCCGCCGCCACCGGCGAGTTCGTGCCGGAAGACGTCGCCCGAGCGCATCGTCATCGTCAGCTTGGACTCGAGCGGCCGGTCCTCGATCCCCGGGTTCATGGTATTGCGCGACGGCGCTCCCGGATTGCCGCCGTACAGTCCATATGGCCGGAAGGCGTGGCGGTCGGAACGAACCTGGAGCACCGCCTCCTTCTCGAGCAGCCGGTAATCACGCCGGTAGGGCGCGCCGCCACGGAACTTTCCGGCGCCGGCCCGGTCGGGCACGTACTCGTAGGAAAGCACCTCGACCGGGTTCTCGGCCTCGGTGACCTCGATCGACTGCGAGGCCATGTTGGCGAACAGGTTCGAGTTGCCGGAAAGTCCGTCCGCCCACGGGCGCCCTCCCCAGGTGCCGCAGGCGAAGTCGACGTAGATGAAGGGGTTGCGGTTCTCGTCGTAGCCGCCGATGGACACCCCGGTATTGCCGCCGTCCGACGCCGCCATGACTGCGGAAGGCAGCATCATCGCCAGCGCTCCGAACACGCAGTCGAGCATCCGGAACCCGGTCAGGCCGCGGGCAGCGCAGGCCGCGGGCAGCACGCCGTTGGCGATGGTTCCCGGCGGCGCCGTGACCTCGACGCAGCGGAAGAACCCCTCGTTGGCCGGAACGTCGTGCGGCAGGACCGATTTCACGCCGCAGTAGGTCGCGGCCTTGGTAAACGAGAGCGTGTTGTTGATCGCGCCCTTCACCTGGGGCGAGGTACCGGTCCAGTCGGCCTGCATCACCTCGCCCTGCTTGCGCAGGGTCACGAACAGGCGAATGGGCGATCCGACGTCGACACCGTCGTCGTCGATCCAGTCCTCGAACTGCCATTCCCCGTCCGGCAGGTCCCTGAGTGCTGCCCGGGTGACCCGCTCGGAATAGTCGATGAAGTCGTCCATGAACCCGGTCATGGTGTCGACCCCGTGTTCGCTGACCAGTTCCAGGAACTGGCGCTCGGCGATGTTGCAGGCCGCGAGCTGGGCGCGAATGTCGCCGAACACCTTGACCGGCACCCGCACGTTGGCCTCGATCAGGCTCCACAGGGTCTCGTTGCGGCGGCCCTGCTCGAACATGTACATCGGCGGGATGCGCAGCCCTTCCTGGTAGATTTCGGTCGAGTCCGACGCGTTCGACCCGGCAACCCGGCCACCGACGTCGGTGTGGTGACAGATGGTCGCCGCGAAGGCGATGCGGCGCCCGTGGCTGAAGATCGGCTTGAAGATGAAGATGTCCGGCAGGTGCATCCCGCCCCTGAACGGATCGTTGAGGCAGAACATGTCCTCGGGCAGCATGTTCTCGCCGAACCGTTCCACGACGGCGGCGAGCGCGGTGGGGATCGACCCGAGATGCCCCGGCAGCGTCAGGCCCTGGGCGACCAGCCTGCCTTCCGCGTCACAGAACGCGGTGGAGAAATCCATGTTGTCGCGCAGCACACCCGAATAGGTGGTGCGCATGATGGTCAGAGCCATCTCGTCGGCGATCGCCGAGACCGCGTTGCGCAGCAGCTCGAACTCGATCGGATCCCAGGACTTCCGCGTCATTGTTTCCTCCGCACTCGTGACGCGGCACTGTGCGACGGCGCATGGCCAATGAAAAGGGGGTTGTGGGGACCGCCGTGGCGAAGCCGGGTACGGAAGCGTCAGACGATCTGGCGTTCGGCGCGCGCGAGGTCCGCGGTCGCGCCGGTCTCGTACTGCTCCAGCGGCGAGAAGTCGTCGAGCGCCCTGGCGTCGATCTGGGTTCCTTCCGCCAGCGCGATGTTGAACAGGGCGTCCCCGTCATGGACCACGGGCAGGTTGGTCCTGCCGACGATGACACCGTCCGCCGGGGCCTCGATCTCGGTATCGGTCATGCCCCAGGGATCAGAAATGAACGCCAGCACCTGGTTGCGCCGCACCTGGGCGCCGAGGGGCTCGATGACCCGCAGCACGCCGCTGCACGGCGCCCGGACCCAGCGGCTTGAACGCAGGACCAGCGGTTCGGGCGGCTCGGCATATTCCTCGCGCCGCGGCAGCATCGCCAGGTGCTGCATGATACCGATGATACCGCGCACACCGGCGCGAATCCCCGCCTCGTCGAAGCGCAGCGCCTCGCCCGCCTCGTAGACGACCACCGGGACCCCCACAGAATTCGCCGCCTCGCGCAGGCTACCCTGCCGGAAGCCGGCATTGAGCACCACGGGAACGCCAAATGCCCGCGCCACGGCCTCGATCTCGGGGCTGTCCAGGCTGGCCCGGACCTGGGGGTAGTTCGAACGATGGTGGCTGCCCGTGTGCAGGTCGATGCCCCATGAAGACCCGCTCACGATCTCGTCGAGGAAGCAGCGGGCGATCCGTCCCGCCAGCGACCCGTCATGCGACCCCGGAAACGAACGGTTGAGGTCCCGGCGGTCGGGCAGGTACCGGCTCTGGTACAGGAAGCCGGGCGTGTTCACGATTGGAACGGCGACCACGGTCCCACGCAGGTCCCTCAGCGCGGTCAGCCTGGTGAAGCGCCGGATGATCTCGACACCGTTGATCTCGTCGCCGTGCAGGGCGGCGGAAATGAACAGCTGTGGCCCCGGATGGCGGCCGTTGATGACATGCACCGGCATCCGGACGGGAAATCCGCTCGACAGCTCGGCGATCTGGATGTCGACCTGCCGGCGCTCGCCGGGAGCAACGGTTGTCCCCGCGAGGGCGACATTCGATCGCACGCCCCCCTGTTCTCCGGCCATGCTGCCCCCGCGCTGCTTCCGTCCGGTCGCGCCGGACCCGACCGGCGTCGACCGCGCCCCGCGCCAAGACCCTAGGAGGTCGGCGCCCGCGTGGTCAACGCGCCCGGCGCTACGCGCTGCGGCGGCGGCGCTTGACCGGCAGGTGGGCGTTGGCCTCGATGAAGGTGATGATCCGCTCCGCGATGTCGACACCGGTCGCCTTCTCGATGCCCTCCAGACCGGGGCTGGCATTGACCTCCATGATCACCGGCCCGTGATTGGCCCTGAGGAAGTCGACACCGGAGACATCCAGCCCGAGTGCCTGGGATGCCCGCACCGCGCTTGAGCGTTCCTCGGGCGTGATCCGGATGGGCTCGCAGGTTCCGCCCCGGTGCAGGTTCGAGCGGAAGTCGTCGCGCGGACCCGTTCTCTTCATGGCCCCGACGACGCGCTTGCCGATGACGAAGGCGCGGATGTCCGTGCCTCCCGCCTCCTTGATGAACTCCTGGATCAGGATGTTGACCTTCGCACCCCGGAACGCCTCGATGGCGCTGCGCGCCGAGGACATGCTCTCACCGAGCACGACGCCCACGCCCTGGGTCCCTTCCAGCAGCTTGATGACCACCGGAGGGCCGTTCACCATGCGGATGATCTCCTCGGCCTGGCTTGCGGAATTGGCGAAACCGGTCACCGGCAGCCCGAGACCCTCGCGTGACAGCAGCTGCAGCGCACGGACCTTGTCCCGGGCCCGGCCGATGGCCAGCGAGTTGTTGAGTGTCCATACTCCCATCATCTCGAACTGGCGCAGGATGGCGAGACCATACAGCGTGATCGACGCGCCGATGCGGGGAATGACGGCGTCGAATCCCGAAAGCGGACGATCCTCGTACATGACCTGTGGGCGATGGGCCGTGATGTTCACGTAGCACCGGGTCGTGTGAATGATCTCGATCCGGTGTCCGCGCGCCTCTGCCGCCTCGACCAGGCGCCTGTGGGAGTACAGACTCGGATTTCGCGCGAGCATGGCAATTCGCATGGTCCGTACTCCTCCCGAATATCTACAGAGCGGTCAGATTTCCTTCACTTGTCTTGTGTAGATCAGTGTATCGACCTGAACGGTACGACCGTCTCGGATCAACAATGAAACGGCCGCGCATCGCCTCGCGGCCCACCAGCATCCTGAACCCCATCGGGTCCCGGTTGGCCAGGGTAAGCTCGATTGGCCAGGACTCGTCCCCGATGCCGAGGCGGGTCGAGATCACGCACCGCCACTCCCGCATGCCGCCGGAGTTCGTCACCCAGCGCTGGTCGGAAAGCGGTGCTTCGCACACGACCGGCGCCGCCGCCGGCCCCTCGAGCGGAAAGGTCCGGAACCGTACCCAGGGCTTGCCGTCAATCTCGACGGGCTCGGCATTCCAGGCATGGAGCGCCGAGGTCCTGGCACCGGTGTCAAGCTTGGCCTTGATGGCGGTGATCCCGAGGTCGGGCAGCGACACCCACTCCCGCCAGCCCAGGATTCGCCCGTCGTCGATCGCCAACCGTTTACTCCCGTTCGTGGAAGATTCGGCGCAAGCCCGGGCGGTGCCGCGCCCGTGGACGCAGTCCGGCCCGGATTTCTCCCGCCCACAAGCGTACTTGGCACGGCGTGGAAGGGCAATGATCCGCGTCGTGCGAAGCCCGACGCGCAGGCGCTGTGCTCAGAGAGCCGCGCTCGGTCGGGAACTCACGGCATCGTACCAGCGCGCCGCGTTGGCGGCACCGTCCGGCAGGCCCATCTTCAGCCAGCCGGCGAAGTCGACCACGACCAGCAGGTCGATGTCGGCGACCGAATAGGCGTCGCCAGCCACGAACGGCCTGTCAGCCACCATCGCATCGACACCGTCGAGGAAGCGCAGCACCCGGTCCCGGCCCCGCTCGGCGAGTGCGGGTATCTGCTCGTAGTTGACCGGACCGGTCAGGGCCCTGCCCTGCATCCTGCTCGCCCGGTTGCGCAGTGCTTCCGACATCGCCATCAGGCCGTCGGCCTCGATCTGCCACAGCAGGTCGGCGATCCGCCCCTGTTCCGCGGCGGTGCGCCCGCACAGGTTCGGTTCCGGAAACGCGACGTCGAGATAGCGCCGGATCCCCGCCGTGCTCGCAAGCCGCGTGCCGTCGTCGAGTTCGAGGACAGGCACCGTGCAGCGGGGATTGACGGCTCGGAACGACTCGGTCAGCTGTTCACCGTTGCCCAGGTCGACCTGCACCGTCTCCACCTCGAGGCCCTTTTCGGCAAGGTAGATCCGGACCCGTCTGGGCGAGGGAGCGGGAGCGCAGTCATAGAACTTCATGGTCGGAAACCTCCGGCAGGCCCGTGGCACCGTCAGCGGATGAGGTGCACCACGTGACGACGCATCAGGCGGTTGAACTGTTCGGGTTGCTCCAGTGATGCCAGGTGCCTCGAGGGCTCAATCCAGTGCAGGCCGCAGCCGGGGATCAGCCGAGCCATCAGTTCCGAGACGTCGCGCGGCACTCCCGGATCGTCCGGGCTCGCCACCACCACGGCCGGTACCGCTATCTGCCCGAGCCGGCCCTCGGTGTCGAGTGCGCACATGGCCCGTGCAGCCGCGGCAAAGGTCGCCGGCCGGAACCGCCGGAACACCTCTTCCATGTAGACGTAGCCCGGCACCCTGCGTTCGGCCGCTTCCGGTGTGAACCAGCGCCGCATCAGCGCGCCGGTCACCGGTTCCAGCCCGTCGCGTTCCACGAGATCGGCGCGCGACCGCCACAACACCCGCTGATCGTCGTCGTAGCGGCAGGTGGTGGTCACCAGCGCGAGCGAGAGCACGCGGCCGGGGTGATCAAGCGCCATGGTCTGGGCGATCTGGCCGCCGAAAGACACGCCGCACAGGTGGACCGCATCCAACTCCAGCAGGTCAAGCAGCCGGACAACCTCCGCCGCCAGGGACTCGAGGCTGCAGCCTTCCGGCCCGAGCGGGCTCAGTCCGTGCCCGGGAATATCGACGCACAGCACCCTGCACCCCTCGAAGGCGTCACGGTGCAGGTCCCAGTAGCGGTGATCGGCCCCGAAGCAGTGCAGCAGGCAGAACACCGGGGCATCACCCGGCCCGCGGAGTCGGTAGTGAAGTGTCACGGTCACATCCCGTCATTCATGGGCGCTGCGATCTGATCGGTGTGACCGGCACGTCGGACTCGTCTGTCCATCGCCCGTGTCCGCGCAGCGGTCGGCCTCGCGCACCAGCACATGAAGCCAACCGGCACCGGCGTCAAGACACACCAGGATCTCGCACCTCTCACCGGACAAGCCTCCTGTCATGCTTGGTAACCGAGACGGTCGCTGCCGGACCCGGACGACCGGCGCATCGGCGGGAAAGGGAGCGGCCTCCAACCTGCCTCTATCGACGGTCATTTCCTGTTGCGACCCTTGCATGCGCTGTAGTCTGGTCGATCGCGGGAAGAAACGGAGACGAGCATGACCGTCGCACGTACCAGGACCGGGGATGTCACCACCGCGTGGCGCGCTGACGGCCCGCGGGACGGTCCGTGCGTCCTGATGGCGCATGCGCTGGGAACCGACCACCGCATCTGGGACCGCCAGGTTCCCGCGCTTGCCGACCGCTACCGGGTGTTGCGCTATGACTGGCGGGGTCACGGTGAAACCGAAGCGCTGCCGGGTTCCTGGAGTCTGGAGATGTTCGTCGCCGACGCGGTTGCGCTCCTCGATGGCCTCGGGCTCGACCAGGTGCACTGGGTAGGACTGTCCACCGGCGGGATGATCGGCCAGGGCATGGCCATCCTCGAACCGCAGAGGATCTCCAGCCTCACGCTGTGCAACACCACCTCCCAGGCCGACGACAGGTACCGGGAGTCGGTGGCCAGGCGCGAGCAGGTGGTCCTGGGCGAGGGCATGGAGGCGGCATGGGCCATGGTCGATCACCTGTGGTTTACCGAACCCTTCATCGCCGGGCGCAGTGACGGATACCTCTCGGTTCGCGACGCCTTCGTGCGGATCCCGATACCCGGTTACCTGGCGGCGACCTCGGCCGTCACCCGGCTCGCATGGCGGGACCGGCTGCATCGCATCACCGCCCCCACCCGCATCATCGCGGCCGGCGAGGATCGCGTGACCCCGCTCGAATGCTCCCGCAAGCTGCACCGGCGTATCGCCGGAAGCCGGCTTTCGGTGATCCCCGGCGTCCGGCACCTGTCGAATGTCGAGGCCCCGCTCGCCTTCAACCGGATCCTGCGCGCGAGCCTCGACCGCATGACCGCATGACCGTCGGGCGCGCGAGCCCGGTGCGACCCGTCAGAGCAGTCCACCCTGGCGACATGGACGGCACCGGCCCGCCGGGGGTGGAATGTGTTCCGTCCGCCTCGCACAAGCCGGCCGTTGACGACGAGCATGGCACCCTGCCCATCTCGGGAAGACCGATGGCGTAGCGGTCGCGGTGCCGGCGGCCTGTCGTTCGAGCGGCCTGGCCATTCCGGACAGGCTGCAACCGGGCACCGTTCCTCTTCGTCTCCTGCTCAGTACCGTTCAGTGAGGCGAAGGCCGACTTCGTACCCAGGCCGGGAACCGACCCCGGATTCCGGGGCGGTACCGGCACTCTCGTGGCGCCGGGCCTCGAAGGAGAGTTCGAACAGGCCGGTATCACCCCGCCTCGTGCGCCGTACCAACCGCCAGCCCAGGCTGTAACTCCGGTCGGTACCGGACGCGGCGATGGCGATCTCCGGCGTCGAGGTGAAACGGTCGCCAACCGCGAAACCATAGCCGAATCTCAGTTCAAGCCACCGCTGCTGCAGTTGCTCCCGGTTGTCGTCCGCGAGCAGCCCGTCAAGTGTCGCGCGCGCCGGCAGGACCTCGGTTCCGCCTTGCGTCGCAACGCCCAGCGTCCGGGTCAGGCTCAGGCGCGGACCCCGGTCGTCTTTCAACCGGTCCCAGGTGAAGGAAGCCGAAAACCCGCGTTCGCTGAAGTTCTCCTCCTCATGGGCCACCGAGCCGTGCCCGCTGAACTCCACCCCCAGGCCGCGCCTCGCATCCCGCCACGCGATCGCGGCGCCGGCAACCACGCCGACGCCGGTCTCGGCATCGCCACCATCACGGCGCAGTCCGACTTCCACACCCGGCGTGATCACCGAACCGTTGGCCAGGCGGAACGGCCGGGAACCTTCAAGGCCCAGCCGCAGGCCGATCACGTTCGCCGTTGCCGCCGCAAGCGTGCCGCCGATACCGGAGACAGCGTCTGACGAAACCCGGACGATCGCCGCATCCGAATTCGCGGCCAGCGTCAAACCGTCGTCGCCGCCGTCGACAAGGAGGCCGCGCAGTCCGGCCGCGGTCATCGCGAGGTGCATGTCGGTGCGCATGGCCGGCGCTCCCTCCGGCTCGAGCACCAGGCCGCCCGTGCCGTAGCCGGCAATACCCCATACTGAAAGCCGCTCGCCCGGCGAATGGTGGAACCACGGCCAGACTGCTGTCAGTGTCGACGTGACAGTCCCCGCACGTACACCCCGGTGTCTTCCGTCACCCTGGCCGTATGAGACCATCAGACCCGTCGCCCAGCTCCCGCGCGCCCAATCGGCTCCGAACATGCTGCTTGTCACCGTGCCGTCTACCTGGAGATCGCCGTCCTGTCCGGAGAAACCGGTCGCGGCGCCCCGACCCCAGATCGAAAGAAAGCCCCCGCTGTTCGTCTCCGCCATCAGTCGGATGGGCGAAGACGGCATCGGTGCATCCCCACTCGACCGCTGTGCACGCCCAGACACCTGGAAAGACCCGGGCACCGTATCCCTGCCCGGCTCCGTCCCGGACCGAGGCCCGGCACGGCGTGTTTCGGCGGCGGACGGAGATCGCGCCCACATGCGGGCGTTCACCGCCTCCAGCGCGTGGTCCGTCACGGTGCGCCCGAAGCGGGCGAGCCAGGCTCCCGGGATCCTGTCGGTGTTGGAGATGGTGCCTGTCGCTTCGGCGTCGGCCAGCCGCACCTGCGAAGGCGCAGGGGCTGACAGCGTGAGCACCAGCGTCTCCGGGCCTTCGTCGTGGTCGTCATCCAGCACCCGCACCCTGACCGTCCTCGAGGTCTCGTTCGCGGCGAATGCCAGGGTTCCCGCGGTCGAAACGTAGTCCGATCCCGCCGTCGCCGTGCGGTCCGAGGTCACGTAGCGCACCGTCACCGGTTCCGGATGCGACCGGCTCAGTGTCACCGTGAATTCAAGAAAGGCGCCTGCACCCTCCCCGGCGCGTGCATCACCAACCGAAAGCGAGGGCGCGACAGTTCGAGACCGGCTGCAGGAGCCGTGCGTCAGTGTACCGTTGCAGTTGTGCACATCGTCGAGATCGAGCCAGGCAACGGTGATGGAGGTATCGCTGTACACGGGACGGTTAAAGAGCATCTCGGTGGTCTTGCATTGGGCCCAGATGGTGCAATTGTAGTTCTCGCCGGAGATGGAAGCGGCGGCGGTCTTGTTCATGCAGGTCCACTCCGCCGAACTCGTTCGCCGAAATCGCTCCAGGCAGCCCGCGTTGGTGACGACGTCGGACCTGTTGCACAGAGCGCCTGTGTCGGAGCAGCAGGAGATACCCCGGATCTGGTGGTCTGTGTCGCCGTCCCTCGGGTGGCCGTCGGCGAGGTGAAGGGTACGGTCGCTGGCCGATTTCAGGTCCACCTTGGCCACAACCGTTCCGTATCCGGGGCACATGTTCCGGACATGGTAGGGGCTTTTCCTGAACAGACCCCGGTTCTTCCACCAGGCGTTCAGGCATTCGGCGTCCCTGTGATCCACCCTGTTCCCGGCGCTGCATGCGGCGCTTGTCGTGCCTGCCGGCAGCCACATGAGAGCGACAGCGAGAAACATGATCGCCGAGAGGCCCGTTCGGCTGGCTTTTTCTGTGCCCATTCCAGTGCCACTTCCCAGGTCAGCACTTCTTTCGGATGGATCAGGCCGGAGTACGGCAGGTTTGCCCCCTCATTCCATTCATATGGGCGCTTGCCGTCCCATGGACCACCATGCAGTTCCGCCTTGGCAGAAAATGCCTCTTGCGGAACCGGGGACCAGTGCCCGGACCCCTGCGACTGCCGGTCGGGACCGGCGAGGAGAACCGGTGGCGATCTTCCGTCCATCTGCGCTCACCGGGGTCTGGATCGGGATGACGTGTCGCTGTTGCGGGAATACGGGGCAGCACCGGTTGGAGCGGCGGCCTGCCGATCGTGCCGGGTTCCGGCATCCGGGCGAACGGAGCGTGGCGGCGACCGGTCCGGTCACGCATGTCACGGTGGCGTGATCCGGGCGTGCCCCGGGGCCAGCGTGATCATCGTGTCCGCGTGACGATGGCGGTATCCACCACTTCACCGGTGGCTGACGTGAAACCCGCCGGAAACGACATCGATGCTCAGGGTATCGGTGACAATCCGCGGAGCACCGGGCAGTACGCCCTTCAATCCGGGAGGTTGTCGGTCCGCACGCGCTTGCCGAGGTAGCCGCCGTGGTGGCGCAAGCCGTAGTCCGCGCGCGTGACGCCCTTGCGTTCGAGCAGGACCAGTGCCAGGGCATCACCGATGGCGGACATGACCGCCATGCTGGCGGTCGGCGTCAGCCCGAGCGGACAGGGTTCGGCAATCACCCCCATGTCGATAATCACGTCGGAGAGGTCCCGCAACCCGGAGTCGCGGTGCGAGGTGATGCCGATCACCGGACCGGCGTCGAGATGTCGGGCAAGCTCGATGAACTCCAGTACCTCGGTGGTCTTGCCGCTGGTCGAGAACGCAACCACGCAGTCGCCGGGCGCCAGCATGCCGAGGTCACCGTGCGCCGCCTCGGCCGGATGGATGAAGATTGCCGGGGTGGCGGTGGAACTGAGGATGGCCGCGAACTTGCGCGCCACATATCCGGCCTTTCCCATGCCGGTGGAGACAACCTTGCCGCGGCAGTCCGCCAGGTGGTCGACCGCCGCCGCGTAGGCCGGACCGACGGCAACCGACCTGATCGCGTCGGCCTCCGCGTCGAGGACGGCGCGAATCCGCTCGGTGACGCCGTGTTCCCGTGACGGTCCGCTCATGTCGGGGTGCCGCCGATCCAGGGGCCGAATTCCCGCACCACCGCATCGTAGATCGGTCGCTTGAACGCGATGATCTGCTCAAGCAGGTCACCCGGCAACATCCAGTCCCAGCGATCGAACTCGGGACTGTGGCCGTGCAGGTCTATTTCAGTGTCATCGCCGACGAACCGCATCGCGAACCACTTCTGCCTCTGACCGCGGAACCGCCCGGCGAAGGACCGGCGCCGGACCGCATCGGGGTAGTCGTAGGTCAGCCACGCGCGCGTCTCCGCCAGCACCCTGACCGACCTGATGCCGGTCTCCTCCACGAGCTCGCGCAGGGCCGCCTCGCGCGGGTCCTCACCGGCGTCGATGCCGCCCTGCGGCATCTGCCACGCAGCACCGGGAATGTCGGATCGTCGACCGGCAAAGATCTTCCCGTCCCGGTTGAGGACCATGATCCCGACACACGGCCTGTACGGCAGGTCGATCGGCGCACTCGTTGCCATGATGCGTCCCGGGCGTCAGTCCTGGTCAGCGCCGGGGCGCGTAACCGGTGCAAGTTCCCGGAAACGGTGCAGTCCCTTGAGCAGGTCGACCGCCCTCGAGATCTGGTAGTCCTGTTTCTCCGGCTCCCTGGGTTCAGCGGTCTCGTCCTGGCCGGGCTCGGTCGCGGTTCCCCCTTCCAGCGCGTTGCGCAGGTCGGCCTCCCGGTAGGCCGTCCTGGTCTCGACCTGTTCGATCAGCGCCAGCGGGACCTCGATGTCGGGCACGATGCCGGTCTGCTGGATCGACCGGCCCGACGGCGTGTAGTACCTGGCAACGGTCAGACGCATCGCCACCTTGCCGGGAAGCGGCATCAGGGTCTGGACCGATCCCTTGCCGAAGGACCGCGTGCCGAGGATGACCGCCCGGTGGTGGTCCTGCAGGGCACCGGCGACGATTTCCGATGCGGACGCGGAACCGTTGTTGATCAGCACCACCAGCGGCTGGCCCTCCGCCAGGTCGCCCCTGGTGGCGTGCACCCGCGTGATGTCATCCGCATCCCTGCCACGGGTGGACACGATTTCACCGTGATCGAGGAACGAATCGCTGACCGAGATCGCCTGGTCCAGCAGTCCGCCCGGATTGTTGCGCAGGTCGATGACATAGCCGATCAGCTGGTCGCCGATCTCGGACCGGACCTTGGCTATCGCCTCCTCGAGGCCGCTCTGGGTGTGCTCGTTGAATGCGGTCACGCGCAGGTAGCCGACCCGGTCGATCGCGCGGGAGCGGACTGATCGGATCTTGATGGCCGCCCGGACCAGCGTCACGTCGAACGGACTCTGGTTTTCGCGGCGTACCGACAGGACGATGGTGGAGTCCACGGGACCCCGCATGCGCTCCACCGCCTCGGCAAGGCTGAGCCCGAGCACGGCCTCGCCGTTGAGGTGGGTGATGAGATCACCCGGCTGGAGCCCGGCGCGGTGGGCGGGGGTCCCGTCGATCGGGGAGACGACCTTGACCAGCCCGTTCTCGAGCGTGACCTCAATGCCGAGGCCTCCGAACTCACCCCTGGTCATGATGCCGATGTCCTTGAAGGCCTCGACATCCAGGAACGCGGAGTGGGGATCGAGCGAAGACAACATCCCGGTAATGGCCGCCTCGATCAGTTCCTTGTCACTCACCTTCTCCACGTACTGCTCGCGCACTCGCTCGAACACATCGCCGAACAGGTTCAGCTGCATGTAGGTATCGGTCGTATTGTCTGCATGCGCTGCCGTGGGTGCGCAGAGCAGCAGGACTGCCGCGAGGCGGGCGAGTGGCCTTGACGTCAGGTGCAGCACTCTCATTGTGGTACCGTTTCCTTTCCGACCGGGATCCAGAAAAGCGGATCAACGGGTGTTCCGTCCCGCCAGAGTTCGACGTAGAGACGCTCTTCGCGCTGTGCGGAACGCCCCATGATGCCGACCGGCTCACCCGCGAACACCATCTGCTGTGCCCGCACGTCGACGCGTCCCAGCGGAGACAGCAGGGAATGCAGACCGCCGTCATGCTCGATGATCACCATACGCCCGTATCCGCGAAACTCGTCAGCGAATACCACGGTCCCGTCGTTCGGCGCCACGACCCGGGCTCCGGGACGCACCGCGACCGTGATACCCCTCGACTTCATGTGCTGACCGTCAGCGTCACCGAAACCCGTCACGACGTCGCCCGCGACCGGGAAGGTAAACCGCGCCCGCACCGCCTCGCCGGTTCCCGGAACCTCGGGTACCGTCTGGGTGACATCGCGCGCGGCCAACGTCTCCGGCCGCTGGCCGCCGGGGGCCTGCGGCACCCGCGCGAGCAGCGACTGCAGCTTCAGCACGGCATCGCGCTGCTGGCCGGACGCCGCCTTCAGCGCGGCATGAAGCTCGTCCAGCGTCTGCACCGTTTCCCGGATGTCGGGTCCGGCGACGAGAGGGACCCCGCTTCGGGCACGATCCAGCTGCAGGGCGACCGACTTCTGCCCGATCAACCGGTCGAGCCGGTTGTGCTGGCGCTGCAGTTCCGACTCCGCGACCCTGAGCCGGGCCTGTTCCCGCGTGATCGCCCGCCGCAATTCCGCAAGGTCCTTGACCTCCGCGCCGAGTGCCGCAGTCTCTCGCTGGATACCGGGCGTCAGCGAGCTGATCAGGCTGAGTGCCCGGGCCGAATCAAGCGGTGGGTGCGGTGTGGTCACCACTGCCTCGGGCGTCCTGCGCGCGAGGCGCTGCAGCGCCATGGCGAGATCGGCGAGGCGTCCCTGCATCTGCTCCAACTGGGTCTGGCGGTCCTCCTGGCGGCGGCGCAGCTCGGACAGCCGGTGTTCGGCGCGCGTGACATGGGACTCCTGCTCGCGCACGGCGCGGGCCAGTTCCACGAGCTGTCCGCGCACCGTCTCCAGCTTGCCGCCGAGCCCGTCATCGGCCCGGGCGGCGCCCGCCAGACCCACCAGCAGGGCCAGCAGCCACACGACGGTGCGAAACCTGTCAGGCATCATCACGATACGAGCCGGATCCGGACCAGCGAAGCAGGGAGTTGCCGTTCATGGCGGCCGGGATGCCGATCCCCATCAGTTCCAGCAGGGTCGGCGCGATGTCGGCCAGCCGCCCGTCCGCGAAAGACCCGACACCGTCCGGCGCATTGACCAGGATCGCGGGAACCGGGTTGGTTGTGTGGGCTGTATGCGGACCGCCGGTCTCGGGGTTGAACATGGTCTCGCAGTTTCCGTGGTCGGCGGTGAGCACCATCACGCCTCCGGCATGGCGCAGTGCCTCCTCGATGCGGCCGACACAGTGATCAACCGTCTCCACCGCCGTGATCGCGGCTGCGAGGTCACCGGTGTGGCCGACCATGTCAGGGTTGGCATAGTTCGCGACGATCAGGTCGAATCCGCCGCTTTCGATCGCCTCGACAAGCCGGTCGGTCACTTCATGCGCCGACATCTCCGGCTGCAGGTCATAGGTTGCGACGCGCGGTGACGGGACCAGGATCCGGCTCTCCCCCTCGTGATCCTGCTCGCGTCCACCGTTCAGGAAAAACGTCACGTGCGGGTATTTCTCGGTCTCGGCGATCCGCAGCTGGCGCCGCCCGGCCCGGGAGACCACCTCGCCCAGGGTTCCGGCGAGATCCACCGGCGGGAACAGCGGCTCGATGAACGGGTCCAGCGCGTCGGAATAGCGGACCATCCCGGTCGCGTGCGCGAAACGTGGCAGGCGCGGACGTTCGAATTCGGCAAACGACGGATCGAGCAGCGCGGCCAGGATCTCGCGCACGCGGTCGGCGCGGAAGTTCGCGACCATGAGCCCGTCGCCATCGCGCATCCCGTCGTAGCCCGCGATGGCAAACGGGCGGACGAACTCGTCGGTCTCGCCCCGGGCATGGGCGGTTTCCACGGCAGCACTCCCGGTCGCGGCCGCGTCGCCCTGCCCGTTTACCAGCAGTTCCCATGCGGTGCGGACCCGCTCCCAGCGCCGGTCGCGGTCCATGGCGAAGTAACGGCCGATCACGCTGGCAAGCGACGCGCCGGTGGGCAGCGTGGCTTCGAATCGCGGCAGATCGCACCTGGCCTGGGCGGGGGGAACGTCTCGACCGTCAAGGACAGCGTGGACAAGCACGCGAATGCCCGATCCGGCAAGCCTGGCCGCGAGCGCCATCACGTGGTCCAGGTGGGCATGCACCCCGCCCGCGGAGACCAGGCCCACCAGGTGACAGCGCCCGCTTCCGGCGGCGGTGCGTTCCACCAGCCGGTCGAGCGACGGGTGCCCGTCGAGCGCGCGCCCGGCAAGGGCACTGTTGATGCGGGGCAGGTCCTGCATGACCACGCGGCCGGCGCCGAGGTTCATGTGCCCGACTTCGGAGTTGCCCATCTGGCCGTCCGGGAGGCCCACGTCCTGTCCGGAGGCATGAAGCCGGGCGCACGGCCACCTGCGGCGGAGGCGGTCGAAGACCGGGGTGTGAGCCAGGGCAACCGCGTTGTGGTCGGGATCCGCGCGCTCGCCCCACCCATCCATGATGCACAGCATGACCGGCTTCATGGCGCGATTCTATCCCAACCGGCAGGGCCGTCCAAACCGGCCTGGTCAGCCATGGTGGTACGGATGTCCGGAGAGAATTCGTTCGGCACGGTAGAGCTGTTCGGCAACCAGTCCGCGAACCAGCATGTGGGGCCAGGTTACCCGGCCGAGCGACAGCACAAGGTCGGATCGCCCGACCACCGCCTCGCCCAGACCGTCCGGCCCCCCGATCAGCAGGCAGAACTGCCGGGTACCTTCGTCGCGATGACGCCCGATCCACCCGGCCAGCCTTCGACTGTCAAGATCAGTCCCGTTCTCGTCCAGGGCGATGGTGCGCGCTCCGCGCGGTATCACGGCCAGCAGCGCGTCGGCTTCGAGGCGCAACCGGGTTCGATCGTCACGGGCGGCTCCGGCAGCGACCTCCCTCAGTTCCAGGTCCCAGGCAAGCCGGCCGGCATAGTGACGGTAGAGGTCGCGGAACACGTCGTCCCTCGCCCGTCCGACAGCCGCAAGCGTGATCCGCATCCCGCCACTCACTGCGCCCGACCGGAATCGCCGGTCGCATCGCTGCCTGCGCGGACGGTCGCGGTCCACATCTTGTCGAGGCCGTAGAACTCGCGGACGTCGGGCCTGAACAGGTGCACGATCACGTCGCCGGCATCGATCAGGACCCAGTCCCCCTGTCGCAGTCCCTCGACCCGGCGCCGCTGTGCTTGCATCGGCTTGAGGCGGGCGAGCAGGTGTTCCGCCATCGCGGTCACGTGCCGTGACGAGCGGCCGCTCGCGATCACCATGTAGTCGCCGATCGTGCTCCTGCCGGCAAGGTCGATCGAGAGCACGTCCTGCGCGCTGTCCTCGTCCAGGGAACCGAGCACCAGTGTCAGCAGGTCCTCTACCTGGTCACGACTCGCGGCATCGCGCAGGCGTGTCGCCGATGCCGCGTTGAGCCGGGTGTGAAGGTAGGTCCACGCGGGTGCGGGCCGCGCCGCCAGTAGCGCCGCCGCACGTTCGCGAACCCGCGCACCGGGGAATGCGCGCGCTGCCGCTCCCGACAGGGCAGTCGCCCCGTAGCCGGGCCTGGCAAACACCGCGACGGGGATGGACTGCATGAGGGACTTCCAGTCCTGCCAGTCCGGCAGTTCGCGGAAGTTGTCAGCCCCCATGAGCCAGACGAACCGGGTTCGCGGACACCGCCGGCGCAGCAGCCGCACCGTGTCAACGGTATAGGCGGTGCCCAGGTCCGACTCGAGCGCGGTGACCTCGATCGCAGGGTGGGCACCGACACGCCGGGCCGTGGCCAGTCTGTCAGCCAGCGGCGCCATGTCCTCGGCCGATTTCAGCGGGTTCTGCGGCGACACCAGCCACCAGACCCGGTCGAGCCGCAG
This sequence comes from Alphaproteobacteria bacterium, assembly GCA_022822665.1. Lineage (GTDB taxonomy): Bacteria > Pseudomonadota > Alphaproteobacteria > Thalassobaculales > Thalassobaculaceae > Bin52. The sequence goes on along the minus strand of JAJEAR010000084.1, from coordinate 16,534 downwards.
CCGGCGCAGCGCCAGCAGCGCGATCATCCGGTGTCCGTCGTGCGCCGGGTTGAAGGACCCGCCCATGAGCCCGATGCGCCGGGATCCGGGATCCGGTCTGACGAGGGTGGACAGCGCCGCGTGCCGCGTGTGCGGCCGGTCACCCGTGTCCACGGTTCCGCGACCGCCGGGAATGGGAGTCACGGACGCGTTTGCCCGTTGCCGCGGACAACGTACTTGAAGCTGGTCAGCTGCTCGACGCTCACCGGTCCGCGTGCGTGCAACCGTCCGGTCGAAATGCCGATTTCAGCCCCCATGCCGAACTCGCCGCCATCCGCGTACTGGGTCGACGCGTTGTGCAGCACGATGGCGCTGTCGACCTCTTCCAGGAACCGCTCCGCGGTGGCACTGTCACCGGTCACGATGGTGTCGGTATGACTTGATCCGTACCGGTTGACATGTCCGATGGCGCCGTCAACCCCGTCCACCAGCCTGACCGCCAGGATCGCGTCCAGGTACTCGGTGCTCCAGTCGGCTTCGGTGGCGGGCTCCATCTCCGCCACCAGCTGCCTGGCCTGTGTATCGCCACGCAGGCTGCAGCCGGCCTCGGTGAGCGCCGCTGCGACCGGCGGCAACAGTGTGGATGCAACGGCCCGGTCAACCAGCAGGGTCTCCGCGGCACCGCAGACACTGGTGCGGCGCATCTTGGCGTTCAGCACGATGTTCCTGGCCATGTCGGGATCGGCCGCCCGATCTAGATAGACGTGACACAGCCCGTCGAGATGCGCGATGACCGGGATCCGGCTTTCATTCTGAACCCGCTCGATCAGTGACCGGCCCCCACGCGGCACGATGATGTCGATCCACTCCGGCATGGTCAGCATGTGGCCCACCGCGGCCCTGTCGCGTGTCGCAACCAGTTGCACGGCGCTCGCGGGCAGCCCGGCCGCCTCCAGTCCCTGGCTGAGGCATGAAGCGATGGCGCGCGAGGAATGCAGCGATTCCGACCCGCCGCGCAGGATGGCGGCATTGCCGGACTTGATGCAGATGCCGCCGGCATCCGCGGTCACGTTCGGCCGGGACTCGTAGATGATGCCGATGACGCCGAGCGGCGTGCGCACCCTGCTGATCTCGAGCCCGTTGGGCCGGGTCCAGCTGGCCATGACCGACCCGACCGGGTCGGGCAGGTCCGCGATCGCCTCGAGCCCGCCGGCGACACCGTCGAGCCGGGCCCGGTCCAGTGCCAGCCGGTCGAGCAGCGAGGCCCGCAGGCCGCGGTCGCGCCCGGCGGCCATATCGCGCTCGTTGGCTTCGAGAATGTCGCCGGCCTGCGCGCGGACTGCGTCCGCCGCCATTCGCAGTGCGCGGTTCTTCTGCTCCTCGCCCGCCCTCGACAGGGTGCGCGCGGCCGCCCTGGCGTTGCGGCCGAGCATCTGCATGACGGTCTGGAGCGATGTCTCGCTGTCGTGGCCGGCTTCGGCTAGCGACATGGGTCCGTTCCTAACTGGTCAAGACAAGGTCGTCGCGATGGATCATTTCATCGCGGCCACGATACCCCAGGATGGATTCGATTTCACCGGACTTGCGCCGACAGATGAGCGCGGCGTCGCGCGAGCCGTAGGCGGCAAGTCCACGCGCGAGTTCCGCGCCGCCGGTGTCGGTGACCGCGACCAGGTCACCACGCTCGAACTGCCCTTCAACCCGGGTGACCCCGGCCGGGAGCAGGCTTCGCCCACGCCGCAACGCGGCTGCGGCACCATCGTCGATGGTCAGTGTCCCGGCGGGACCGAGCGCACTCGCGATCCAGTTCTTGCGCGCTCCGCGCGGCGTCCCCGACGGGGCAAAGCAGGTGCAGCGGGCCCCGCGCTCCAGCGCGCCCAGCGGTCCCATCACGTCGCCGGACGCGATGATCATCCGACAGCCGGCGCCGGTGGCGATCCGGGCCGCCGCCAGCTTTGTCACCATTCCGCCCGACGCGACCTCGCTGCCGACGGATCCCGCCATCGCCTCGATCTGCGGCGTGATCCGGGCCACGTGGGGGATGTGACGGGCCGACGGGTCGCCTCTCGGGTCGCGGTCGTACAGTCCGTCGACGTCGGACAACAGCAGCAGCGTGTCGGCACTGACCATCTGGGCGACCCGCGCGCTCAGGCGGTCGTTGTCGCCGAACCGGATTTCGGCGGTTGCGACCGTATCGTTCTCGTTGATCACCGGCAGGGCGCCGAGCGAGATCAGTGTCGAGATGGTCGCACGCGCGTTCAGGTGCCGGCGCCGGCGTTCGGTATCGTCGGGCGAAAGCAGGATCTGCGAGACGGTCATGCCGTGCCGCGCCATCATTTCCTGCCACGCGTGCGCCAGCCGGATCTGGCCGGTGGCGGCCGCAGCCTGCTTTTCCTCGAGCCTGAGGGTCCGGATGTCGAGACCGAGATGCCGGCAGCCGACGGCGATCGCGCCCGAGGAGACCACGATCACCTCGAGTCCCCGGCGGCGCAGCCTCGCGATGTCCTCGCCGAGCGCGCCGAGCCAGTCGCGCCGGACCCGGCCGTCGCGTTCACGCACCAGCAGGGCCGAACCGATCTTGACGACCAGCCGCCCCGACCGCGCGAGCGCGTTCGCCCCGCCTGTCAGTGCGGCGTCCATGCACTCTCCCCGGTGGCGGTTTCGCTGCTGCGCCGGGTGCGGACATGCCGCAGCACCTCCGACAGCATCCTGTCAAGACCGTGTCCGGCAACCGCCGAGATCCGGTGCACGTTCCCGCCGCACAGCCGGCCAAGATCTCCGGCCAGCTCCGCGGCGACGGCAGGCTCGCAGGCGTCGACCTTGGTCAAAGCAACCACCTCCGGCTTGTGCTCGAGGCCCGCACCGTAGGCCGCGAGTTCGCCGCGAACCACGCTGTATGCCTCGAGCGGCTCCGGCCCGGTGGCGTCGACCAGGTGCAGGAGGGCGCCGCAGCGCTCGACATGGCCCAGGAACCGGTCACCCAGGCCGGCGCCGGTATGGGCCCCCTCGATCAGGCCCGGGATGTCGGCAAGCACGATGACCTCGTCGGAAAACCCGACCACCCCCAGCCCCGGGTGCAGCGTGGTAAACGGGTAATCGGCGATCCGGGGCCTGGCCCGGCTTACGCGCGCAAGCAGGGTGGACTTGCCGGCGTTGGGCAATCCGACGAGGCCGGCATCGGCGATCAGCTTGAGGCGCAGCCAGATCGACTTGGTCGCCCCGGGCCATCCGGGCAGCGCCTTGCGCGGGGCCCGGTTGGTCGAACTCTTGTAGCGCGCGTTGCCGAACCCGCCGTCGCCGCCGCGCAGCAGGGTGACCCGTTGTCCGACCCGGGTGAGATCGGCGATCAGGGTCTCGCGGTCGTCCTCGAGGATCTGGGTGCCGAGCGGCAGGCGAAGGACAACGTCTCCCCCCGACGCGCCGGTCTTCTGGCGGCCGGCACCGCCACGTCCGGTCCCGGCACGGAAGTGTTGCCGGTAGCGGTAGTCAATCAGGGTGTTGAGACCATCCACGCAGACCGCGACGACATCGCCGCCACGCCCGCCGTCACCGCCGTCGGGACCGCCGTACTCGACATGCGCCTCGCGCCGGAAGCTCACACAGCCGCCACCGCCGTTTCCGCTGGTGATGTGGACCTTGGCCTGGTCAAGAAACTTCACTGCCCACGGGCCCCCGTCAACGGGGCAGGATCACTCCGCCGCGACCGGTTCGACGGCGATGTAGGTTCGGCCGCCGGCCTTGTGCCTGAAACGGACCAGCCCCTCGGTCTTGGCGAACAGCGTGTGGTCCCGGCCCATGCCGACGTTTTCACCGGGATGGAACCGCGTTCCACGCTGACGCACCAGGATGTTGCCCGGAATCACCGCCTGGCCGCCGAACTTCTTGACCCCGAGACGCCGTCCCGCCGAGTCGCGCCCGTTGCGCGAACTGCCGCCTGCCTTCTTGTGCGCCATGAGCTGCTACTCCCCGGCCGCGTGGATGTCGGTGATCCGCAGCACCGTCACGTCCTGGCGGTGACCCTGCGTACGCCGGTAGTTCTTCCGCCGCTTCTTCTTGAACACGATGATCTTGTCACTGCGCTTCTGCTCCAGCACCCGGGCCGTGACCCTGGCGCCGGCGATCACCGGCCTGCCGACGGTCGAGGACTCGCCCTCACCAAGCATCAGCACCTCGTCGAGGTCCACGCTGTCGCCCGCCTCCGCGGCGAGCTTCTCCACGACAATCACGTCGTTGACGGCGACCTTGTACTGCTTGCCACCGGTCTTGAGAACCGCATACATCGCCTGGGATCCCGGGAGAGGTCTGGATCTCGGGCACGCGCATCCGCGTCCCGAAGGGTGGGGACTATAGCCCCGGCGCCCGCACTGTCAATCGGGAATTCACCACCGACCCGCGGCTGCCACGCTGCATCCCTGCCGGACACGCCGGCGCATCGCGCACCATCCGGCCGACAACCTCGCTTCCCCCCGTTTGAAGTGACCGTATCCGGCACCCTGTCTGAAAGATGTGCAGGGTCGCCAACGCCGAATTCGACTGGATCAAGCCGGAGCGCCTTGCACCGCTGCAGATAACCGGAACCGCGACGAAAGGCTCGGGGCGATCCGGAAATGGCGGACCGGACGTGTTCCGCACCATGCCGTCCAGGCCGCGCAAACACACGGCCCGGCTGCTCCCGTCCACCCTCCGGGACGGCGCAAATACCGGACCTGACAAACTCCTTGGCGATGCAGGCAAGACCGGATACAAGGCGACCGACCATGCGCTGGGGTGGGGTGCCGGAGTGGTCGAACGGGGCGGTCTCGAAAACCGTTGTGCGCGCAAGTGCACCGTGGGTTCGAATCCCACCCCCACCGCCATGGGCGAAGATCAATTGTGGGAATCTCGAACCTCCATCAACACCATATATTGAGCCCTGTATAGATATTGAGCCCTGTATAGCTGGGCAATCGGAAGATACGGAATCGGCTTGCCCGACAGATCTGGACCTGCCTTCCCAAACCTGACAGTGAAAACGCAATCTGCGTCGTTGAAAATCCAACGGCGAGCGGCTTCCGGTTGGCGTTCCACACGGCATCTCGCCAGGCCGGTAGGCACCTGATTGCCGGCCTGCGCATCGGGTGTCAAAGGAACGGCCGCGGACCGCCGGCCGGAGTTCGACAGGCGCTTCGACCGAGAGGATCCGCGACGCTTGGGGTTCCCCGTCGTCCTGCACGATCTTGCAGGTCGCAATGGCCCCCGCGGGGCACCGTGTCCCGCCCGGACGCCTCGGCGACAGTGAGGTGGCAGAACATGTCGGGCGAGCACTGATGCGCGCGCACGCGCACTTGGCGGTGCTGGAACGGGGCCGGCGGCAACGACCCGTGTGGAGGCGTATCTGCGCGCCCACGCCGATACGCCCTATGCGGGGCGCTGGCGCACGAACGCGCCGACTGCGCCGAGCTCCTGGCCGCCAGTTCCGAAACGGCGCCCGGCTCGCCGGCCGCAGATACGGCGCACGCGATCCTGGCGGTGATGGGGAGCGGGAACCACCCGCGGCAACGGCCGCTGAGCGCTCGCGAGCGGGAGGTCCTGCAGCATCCCTAGGGACGTCGGGACAAGCAGATTGCGGCGGAGCTGGGCTGAGCACGTATGGCGTGCGCTGTCACCTGCGCAACCTGTTCGCCAAGCTCGGGGCGCGTGCAACCGAGCCGAAGCGCTGCGCCTCGCCCGGGAGATTGGCCCGACCCCCGGCGGCTCCTGAGCGGCTTCGGCTGGCGGAGATTGCCGGCGCAGCGACGCCGCACCTACGTTGACGCACTGTGCCGGGCCGCTGGCGCGGTCACGCGCCCCGGACCGGCACAAGCCCGCACGCCTCGAAAGGCGCGCCCGGCAGAGCGCGCAGGGTGTCCAGGTCGGCGAGCAGCGCCGCCGCCCTGGCGCCCCGGTCCAGCGCGTCGAGACGCTCAAGGCAGCGCGCCAGAAGCCGTTCGCTCAGAGCCTCCAGATCGGGCAGCTCCGAGACCGGCACGAGAAACTTGTGCCGCGCCGTCTTCTCCAGCGCCTCCGCCTTGCCCTTGTCATTTTCCTTGACGGGTCGACCGGGGCGGTCCCGGAACAGGTAATTCGACTGAAGATGCGTGACCGCCCGCGTGCGCTGACGCGTACCGTCGCCCAGGATCCGCGCCACCACCAGGGTGGTGTTGTCATACAGCACCGAGCGCGCAACGCCGCCAAGGAAGGCGAAGGCGTTGATATGACCGTCCAGAAACGCCTCTGTTGTCTCCCCCGGACAGGCCTTCAGGAACCACAGACCGCCAAGCGCCGGGATCAGGCAGAAAAGGCGACCTTCTCGCGCCGGCCGCCGACCTCGGCCACCGCCCCGCCGAAATCGGCCTGCGCATGGCCCGGAGGATGGTGCAGCGGCGCGAAGGCCTCGCGAGACGACCGACTCCGCGAGCGCACATGGTCCTTCACGATCGTGTAGCCGCCCGTGATCCCGTGCTCGTCACGCAGCCGTTCGAAACTCCACTGCGCCGTGTGCCGCTGCTTGACCGGCACGTCGGGCGCCCGGTCCGCTTCCAGGTTCGCATCCATGATCCCGGTGAACCCCTCCAGCTTCGGACGCCTGACAGGCTTCCGGCGCCGGTAGCCGGCGGCGCCGAACAGCTCAGCATCTTCTTCTCCGTCCGACGGTCGATCCCGAACCGGCGGCACCCTCGCAATGGCTCAGCCCCTCCTCGATAACCGCCAGCCGAACCACTGCGCAAAGCTCCACCCCATACATCTCCCGCCCCGCACCGATACCCACATCGGGATATCTCTGGTGCAATCTCGCGCCGCCCGACCGGACACACACGGCCCTTCCTGTGGAGCATTGTGCCGCCACCGCCAACACCCTTAAGTCACGGATCGCAGGTGTCCGGCGGCAGAACGACCGGAATACGGCCGTGCAGGCTTGACACGTTTCGTGATGTGTGCTCGGGTTTTCTGGGAGCTTGCGCCAGCCGGGTGTTTGGTGGCCTATGGAAGCGCGACGGCAACGACGATTATTGCCACTCAAAGTTAACTTGGTTGGAGGGATGTCATGACGATGGGTAGAAGAAGCTTAGTCAGGATTTTTGCGACAGTTGCGGTGGGGGCACTCGCGTTTGCCACGCAGGGTAAAGCTGCAGAGTTTAATTGGCGCATGCAGAGCAATTTGGCGGCGGGAGAGCCCGGTTACGAGTCGGTCAGAGTTTACTTTGCCGAAGCCGTCGAAAAGATGTCAGCTGGCCGCATGAAAATTCAGTTGTTTCCAGTCGGCGCCTTGTTTCCGGTGACAGAAGGCCTCGAAGCCGTCGGCAGTGGTATCGTCGAAATCGGCATGATGACCGGCGGCTATTTCTCGGGCAAACTCGGACCGATCGCTACGCTGGAATCCGGGGTACCGGGCGCTGAGAGAAGCCCGATCGAACGCTATGCGTTCTTCTACAAGAAAGGCTTCATTGATCTGGCACGGGAGGCGTACGACAAGTACAATATTTACTACTTGGCGCCTCATCTATCACCTTCTTGGGACATTATTTCGAAGAAGCCGCTTCGCAGCGCTGCCGACTTTGACGGTTTGAAAATCCGGACGTTTGGGATCGAGGCCAAGTGGTACGAATCGATGGGCGCATCGGCCGTCTTCCTGAGCGGTGCTGAAGTCTATACCGGACTTTCGACCGGTGTCGTCGACGCTGTTCGCTGGGGCAGCCCGCATGGCAACCTGCAAAAGTCCTTGCACGAGGTCGGAAAGTTCTACATCCAACCGTCTCCGATGCCGGCGCCGAACAACAACTTCCTGATCAATAAGGAGGCTTGGGCATCTTTACCAGCCGATATTCAGGAGATGATGACACAGGCGGCAAAATTGGCGTCGCTTGACTACATGGCACGAGGCGCGCAGCTCGATGCGAGTGCGACAAAGATCATGAAAGAATCGGGCATCGAGTTCGTCCATATTCCGGCGGAAGAATGGAGCAAGATGGAGCAGAACGTCCGTGTACTGTGGGCAGAATATGCAAAGGAGGATGACCTGTCCGCCCGCGCAGTCAAGATGCTCCAGGAATACTTGACCGAGCTTGGGCGCTAGGTACCCCCTTGTACCCCGTGGGCCACGGTAGATGCGACCGACGGGTCCGGATGTCCTGAAGCATGTCGCGGAAAAGCGTGCCGGCGGATCACCGCCGGCTCCGCTCCTTGTTTGTCGAGGCGTGGTCATGAGGACCGGCAGGACCCGGCAATGAGACGGATTGCCGCCGGCATTGATGCGTGTAACGCCTGGATCGGGCGCAGCATTTCACTGCTCATCTTTGTGATGATCGGCGTGATCATGTACGAGACGATCGCGCGCTATTTCTTCAATGCGCCGACGCCGTGGGCGCACGACAGCAGCGGTTGGCTGCAAGTCGGCTACGTCTTTCTCGGCGGCGCCTTTGCCCTGCAACGCGGCTTCCTCGTCCGCGTCGACATCATCTATGCCCAACTACCGATCCGGGCGCAGGCACTGATCGATTTGACCGTAAGCACGGTGCTGTTCGGTTTCTTCTCCTATGTCATGATCTGGAAAAGCAGCGAATTTGCCTACCTCGCATTCCAGATGGGCGAGGTTTCCTCGACCGGTGCCTGGTCCGGACCGGTGTATCCGGCGAAGTTCATGATTCCGATCGGCATGGTCCTGCTGACAGCATCATGGCTCGCCAGGTGCATGCGGCAAATCCTGCGCCTGATCGACCCGACTTCGATCGAACCCGAAGTCGGCGCACAGGTCGCCGGATAATGGATGTCTTCGGCGTCACCACCCTGTTTTTTGCCGCGATGTTCGGTTGCCTGGCGATCGGTGTACCGATCGCCATCGCGTTGGGGGGCCTCAGCTCAATTCTGGTCTTGATATTTTGGGGGCCAAACGCGCTCTCGATGATGGTCCTGAAGGCTTTTGGCAATACTTCAAGCTTCGAATTCCTGGCAATTCCGCTGTTCGTCTACATGGCAAATATGCTCGAGCGTTCGGGCATCGCGGAGGATCTCTATGAAACCATGTACCGGTTCGTTGGAGCCCTTCGTGGTGGGCTCGCCGCCGGCACGGTAGCGATCTGCACGATCTTTGCTGCGATGGCCGGGATCAGTGGCGCCGCGACGGTAGCCATGGGAATCCTTGCCCTGCCAGCGATGCTGTCGCGCGGCTATTCGAAGCAGTTTGCACTCGGCAGCGTAGCCGCCGGCGGGTCGCTGGGCATCCTGATCCCGCCGAGCGTCACCATGATCATCTACGGCCTCATCGCGAATACCTCGATCGGCAAATTGTACGCCGGTGGCGTGCTGCCCGGGCTCCTTCTTGCGTCGCTGTTCATCGCCTACATATTGATACGCGGAAGGCTCCAGCCTGAACTCGCCCCCGCCTTGCCGGAGGAGGATCGTTTCACCTGGCGCGAGAAACTCGTCTCGCTCACCGGCCTGATCTTCCCGTTCCTGCTAGTCGTCTGCGTGCTGGGCGCAATTCTATCGGGCTTCACCAGCGTTTCCGAGGCGGCGGCTGTCGGGGCCTTCGGCAGTATCGTGGCGACCGTGATCAAGCGCGGTTTCAAGTGGCAAATGTTCCGGGAGGCCGCCGAGACAACGCTGCTGGTCTCTTGCTTGATATTCTGGATCATCATCGGGGCCAGCGCGTTTTCCACGCTGTACACTGCGATGGGTGCGTCCAGTCTGATCAAGGACGCGGTCATCGGGCTCGAGGTCAATCGCTACGTCATCCTGCTCGCCATGCAGGGACTCCTCATCCTGCTCGGCATGGTGATCGACACCGTCGGGATCATGATGATCACCGTTCCGGTATTCGTACCGATCATCATGGCGTTGGGTTTCGACCCGGTCTGGTTCGGAGTCCTGTTCATCATCAATATGGAGATCGGCTTTTTGACGCCGCCGTTCGGCTACAACCTGTTCTATCTGAGGGGTGTGGCACCGCCGAATGTAACGATGATCGATATCTACCGGTCAATCATACCGTTCGTCTTTCTCATGCTGCTCGGCCTAGGGGTCTGCATATTGTTTCCGGAAATCATATTGACACTCCCAGGGCTGTTGTTCTAGTTACATATGGTAAAGTCGATATAGAAGTCGGTAGTTTGATAGTACGTGCTTCGTACGATTCAGCGAGAAACCAGTCAAAGGGCAACCAGACAAATGAGCCAATGGCAGGCCGGAATCGACGTTGGTGGTACCAACACTGATTTGCTACTCCTTGATCCGCAAAGTGGCGAGATCCGAGCAGAGAAAGTATCCTCGACGCCGGAGGACCAATCCAAGGGTGTAATTCATGGGTTGGTCAACGCCAAGGTGCCGTTCAATCGGTTGACGGCAATCATTCACGGCACCACGATCGCGACCAACGCCGTACTCGAACGCAAGGGTGCACGGTGCGGCCTGATTACCACGCGCGGTTTCCGCGACATCCTGGAACTGGGCCGACGCACACGACCCCGAAACTATGGAATGACTGGCAGTTTCGAGGCAATGATCGACCGATCGTTCCGTTTGGAGGTCGACGAGCGTATGGATGCGCGCGGCAAGGTTCTGATTTCGCTCGATGAAGATCAGGTCCGGGACGCCTTGCAACAGCTGCTGGAACTCGGCGCCGAGGCGGTTATCCTTCAGTTCCTGCACAGTTACGTCAATCCCGCACACGAGCAGCGCGCCGCCGAGATCGCGCGCGAGGTCTGGCCCAATGAATACGTCACGGTCAGCAGCGAGGTCCTTCGGGAAGTGCGCGAGTTCGAGCGCGGCAGCACTGCGGCGGTCAATGCATTCGTCCAGCCCGTGTTGGCGCGATACCTTGGTCGACTGTCCGACGAGCTTGCGTCCTCGGGTTTCCCGAACCGCCTGTTGGTGATGCAGGGAAACGGGGGGATCATGGCCGCGGACTTGGCGGTACGCCAGCCGGTGCAGACAGTGATGTCCGGTCCGGCCGCCGGTGCGATCGCCGCGGCCCAGATTGGCCATCAGTCCGGTTTTTCAAACCTGATCGCCTGCGACATGGGCGGCACCAGTTTCGACGTCAGTCTCATCCGAGACGGGATCCCGGTCGTATCGGCGGAAAAGGACCTCGCGTATGGGGTGCCGGTTCGGGTTCCCATGGTCGACATCCATACCATCGGCGCCGGAGGCGGATCGATCGCGCGAGTCGACGCCGGCGGCATCCTGCGGGTCGGTCCAGAAAGTGCCGGCGCGACGCCGGGGCCCGTCTGTTATGGCCGGGGCGGCTGCCGACCGACGGTCACCGATGCCAATGTCATCCTCGGTCGGGTCGATCCCGGGGCATTTTCCGGCATCGAAAGCAGCGCCGCGATCGAAGCGGTGGAAATGGCGTTAACCGAAAAGGTAGGGCGGCCGCTGGGACTCGACGGCGTGGAGGCCGCATCAGCGATCCTGGCGGTGGCCGGCAACCAGCTCGCTTCGGCAATTCGGTTGGTATCGATCGAGAAGGGAAACGACCCGCGGGACTTCGCGCTGTTTCCCTTTGGCGGGGCCGGCGCCCTGCACGCCGTCGCGCTGGCACGGGAACTCGGCGTACCGAAGGTGCTGGTGCCGCGGTTCCCCGGTATTACATCGGCTCTCGGCTGCATGCTTGCTGACCTGCGGCACGACTTCTCCCACACGATCTGGCGGTCGCTCGCGGAGGTTGATCCTTCACACGCCGAGGCGGTGTTCGCCGAACAAGAAAGCAGAGGTCGCGCGATGATCGCCGAGGAAGGCGTGCCGATCGACGATATCAAGGTGATTTTTGAAGCCGATCTGCTTTATCGGGGCCAGACCCATGTATTTCGCATACCGGTCTCAAACCCAGGCTTTACACATGACGGTGTCGTCAAGACTCTCCGGGAACGTTATCGCGCCCGATTTGAAATCGAGCTGCATGAGATGACCCCGGTTCTGGCAAGTCTGCGCACCACCGTGGTTGGCCGCCGCAAGCAGATCGATCTCGCGCTGTTCGGTGCCAACGCCAGTACGGAGCGGCATCCCGACCCCATCGACAAGCGAGCGGTGTATTTTGAAAGCAGTTTCGTCGAAACCGCGATCTACGGCCGGGAGACAATCGGCGCGGGCGCAGTGATCGAGGGACCAGCAATTATCCAGCAAGCGGATTCAACAATTGTGTTGGATCCGGGCGCAGTTGCGACGTCGGATCGCTTGGGCAACCTGACGATCGATGTTGGTAATGTAGTCTGAGCGAGAGAGAGAAATAGCCATGACCCTTGATCCAGTCACGTTGGCTGTTATCGAGAACGGCCTGAACCAGATATGCAGCGAGATGGACCTGGTGCATGAGAAGACCTCGTTTTCGCCGGTGATTTCCGAGGGCTTCGACCGATCGAACGGCATCTATGCCCTCGAAGACGGTCAGATGATCTCCCAGGGCGCTCTCGGTCTACCGATCTTTCTTGGCGTGATGCAATTCGCGACCGAGGCGGTCATCGAACTGCGAAACGATCTCGGGCCCGGTGACATAGTCGTCCAGAACGATCCCTATCTGGGCGGCACCCACCTGATGGACGTAAAGATGGTCATGCCGTTCTATTACCGCGGCCGGCCCTGGTGCTACCTTTCCAATACCGGTCACTGGCCCGATACAGGCGGCATGGTGCCGGGCGGCTTCAACTCGACAGCAACGGAGATTCAACAAGAGGGCTTGCGCCTGCCCCCGGTCAAGCTGATGGAGGGAGGCGAACTCTGCCAGGACATCATAGACATCATCCTCACCAACATTCGCGTACCCGAAGAGCGGATCGGCGACATCCGGGCACAAATCGGCGCACTCCGGACCGGGGAGAAACGACTAACCGCCTTGCTCGACCGGTACGGAGCGGCGACCGTCGAAGCGGCGATCGCAGAGCTTCGGGCGCGTTCCGAGATGCAGATGCGCGCCTGCATCGAAGCGCTCGCGGACGGTACCTACAGCTTTACGAGCTACGTCGACAGCGACGGTGTGGTCAACGAACCATTGGCGGTCGCCCTCGACATGACCGTACAAGGCAGCGACATAACCTTCGACTTCTCCCGGGCGAGCCCGCCCTGCCGAGGACCGATGAACTGTGTCTGGGCGACGACGCAGTCCGCAGTTTACGTCGCCATGAAGCACATCTTTCCGGATGTGCCGATCAATTCCGGCTGCTTCGCGCCGCTTCATATCCCGAAACCCGAGGGCACCTTTCTATATGCCGAATACCCGCGACCGGTCGCCGGCTGCGCGGCGGAAGTTTCGCAACGGATCATGGAGGCGGTCTTTGGCGCCATGGGGCAGATCATTCCGGAACGCATGTTCGCGGCGCCGGCGGGAACCAGCGGTAACCTTGCACTCGGCGGATATGACCCTGAAGAAGACCAGAACTACATAATGTATCTTTTTTCGGGCGGCGGCTACGGCGGATGGTGGGAGACCGATGGCCTGACCAATGGCTGTTCGACTGTCGGCATCTCCAAGACCCAACCGATTGAGATTCTGGAGCAGCACTATCCGTTGGTGTTCGAGGAATACGCGCTGCGCGAGGGCTCCGGCGGCGCCGGCCGTCATCGCGGCGGCTTCGGTGTAAGCTATCGAATTCGGCTGGTGCGCGGCGAGGGTAAGGCCTCTTTCCTGATGGACCATGGTCGTTTCGGTCCGCCAGGCCTGATGGGCGGTCAACCGGGCGCCACCAATCAGATCGAGATCTCCCAAGGCGGCAGTGTGGCGTTACCCGAACACATATCGAAAGGCGAAGGCTACACTCTGGAGCCTGGCGACTGGGTGCAGGTCCGAACCCCCGGCGGCGGCGGTTACGGCTTGCCGAGCGAGCGGCTGCAAGAGACGATTGAACGCGACCTGCGCCGGGGCTACTACTCCTCGGCAGGACCACCGTCAGTTGCGGCATGACGACAAGCGACGTTTAGCAGGCTGCTGAGAAATTCCTGGCGCCGCTGCGCATGACGTAATTCGCCGTGTTGGGAGCGGTTTAGGTCAGGGCGGCGGTGCGGGGGCAAGGGTCATCTCGCCTCCTCCATCGGGCTCGCCCCGGTCGAGAACGGATACCGTGTGCTGTTCACCCGAACCACAGACCTGGTCCAGCGCATGCAGGTCGCGCGCCGCGAACCCGCCCTGGAAAACCTCATCAACAGGCTCGACCGATACCACCTGGTGATCCTCGATGACTTCGCTTATGTCCGCAAGGACCAGGCCGAGACCAGCGTGCTCTTCGAGCTGATCTCGGCACGCTACGAGCGCCGGTCCCTCCTGATCACCGCAAACCAGTGTTGCCATTCCCGCCCTTTTGCGTCACCTGCGGAATCCGAATGGTCGAGGGGCCGGTGATCCTCTTGTCCATACGCCCGCCTTTCCCGCTTTTCGGTATCTCAACCAGGGCGCTCTCGATATCCTCGCTGCGGTCGTCGGGATGGACCGGCAGCTCCGCCGGTTGTTTGATCGTGATGCGCGAGGCTTCCGGTCGGCGGCGCACCGGGACAGGCTGCCGGGAAGGGGAGCGCCAGACATGTCGGAGCGCGACTACGAGTTGCTGGTCATTGGATCCGGACCCGCCGGCCATCGCGCGGCGATACAGGCGGCGAAGCTCGGCAAGAAAACGGCAGTTGTGGAACGTCAGGCCGTGGTCGGCGGCACCTGCATCAACACCGGCACCATCCCGAGCAAAACGCTCCGGGAGGCGGTGATGCATCTCTCCGGCTACCGGGAGCGCAACATCTACGGCGCCTCCTACCGGGTGAAGAAGAACATTTCGATGGAGGACCTGCTGGTCCGCACTGACAATGTCGTCGCCCACGAGCACGACGTGAACCGCCATCAGCTCCTGCGTAACCAGGTCGAACTGCTGCAGGCGGAAGCGACCTTTGTCGATCCGCACAGGATGCGCCTTGCCGGCCCGGACGGGCGTGGAACCCGGGAAGTCACCGCCGACCGGATCGTCATCGCCGTCGGCACCACGACGACGCGCGCGAGCCATGTCGAATTCGATGGTCAGCGGATCTTCACCAGCGACGAAATCCTGACCCTGGAGCAACTTCCGCGTTCACTTGTTGTCATCGGTGCCGGCGTTATCGGCCTTGAGTACGCGACCATCTTCGCGGCGCTCGGCGTCAGGGTCACCGTCGTCGACAAGCGGCCGCGGCTGCTGAGCTTCATCGACTTCGAGATCATTGATACGCTGGTCTACCAGATGCGCCGGAGCCGGATGACCCTGCGGCTTGGAGAAGAGGTCAGCAGCCTCGAGCGGCCGGGCGGCGACAAGGGCGAGAAGGTCCGGGTGCATCTTGCCAGTGGCAAGCAGATCCAGGCCGATGCCGCGCTTTACAGCATCGGCCGAACCGGCGCCACGGGGGCACTCGATCTGAGCGCGGCGGGGCTGAAGACGGTCGATCGCGGCTTGATTGCCGTCAACGGGTCCTTTCAGACCGAGGTTCCGCACATCTACGCGGTCGGCGACGTGATCGGCTTTCCGAGCCTGGCCTCCACGTCGATGGAGCAGGGCCGCATCGCCTCCTGCCACGCCTTCGGCGCTCCGGTGGAAACCACGCCCGAACTGTTGCCCTACGGCATCTACACGATTCCGGAGATCTCCATCGTCGGACGCAGCGAGGAGGAACTGACCGACGCGGGTGTTCCCTACGAAGTCGGCCGGGCCGCCTACAACGAGATTTCCCGCGGCCAGATCCTCGGCGACTCGGAGGGTATTCTGAAGCTCATCTTTCACCTTGAGAGCCGCGAGCTCCTCGGCGTTGCAATACTTGGCGAGGGCGCCACGGAACTGATCCATATAGGCCAGGCGGTGCTGACGCATCGCGGCAAGATCGATTATTTCGTCGATACGGTGTTCAACTTTCCGACATTGGCGGAGTGTTACAAGACTGCCGCCTTCGACGGCATAAATCGTCTCGACTGAACATTGGTGGTTGCGCATTCGAGGTCAGGTACATCGTGAAAAGGACGTGCCTCCCTGGCGACAGGGCGTATCATGATCAGTCTGGTTGGCGATGTGGCAATCGTCCACGAGTGGCCTTGGCCGGCCCGAAATCCGATCCCATGTCCCAGCACGGCGCTTGTCAGACGGATTTGGTCGTGCCGCACGATCTGGCGCCCGGGTCCGGATTGAGCTTTTGGTCCCGGCAGCCACCGAGACGGGCGAGGAAGTGCACGGCGTCGCCGAGCCGGTCTTGAAGCCACATCCATCGCCGCGGCGCTTCGTCACCAGTCGTGCGTGCTGTACGACGCACAATGCTGCGTACCATTCAAAAGGGACTCTTATGAGCGAATAGTGCCGACATCACGCCGCCAGCCTCCGATCATTTTCGCGGTTCACAGGCCGGGCACCCCCGCCGCCTCCCCGCGCAGAAGCCCCAGTCCCCGAGGCCAGGATGTTCGCCGCTGCATTCAGGTCGGCGTGGCCGCAGGCCACGCAGTGAAACCGGTCCCGTGTCCTGCGCGATCGGGCGTCGACGTGCCCGCACGCTGCACAGGTCTGGCTGGTGTAGCGGGGATCGACCGCGATCACCCTGTACGCCTTGTACTCGAGCA
>JAJEAR010000062.1 GCA_022822665.1 Alphaproteobacteria bacterium | reverse complement strand
ACCGTCTCGGACGGCAGCATCGTCGTCGACCGGGACATGAACGGCGCACGTGGCATCATGCTGCGCGCGCTCTACGGCAACTTGGGCCGTTTCCAGGCGGCGAGCGCGGAAGTTGCGCTCGTTGCGGAATAAATCAAGTGTTGTCCGGTCCAGAATGTCGCACCGGCCCGGATGGTTCACCGGCAGGGCCGATCCGGCTCTGTCATCGCTCACTTTCCAAAGCGCGGCCCGCAACCGGTAGTTGGCACTCTTGCTCCGGCGTCAACAGTTGTTTCAGGCGTAGGGCGGCGAGCGGCTCAAGCAGCACTCCGGTATGCCGCCCGAAGCAGGGCTACTCCCGCTGTTCCCGCACATACACGATTCACCTGACGGGATGAGGTGGTGTGACGACATCTTCGAACTCACCTGACAAACTGAGTCTCTTCGTTTTCTGAGGGGAATGACCTGGATTGCGCCTCGGTGCCCGCTGTCGACCACTCGGGACGGGCCCCGCGGCGAAAGCTAACTTCAGGCAGGGTCTGCTGCCCGTGCGGCCAGCTGGTCCAGGACCAGGTGGGTCTCGTCCGCCGATGCGCACTCACGGACCAGTCGGTCGAAATGCCGGGCCAGTGCCCGGACCTGTTCGCTGGCGGTGACAACCAGGTAGGAGTGTCCGAGGTAGATGGCGGCCCGCTTCATGGCGAACACGGTTAGCGGTGCGCAGAAACTGTTCTGCAGGTCGAACAGGTGCAGCCGCACGGTGGGGTAGGACGCCTCGACCAGCTCTGCCATGTGCTGCAGCTGGGTGACCCTGTCGGCGCGGCTGACCACGCTCCATACGCCACTGCCCTCGGCCAGTGCCTCGAGTTCCTGGCGCGGCATGCAGATTTCCATGTCGAGGTCGCCAATCCGGACATCCGACAGCAGGCTCTGGCCCTGGCGCGCGAGCACCTGGTCGCGTTCCGGTTCCGCACCGTACCCGTCGAGCGTCGGGTGACGCAGCACGTCGGGGAGCACGGCCGGAACGTAGCGGATCTTGCCGCCCTCGGCTTCCCGGCGCCAGCGGTCGAGCGGGGAATGACCGTCCTCGGCCATCGCGAGTTCGATCTGGACACTGCCGCGAACTTCCTGGCCGGCCTCCGGGGAGTTCGCAAGCCCGAGCAGCCAGTCCGCCGGCACGCTGGTGGCCTCGCTGATCCGGCGCAGGGTATCGGCCCGCGGAAGACGGTGCTGCTCAGGATCGAGGAACTGTGACAGGGCCGACCTGTCGACACCCGTGAGACGGGAAAACCGGGCAGCTGTTCCGCCGTTCCGGGCCATCAGGTCCGTCAGGCGCTGACGGAACAGGTCGGCGATGGCGCGCTTGTTCATCGTTTCAATCTGTATACCGCATGCAATTAAATTCACGTTATCATTCATGTAGTGTGAGTTCAATCTATTTCGTTGATTTCGTTATGGACTTTCGCATTGTTGATTTTGAGGAGAACGCGATGATCTCGTATGGGCCACGCAATTCGCATCCGTGCCGTGGAATGGCCGACCCTGGGCCTGATCGTGGCGATACACGCCTGCTGGCTGCTGGTGACCGCGGGTGCGGGCAGCCTTGGCCCGTGGGTGACGACACCGTTACTCACCATCCTGCTGGTCCTGCACTCCTCGGCGCAGCACGAGGTGATCCACGGCCATCCGTTTCGCAACCGGGCGCTGAATGAGGCGCTGGCGATCATGCCGCTGGGCCTCTTCATCCCCTACAATCGATTTCGGGACACGCACCTCGCCCATCACAGGTCCCACACCCTGACCTGTCCGCAACGCGATCCGGAATCAGGCTACGTCGATCCGGGGACCTGGAGTGGGCTGCCGGGTCCGGTGAAGGTGTTCCTGCACGCCAACAACACCCTGGCCGGCCGGATTGTCCTCGGTCCGCTGATCAGTCAGATCCTGCTGGTCTGGGGCGATCTGCAGCGCGCCCGGTCGGGAGAGGCGGGCCTCGTCCGGGCATGGGTTCTGCATGCGGCGGGGCTGGTTCCGGTGGTCTGGTGGCTGATCGAGGCAGGGGAAGTGCCGGGGTGGATGGTGCTTGCAACCGCCTATGCCGCGCTCTCGATCCTGAAGGTCCGCACCTATGCAGAGCACCGTGCCCATCCGGACCCGCACGGACGCTCCTGCGTGGTCGAGAACGGAGGGCTGCTCGGCCTGCTGTTCCTGAACAACCACCTGCATGCACTGCACCACGCCGAACCCGAAATTGCCTGGTACCGGCTGCCGGCACGGTATCGTGCCTGTCGCACGGCAATCCTGCATGCCAACGACGGCTACCGGTTCGCAAGTTACGCAGAGTTGTTCCGCCGCCATTTCGTACGGCCAAGGGATCAGGTCCCGCATCCACTGCCCGGAATCTTCGACGCCGACGCGTGATGAGCGTGGCAAGACGGTTCGGGTGAGACTTCTCACCCGGCGGACCCGCCTGACCGCCCAGAGATCGGCGCCGGCCACCCCGACGAACTCCCGCCCTGGAACGTCAAGTTCCCGTTACGCTGCATGCCGGTCGGCCCGTTCGCACCGCCTGCCATCGGCGGTTGTCGGGGTCATGCCAGTGAATTGACCGAAGACCTACCGCATGCCTTCGGATTTTTGCCAGGGATCGAGCAACCGAATATCGAAGTTCCGAAAATCCTTCACTTTGCGCGTGACAAGGGCCGGGTCATGCCGGATGGCAGTCGCCGCGACCTGTGCATCGGCTTCGGAAGGACGACGACCGGCTCGATCCCCGTCACCCATGAGGCGCCCCCAGAGCGCCGCGGCGGACGCGTCAAACGGCAAGATGCGCCCGTTGAATTGCCGGGCAAGATCGTGTTCGATCCATCTCTCGAACTGCTCGCGACGGGATTGTTCCCTGACCTTGCGCACACCCCGGACGAGTTCTCCCAGGGCTTGTGCTGCAAGGAACAGGTCGCGCGGGCTCCGGGGCTCGATCCGGTTGAGCACGGTCTTGTCAGGTCGTGGCCTGACGGTCTCACTGATCACATTGGTATCCAGGAGAAAGGCCATCAGAGGAGATCGGCAGATCGGCCCGTGGAGTGGTCACGCTCGACCGCAAGGTCAGCGCCGGCCAGACGCGAAGCCCGGAGGAACGCGACCAACTGGACGCCTGTCTTCGCCCGTGGCGCGGTCAGCCTCTGCTGCAGGGAGCGGCGAACGAGCTCGGCTTCCTCGCCGCCGGCACGAAGGGCGCCGGCGATTGCCTTGAAGAGGGGTGCGTCCTGCAGGGGTACCCTGACTTCGACGCGCCTGACGCCGCCGGCGGCGATCCTCGTGCGGTGACGGGAGACACGGGACGCCAGTCGCGTCTTCGGACCCGGGTGTTTCACGACGGTATGTCCATTCAGGTTACGTTACCGGACATCGAAAAATGAACATCTGGACTGTCAAGCGGGCTGCAGGACACTTCGCCGATCCCCGTATTGGCCCTGGCGTGTTTCAATCGAATTCGATGAGGCCTGTCCCGAGTGGTTGACAAACCAACCGCCGCCAGGTCCAGGACGGAGTCGGTGCCAGCCCGACACCTGCCGCCGGCCATCCGCGCCGGAGGCGAAATCCCTTTGGCCCCGCCTCGCGGGCAGTCTTCGCAACCGTTGCGAACCGGACGAACCGAAACCACGGTGCGGCGCTCCAATCTTGATCCGCCCCCCGCGACTACCAGAACTTCTTTCCGGACGGCGGCCCCCAGTCAAGCTCCTCAGGCCGGTACTCCCCGGGCATTTTCGACACCGGATCCTTCAGGTCGTACCTGCCCCGGATTCTCGATATGGGTTCGACGATGATCCGTCCCCTCCTGGCAGACACTTCGACCTCGTCGCCCACGTGAATGCCGGCTTCGTCCAACAGCGACTTGGTGACCCGCAGCCCCTGGCTGTTTCCCCATTTCTGAACCTTGGTCGGCATCGTCCATCTCCAGGCAGGCATATCCCATGTATGGCCTGTTCCGGAGAACGAACACAACGCCGGGGCCACGGGTCGATCCACCGGACTCCCATACGGAAAGGTCGGGTACCCGCATCGCGTGTCGGTCGAGGGCATGGCCCCGGCATGTGGCGTCGCCCATCGCTGGCTCCGACGTCGGCTCGCCGGGTCGCATCAACTCGAAGACCAGGCCGCGCGACGGCCGGAAAGATGACCGGTGAGCGGGCTGCCCGCCGTGACCCGGTACCGCAGCCGCTGTTCAGCCGCCTTCGGCGTCGCCTCTGTTGGCACTGCCGGCCTGCTGCGGCGAGGGGCCGGAGCCCGGCGTAACGTGCGGCGACGCGTGGCCCTCCCGGGCGCACTGGATGCCGCGGAGGTCGAGGTCGTCGTCGACGGTGCTCGCGGTGAACGTGAGGCGGGCATGATCAGGTCTGCCGTCCGATGCCGGGCATTTTCGACCCGGACCAGTGGTGCCCCCGTTGCTCTCCGGCGCACCGGGGCCGGTCAGTCGAGGGCGTTGATCGGGACCCTGAGCACCGGGTGGCCCTCGTCGTCGCGCGGGACTTCGCCGGCGCGCATGTTGACCTGCAGCGAGGGCAGGATCAGCTGCGGCATTGCGAGTTGCGCGTCACGCGCGGTGCGCAGCGCGACGAAGTCCTGCCTGGACGTGCCACCGCCGACGTGAATGTTCGAGGCCTTCTGTTCGCCCACGGTGGTCTGCCAGGCGATGTCACGGTCACCGGGGGCGTAGTCGTGGCAGACGTGCAGGAGCATGTCGTCGGGCAGTTCCAGGATCTTCCGGATGCTGTCGTAGAGCCGTGCGGCATCTCCGCCCGGAAAGTCCGCCCGCGCCGAACCGCCGTCAGGCATGAACAGGGTGTCGCCGATGAAGGCCGCGTTGCCGATCACATGGACCGTGCAGGCCGGTGTGTGCCCGGGAGTTTCCATGACGAAGGCCGGCAGCGTTCCGATCGTGTAGGTGTCGCCGTCCCTGAACAGGGCATCGAACTGGGACCCGTCGCGCGCGAACTCGGTGCCTTCGTTGAAGATCCTGCCGAATGTCTCCTGCACCTCCACGATCCCGGCGCCGATGCCGAGCTGTCCGCCCAGCTGCTGCTGCAGGTAGGGTGCCGCCGAGAGGTGATCGGCATGCACGTGGGTCTCGATGATCCACTCGAGCGAGAGCCCCGCCTCCCTGACGGCGGCGACCAGCGCGTCGGCGCTGTCGGTGGTGAGGCGGCCGGCGGAATAGTCGAGGTCAAGCACGCTGTCGATGATGGCGCAGGAGCCGCTCGCCGGGTCGGTGACCAGGTAGGAGACGGTGTTGCTTGCGGCGTGGAAGAACCCCTGCACCTCGGGCCGCACGTCCATGCGTACGGGATAGTCTTGCATGGTCACCTCCGCCGGCCCTCTCCCCGTTCCCGTCTCATTGCGTCACGATGGCGGGATGGCCTGCGCCTCATCCGGCCACGCGTTCGGCGATGGCAAGGATGCGGTACATGTCGCGGAGCACCGGCTTCTCGATCAGCTTGCCGTCGATCACGACCAGGCCGGTGTTCGCCTGCTCGAACTCGTCGATGATGCGCCGCGCACGCCGCACCTCGTCCGGCGACGGCGTGAACACGGTGTTCAGAGCCGCGATCTGCCTGGGGTGTATCGCTCCCTTGCCGGAGAAGCCCAGGTCGCGGGCCTGTTCCGCCGCAACACGCATGCCGTCGGGATCGTCGAGGTCCAGGTAGGGGACGTCGATGACATCGAGCCCGGCGCCGGCGGCCGCATGCACCACGCGGGAGCGTGCGTACAGCAACGGTTCCCACTCGTTGCGGCACCGCAGTTCCGCGGCCATGTCGACGCCGCCGAAGAACAGGGCCTCGAGCCGCCCCGAGCAATGCGCGATGTCATGCGCGGCCTCCAGGCCGGCATTGGTCTCGATAATCACGTGCAGTCTGGTCGAATGACCGGCCTCGGACAGCAAATCGTCGACAAGCCTGACCTCGTCGGGGGTGCGGACCTTCGGCAGCATCAGTGCCGGGGGCGGTGTCGTACTCGCGATGACCGCGTACATGTCCTCGATGCCAGCTCGTTCGCGAAGCGAGTTGACACGCACCATCCGCTCGACTCCGTCGTCCGCCTGGGGTTGTTCGAACAGCGCCATCGCTTTCGTGCGTGCCTCGGCCTTGTCCGCGGGCGCAATCCCGTCCTCAAGTTCGACACAGACGATATCGGCTCCGCTCGCCAGCGCCTTCGGATACATGTCGGGCCGCAGGCCCGGGGTGAAGATGAAACTGCGTCGCGGACGCGGCTGGCGTTCCTGCATCGTGTACACTCCGGGCAATCGGGTCCGGTGACCGTTGCCGCCGTCAGTACCGGCACGCCGGCCGGAGGGCAACCCCCGGGGATTTCGCATGGGGGGTCGACATTTGCGGCAATCCGCTGTTCAACGGGAGATCGGAACTGCCGGGAGGACCGACAGTCCGGCACACTGCACCGGAGGATGCGAGCATGCGCCTGCACATGATGACCTGGCTTGAGGTCGAACGGCATCTCGGCCGCGAAACCGGCATCATCATCCCGATCGGGTCAACCGAGCAGCATGGACCGATCGGTCTCATCGGGACCGACGCGATCTGCCCGGAGGTGATCGCCGATCTTGCCGCCGGCGAGCGCGGACACCTGGTCGGGCCGACGATCTCCGTGGGCATGGCACAGCACCACCTCGCCTTTCCCGGTTCGGTGGCATTGCGCCCGACGACCCTGATCGCGGTCATCTGCGACTACGTGAATTCGCTGGCACGCAACGGCTTCGACCGGTTCTATTTTCTGAACGGTCACGGCGGCAACATCGCTACCATCGGCGCGGCGTTCTCCGAGATCCATGCCGAGCGCAGTTTTGCGCGCGGCACGAACCAGCCGCCGGTCAGGTGCAAGCTCGCGAACTGGTTCGGCTTCCCCGAGGTGAGGGAGGTCGCCAGGGAACTGTACGCGGACCGGGATGGCCGCCATGCGACCGCATCGGAGGTCGCCGTGACCCAGTATGCCTGCCCGGACTTCATCAAGCAGGCACCCATGGATCCGGCGCCCCCAGCACCGCGGGCGTTCCAGGATGCCGAGGACTACCGCGCCCTGTTTCCGGACGGACGGATCGAGGCCGACAGTTTCCTTGCGAGACCCGAACACGGCGAGCGGCTGGCGCGGGCCAGTGCCGCGTGTGTCGCTGCCGATTTTGCGGCGTTTCTCGACCAGGACTGACCGCCCCGCCGCATTCGTCCAGGGGCGTGGCACACCGTGCCGCAGAGGGGATGAGCGATGGGCGTCGCCTGGCTCGGGATGTACGACTGGCCGGAGGTGCGCGCTGCCACCGACGCGCTTTGGGCCGGGATTCGGGATGCACTGAGAGCCGACGGCGTCACGGCGCCCGACCGGCTCGACCGGGACCTTGACCGCGACGCGGCGTGGACCGCGCCGGCACTGGTGCTGGCCCAGACCTGCGGCTTGCCCTGGGCGCTCGGCCGGTGCGGCGGCGCCCGGATCATCGCCGCCGGCGACTACGGTCCCGAAACCGGTCCGCCTGGCCGGTACCACAGCGTGATCATCGCGCGCCGCGGTGAACCGGCTCCGGCACGGGTCGCCGTGGCGGCCGTCAACGGGCCTGATTCGCAGTCCGGACACGTGGCGTTGCTCGGTTTTCTCGCCGCCCGGACCCCGGCGGGTCCGCCCAGGCTGATGACGACGGGCAGTCACCGGGGCTCGATCCGCGCGGTCGCGGCGGGTGACGCGGAGATCGCCGCCATCGACGCCGTCTCGTGGCGCCTCGCCCGCAGGCACGAGGCCTCCGCTTCCGGGGTTGACGTCATCGCGCGCAGCCCTGCCGTTCCCGGCCTGCCGTTCATCACCGGACCGGACATGCCGCATGAACGGGTTCTGGCCGCACTGGTGGCCGGCGTCGGCGCGCTCGACCCCGCAAGCAGGTCGGCGCTTGGCCTCAGGGCGGTGGTTCCGGCCTGCGACGCCGACTATGCCGGCTTCGGCCTGCCCGACTGATCAGTCGGAAGCATCCCTGGGATGGGCACGCCGGTGCACGTCGATCAGTCGGCGTGCGTCCACGTGGGTGTAGCGTTGCGTTGTCGACAGCGACGCGTGGCCGAGGAGTTCCTGGATGACGCGCAGGTCGCCGCCACCTGCCAGGATGTGCGTGGCAAAGGCATGGCGCAGCGCATGCGGGGTCAGGGCCTGCGGCAGGCCGAGTGCCGTGCGGGCCGCCTTTACAGTCCGTTGCACGACCGCCGGCTGCAGCCTCCTGCCGCGCTGGCCGACAAACAGCGGGTCGGCGGGTCCGGTGTGCCAGGGACACAGTTCGAGGTAGGTGGCGATCGCGTCCCGGACCACCGGCAGGAGCGGGACCAGACGCTCCTTTCCGCCCTTTCCGCGGACCAGCATGGTCTCACCGTCCGGCACATCTCCAAGGTTGAGCGCGAGGGCCTCGCCGATCCGCAGGCCGCAGCCGTAGAGCAGGGTGAGCAGCGCAGTGTCTCGGGCGGCGATCCACGGTCTGCGGGCGCTCCGTCCCGCGTGGTCGATCACGTCGCGCGTCTCGGCCGTTCCCGGCGCCCTTGGCAGAGGTGGCTGGTGCTTTGCGCTTCGCACGCTTCGCACGGCGGGGTTGGTGATGCCGTGACGCAGTTCGAGGTAGCGGTAGAAGGTGCGGATGGCGGACAGTTCCCGCGCGGTCGATGCCGGATCCAGTCCCCGGTTGCGCCGATGGGCGAGCCAGGCGCGGAAGTCGCGCACCTGCAGCGCGCCAAGTTCGGCACATCCCGGCGCGGTGCCGAGATGGCGAAGGAGGAATTCGAGGAACGAGGCGAGGTCGTGCGAGTAGGCAAGGACCGTATTCCTGGCGACCTGTCTTTCGACCTCGAGCCAGTTCAGCCACTGGCCGGTGATCGGCGCCAGGTCGGCGGCGACCGCCACGCCGGTCAGGCGGCCCGGTCCAGCCATTGCCGCATGATGGTCTCGAGTGCGTGTGCGAGGAACATGATCAGCTCCGTGCCCTGGGACTGGCGGAACGTCCCGCGTTCACGCGCGCCAAGTGCGAGCAGGCCGGTCGGGATGCCCGGACCGACGCGGAGCCGGACCAGTGCCTGGCTTCTGATCACGCCGGCAACGGCGCCGTAGATCCGTTCCTCGCCGGTACAGCTCGGAACCAGCACACTGTCCCGGCCGACGCCCACGTAATGGTCGACAGCTCCCTCCGGCAGCAGGCGAACGCCGGCGGCGTTCCCGACAGGCAGGCCCGAAACGTCCGCCTCGACGCACACGGCCACCGCTTCGACATTCAGCGCCAGCGGAAGGTCCGCGGTTGCGGCGTGAACCACTGCCTCGAGGCTCTCGGCGGCGAGCAACTGCAGGACGCTTGCATGGATGCGGCCCTGCGCCGAGCGGTTGTCACGGGCCGCACCGATGATGGCGCCCATGGTCTCGCGCAGACGCTCGTTTTCTCCCCGCAGCCGGTGCAGGAACACCGACTGAAGGTCGATGACCCGGTCTCCCGGGAACCTCGGCGCGGGCGTCAGGGCCTCCAGCAGTTCCGGGTGATCGGACAGGAACTCCGGATTCTGCTTGAGCCAGGCCAGCACCCGGGTCGGCTGGTCGCCGGCCCCGGGGTCGGACGGTGACCCGGTGCCCGAGGTCGAGGCAGGTCCGTTACCGCTCACGCGGCTTCACCCTTCGCGCGCAGGATCGACTGGCCGGTGGCACGCCAGTCCTTGAGGAACGCCGCGAGTCCCTTGTCGGTCAGCGGGTGGGCGTACATGGCCCTGATGACTGCCGGCGGGAGCGTCGCGACGTCGGCGCCGAGTCTCGCGGCCTCGACCACGTGCGCCGGTCCCCGGACCGATGCGACCAGGACCCGGGTCGGAAAGTCGTAGTTGGAATAGACCTGCACGATGTCGTGCACGAGCTCCATTCCGTCCGACCCGATGTCATCGAGCCGACCGACGAACGGCGAGATGTAGGCAGCGCCGGCCTTGGCGGCAAGCAGCGCCTGTGCGGGCGAAAAGCACAGGGTGACGTTCACCCGGGTGCCGCTGTCGGACAGCGCCTTGCATACCTTCAGGCCGTCGACGGTCAGCGGAACCTTGACCGCGACGTTGCGATGCAGCGCCGCCAGTGTGCGGCCCTCGGCCAGCATGGTCTCGAAATCGGTGGCAGCCACCTCGGCGCTGACGGGTCCGTCGACGAGTTCGCAGATCTCGTGAACCACCTCGAGAATGTCCCGGCCCGACTTGGCGATCAGCGACGGATTGGTCGTCACGCCATCCACCAGACCGGTTGCAGCCAGATCACGGATCTCCGCAACGTCGGCGGTGTCGATGAAGAACTCCATGCCGGCCTCCCCTTGCTTGCACCGTCTGATCTCGACCGCGCTCCATCCTACCTGCCGGAATATCCGTATGTCGACGTTGCGGCGAGTTTGGGGTCCCGTGCCGGAAAGCCGCGATCATGCGACTTTTCCGGTCGAGGCGCGGGACACGGGCCGGCGCGGTCGTCCTGCCCGCGCCGGCCTGCAACAGGGCAACTTTGCGATATAGTCCGCCCCGGGACCGCGCACCTCGCCCGCGGGGCGGGGTCATGCCACCACGCCGGAGGGATCTCTGCGATGTCTGCGACCAGGTCGCGACGTGTCTCGGTCCAGCCACTGCTGCCGCTGCCATCCGCCTACGAGTATCTCGACGGCGGACTGTCGCTCGAGACGGGCGCCCTCGTGGAAGTTCCTCTCGGTTCCCGAAAGGTGGTCGGAGTCGTGGTTGGCCGCGGCCGGTGCGAGGTGGCGGAGCACAGGCTGAAGCCGGTCCTGCACCGATTTGACGTGCCCCCGCTTCCCGCGGTCTCCCTCGCCTTTGCCGACTGGGTGGCCGGCTACACGCTGTCTCCGCCTGGCACGGTGATGAAGATGGTGGTTGGCGGACGGGACATCGTGACTGCCGCGGCACCGGTCCGGGCATGGACCCGGAGCGGGCAGGGGACTGCGGCGCGCCTGACCCCGGCACGGCAACGGGTGCTCGACCACCTCGGGCCCGGTTCGATACTGACCGGGCCCCGGATCCGGGCTGCGGCCGGTGTCTCGGACGCAGTGCTCCGGGGCATGGAACAGGCAGGACTGATCGAGCGCGTCACACTGCCGGTCGAGCGCGGGGAGATCGCCCCGCCCGATCCGGACCGTGAACCGGTGGTCACCCTTGACGCGGCGCAGGCCGGGGCGGCCGGCCGGCTGGTACGCGCCGTTCGGGACCGGCGCTTTTCCGTGACGGTCGTGGACGGTGTCACCGGCAGCGGCAAGACCGATGTCTATTTCGAGGCTGTCGCCGAGGCCCTGCGCCAGGGCCGCCAGGTCCTGGTGCTCGTGCCCGAGATCGGTCTGTCGGTACCGTTTCTCGACCGGTTCGCCACCCGTTTCGGAGTGCCTCCACTCGCCTGGCACTCCGAGCTGCCGGCATCGCAGCGTCGAATCGTGTGGCGCGCCATCGCCGATGGACGGGCGCGGGCCCTGGTCGGCGCCCGTTCGGCACTGTTCCTGCCCTACGCCGATCTGGGGCTGGTCGTTGTCGACGAGGAACACGAGCCGGCCTACAAGCAGGAGGACGGCGTGCGCTACCAGGGTCGCGACATGGCGATCGTCAGGGCCAGGCTCGCCAGCATCCCGGCAGTGCTGGTGTCCGCTACTCCGTCGCTCGAGACCGTGACCAATATCCGCCGCGGACGCTTCGGGCGGGTCGCGCTCCCGGCCCGGGTCGGCGGCAGCCGGTTGCCGCATGTCACCCTGCTCGACATGCGCGTGCACGGGCCCGACCGCGGTGAATGGATGGCGCCGCAGCTGGTCCGCGCCGTCGAGACGGCCCTCGATTCGGGCGAGCAGTCGCTGCTGTTCCTGAACCGGCGCGGCTACGCGCCGCTCACGCTGTGTCGGCGCTGCGGCTGGCGCTGCAGCTGCGATCATTGCAGCGCGTGGATGGTCGAGCACCGACTGCTCGACGTACTGCAGTGCCATCACTGCGGTGCGAACCGGCCGCGGCTCACGGTTTGTCCCGGCTGCGGCGCAACCGGGAGCCTGGCGGCAATCGGTCCCGGGGTCGAGCAGCTGCTGGCCGAGAGCCGGATGCGCTTTCCCGATGCCGTGACGGTCATCGCCTCCAGCGACACGCTGTCGGGACCGGATGCGGCGAGGGAATTCGCGCGTGCGGTCCGGGCCGGCGAGGTCGACATCATCATCGGGACCCAGGTGGTGGCGAAGGGGCACCACTTTCCGATGCTTACCACGGTCGGGGTGATCGACGCCGATCTCGGACTGTCGGGCGGAGACCTCCGGGCCGGGGAACGGACCTACCAGATGCTGCACCAGGTTGCAGGACGTGCCGGCCGGGAAGAACGGCCGGGCAGGGTGTATCTGCAGACATTCCAGCCCGAACACCCGGTGATGAAGGCGCTGGCGGCATGGGACCGGGACGGGTTCGTTGCGGCCGAGGCGCGTGAGCGCGAGGCTGCGGGCATGCCGCCGTTCGGGCGTCTCGCGTCCCTGATCGTCAGTTCGCACGATGCTGCCGAGGCAGACTGGGCCGCAGCGGTCCTTGCCCGCACCGCACCCCAGTATTCGAACGTGCGGGTGCTGGGGCCGGCACCGGCTCCGCTGTCCCTGCTGCGCGACCGGCACCGGCGCCGGTTGCTGGTCAAGGCCGACCGCGACGTCGATGTCCAGGCGGTACTGAGAGCCTGGATCGAACCCCTGAAATTCCCGTCCCGGGTGCGGGTCGGGATCGATGTCGACCCCTATTCGTTTCTCTGATCCGGCCCCCGGGCTTGCTTGCGCACCCCGGGTCCCTGTGCTAGGTAGACGCCGCCTTGCGAGCGGTGGACGGACACACCCGAACGGGGCGTGGCAGGGCGCGCCGCGGGGCCGGCTCCTGCTCAGCAGACATTCGGCAAGGGACGGTCCCTGGTGGCACTTGAATCGCATGGACTCGCGGCCCGGTACGCCTCGGCCCTGTACGAGCTTGCCGAGAGCGAACGGGCACTCGATACCGTTGCCTCGGATCTTGCGGAACTCAGGTCGCTGATTGCCGGAAATGCCGACCTGAGGCGCCTGGTGCGCTCTCCGGTGCTCGGCCGCGAGGATCAGGCGCGTGGTTTGGACGCGGTCCTGGCCGCGGGTGGCGCCCACTCGCTCACCCGCAGGTTCGTCGGTGTCGTGGCCATGAACCGGCGGGCGTTCGCGCTGGCCGAGATGGCCGAGGCGTTTCTCGCCGAACTGGCGCGCAGGCGCGGCGAGGTCGTGGCCGAGGTCATGACCGCCGTGGAACTGAGCGCCGCGCAGGCGGAGGCCGTCACGGCTGCGCTTCGTGCTGCGATCGGACAGAAGGTCGCAGTCACCCATACCGTCGATTCATCCCTGATCGGAGGACTGGTGGTGCGCGTCGGATCGCGCATGGTCGACAGTTCGATCAGGTCCAAGCTGCAAAGGCTGCACAGTGCCATGAGGGGTGTAGGCTGATGGATATCAGAGCCGCCGAGATTTCCTCGATCTTGAAGTCGCAGATCGCCAACTTCGGTACCGAGGCCGAAGTCGCGGAGGTTGGGCAGGTCCTGTCCGTCGGCGACGGGATCGCCCGGGTCCACGGTCTTGACCAGGTCCAGGCCGGCGAGATGGTCGAGTTCCCGAACGAGATTCGCGGTATGGCGCTCAACCTGGAGAGCGACAATGTCGGCGTGGTGATCTTCGGTGACGACCGGGACATCAAGGAAGGTGACACGGTCAAGCGCACCGGCACGATCGTCGACGTTCCGGTTGGCCGCGAACTGCTGGGCCGGGTCGTGGATCCCCTGGGCAACCCGATTGACGGCAAGGGACCGATCGAGGCCAGCGAACGGCGCCGGGTCGAGGTCAAGGCTCCCGGGATCATGCCGCGCAAGAGCGTGCACGAACCGATGCAGACCGGTCTGAAGGCGATCGACAGCCTGATCCCGATCGGCCGCGGGCAGCGCGAGCTCATCATCGGTGACCGGCAGACCGGAAAGACCGCCATCGCCATCGACACCTTCATCAACCAGAAGGCGGTCAACGACGCGGCGGGAGACGACGAATCCCGCAAGCTGTACTGCATCTACGTTGCGATCGGACAAAAGCGCTCCACAGTGGCGCAGATCGTCAAGACGCTCGAGGATTACGGTGCGATGGACTACTCCATCGTCGTCGCCTCGACGGCGTCGGAGCCGGCGCCGCTGCAGTTCCTGGCCCCCTATGCCGGCTGCACCATGGGCGAGTATTTCCGCGACAACGGCATGCACGCGGTGATCGTCTACGACGACCTGTCGAAACAGGCGGTGGCCTACCGGCAGATGTCGTTGCTGCTGCGGCGCCCGCCGGGACGCGAAGCCTATCCCGGCGACGTGTTCTACCTGCATTCGCGCCTGCTTGAGCGCGCGGCCAAGATGAATGACGAGCACGGCGCGGGCTCGCTCACCGCACTGCCGGTCATCGAAACCCAGGCGGGCGACGTGTCGGCATACATTCCGACCAACGTGATCTCGATTACCGACGGGCAGATCTTCCTCGAGACCGAGCTCTTCTACCGCGGTATCCGTCCGGCGGTGAACGTCGGGTTGTCGGTCAGCCGCGTGGGTTCGGCCGCCCAGGTCAAGGCCATGAAGCAGGTCGCCGGCCGCATCAAGCTGGAGCTGGCCCAGTACCGGGAGATGGCGGCCTTTGCCCAGTTCGCATCCGACCTCGACCCGGTGACCCAGCGTCTGCTGGCCCGCGGTGTCCGGCTGACGGAACTGCTGAAGCAGTCCCAGTATGCGCCGCAGCCGTTCGAGGAACAGGTGGTGTCGATCTTCGCCGGGGTGCGGGGATATCTCGACGGTGTCGAGGTAAACGCGATCACCCGGTTCGAGCAGGGGCTGATCTCCGAGATCAAGGCGAACGGTACCGCCATTCTCGAAGCGATCCGGTCCGAGCAGGAACTCAGCGATGCGACCGACAAGCAGCTGGCCGAGTTCGTGGGAGCCTACGCCAGCAGGTTTGCCTGATCGCCCGGGTATCGTGTCGGGACCCGGCCGGGAGACAGCATGCCAAGCCTCAAGGATCTGAAGACCCGCATCAACAGCGTCAAGTCGACGCAGAAGATCACCTCGGCCATGAAGATGGTTGCGGCGGCGCGTCTGCGGCGTGCCCAGGAGCAGGCCGAGGCGGCGCGTCCCTATTCCGAACGCATGGACCGCATGATCGCGTCGCTGGCCGGGCGGGCGGCCCGCGGGCCGACACTGCTGTCGGGTACAGGGTCGCAGGACCGGCACCTCATCGTGGTGATGACGGCAGACCGGGGGCTGTGCGGCGGGTTCAACAGCTCGATAGCCCGGGCCGCGCGGACGCGGATCGCGGAGCTCGAGGGCGAGGGCCGGTCGGTCAGCGTGTTGTGCATCGGGCGCAAGGGGCGCGACCAGCTGCGGCGCGACCACGCCTCGCTGATTGTCGATACCGTCGAGGGCGTGACCCAGCGCGGCGTCGAGTTTGCGTCGGCCAGCGAGATCGGCGGCCGGCTGATCCGGATGTTCGAGGAGGGTGCATTTGATGTCTGCACCCTGATCTACAACCGTTTCCAGTCGGCCATGACCCAGATCGTGACCCTGCAGCAGGTTATTCCCGCTCCGGTTCCCGACCAGGAGGGTGACGGTGGCGGAGGGCTGTACGAGTATGAGCCGGACGAGGAGGAGATCCTGGCCGATCTCCTGCCGCGCAACGTGGCGACGCAGGTGTTTTCCGCCCTGCTGGAGAACACCGCGAGCGAACATGGGGCGCGGATGACGGCGATGGACAACGCGACCCGCAACGCGGGCGACATGATCGACGACCTGACCCTGACCTATAACCGCACGCGTCAGGCGTACATCACCAAGGAACTGATCGAGATCATTTCCGGGGCCGAGGCACTCTAGGCGAAGGCCTGGCGGGCCCTGCCCCCCGCGGGAACAAGCCGGCCGAGGGCCGGGTCGACCAGACGGGAGTAAAACATGGCAACCAACACGACAGGCCGGATCAGCCAGGTGATCGGCGCCGTGGTCGACGTGCAATTCGACGGCGACCTGCCGGCGATCCTGAATGCGCTGCACACGGACAACGCCGACCAGCGCCTGGTGCTCGAGGTCGCCCAGCACCTCGGCGAGAACATGGTCCGCACCATTGCCATGGACAGCACCGAGGGGCTGGTGCGCGGTGCCGAGGTGATCGATACCGGCCAGCCGATCAAGGTGCCGGTGGGACCGGAGACCCTCGGGCGCCTGATCAACGTCGTCGGAGAGGCGATCGACGATGGCAATCCGATCGAGGCGCGGACCACCTATCCCATTCACCGGCCGGCCCCGGCCTATGTCGACCAGTCGACGGAGTCGGAGATCCTGGTCACGGGCATCAAGGTGGTGGACCTGCTGGCACCATACGCCAAGGGCGGAAAGATCGGACTGTTTGGCGGCGCCGGCGTCGGCAAGACAGTGATCATCATGGAACTGATCAACAACATCGCCAAGGCGCACGGCGGCTTCTCGGTGTTTGCCGGGGTCGGCGAGCGGACGCGCGAGGGCAACGACCTCTACCACGAGATGGTGGAATCCGGCGTGATCAGGGCGGACGGGTCCGAGGGCTCGAAGGCGGCCCTGGTCTACGGGCAGATGAACGAGCCTCCGGGGGCCCGGGCGCGTGTCGGCCTGACGGGGCTCACTCTCGCCGAGTACTTCCGTGACGAGGAAGGCCAGGACGTGCTGTTCTTCGTCGACAACATCTTCCGCTTCACCCAGGCGGGCTCGGAGGTCTCGGCGCTGCTGGGACGCATTCCCTCCGCGGTCGGGTATCAGCCGACGCTGGCGACCGACATGGGTACGCTGCAGGAGCGCATCACCTCGACCAACAAGGGGTCGATTACCTCGGTGCAGGCGATCTACGTTCCGGCCGACGACCTGACCGACCCGGCACCGGCCACCTCGTTCTCGCATCTTGACGCGACCACGGTCCTGAGCCGGCAGATCGCGGAGCTGGGCATCTACCCGGCGGTCGATCCGCTCGACTCCACGTCGCGCATGCTCGACCCGCGGATCCTCGGCGAGGAACACTACGAGGTTGCCCGGCGGGTACAGGAGGTGCTGCAGACCTACAAGTCGCTGCAGGACATCATCGCCATCCTCGGCATGGACGAACTGTCGGAAGAGGACCGGCTGACGGTGGCGCGGGCGCGCAAGATCCAGAGGTTCCTCTCGCAGCCGTTCTTCGTGGCGGAGGTCTTCACGGGCACTCCGGGCGTCCTGGTTCCGCTCGAGGAGACCATCCGCGGCTTCAGGGAGATCGTGGACGGACGGCACGACGACCTGCCCGAGGCGGCGTTCTACATGGTGGGAACCATCGAAGAGGCCATCGACAAGGCCAGGGAGATGGCCGCGGAAGCGGCCTGATCCGGGCGGCTGTTCGGGAGCGGGCTCAATGGCTGACGAAACCACCCTGTTCGAGCTGGTTTCTCCGGAACGTCTCCTGCTGTCGCGGCAGGTGGGCATGGTTGTCGTTCCCGGATCGGAAGGACTCTTCGGTGTCCTGCCCCGGCATGCGCCGCTGATTTCGACGCTGGTTCCGGGCGTGATCGATGTCTACGAGCAAGGGGCCGTCACCGACCGGATCTTCATTGCCGGCGGTTTTGCGGAGGTGACCGAAGACCGGTGCACGGTGCTTGCCGAGGCCGCGGTTCCGGTTGCCGAACTCGACCTGGCAGCGACCGAGCAGCATATCGTCGATCTCGGCGAAGAACTGAAGAACCTGTCGGGCGTCGAAGCTGAACAGATGACAGCGCGGATCGGGGAACAGCAACGGTTGCTCGAGGCCATGCGGGCAGCGACCGCCTGATCCGTGAGGCCGGTGCGTCCCGCCGGTTGACACGGGTGTTGTGCGGTGCAATATACAGGTCAGATTTGCTGACCAAAGAGAAGAGTGCCTGTCATGTCCGGAACAATCGGGACCGTCGTGGCGGTCGGGCTGATGTCCGTGCCGTTCCTGTGGGCACTCCTCCACCTGTGCTGGCACTGCTGATATCCGATATCCGGCCGGCCTGATACGACGCCGGGACCCGGACTGACCCCGCAGCTTTCAGACTGCCGATGCCAGCGGCCTGATCGGCATGCCCGGACCGGGACATCGTCGCGGAACGGACAGGCAAACGCGCCATCGTGGCGGTCCGCGCACTCGGCAGTTCCCTGGCCCCGGGGCGGTCATGGGCATTGCGCCCGGACGCGAAGGTCGCATCAACACCGGCTTCGACCTGACGGTGTGGCGTTCCCCGCCCTGCACGTGCGACGCGGGGCCGGCGCGACCGGGTCCGTGAGTGTCCGGCAGCACCCCCGGGTTCCGGGACGGGGCCGGATGGCGGCTGCCGCTCCGCTGCGGTTGGCTGGCGCGGAACCCCGGGCTACCCTTCGCGACTAGCAGGGATGCGGACCTCGGGGAGGGGCGGATGATCTACGACTACGTCATCGTCGGTGGCGGCAGCGCCGGTTCGGTGCTTGCCAACCGGCTCTCGGCGCGCAGTGCCAACCAGGTGCTGCTGTGCGAAGCGGGGCAGGACACCCCGGAGGGCAGGGTTCCCGCCGAGATCCGCGACAGCTACCCGGGACTGGCCTATCTCAACCCCGCGTTCCTGTGGACCGATCTCAGGGTGACCACCCAGCCGGTGCCGCACAATGATCCCGATGCCCCGCCGCCGCCGCGCCGGGTCTACGAACAGGCGCGGGTGCTCGGGGGCGGATCGTCGATCAACGGTCAGATGGCGAACCGGGGTGCTCCGGCGGATTACGACGAGTGGGACGAACGGGGCGCGACCGGCTGGAACTGGCAGTCGGTGCTCCCCTATTTCCGCAAGGTCGAACGCGACATGGACTTCGAGGGACCGTTGCACGGACGCGAGGGCCGCATTCCGGTCCGCCGCATCTTTCCCGACCTGTGGAGCGATCACGCGAAGGCGATGGCCGAAGCCTACGAGGCGCTCGGGTACGGGTATCTGCCCGACCAGAACGGGGAATTCGAGGACGGGCACTTCCCGGTGACGATCTCCAACGCGTTCGAGACCCGGGTCTCGGCCGCCATCGGCTATCTCGACCCCGGGGTCCGGCTCCGTTCCAACCTGCACATTTCCACCGGAACCGTGGTGACCGGACTGGAGTTCGACGGCGCCCGGTGCACGGGGGTGACGGCGCTCGTGGACGGGGAGAAACGGAGTTTCCGGGCGCGCGAGGTCATCCTGTCCAGCGGCGCCATCCATTCACCTGCACACCTGCTCCGGGCCGGTATCGGTCCGGTCGGCCACCTGCACGACATGGGGATCGAGGTCCGCCAGGCGCTTCCCGGGGTCGGCCAGCGTCTCATGGATCACCCGTCGGTCGCGGTTGCCGCGTTCCTGCGCCCGTCGGCGCGGATGGATGAATCCCTGACCCGCCGGCACCTGCTGGTGGGACTTCGCTATACTTCCGACATCGAGAACGCGCGCCAGGGTGACATGTTCGTCGCGACCGCAAGCAAGTCGTTCTGGCATGCGGTCGGACGCCAGTTCGGATCCATGATCATCTTCGTCAACAAGACCTACTCGGAGACGGGCGAGGTCCGGCTCGTCTCGTCCGACTGGCGCCAGGAACCCGAGGTCGAGTTCAACCTGCTGTCCGATCGCCGGGATCTTGATCGGCTGATGGAGGGGGTACGGCTTGCCGCCAGGGTCCATGCCCACCCGGCGATGCAGGCTGTCGCCAGCGATCCGTTTCCCGCCATCTGGGGCGACAAGGTGCGCCAGTTCGGAAACCGGACCGTGCAGAACACCGTGATGACCGAGATCGCAGCCCGGTTGCTGGACGGACCGGGTTTCGTGCGACAGGTGCTGATGAACCGGTTTGTGGCCGATTCGGGGCGCCTTGACGAGGTGATCAACGACACCGACCGGTTGGAGGCCTTCGTGCGCGAGGGGGCCGTCGGGGTCTGGCACGCGTCGTGCAGCTGCCGGATGGGGGCGGACGACGATCCCATGTCAGTGGTTGACGTGACCGGACGGGTCAGGGGCCTGGACGGGCTGCGGGTCTGCGACGCCTCGATCTTCCCGGTGGTGCCCTGTGCCAACACCAACTTCCCGGTGCTGATGACCGCGGAGAAGATCGCCGACACCATCCTTGCCGGCCAGTAGCGGGTCCGGAAGGCGCCGCGCACCGGGACCGGTGCGCGGCGCGATCGGCGCGGGCGTTACCCGATCGGCCCGCCGTCAAGCCGGGTGACGGCGATCACCGTCGAACGCGGCACGGTGTCTCCGCCACCCGGGAAGTTGCTGGAGCCCCGTTCTCCCGGGTGCTGCAGTCCGACGAACATGGTCTTGCGGTCGGGCGACCAGCACAGGCCGGTGACCTCGCACTCCCTGGGTCCGACCAGGAACCTGGCGATGGCGCCGCTGTCGGCGGACGCATGCAGCATCTGGTTGTTGCCGTGCCCGGCAAAGTCACCCTCGTTGCTGTAGTTGCCGTCGGTCTGGATCCAGAGCCCGCCCTGGTCGTCGAACTTGAGCCCGTCGGGCGAATTGAACATGTTCGCGGCATCGACGTTCGCCGAGCCGGCCCGGGCGTCATCGTGGACCGCCGGGTTGCCCGCAACCACGAACAGGTCCCAGGAGAAACCCTCCGCGGTATGGTCGCCGTTGTTCGGGCGCCAGCGGACAATCTGGCCGTAGAGGTTCTCCGGCCGCGGGTTGGGACCGCCGACCGGAGTCGGATCCCCGCCGGCGTTCGGTTTCTTGCCCCGGTTCTTGTTGTTGGTCAGACAGCAGTAGACCTCGGGCCGGTGCGGGTTGCTCGCTACCCATTCGGGCCGGTCCATGGTGGTGGCCCCGACCGCGGACGCAGCCATGCGCGTATGGATGGCGACGAGGGCAGCCGAGTCCATCCCGGTGGTCTCGGGGGTCAGCGCGATCCACCGGCCGGTACCGTCATCGCTGAACTTCGCAACGTGGATGGTGCCGTTCTCGAGAGCGTCACGGTCATCATCCGCACCCGACCAGGGCGCGGCGGAGACGAACCGGTAGAGGAATTCACCGCGTTCGTCGTCGCCGAGATAGACCACGACGTGCCCGTTGTCCGCGACCACGACCTCGGCGTTTTCATGCTTGAACCGGCCGAGGGCGGTGCGTTTCTTCGGCGTCGAGGCGGGATCGAACGGGTCGATCTCGACCACGTACCCGGCGCGGTTCGGCTCGTTGGGATGCCGTGCGATGTCGAACCGTTCATCCGTCATCGCCCAGCCGTACCCCCGGTCCTTGTGCTTCACGCCATACCGCTTCAGCGCACCGGTGATCGGCAGATCGGGATCGCTGGAGGAGAAGTAGCCGTGGAAGTTCTCCTCGCAGGCGAGGTAGGTGCCCCACGGGGTCTCGCCGTTGGCGCAGTTGTTCCACGTGCCGAGCGAGCGGGTACCGGACGGATCATCACGCGTCTTCAGAAGGTCGTGCCCCCGGGCCGGCCCGGTGATCTCCATCGGCGTGTCGGCGGTGATCCTGCGGTTGAAGCCGGAATCGAGTACCGGCATCCACCTGCCGCCGGTCATCGCGATCTCGACCACGCTCACGCCGTGGTTGGCCTTGCTCTTGCGGACGTCGTCGTCGGTTTCAGGACCTTGCGATACCCGGTTCCCGTGGCTGATCTTGCGGTTGGTGTACTCGTTGTTCACGACCAGCAGGCTGTTCCCGTCCTGCGTTAACAGCGACATGCCGTCGTTGTTGTCACCGAAACTGCGTTCCTGGCTCGCTCCGGTCCCCCGGGTCTCGTGGTCGAACGCCGGGGCATCGGACCACAGCGGGTCGCCCCAGCTGATCAGCGGGTACCATGCGAATCCGTCGGGAACCGTCACGGTATCCAGGCTGTTGGCCGAAATCGGCTCGAACGCCAGCCACGCCGGTGCGGCGGAAGCCGGCCGCGCCGCGCCGCCGCCGATGATGCCGATGGCGCTGGCGGCTGCGGCACCCTTCATGAAGAACCGCCTGGTCACGACGGACTCGAAGTCCGTCGGCTGCGTGTTCTTCCCGTCCTCGTCCTGACTGTAAGTGTGGTCAACCAATGGCTCTCTCCCTCTGCGGTTGCGGGACCTGTTCATGCACGGACACTGCGGGAGTGCCGCCGTGGGGTCCCGACGCATCACGTCGCTCCGGTGCGCTCCACTACCACGCGCGGTGTGACCGTTTGTTGAAGGCACCCGCGTCAACACGTTGCGCCACGGGCGTGTTCCTGCCGGGTTTCAGGTATGGATGAAATCGAACGAGCGATCGGGTTCGGTCAGGACCAGGTCGACGATGGTCTCCAGCGTCGTGCCGACCGGTTTCATCCCGGCCGCTCCGGCGGCGTCGACCATCGCCTGCATGGCACGCACGAAATTGCCGCAGACCCGGTCCCCGGGATCGGAGAAGTCATTGTCGTTGTGCGTGATGCAGTTCATGACCGGGATCGTCGCGCCGCGCTGGCGCACCTGTCCGGTGATGTTGGCGGCAATGGTCTCGTAGTCCGCCTCCTGCCAGTCGGGGCGCATGTCGAGGTGGCCGACCAGGGTGTTGTCCTCCAGCGACGCCGACGCCGGGTCGACCTCCTGCCACCTGACCCCGGTCGTTGCGCGGGTTCGCGAGAAATCAACCGACACCGGCATGTTGGCGAAGGGCAGGCTGCCGACGAGCTGCCTGAAGGTTGCATGCGCCCGGTGCGGATCGGGCGCCGCCCCGGTCCAGACGGCGTTCATGCGCGGCCAGACCCGTCCCGGCAACGAACAGGAACCGCCACGGAATCCCAGGTCGACCAGGACCTGGTACATCAGGTCGTTCGCCGAGAAGGTTCCCGGTCGGAAATAGAGCGGACGGCGCCCCATGCCGGACTGCCACATCGAGACCGCTTCGGACAGAACGGCCCGCATGTCGTTTTCGCCAAGCCCGCCGAAGTGCGAGCGGTAGACGCCGTCGCGGAATTTCCATGGGTGCAGGTGAAGGCCCTCGACACAGCAGCCCCGTTCCCGCAGTTCGTCGAACAGTCCGGCCTGCTCGACGGCCACCTCGGGATGGATGAAGAACGTGACCGGGAACCCGAACTCGCCGGCCCTGTCGACGTAGCCGCGGATGAACTTCTCGCTGTCAGCCCAGTTCGAGGGCCCGGTGGCGGTCGGATGGGTGTCGTGGACCGGAGGTTCGACATCCATGGTGACGACGATGCGCAGTGGTTCCATGGATCTCTCCCTCGAATCCGGGTGACGGACGGGCGTTCATGCAGCTGACCTGCGATGCTGGCAGCGTACGGGGCCGCGGGCAATCCCCCGTGTTGCCCGGGCACCCATCGCGACGGCGGTCCGTGGCAGTCGACGTGATGCTGTCAACCGTTCGGGGCCGGACCCTTTCGCCCTCCCGGGCCGGTGACGGAGAACCGGGGACCCCGCCGCACGGGTGAGCCGGCCGGCGGAATGCAACGCCGTCGCCCTGGGCCGCGGTACGGCCGGATCGTCCGTGGACGGGATTTCAGGCCGAAGGGCCCAGGGCCTGCTGCCCGTCGAGCCGGGCCAGGAAGGTTGTCGGGGTCAGCAGGACGTGTGCCTCGAGCGGCGGTGCGAGTTCGTAGGCCCTCGGCCGGCGCAGGACGTCCCAGATCCGCAGCAGGCGCCATTCGTCCTGGCGCTGCCGGGAGACTGCGAGCTCGTTCCCGGTGATGTGGAAGGGCGCGTATTCCCAGCCGCTGGTGGTCTTCACCTCGAGGAGGCGGTTTCGTCCGTCGGGTTCGAAGCTCGAGATGTCGTAGCCGGCGCCGTCCCCGTCCAGCTGCGACACCCAGCGCACCCGCTCCGCAAGATCGCCCCGGCCCGCATCCCGGAGCACGGCGCGTTCATGCGCAAGCGCGAGCTTTTCGCCCGCCCGGCCGAGCGCCCGGTTGCGTTCGTCCCGGCTCGCCATGTTCACGGTGTGCGCCAGCCCGAGCATTGCCCCGAGCATCGGCGGCTCGCGGTTGCGCCGTGTCGGGGGCGGTCCGGTTTCGAGCCGGTCCGGGATGTCGAGGCCTGTCCGCCCCGCGGGTCGGGGCAGTGCCGGGTTGCGTGCGAACCACCTGCCCACCGCTTCGACAAGCGCCTGCTGGTAATTTTGTGCCGGGCGGTATCCGTTGATCCGGGTCATGCCGAGGGCCTGCAGCACCGCACTGATGTTCTGGTGCTTGAACTCGATAGCGCCCTCCGACCGGTCCGCCAGCCGTGGCGCCAGGCGGCGCCGATGCTCGGTCTTGCTGTACGCGCGCCCGGCCGTCTCGTGCGCCAGCATCGCGAAGTAGTCCGCGACGATGCGGTCATTCTCCTGCTCTGACCAGTCGCGGCTCACCTCGGCCCCGGCGTGGCGGTGCCGCGGCCGCGGTTCGGTCTACCCCGAGACCGCGGCTGCGTTCACCGCGGCAACCGAGACCTTGATCGCGGCCAGCAGCGTGGCGGTCCCGATCTCTCCGTTCTCGATGCGCTGGGAGAGGTTGCGGACCCACAGGTCGATGATCTTGAAGGTTACGATCTGGATCGCGAGGGTCACCACTCCCCAGATGACGATGTCCCAGACGCTGGCGCTGTATGCCATGCAGATGGCGAGCGGCAGTGCCAGCCCGATGATCGCGGCCCCGAGCGAAATGGCGGCGGCCATGTTTCCGTCGCGGATGAGGGTCCGTTCGTCGTGCGGCGTCATCCACATGTAGATGACCACGCCGATGGCCAGCATGGCGAGGGTGACGGCAAAGTGGCTGAACAGGAACGGGGCTCCCGCAAGGAAACTCTCGAACGCGGCGTTCATTGCTGTTCCTCCGAGAGAATGGCCGTGAAGGCCCGGACTCCCGCCGGCGCCCCGTCCGGATGGTTCCATACCGCGCCAACCACTGCAAGGAAGTCGGCGCCGGCCGTGCGCAGCGGCCCGCAGTTTGCCGGAGTGATGCCGCCGATCGCCACGCTGGGGACAGTGGACAGATCCGACCACCACTCGAGGATCCCGGGCGATGCCGGAACGGTCGCCTCCTTGGTCGCGGAGGGGTAGAAGGCGCCGAAGGCGACGTAGTCTGCCCCCTGTTCGGCCGCGACCATGGCGAGGTGCCGCGACGCCTTGCATGTCACGCCGATCATGGCGTCCGGGCCGAGCAGGTGCCGTGCCTCGGCGTAGGGCGCATCGTCCTGACCCACGTGCACGCCGTCGCACCCGGTCGCGAACGCGAGGTCCGGGCGGTCGTTCATGATGAGCGGTACACCGGCCGCGTGGCAGACCGGCCGCAGGCAGTCGGCGGCGCGCCGCACGAGGTCATCGTCCGCCCGCTTCAGCCTGAGCTGCACGCAGGCGACCGGGCCGGCCTCGAGCGCGCGGGCCAGCGTTTCTGCCAGGGAGACCGGTTCGAAGGCGGGAGGGGTGATCAGGTACAGCTGGCAGGACGCCATGGCGGTGCTACGCGGCCTGGCGATATATGCCGATGATCCTGTCGAGCATTGCGATCGCGTCCTTCTTCGGACGCTGGAAGGTGTTGCGGCCGATGATCGAACCGGTTGCGCCGCCGTCGCGGAGCTGGCCGATCTCCTCAAGCAGCCCGTCGAGCCCCTTGGCCTCGCCGCCGGAGAACACCACCAGGCGCCGGCCGTTGAAACAGGACTGGACAACGTGGCGGACCCGTTCGGCCAGGGTTGCGATGGGAATGTTGTTGCTTTCGTATGCCTTGCGCGCGGCGTCGAGTTCGATGTGGGCGGTCGGGGGCTTGACCTTGATGATGTGTGCCCCCGCCAGGGCGGCCATGTGCGCGGCATAGGCGACGATGTCGACGGCAGTCTCGCCCTCCTTGGACAGGGCGCCGCCCCGCGGATAGGACCAGAGCACGACGGCGAGGCCGCAGGCCTTGGCTTCCTCGGCGAGGTCACGGAAGTCCGACATCATGTCGTAGGCGGCATCAGAACCCGGGTACATGGTGTAACCGATCGCCGAACAGCCGAGCCGGAGCGCATCACGGACCGAACCGGTAATGGCCTGGCTCGGGGCTTCCTTCTCCCGTGACAGGCTGTTGGCGCTGTTGACCTTGAGGATGGTGGGAACCTCGCCGGCGAAGCTGTCGGCTCCGGCCTCCAGCATTCCGAGGGGGGCCGCATAGGCCGACAGTCCGGCATCGCGCGCGAGTTCGAAGTGATAGTGGGGGTCATACGCATCCGGATTGGGTGCGAAGCTGCGGGCGGGACCGTGTTCGAATCCCTGGTCGACGGGCAGGATCAGCAGCCTGCCGGTGCCGCCGAGCTTGCCCTGCATGAGGATGCGCGCCAGGTTGGCCCTGGTCCCCGGGGAGTCGCTTTCGTAGTTGTCAAGAAGTCGCGAGACGGTGCTGGTCAGCTTCATCGGTGCCTGTTCCCTGGATGCCGTGTTCGTGCGGTCCGCTCAGAGTGTCCGCGCCACCGCGGCGGCGGTATCGGACATGCGGTTGGAGAATCCCCACTCGTTGTCGTACCACGCCAGCACCCGGACCAGCCCGCCTTCGATTACCTGGGTTTCATTGAGGTCAAAGGTGGAACTCGCCGGGTTGTGATTGAAGTCGATCGAGACCAGTGGTTCCTCGTTGGTGGCAAGGACGCCGGCGAGCGGACCGTCGGCAGCGGTGCGGATCGCGTCGTTGATCTCCTCGACCCCGGTCGCACGGTTCGGGACGAAGGTGAAATCGATG
Organism: Alphaproteobacteria bacterium; assembly: GCA_022822665.1. Classification (GTDB taxonomy): domain Bacteria; phylum Pseudomonadota; class Alphaproteobacteria; order Thalassobaculales; family Thalassobaculaceae; genus Bin52. The sequence goes on along the minus strand of JAJEAR010000062.1, from coordinate 82,700 downwards.
AGGCTGACATTGGCCGTCGGCACCCGGATCGCCGTGCCGTCAAGACGGCCCGCCAACTCCGGCAGGACCAGCCCGACCGCTCTCGCGGCGCCGGTGGAGGTGGGAATCATCGAGCCTGCCGCGGATCGGGCCCGGTGCAGGTCGCCGTGCAGCGTATCGAGCGTCGGCTGGTCGCTGGTATAGGCGTGCACCGTCGTCATGTACCCGGTACGGATGCCCACGGCCTGGTTCAGCACGTGGGCGACCGGCGCCAGGCAGTTGGTGGTGCACGACGCGTTGGAGATCACCAGGTGTTCCGGGGTGATCCTGTCGTGATTGACACCGTAGACCACCGTCAGATCGGCGCCCGATGCCGGTGCCGACACGATCACCCTGCGGGCGCCGGCCTCCAGATGCAGCGCCGCCTTCTCCCGCGACGTGAATATCCCGGTGCACTCCATGACGATGTCGACGTCGAGTTCCCGGTGCGGCAGCCGCGCCGGGTCCCGCTCTGCCGTCACCCTGATCGGACCGGCGCCCAGATCGATGCTGTCTTCGCCCACCACGATCTCGCCGGGGAAGCGCCCGTGGTTGCTGTCCCACTTGAGCAGGTGCGCATTGGACGCGACCGGTCCCAGGTCATTGATGGAGACGACCGCGAGATCAGTGCGCCCGCTTTCGTGCAACGCACGCAGGACCAGCCTGCCGATGCGGCCAAACCCGTTGATTGCCACCCTCGTGGTCATGCATTCCTCCCGAGCAGGGACAGCGCCGTACCGGCAACGGCTGCCGGCGTGATTCCGAAATGGTCAAAGAGCTGGTTGCCGGGTGCCGAGGCACCGAAGCCGTTCATGCCGACAAATCCGCCGCGCTCGCCGATCAGCCCTTCCCACCCCTGGCCAATTCCGGCCTCGACCGCAACCCGCACCGTGTCGGGTCCGAGCACGGCGTTGCGCCAGGAAGGATCCTGGGCGGCGAAGAGTTCCAGGCAGGGCAGGGAGGCAACGGCGGTTCCTATTCCCCGTTGCTCGAGCGCGCCGCGGGCCTGCAGTGCCACGACAACCTCCGAACCGGTCGCAAGCAGGGTGACCTCCCGTTCACCGGCTTCGGCCTCGCGCAGCAGGTAGCCGCCGCGTGCACACGGGTTGTCCCCGTGCGGGTGCAGCCTGGCCTGTTCCAGGCCCTGCCTGGTCAGGGCGATGACGGACGGGGTGGTGGTGGAGTTCAGCGCGATTTCCCAGCACTCGGCGGTCTCGACCGCGTCGGCGGGACGGAACAGGTTGAGGTTGGGAATCGCGCGCAGGGCCGCGAGATGCTCGACCGGCTGGTGGGTCGGGCCATCTTCGCCCAGCCCGATCGAGTCGTGCGTCATCACGTAGATCACCCTGAGGCCCATGAGGGCGGACAGCCGGATGGCGGGGCGGCAGTAGTCGGTAAAGGTAAGGAAGGTACCGCCGTAGGGAATGACGCCTCCGTGCAGGGCCATGCCATTCATTGCCGCGGCCATCGCATGCTCGCGCACGCCGTAGTGAAGGTAGCTGCCGGAACGGTCGGCCCGGTCAAAGGGGGCCTGGGCCGCCACGCGGGTGTTGTTGGATCCGGTCAGATCGGCCGACCCGCCGAAGAGTTCCGGGACCGCCGGAACGATCTTCTCGATTGCGCGCTGCGATGCGACCCGGGTCGCGATGCTGATCGGGGCCTCGACCAGGTCTGCGACATGCGCCGCGACGGCGTCGCGCAGCCCGGCCGGAGCGTTCCCCTTGCAGGCGGTGGAGAATTCATGCCGGCGCCCGGATGCCGCCAGGCGCTGTTCCCAGGCCTGGCGCAGCGGCGCGCCGCTGCGGCCGAGCCCGCGCCACGCCGAGAGGACCGGCTCGGGAATCACGAAGGGGGGATGGGGCCAGTCGAGCGTCTCGCGGGCGAGCGCGATCTCGGCCTCTCCAAGTGGTGCCCCGTGGGCTGCGGCCGTCCCCTGCTTGTTGGGAGAGCCGTAGCCGATGACGGTCCGCACGGCTATCAGCGACGGCCGGTCGGTCCCGCGGGCGGCGGCGAGCGCACGGGAAGTCGCGGCGTGGTCATGCCCGTCGACTGCCTGGGTATGCCAGCCGAGGGCGCCGAACCGGGCGATCGTGTCGTCGGATGCGGCGAGGCTCGTGGGGCCGTCAATTGAAATCCCGTTGTCATCGAACAGCACGATCAGCCGCGAAAGGCCGAGATGTCCCGCCAGGGAGGCGGCCTCATGGCTGATCCCTTCCATCAGGCAGCCGTCGCCGGCAATGCAGTAGACCCGGTGGTCGACCAGGTCGCGGCCGAAACGGGCGGCAAGCTTCTCCTCGGCAATTGCCATGCCGACGGCATTGGCGAGGCCCTGGCCGAGCGGACCGGTGGTGGTTTCGATACCGGCGGCAACATCGTACTCCGGATGGCCGGCCGTGATCGCGTGCAGCTGGCGGAAGCTCTGCAGCTGCCCGAGGGTAAGCCTGTCATAGCCGGTCAGGTACAACAGCGCGTAGAGCAGCATCGAGCCATGACCGGCCGACAGCACGAACCGGTCCCGGTCCGGCCACTCCGGGCAGGCCGGATCGAATTTCAGGTGTTCCGAAAACAGCACCGTGGCCGCGTCGGCCATGCCCATCGGCATGCCGGGGTGTCCCGACTTCGCCCGTTCCACCGCGTCCATCGCGAGTGCGCGGATGGCGTTGGCAAGCACTGCGTGGTCCGGTGCCGGAGCATCGGGACAGGAAGAAGACGAGGGTGTCATTGTGAGCAGACCTGTCCGACGTGAAGCGTCCGGGCCGTGTCCGCGCGGTGCAGCTCATGCACCGGAAGCCCCAGTCCCGGGCGTGTCCGGAAATCGCATCCCCGGAGCGTCGGCACCATGCCTGCGAGCGTTGTAAGCGTCAACCTCGCAGTGGCGTTTCGCCGCCCGCGCTGACACGATCCCAGACGCCGAATTCACGTCTGTCTGTTAAGTGGTTGTTTCCCAAAGCGAGCGCTTCCCGACTGCAAGAAAAATGTCATCCGGGTGCGATTCGGCGGTTGCACCCCCGCCGGCGAGCGGGTAACGTGATTGTGGATCGGGGATGCAAAAGCAAGAATAACTAACAGGTAGTTTTCTTGTGAATAAATTGTGAATTCTCGATGAGTAGATATTTTGTGTTGTTTTTGCTGTGTGCGCGAGGCAACACTGGTAAAAATTTTGCACCGCATCTTCGGATTTATTTATTTTTTCTTTGTATTCTGGTTTGCATTTGTTAGAATATGTACTTGAATACTGATAAACACAAAATAACAAGAATTCTTATGCATAGGGCAGCGTGAGGGAGCTGACCGGAAAATGCGCTAGCTCAATGGTCTTGGCACGTGAACATAAAGCATGGGTTTGAGTGCCTGGGGGGAGGTGTGACGGCCTGGGGATCGTGTCCCGGTCAACGACCGGGTCGGGCCGTGGCAAGTCAGGAAAGGGGCAGGCGTTGGACGACAGAATGGGCAATGCGTCGTGGACGCGGTTTCTGCGGCTGGTTGCCGCGGAGGTTGGACAGGGAACGTTCCGCAGGTGGCTCAGGCGCCTCACCCTGGTCGGTCTGGAAGACGGGGTACTGATCCTGGCCGTTCCGTCCCTGGTGGAGCGAGACAGGATCAGGACACGGTTCGCGGAAATACTGCGCCTTGTCTGGATGAAGGAATCCGGTGCGCCGGTTTCCGCGGTTGACGTGCGGTTCGTGCCCGATGCCGCCCGGCCGCCGGAGGCCGCGGCCGCACCTGGCGAGGTGAACACATCGTCCGGCGGGAACCCGGGTCAGCCCGCGGCCCTGTTCGGCGGGATGCTCAACCCGCGGTCAACCTTCGAGCGATTCGTGGTGTCCCGGAACAACGAACTGGCCCACGCCGCGGCCCTGGAGGTCGCTCGGGCCGATTCGTCGGAGTACGGCCCGCTGTACCTGTATGGCGGCACCGGGCTGGGCAAGAGCCATCTCCTGCATGCGATCGCGGCCGAATACCGGCGCCTGTTTCCGGAACGCCGCGTCCTCTACATCATGGCCGAGAACTTCATCTACCAATTCGTCCAGTCCCTGAAATGTCAGACCACCGGGGAGTTCAAGGAGTACTTGAGAAACGTCGATTTCCTGTTGATCGACGATATTCACTTCATTTCGGCAGCCCAGAAGTCCCAGGACGAACTCCTGCACACCTTCGATGTCCTGTCAGGCCGGAACTCCAGGATCGTCATCTCCGCGAACGGGCGCCCGGCCCAGCTGACCGGCCTGGGCGAAGCCCTGCAGTCACGGCTCGGTTCCGGACTGCGTGCGAAGATCCACCCGACAGATCTCGAGTTTCGGCTCAAGTTTCTTCATGCCCGGGTCGGTGAACTCGACATCCCGATCGACGATGCCGTGGTCGAGACGCTGGCCGACCGGTTTAATGGCAGTGTTCGTGAACTCGAGGGCGCGCTTCGACGGGTGGTTGCAAATGCCAAGTTGCTGAAGAGAAGAGTGACGACAGATGTCGTTACTGAAATGTTTGATGATTACGAAATGAGAGAAACACGAAGGCAGGGAAACCCCGAGCAAATCTGCAGGGTGGTTGCGGAGAAGTACGACATTACGGTCGATGAACTGATTTCCGGGGGTCGGGCGCGTCGGTTCAGCCGGCCGCGTCACGTCGCGATCTACCTGACCAAGCGCCTCACTTCGCTGTCCCAGCCGGACATCGGGAGGGCGTTCGGCGGGCGCGATCACACCTCGGTGCTCTACGCGATACGCCGGGTGGAGAAACTGATATCCGAGGACCCGGGGGTGACGGGACGGGACGTTGAACAGCTGCTTCGGGAACTCGGTGGATGACATTCCGGCGGGTTCCCGGCCACGAAAATCGGGGCCGAGGCAGGCCGGGTATGCTATAGGTCACGTTTCGAAGCCCTGCATGTCCTTGCATCGGGCTGGCCGCAGTCGATCCGGACCGGAAAGCCGACACACCGATGAAGATTTCGATCGATCGAGCCACGCTGATCCGTCCCCTGTCCCACGCTCAGGGTGTGGTGGAGAGACGACAGACCCATCATATCCTGGGCAACGTGCTGCTGAACGCCGAGAACGGTCTGCTCACCATGACGGCGACCGATTCGAACCTTGAAGTCGTCCAGACCATGCCGTGCGAGGACGAGGCCGCCGGCAGCGTGACACTGCCAGCGGGAGTCCTGCACGAGATCGTCCGCAGGCTGCCCGCCGATTCCCGCGTCAAGATCAGTCCGTCCAACGACGCCGGCCGGATGGAAATTTCCTCGGGCCGGTCGAGCTTCACGCTGCCGGTGTTGCCTGCGGAGGACTTCCCCGTCCTCGGCGCGGAGCCGCCTTCCCACAGGTTCGACCTGGATGCGAGCGCTGCCCGGCTGTTGCTTGAACGCACCCGGATGTCGATGTCGTCGGAAGAAACGAGGTTCTACCTGAACGGCGTGTATCTGCATGCGACCCGTTCGGAGGGCATTCCGGTCTTGCGGGCGGTCGCGACCGACGGGCACCGGCTGGCCCGGGTGGAGATGCCGCTGCCCGACGGTGCCGAGGAAATGCCCGGGATCATCATTCCCCGCAAGGCGGTGGGAGAGGTACTCAGGCTGACAGACGAGACCGTGGACACGGTTGCGGTCGCGGTTTCGGAGACCCGGGCGTCGTTCGGTTTCGGCGACCGGACCCTGACCACGAAGCTGGTTGACGGGTCGTTCCCGCAGTACGAACGGGTCATTCCGCAGAACAACGACCGCGAGCTGGTGGTCGACAGCCGCTCGTTTGCCGACGCGGTGGACCGTGTGGCGGCGGTCGCGTCGGACCGGAACTCGTGCACCGTCAAGCTGGCGATCGATCCGGGAGAACTCGTGGTCAGTTCCAGCAGCGGCGATTCGGGGTCGGGCGAGGAGGTTCTCGAGGTCTCCTACGGGGCCACGGCCATGCAGATCGGCTTCAATGCCCGCTACCTGCTCGATATCACCGGACAGATCCACGGCGAGGGGACGGTGTTCCGGCTGGCTGACGGCGGCGCGCCGGCGATCCTGCGCGATCGGGATGACGAGAGCTCGATCTACGTCGTGATGCCGGTCCGGGTGTGATCCGGTGGCGCCGAGCCGCACGGGACCGGCGCACCGGCACGCAGGGACATGACGGGAACCGGGATCGCGGAGCGGCTGAGTGCGCACCGCGAGGCCGGTCCGGCAGTTCGCCGCCTCGTGGTTACGGCGTTTCGCAACCACGAGCATCTCGGCCTCGATCTCGACCGCTCGCCGGTTGTCCTCACGGGGCCGAACGGTGCGGGCAAGACCAACGTCCTCGAAGCGCTGTCGTTTCTGGCGCCGGGACGTGGCCTGCGCCGGGCACGGCTGGTCGAAATCGACCGGATTCCGGCCCGTGCGGGCGTCGGGTGGGCGGTGTCGGCCCGGGTGGAAACCGCGGCGGGCCCGGTGTCCATCGGCACCGGGCGCGATCCGCAGGAGAACAGCGAGCGCCGGCTGGTGCGGGTGGACGGCAGGCCGGCCCGCTCCCAGGGTGCGCTGGGTGACATTCTCGCCGTGTCCTGGCTGGTGCCGCAGATGGACCGGCTGTTTCTGGATACGGCAGGGGACCGGCGACGGTTCCTGGACCGGCTGGTCCAGTGTTTCGACCCGGACCACGCGGCCAGGGTCAACCGGTTCCGTCACGCGGCCCGGGAACGGGGACGGCTGCTGCGCCAGGGCCAGGGCGATTCCGCCTGGTTTGCCGCGCTGGAGGACCGGATGGCAACCGCGGGAGTGGCAGTGGTGGCGGCACGCCACGAGCTGGTGCAGCGGTTGCGGCCGCTGGCGTCCGAGGGGGCCGAACCGTTTCCCGGTGCGGGACTCATGGTGGCCTGCAAGGTCCAGGACTGGCTCGAGGCCGAACCGGCGCTTGCCGTTGAAGACCGGCTGCGGGACGCGCTGCGGGAGGAACGGCGGTATCCGGCCGGCCAGCCGGTTCCCGGGCCACACCGCAGCGATCTCGAGGTCCGCCACCTGGGCCGGGACATGCCGGCACGTCAGTGTTCGACGGGGGAGCAGAAGGCATTGCTGATTGCCATCGTCCTTGCCCACGCCCGGTTGCACGCGCTGCGGTGCGGTGCGCCGCCACTGATGCTGCTCGACGACGTGGCCTCTCACCTCGACCGGGCCCGCCGTTCGGCACTGTTCGGTATACTGGGCCGGTTCGACAGCCAGGTCTGGCTCACCGGTACCGATGCGGCGCTGTTTTCGGACCTGCGGGACCAGGCGCAGTTCCATCAACTGGAGGCATGACGTGGAGAGAGCCAACACATCGCGGACTGTGTCATGACAGACGTGCCGGATCCGGTCGACAGCGCGGCCGACGAGTACGACGCTGACTCGATCAAGATCCTTCGCGGTCTTGAAGCGGTGCGCAAGCGGCCGGGTATGTACATCGGTGATACCGACGACGGCTCGGGCCTGCACCACATGGTCTACGAGGTGGTGGACAACGCGATCGACGAGGCCCTTGCCGGTCATTGCGACACGATCCTCGTGATCCTGAACAGCGACGGTTCTGTCACCGTGCGTGACAACGGCCGCGGCGTTCCGGTGGACATCCACCCGGAGGAGGGGGTTTCGGCCGCGCAGGTCATCATGACCCAGCTGCATGCCGGCGGAAAGTTCGACCAGAACTCCTACAAGGTCTCTGGAGGACTGCACGGTGTCGGCGTGTCGGTGGTCAACGCGCTGTCGGAAACGCTCGAGATCCGGATCTGGCGGGATGGCTGCGAGCACTTCATGCGGTTCAGCCACGGCGAACCGCTCGACGACCTTGCCGTTGTCGGCGAGGCGGGTGACAGGTCCGGAACCGAGGTCACCTTCAAGCCGTCGGACACGGTGTTTACCAACCTGGCCTTCGAGTTCGCGCGGCTGGAACACCGGCTGCGCGAACTCGCGTTCCTGAATTCCGGTGTCTGCATCAGGCTCGAGGATGCCCGGGGTCTCGAACCCCGTGTTCTCGAACTGTCCTACGAGGGAGGTCTCGTTGCCTACGCCGACTACCTCGACCGCGGCCGGCAGCCGCTGCACGAACCGATCATCGTGGATGTGGAGCGCGACGGCATCGTCCTCGAACTGGCCATGCGCTGGACCGACTCCTACCACGAGACCATGTTGTGCTTTACCAACAACATTCCCCAGCGCGACGGCGGAACCCACCTCGCCGGGTTTCGCGGCGCACTGACGCGCACCGTCAATTCCTACGTCGCCGACAGCGGGGCGGCGCGCAAGGAGAAGGTTCAGCTGACCGGTGACGACGTGCGCGAGGGCCTGACCTGCGTGCTGTCGGTCAAGGTTCCCGATCCCAAGTTCTCGTCACAGACCAAGGACAAGCTGGTGTCTTCGGAGGTGCGGCCGGTTGTCGAGTCCATCGTCGGCGACCGGCTGGGCCAGTGGTTCGAGGAACATCCGGCCGATGCCCGCCGGGTTGCCGCCAAGGTCGTCGAGGCGGCGAGCGCGAGGGAGGCGGCCCGCAAGGCCCGCGAACTGAGCCGGCGCAAGGGCGTGCTGGAGGTCTCGAACCTTCCCGGCAAGCTGGCTGACTGCCAGGAGCGCGATCCGGCGCTTGCCGAACTGTTCCTGGTCGAGGGGGATTCCGCGGGCGGTTCGGCCAAGCAGGGACGGGACCGGCGGACCCAGGCGATCCTGCCGCTTCGCGGCAAGATCCTGAACGTGGAGCGGGCACGGTTCGACAAGATGCTGTCGAGCCAGGAAATCGGCACGATGATCACGGCGCTCGGGACCGGCATCGGACCGGACGAGTTCGACATTGCGAAGATGCGGTACCACAAGATCATCATAATGACCGATGCGGACGTGGACGGATCGCACATCCGCACACTCCTGCTGACCTTCTTCTTCCGCCAGATGCCGGCGCTCATCGAGGCCGGGTACCTCTACATCGCCCAGCCGCCGCTGTACCGCGCGAAACGGGGCCAGGACGAGACGTTTCTCAAGGATGACCGGGCACTCGACACCTACCTGACCGACAACGGGGTGAAGGATGTCGTGTTGCGCCGCGGCCCGGACGCCAGGCTGACGGGACCCGACCTCGACCGGCACGTGCACATCGCGATCAGGATCCGCGGGATGATCGAGTCCCTCGCGTCCAGGGTCGGATCGCGGGCAGTGGTCGAACAGTGTGCGATTGCCGGCGTGATGGGGCCGGACGCATTTGATCACGCCGCGGTGGAAGCGTCCCGGATCGCCGAACGGCTCGACGGAATGTGCGAGCCACTGGAGCGCGGCTGGACCGGAGAATTCGACGCGGCGCGCCGCGAACTGGTGTTCTCCCGGACCCTTCGCGGCGTGACCGAACGCCACGTGCTGGGCGAGCAGGTGATGCGTTCTTCCGAGGCACGCGGTCTTGCGGCCGAGGTCGATGCGCTGATGGAACTCTATTCCGACCCCTGCGTGCTCGAGACCGGGGACGACGAGGTGGTCATCGACGGTCCCGTTGCCCTGGTGACCCGTGTGCACGACCTCGCACGCAAGGGTCTCGCAATCAACCGCTACAAGGGCCTCGGCGAGATGAACCCTGACCAGCTCTGGGAAACGACACTCGATCCGGATCGCCGGTCGCTTCTCCAGGTCAGGATCGACCACGCGGAGGAAGCGGCTGACGTGTTCTCCACCCTCATGGGAAGCGTCGTCGAGTCACGCCGCGAGTTCATCCAGGACAATGCGGTGAGGGTGGCCAACCTCGACATCTGACCCTTTCAGTCCTGGCGGCGGTCGGACTTCGAAGGGTCGCTGCGTCCGGCGGCCTCGTCGAGCGCCTCGTTGATTTCGTCCAGGCTGAGCGGTTTCAGGACCTGCTGGGGTCGTCGGTAGGCTTCCGGAATCACCCGGCGCACGATGGCGAGCAGCAGGGCGGTGACCGGCCGGACCACGATGCGCAGTGGCCACCACAGGGGCAGAAGGGGCCGGTAGAGATGCGGCATGGTCTCCCCGGTGACAAAGATCACCGCAGCCGCGATGATCCAGTAGGCGCCGCGGTCAAAGTCGTTCCACCACCACCAGACCCAGCACGCCATCAGCAGGGTCGACAGGGTCCGCGCGAGCGCGGTCTCGGGTGAAACGAATCGCGGCGCGTTCAGTTCTTCCGGCGGAATGTCCGGCGGCTGGGTGAAATACGGTGCCATGCGGGTTCCGGTGCAGGTGATCACTGTGCCGCAGGTTCCGACTATGCGTGCGAAACAGCCGCAATGGAAGGGGATGTGCTGCCCGCACCGCGCGCTGACAGTGGCTTTCAAATTCCGGACGCGTCATCTAGTCTTTGAAGGGCAATCTTATCTTGCCGGGCGTGCGCAGGTCATGGACCCGGCACCTGTCGAGACAGGAAGGGACAGTTTCATGGCGGCAATACTGACCAGTTTGCGCAACACGGTCATCGCCGGTGTTGTGCTCACCATCGTGATGGTGCTCGTCGTGGCGGGGGTCGGCGAGGGCATGATGTTCGACCACGCCTATTTCACGTTCTTCATGCGCTGGCTGCACGTGCTGAGCGGCGTGATGTGGATCGGTCTGTTGTGGTACCTCAACTTCGTGCAGATCCCGAACATGCCCAATATCCCGGACGAGCAGAAACCGGCGATCAGCGGCGTCATCGCACCGGCGGTCCTGTTCTGGTTCCGGTGGGGAGCCATGGCGACCATCGTGACCGGCCTGCTGCTGGCCTGGATGAACGGGTATCTCGTCGAGGCGATCACTCTCGGCCTGACCGATCAGGTTGCCAAGCACACCGCGATCGGGATCGGCATGTGGCTCGGCGCCATCATGTGGTTCAACGTGTGGTTCGTGATCTGGCCCAACCAGCAGAAGGCCCTGGGCATGGTGGAGGCCGACGCCGCCACCAAGGCGGCGTCAGCGCGGACCGCGATGCTGTTCTCGCGCACCAACACCATGCTGTCGGTGCCGATGCTGTATGCGATGGTTTCCGCGCAGAACCTCTACTAGTTCACGCTTGCCGATTCGACGGGGCCGGGCCGGTGTGCCCGGCCCCGTCCGTTACGGGGGAGGACCATCGTAATGACGTCAGCGGCAGGCGGGCGGGAAGACATGCGCAGCCAGCTCCATGCCCTGATCAGGCAACGGTCGTTCCGCATGGGGGACTTCACGCTGACCTCGGGGCGCAGAAGCCGGTATTTCTTTGATCTCAAGCCGACCATGCTGCATCCGACCGGCGGCCGGTTGCTCGCCAGCATGGTGCTGGATGCACTCGACGAGCATCCGCAGCTCGACGCCATCGGTGGTCTGGCGCTCGGGGCGGTGCCGATTGTCTCGGCGGTTGCCGTGTTGAGTTCGTTGCGCCAGCGCCCGGTGTCCGGTTTCTACGTGCGCAAGAGCGCGAAGGGCCACGGGACCCGGCAGCGCATCGACGGCGTGGTGGAGGCCGGCCAGAAAGTGGTGATCATCGACGACGTGACCACGACCGGAGGTTCATCGCTCGAGGCTTGGCGCGCGGTACGCGAACTCGGATGCGAGGTGATCGAGGTCATGACGGTGGTCGACCGCTTGGAGGGTGCTGCCGAGGCGCTGGCCGAACACGGCCTTCGGCTGCGTCCATTGTTTACCCGCGCGGATTTCGGCTGACCGGGGCGCCCTGTCGGGGCGAGGCGCGTGCGGCCGCGAAGTCCCCGAGCCGGTCGAGAACGGTCGCAAGATCCGACCGCAGCCGGTCGAACGCCGGCAGCAGGGTCCGCGTGGACTCATCCATGTAGAGATCCTTGTTGACCTCGATCTGCAGGCAGTGATGTCCGTCATCGGGCGCGGAGTACGCACGGACGATCTCCGCGCCGCGAAACACCCGGTTGATGTGGACATCGTACCCGAGGCCGAGCAGCAGTTCCGCGGCGAACCGGGTGAACTCCGGTGCGCAGGTTGTTCCGTTGCGATCGCCCAGTTCGAAATCCGGGCGCCTGGTCCCGTCCTCGGTGTTGCGTGACCGCATGGAATGGCAGTTCAGGTGGTACACGGTGCCGAAGGCTGCGTGCAGAACCCGGTGCAGGCGGGCAAGCGTGCGGTGATAGGGTTCATGGTAGCGCGCGATCCGTGCTGCGACCTCGTCGACGGACAGGCGCCGGTCATAGAGCGGGAACAGGTCACCGCTGAGTGTCCGGCGGATCAGGCCGTTGCCGCGGACCGACCGTCCCGTCGGCCGCGCCGGTCCGGGCCAGGGCCGGTCCAGCATGTCCTCGTCAATGTCGGTGGCGGCCCGGTTCGGATCGACGTAGGTCCGCGGGAAATGTGCGTGGAGCAGGGTCAGCCCCGAACCCGGCGAGGGGCGAAACAGTCGATCCACAGCGGTGTCCACCGCCTCGAGCAGCATCTCCTGGGACACGGCGGTGTCGAAGTCGTCGGGAAAACAGGTTCCGCTGTGCGGCGAATCCAGTATCAGCGGGCGGACCGGACCGGTCGGCCCGACCAGGCTCAGTACTCCCGGGACTACGAGATCGTCGATCATGCGTTCACTGCCGCACCGCCGCGCCGGCCCGTCCGCACGGATACGGTTTGCCGTCGTCGGTTGCTGCCGACCGTGCCGGACCGGGATCGTCGCGCCTGTCCATGTCCGAGCCTCCCGGCGCTCCGGCTGCGCGGGACCCTCTGCCCGGCAGCGATGATGGATGTCCCTCCATGGTACCCGATCCGGCGCCCGTGTCGCGCACCGTTCGGCACAGCCCGGCCGGAATCCGCTGCCGGCTCACGCACCCGGTGCCGGACCGAAGGCCCGGGCAACCCTCTCGCGGTGCCTGGAGCGGACCGTGTCGAGTCGCTCGGGATCGCGTTCTACAGCATCGTTTCCGGGTGCACCGGTCACTTCCTCCAGTGCCGGGCCCGCGTCTGCCGGGAGTTCGGGATCACCCCGGTGACTGTCGATCGGTTCAGCCGCGCCATTCGCGATGCGGACGAACGGGGTCTCGGGGAACGCCGCGGGCGAGCCGGAGCCGAGGTGGTCGTCGAGGTTGCCTGCGAGCGTGATTACCGGGTCGGCCCCGGTCATGGCGACCCTGCGCATCGATCCCGCGGCGCCGGGATGGTCAGATGGCACGCGGCCGGGACTTTTCCGGGTATCGGGAAGGGGCCCGGGGAAGTGACGGATCCCGTCCCCGCCGCCGTCAGGGCGCGATACACGTGAAGGCCCGATCACCTGGCGCGCCGTCACCGATGGTTCGGACCACCGCCTGACACGGGTCACCAACTCCTGCAGGGCTGTGCCCACCCTGCGTTGGGGGCCCCCGGATGTGTTCTGCCCGGTACCCTCTGCCGGACCCCCGCCGTACAAAATCGAAGCGCAGCCCCGCAGCCCCGGGTGCCGCCTCGCAACAGGAGGTGTCACCTGGCACGTGTTGCAGAGAGTGTGCCGACGAATTGTACATACACGATGTCATGACGTTCTGATGGGACGAGGCCAAGAACCGGGCCAACGCGATCAAACATGGGATCGACTTCGAGACCGCGAGGCGGATCTTCGACGGCCCTGTGCTCACACGCCGGGACTACGGCGAGGAACGGTACGTCAGCATCGGACGTGTGGAGGAGGCGGTGATCGTGGTTGCGCATACGACGCGCGGCGCGAACGTGCGGCTGATATCCGCCCGGCCCGCATCGCGCGCGGAGAGGCAGGTCTGGCATGGCTCGATACGATAAGGCGCTGACCCCGGCCGAGATCGCGACGGTGAAGGATGAAGATATCGACTTCAGCGACATCGCGGAACTCGACGACTCGTTCTGGCGCGAGGCCGAATTGATCCAACCCGACCGCACGGAGCGGGTCACGCTGCGGGTCAAGCGGTCGGTGCTGGAGTACTTCCGGGCACGGGGTCGGGGATACCAGACGCGGATGAACCGCGTACTCGAACACTATGTCCGTGCTCAACGCGGGCCGCACTGACAGACGCTTGAGCAAACAGGTGGCGAAGGCGCCGCCACTGTCGCCGGGGGCCGCATGGCATTCCGGCAGGTCAGGGCAGGCGTCGGGTATCGCACCGGTGTTGCCGCCGGGCCGGGCCACCGTGACGGATCCGGGCGTGCCACCGGGGATGGCGAACGTGGTCGAGGCCGGCGAAATCGGCAATGTGGCGAAACGATTCCTGCCGTGGTCAGCGGAATTGAGCCCGGCATGGAGTGGTGTGCCCCGCGGCTGTCAAGGATCCGCCTGTGTGCGACGGTTGCCCGGACGCCGACCGGGGGTGGCACGGGAGAGTATGGGAGACGAATACCGTGCCCGGCCCGCCGGCAAGTGACGTGTGGTGCGTGCAACAGCAAGGCTCGCTGAAGTCGCGCTGTTTCTCGCCTTCTCCAATCCGGTTCTTCGCAGTCTGAGCGAACGGTGACTCCAATTCGCAGTCAAACGGACGAATTGCATGGCTACCGCGGCGCCGAAAATCGCCGAACTGCCAGGCCCCCGTTGTGAGCCACACGTAACCTGCGGCAAGGACCGGTTCAGAAATGATCGTCCTGGAGAATGACAAAGAGTGGCGCGCCCGGGAGGACTCGAACCCCCAACCTCCTGATCCGTAGTCAGGCACTCTATCCAATTGAGCTACGGGCGCCCCTCGACAGGGTGCGGGAACCTACGCACTTCGCCCGGGTTTTGCAACCCGCCGACCGGTGCGAATTCAGGGGCGAAAGGCGGGCGCGCGCAGCGGGAAGGGCCTCGCAACCGCGCCTCCGGCCGCCCGAAGGGCTGATGACGTCTTCCCGATTGCGTGGTAGTTTGCCGGGCCGGTAGACAGGTGCGCGCGGTTGACGCGTCGCGACAGGGTCAGCGAAGCGGGGTGATGGCGTCACATGAGGACCAACCGACTTGTTCTAGCCGTATTCGGCTGCGTCATGTTCCTGCAAGCCTGCGGCGGCTCGACAGGACGGCTGGAGCCGCTGATTCCACGCCAGTCGGGCATCGTGCTCCCGGTGCCGACAACCGCCGATGCACCGCCGCCTGCTGAAGCGGCGCCCTCCCAACCTGCCGTCGCCGCGGCGCCCCCGCAGCCTGCCGCAGCCACCGCGCCTGCTCCCGCAGCCGCCGCCCCGCCTGTCAACGGGGCGGGAACAACCTTCGTCGGAGGCAAGGTCCGTGCCCTGCAGGCGGACCTGCAGCGGCTGCAGCAGTCCATCGAGACCGTGTCGGGCGAGTTCGAGGGGATCCGGACGGGTATCGACGAAACCGTGGAGCGCTACCACGGGCGGGTCGCAGCCATTCGCGCAAGACTGCAGCGCGGGACCACCCCCGGCAATCCGGAACTCACCCGCGAGTGGCAGACCGCACAGGAGGAACTCGAGGCGATCAACGGCGATGTCGGACGACTGAATGAACTCGCCGCCACAGTGTCGTCGGATGCGGCCCTGGCATCCTACCTGCTTGAATCCGCCCGGGCATCCTACGGGATTTCCGGCGCGACCGAACAGGATCACCGCGAGCTGATCATGCTGGAGGCCGATGTCGGCCGGGCCGTGATCCGTATCGATCAGTTGCTGGAGGAACTGAGTGACGATGTCCGCAGGCACTTGCGGTACCTGGCCACGGAACAGAGTGATCTCCTCACACTCTCGCTCGCGGTCAAGAACGCGGAGTACCTGGGGCCAAACCTGTCGCCCGCGGGTACCTCGGCGCCTCCCGCCCGCGCGATCCCGTCCGGCACGGCGGAGCGGATCGACACCCGTCAGCCGCTGGTGGTGATTCGCTTCGACCGCCCCGACGTGAAGTATCGCCAGGCCCTCTATACGGCTGTGCGCGAAGTGCTGGACCGCAAGCCCGATGCCGGGTTCGACCTGGTTGCCGTCAGCGGCCTCGGCGCCGGCGAGGCGCAGGCCGCCATCGACGTCGTGGAGATCCGCCGCAACGCGGAAGGAGTGTTGCGGGCCCTGGTTGAAATGGGTGTGCCCGCGGACAGGCTCACGATCACCGCGACCACCTCATCGACCGGCGGCAACGAGGTGCGCCTGTACATTCGCTGAGTGCCGTCGCATCGCGTGGCAACCGTACCGTTCATGACGTTGACGACAGGGACACCGGGATCCCGGGCGGCGGTGTCCATGCTCCGGCAGATGCCGTGCATGCCGTTCCGGACATGGTCTCCGGCCTGGAGGGAAGTATCGTGAGTTCATCAGCCGGCTATACCCGACCGTTCCCGGTCAGCTGGGAGGAACTGCATCGTACGTCGAAGGCGCTGGCATGGCGCCTGCACGAGCTCGGACCCTTCGACGGCGTGATCGCGATCACCCGGGGAGGACTGGTTCCGGCCGCGATCGTCGCCCGCGAACTGGAATTGCGGATCATCGACACGATCGGCGCGATCAGCTACCGCGACAACGCGATCGAGAAGTTCGAGGAGCGCGCCCGGGGCGCAGTCGAGATCATCAAGCCGCCGAACGTGACCGGGACCGGCAGCGGGTGGCTGATGGTCGACGACCTGGTCGATACCGGCGAGACGGCGAAGGTCGTCCGCACGCTGCTCCCCGATGCCCATTTCGCAACGGTCTACGCCAAGCCGGCCGGCCGGCCCCTGGTGGACACCTTCGTGACCGAGGTGAGCCAGGATACCTGGATCTACTTTCCCTGGGATCTGGAACCCCGGCCGGTGGAACCGATCGTGGTCATGAGGTAGGCGAGGGGCCACCGGGCGCCGAATCGGCCGGTGGCGCCCCCTTGTCACCGGGCCCCGGGTGCGTGCAGCGCCATGTCGAGCCAGAATTCGTGTACGACCTGGTCCTGGCGGGGCAACGCCGGGGTGGGGTCGAGATCGGGACGAAAGCGCTGCCGGGTCTCGATCATGAGCAGGAATTCCCGGGCCCCGGGTCCGCCACCGTAGATCCTGCGCTCGGCCGTCATGATCCCTGAAACCTCCTCGTCGACCCTGTAGAGGCGAACGTCGATCACCTGGTCGTGGTGCGCAAGCCGGTCCAGCCACTCGCCGGCGAGCCGCGGTTCGACCTCGTGGCGCGTCGCCGGGTCCAGGTTGAACCGGCAGGTCGTCACGTAGGGCGGTTCGGTGTCCGCCGGCGTGCCGGACGCGGCCAGAAGGCTGAAGATGGTCCTGTCGGAATTGCGGTAGTGCTGCAGCATCGCCGTGGTCCAGGGCGTGGGGTCGTTGAGACGGGCGTGGTAGGCCGGGCTGGCCAGGACCGCCGCGTTCTCGGTCTCGTAGTACATGAGGAACATCGGCGCCCGGTCGATGCCGCAGTAGCGTCGTCCGACGATGAACCCGGGGATCGCACACCGTTCCGCCATGTGCTCGCAGTTGTGCCATTCCCGGAATTCCTGGACGTGGTCATCCACGATGTCGGCCCAGAACGCCATCAGGCCGCCCGCGCGCGCCGCATTGCCCATCACCGCCTCCCTTCCGGTTCCCGGCTCGATTATTGCGTCCCGGCCGGCTTTGATGCTACCCGCAAGTCCCTGCCGCCTCCCGGGACCGATGTCGTCGATGACCTCCCGTACACGCTACCTGGAACTGCTGCACGCGATCGGTGGCCGGCGCATCGGCGTGATCGGCGACGTCATGCTGGACCGGTCGGTATTCGGCGCCGTCGACCGGCTCTCCTCAGAGGCCCCGATCCCGATCCTGGATGTCTCCAGGCAGAGCGAGCACCTCGGCGGAGCGGCGAATGTCGTCACCAACCTGTGTGCGATGGGTGAAAGGCCGGTGCTGTTCAGCGTTGTGGGGGACGATGGGGACGGACGGCGGCTGCGCGCCCTGCTCGATGAACACGATGGCATCGAACCGGTGATCCTGGCCGATCCGTCACGCCCGACGACCGTCAAGCTGCGGCTGTTTGCCCAAAATCGCCACATTGCCAGGGCGGACTTCGAATCCCGCGCGCCCATCGAGGGGCGACTGTGGCGAAAGCTGGCAGCGGCGTTCGAGACCGCCGCTCCCGGCCTCGCGGCCGTCATCATCCAGGACTACAACAAGGGGCTGCTCACCGCGGAGTTCATCGCCGAGCTGCTGCGAATTGCCCGCGAGCATCGGGTCATGGTCCTGGTCGACCCCAAGTTCGAGAACTTCTTCGCCTACCGGGGTGCGACGGTGTTCAAGCCGAACCTGCGCGAGGCCGAAGAGGCGCTGGCGGTACGGTTGAAGGACCGGAATTCGATCGAACGGGCTGCCGTGGAGTTGCGCAGCCGGGTCGACGCGGAGAACCTGGTCCTCACACTGGGCAGGGACGGTGTCATTCTGGCCGGGCCCGGCGGGTACTGCACCCGCTGGCCGGCGTTCGTGCGCGTGGTCAGTGATCCCGCGGGAGCCGGAGACACCGTCATCAGCATCATGGCGTCGGTAATGGCGGCGGGCGGGACCGCCGCACAGGCAGTGGTGCTGGCCAACTGTGGCGCCGGGGTGATCTGCGAGAAGGTCGGGGTCCAGCCGGTCGACCGTGGTGACCTCGAGGATGCGGTGAGACGTCATGCCGATGCCGGGCCGGCCCATCACGCCACGGGACGCACCAGTCCCTCGTCGTAGGGACAGGGAGCCAGCTGCCGCCACACCCCGACCGGGTAAACAGCACCCGCCGGGCAAGCGGCACACCCTCGCGCCCGACGGGTTCACCGGTTCGGCGTTGCGCGCACGGGAACAGTCCCGCCCGCAGGATGCCTTTCTGCCCCCGGTCGTCGAACCGGCCAGCGTGAACCGTCCGGAGAGTTCATCCGGCATGCCGAAGCCACGGTGGAAAGAAGCCCGGGGGACATCGGTGGGCGTGCAGGTCTCCGTTTGGCCTCGGAACTTGAAGCGAGACGTACCTGTCGTTGGTGGCGGGAGTGCGGCCGTCGCTGCTCTCGACAGGGGCGGACAGGTCGAGCCCGGCCCCGTCCGGCGATGATTGGGTCGGCACGCGGAACGGTATAGAGTGTGCCCGGAACACAGGAACAGGGAGGGGCTCCATGCTCTCCGAAGACCAGATCCGCCAGTACCATGAAGACGGGTTCGTGATCCCGGACTTCCGCATGCCGGAGAGTGTCCTCGACTCGATCAAGGACCGTCACCGGCACCTCCTGGACCGTCACCCGGAATTCCGCGACTATTGCTCGGCGGTCCTCCAGTATGACGAGGGGTTCCTGTCCTACTGCCGCAATGACGAGATCCTGGACATGGTCGAGCAGCTGATCGGTCCCGATATCGCGTTGTGGAACTCCAGTTTCTTTGCCAAGCCGGCCGTAAACGGCAAGGCCACGCCGTGGCATCAGGACGGTGAGTACTGGCCGATCCGGCCGCTGGCCACCTGCACCGTGTGGCTCGCTGTCGACGACGCCACATCCGAGAACGGCTGCCTGCGGGTCATCAGGGGATCGCACCGGGAACGGAGGCTGCGCGCCCACGAGACCAATCCGAGCGAGGACCTGACCCTGAACCAGGAACTGCTCAAGTCCGAATACGACGAAGCGGACGCGGTCGACCTGGTGCTCGAGAAGGGGCAGATCTCGCTGCACGACGTGTTTCTCGTGCATGGCTCCGAACCCAACCGGTCGCCGCGCTCACGCCGGGGCATGACCATGCGGTTCATGCCGACGACCAGCGTGTTCGACCATGCCCTCGCGCGCGAGCAGTACAACAATCTCAATGTGCCGGATCATTCCGAACGCAAGATCTACCACATGCGCGGGATCGACCGGTCGGGCCGGAACAAGCTGGTCTATCCGTAACGGGCGCCTCAGCGCACGGTCGGCATCACGAACTCGGCTCCCGAACGGATCCCGGTCGGCCAGCGCGCCGTGACCACCTTGTAGCGGCTGTAGAACCGCACGCCTTCCGGGCCGTGCATGTGGTGGTCGCCGAACATCGACTGCTTCCAGCCGCCGAAGCTGTGAAAGGCGAGGGGCACCGGGATTGGCACGTTGACCCCGACCATGCCGATCTTCACCCGGTGTGCGAACTCGCGGGCCGCATCTCCGTCACGGGTGAAGATCGCCGCTCCGTTGCCGAGCGGGTGGTCGTTGACCAGGCCGGCCGCCTCGTCGTAGCTGGACGCGCGCACGACCGACAACACCGGGCCGAAGATCTCGTCCTGGTAGATGGACATGTCCGGCTGGACCTGATCGAACAGCGTGCCTCCGGTAAAGAACCCGTTTTCGTAGCCCTGCAGCGTCAGGCCGCGACCGTCGACCACCAGTTCGGCCCCGGCCTCCGCGCCCTGGCCGATGTAGTCCTCGACCCTGGCCTTGTGCGCGGCCGTGATCAGCGGGCCCATGTCGCTGTCAGGATGTGTGCCCGGGCCGACGCGCAGTCCGCGGACCTTCGGGATCAGCCGGTCCATCAGGGCGTCGCCGGCGGATCCGACCGCGACCGCGACCGACACGGCCATGCAGCGCTCACCGGCGGAGCCGTAGGCCGCGCCCATCAGCGCATCGGTGGCCTGGTCCATGTCCGCGTCCGGCATCACCACCATGTGGTTCTTCGCCCCGCCCAGCGCCTGGACCCGCTTGCCGCTGGCGGTGGCGGCACGGTGCACCCGCTCGGCGATCGGTGTGGAGCCGACGAAGCTGACCGCCGCGACGTCGGGATGTTCGATCAGCAGCTCCACTGCCTCCCGGTCGCCGTGCACGACGTTGAACACCCCGTCGGGCAACCCGGCTTCCTTGAGCAGCTCCGCAAGCCTGACGCTGCAGCCCGGATCACGTTCGGACGGTTTCAGCACGAAGGTGTTGCCGCATGCGAGCGCGACCGGGAACATCCACATCGGCACCATGGCCGGGAAGTTGAACGGGGTGATCCCGACACACACCCCAAGCGGCTGACGCGTCGACCAGCTGTCGATGCCGCTGCCCGCCTCCTCGGTGTACTCGCCCTTGAGCAGGTGCGGGATGCCGGCGGCGAATTCCACGACCTCCAGGCCCCGGATGACCGAGCCTTCGGCATCGGACAGGGTCTTGCCGTGCTCCGAAGTGATGATGGCCGCAAGTTCGGCCATGTGCGCCTCGATGAGTTCCCTGAACCGGAACAGGATCCGCGCCCGCCGCAACGGCGGAGTCGCGGCCCAGGCGGGCCACGCCGCCGCCGCCGCGCCGACCGCTGCGTCGATGTCGCCCCGGCCGGCGAGCGGAACCCGGGAGCCGACCTCGCCGGTCGCCGGGTTGAACACGTCGCCACGACGGGTCGCGCCCCCGGCGACAGGCTGCCCGTTGATCCAGTGCTGCTGAATGCGTGTCATCCGGCGTCCCTCCAGTCGCGTGGCCAGCAGCGAAGGCCGGGTCGCGGTCCAATTGCTGCCTTTTTGCAAGAGTCGCTTGACGATATGCCCTCCCCCGCAGGCGTCAAGGCGAATTCGGGGCGCCGGTACCCAGGTCGGCCCTGTCCTCCACGAACAGTTGTTCGAGCTCTGCCGCCTCTTCCCGCCGCGAGCGGTCCGTTATCTGGTGCGTCTGGTCCGGTTCGTGACCGCTGGCATGGAGCATCGCCTCGTCGTGGACCCGGAACCGCTCGATGGTCTCGCGGACATCGGCGGAGGTCATTCCGAGGCTCTGCAGGGCATGGCTCGCGATCTCCAGGCTGCCGCCCAGAGTTTCGCGGACCGCACGGTCGACCCCGTGTTCGATGCACCGGGCCGCGTGATCCCGGTCCCGGGCCCGGGCGTAGATCTTCAGGTGCGGAAAATGCTTGCGCGCGAGATCGACCAGCTGGATGGAGGCGTCCACATTGTCGATGGCACAGATCAGCACCTCGGCGTGGTCGGCGCCGGCGGCACGCAGCAGCCACAGGCGGGTGAGATCGCCGTAGTAGATCTTGATCCCCATGCGCCGGACCACCCGGATCCGCTCGAAGTCGTAGTCAACCGCCGTAAACCCGACGCCGCATGTACGGAAGACGCGGCCGACGATCTGGCCGACCCGGCCGAACCCGGCAATGATGACCCGATCGTCGACCCGTTCGATCCGGTCGAAGTCCTGGCTGGGCTGGGTCGCCGCCGGCGGGGAGACGAACAGGTGCTGGCTTGCCAGGTGCAGGAACGGGGTTGCGATCATCGTCAGGGACACGACAAGGATCATCAGGCCGGCAAACTCGGAGCTGACCACTCCGTTCGCAACCGCCGCGGTAAACAGCACGAACGCGAACTCTCCCCCCTGGGGCAGGGCAAATGCCAGGCGACCGGCGACCAGGGTCGGCTGTCGCGCCAGCCGGGCCAGCAGGAAGATGCATGCTCCCTTGACGAGCAGCAGTCCGATGGTGAGCCCGGCGACCGTCACCGGCTGTTCCAGCACCCGGCCCAGGTCGACGTGGACACCGACCGAAATGAAGAACAGGCCCATCAGCAGGCCCTTGAAGGGCTCGATGTCGGCAACCAGCGCGTGACGGTAGGCGGACTCCGACAGGATCACCCCGGCGAGGAACGCTCCAAGCGCCATGGACAGCCCGACGAATTCCATCAGCGCCGCCGTTCCGGCGACGACGAGCAGGGCCGAGATCGTGAACAGCTCGTTGATGCGGCTCGTGACCACGTAGCGCAGGTAATGCGGCAGCAGGAAGTGGCCGGTCATGATCACCGCGGTGATCGCGGTCGCGGCGAAGAAGATCGCCTCCGGCTCGACCGAGACCTCCCCGAGGCCGGATGCCAGCGTCAACGCGGGCATCAGCGCCAGCAACGGGATTACCGCCATGTCCTGGAACAGCAGGATCGAGAAGGTGACCCGGCCCATCCTGCTGCGCAGTTCTCCCTTTTCGGCCAGCAGCTGGACCACCACCGCCGTCGAGGAGAGCGCGAGAATGAAGCCGGTGACCAGCGCCGTTCCGGCATCCAGGTTGAACAGCATGCCGATGCCGGACAGCACGAGGCCGGTCACGACCACCTGGGCGCCGCCCATCCCGAAGATCGGCCGCCGCAGTCCCCACAGCCTCGCTGGCTGCAATTCCAGGCCGATCAGGAACAGCAGCAGCAGGATCCCGAGCTCGGCAAAATGCAGGATGTTCTCGACATCCCCCACCAGCCCGAGGGCGCTCGGTCCGATGACGATGCCGGCGGCGAGATACCCCAGTACCGATCCGAGCCCGACCCGGTTCAGCAACGGGACCGCAATGACCGCGGCCCCGAGAAACAGGACGGCATCAACGATCAGGTTCATCTGGGTACAGGGTCAGCCCGGGCACATCGGGCCGGGTGTGCGGAGAAGCCGGTGCCGGGCATCGCCTGTCAGCGCGGCTGCATCCGTATGGCGCCGTCAAGCCGGATCGTCTCTCCGTTCAGCATGACGTTGCCGATGATTGACTCGGCCAGCCTCGCATACTCCTCCGGCATGCCGAATCGCGATGGATAGGGAACAGAGGCCGCCAGGTTGTCTCGCACCTCCTGGGGCATTCCCATCAGCAGTGGTGTCTCGAACAAGCCGGGAGCGATGGTATTCACCCGCACGCCGTTGCGGGCGAATTCCCTCGCACCGACAATCGTGAGCGCGTGCACGCCGCCCTTCGAAGCACTGTATGCCGCCTGGCCGATCTGGCCCTCGAAGGCGGCAACCGACGCGGTCGAGATGATGACGCCTCGTTCGCCGTCGTCCAGTGGTTCGAGACCGAGCATGTCGGCGGCCGCAAGCCGCGTCATGTTGAAGGTTCCGATCAGGTTGACCTCGATCACGCGCCGGAAATTGTCGAGCGCCATCGGGCCGTTACGGCCGACGATCCGTTCGGCCGGTCCGATCCCGGCGCAGTTGATCAGGATCCGCGCCGGCCCGTGCCGGTCGCGGGCCCGGCCGACGGCCGCCACTCCCGAATCGGCATCCGACACGTCGCATGCGACCGCCAGGCCACCGGTTTCGTCCGCGACCGCTTGCGCGCCGTCCTCGTTGATATCAAGAATGGCAACCCGGGCGCCGGCCCCCGCCAGCAGACGTGCCGTCGCCGCACCAAGACCACTGCCGCCACCGGTGACGAGGGCCGCATGTCCCGAGATCTGCATGGGTGTCTCCTGTTCCGGGCCTGTTCCGAATGAGCCGTGGATATAGCAGATCACGCAATGGCGGGCGAGTAACGCCGCCGGGTTCCGGTCGATTCAGGGCCTCGGCCTGGTGGTGGGCGGGCCTCGCGCTGGCGCCGTTCCCGGCCTGCGCGGCCGCGGTCTGGCTGGTCGATGCGCCGCGGGCGGCGATGATCCTCGACGCCCTGTTGCTCTACGCTGCGATCGGGCTCGCCTGTGTCGGGGCCGTCCACTGGGGACTGTCGCTTGCGTCGCGAGCGGGCGGGCCCGCCGGGCCGGCCTGGGCCGCAGTCCTCGTACTCGCCGCCTGGTTTTCAGGGCAGCTGGTCGCCCCGGTCGCCCTGTGCCTGCTGGCGGCCGGTCACGCCGGCGCGTTCCTGCTCGACCGCGACGCCGGCCGGCGCGGCCTGTTGCCGTCCCGGTACGTCCTGTTTCGGCGGTGGTCGGTGATCGTGATGCTCGGCGCGTTCGCGGTGCTGCTGTTCAGGGCGTGACCGCGGCACCGGCCGCCGCGATGTCGGTCCGGAACGTGCCGTCGGGCCAGTTGATCCGCCCGACCGCCCGGTAGGCCCGCGAGCGTGCGGAGGCGACGTCGGCGCCGGTCGCGGTCACTCCCAGCACGCGCCCGCCACTCGAGACCAGGGCCCCTTCCGCGTCGGCGGCGGTACCCGCATGGAAGACCACGACGTCCGGGTCGGATTCGGCGTCCTCGATCGCGCGGATCGGCGAGCCGCGCCGGTAGGATCCGGGGTACCCCCTCGACGCCATCACAACGCACACCGCGGCGTCGTCCGACCAGCGCAGGTCAACATGCCGCAGGTGGCCATCGGCGCACGCGAGCAGTGCCGGAAGCAGATCGCTGCGAAGCCTCGCCATCAGCACCTGGCACTCGGGGTCGCCGAACCGCACGTTGAACTCGATGAGTTTCGGACCTTCGTCCGTCAGCATGAGCCCGGCGAAGAGAACACCGCGGAATGGCCGGCCCTCGGCCGCCATCCCCGCAACGGCCGGCTCGATGATCGTTTCCATGACCTGGCGCGACAGTACTGCGTCCACTGCCGGAGGCGGAGAGAACGCGCCCATACCCCCGGTGTTCGGGCCGGTGTCGCCATCGCCCGCGCGTTTGTGGTCCTGGGCCGCGGCAAGGGGGAGGGTCGTGGTCCCGTCGCTCAATGCGAAGAAGCTCGCTTCCACTCCCTCGAGAAACTCCTCGATGACCACCCGGTCGCCGGCCGGTCCGAACACGCGGTCTTCCATGGCAGCGCGCACCGCCGCTTCCGCACTCTCGAGGCTGGTCGCAACGGTCACGCCCTTGCCCGCGGCAAGCCCGTCGGCCTTGACCACCACCGGAAGCGTGCACCGGCGCAGGTGTGCGAGCGCCCGGTCGAGGTCCCCGAATGTCAGCGAACCCGCTGCCGGGATCCGGTGCCGGACGCAGAAATCCTTGGTGAAGGCCTTGGAGCTTTCAAGAACCGATGCATCGGCGGTGGGACCGAAGACGCGGATCCCGTGCTCGCCGAGCCGGTCCACGAGCCCCGCCGCCAGCGGGGCTTCCGGGCCGACAACAACCAGGTCGATGGCCTGCTGCTTGGAAAATGCGACCAGAGCCGGTATGTCTTCCGGGCTGATCGGCACGCACTGCGCGTCGCTGGCAATTCCGGCGTTGCCCGGTGCGCAATAGAGTGCGTCGCACAGTGGTGAAGCGGCGATCGTCCAGCACAGCGCGTGTTCGCGCCCACCGGAACCGACAACGAGAACCTTCATGCGCAGTCCCTTCCCCGCGGTCGCAGGGTCGCCTTGTAGCACGGTTCGCGGCCATGGCTGACTCCGGCGGAAACCGGACCGGCGCGCTGGCGGGAAACCTGCCGGAACTCTCGGTCAGCGAACTGTCGGCGCAGGTGAAGCGCACTGTCGAGACCTCTTTCGACCGGGTCCGGGTGCGCGGCGAAGTGTCCCGTCCGGCTTTTGCGTCGTCGGGGCACGTGTATCTCACCCTGAAGGACGACAGGGCGGTTCTCGACGCGGTCTGCTGGCGCAGCCAGGTCCCGCGGCTGTCGGTCCGGCCCGAGGACGGGATGGAGGTGATCTGCACCGGTCGGCTGACCACCTACGCCGGCCGGTCGAAGTACCAGCTCATCCTGGAGGCAATGGAGGTGGCGGGCGAGGGCGCCCTGCTCAGGATGCTGGAGGAGCGTCGCCGCCGGCTGGCGGCCGAAGGCCTGTTCGACGAGGAGTGCAAGCGGCCACTGCCGTTCCTGCCGGAGCGGATCGGCGTCGTCACCTCGCCGACCGGCGCGGTGATCCAGGACATCCTGCACCGGCTGGAAGACCGTTTCCCGGTGCACGTCCTCGTGTGGCCGGTGCGCGTCCAGGGCGACGGCGCGAGCGGCGAGGTCGCCCGGGCGGTCCGCGGTTTCAATGCGCTTGACGGCCGCGGCGCCGTGCCGCGGCCCGACCTGCTGATCGTCGCCCGCGGCGGCGGCAGTCTCGAGGACCTGTGGAGCTTCAACGAGGAAGAGGTGGTCCGGGCGGTGGCGGCGAGCCGGATCCCGGTGATTTCGGCCATCGGCCACGAGACCGACACGACGCTGATCGACTTCGCGGCCGACCTGCGGGCCCCGACACCGACCGCCGCGGCGGAACACGCGGTCCCGGTGCGCACCGAACTGCTCGTGCGCGTGACGGATTCAGGCGGCCGGTTGCTCCAGGCCACCGCCCGCATGACGGAGCACGCGCGGACCAGGGTGGAGGGCCTCGGACGGGGTCTTGGAGATCCGGCCCTGATGATCGAGGCGCGGGCCCAGTCAGTGGATCTCGCCGACCACCGGCTGTCGGGCGCGATCGGGCGCGGGCTTGAGCGCCGGGCCGGGGAAGTGGTGCGTCACGCCGGCCGGCTGGTGGATCCCCGATCGCATCTCCACGGCGCTGCCGGTCGGCTTGCAGCCCTGGACAGCCGGCTGCACGCGGCCGCCGAACGGGCGCTTCAGCTGCGTCGCCTGCAGTCGGGTCACGCCGCCGACCGGCTGGGAGCGCGCTGGGTGACCGGTCGCGTCGAACAGGGCCACGCACGGCTGGCGCACGCCACAACCGGCCTCGGATCAGCGCTCGACCGCGTATACGAGCGGGCAGGGTCGCGACTTGATGCCCTGACCCGGCTGCTGGATGCCGCATCGTTCGAGCGCGTGCTCGATCGGGGGTTCGCGGTGGTCAGGGATGCCGACGGAATTCCGGTTGCGGGCGTTGGCGGTCTCCGGCACGGCCAGGAGGTCCGGGTGCAGTTCCGCGACGGTGAGGCCGGTGCGGTGATTTCCGGTCTCGGGGAGCGCCCCGGCCGGGGTTCCTGACACGCGCCCTACTTGCCCCAGCGCCGGTGCGGCCACAGCCACTGTTCCGGGGTTTCCCGGATCCAGTTCTCGACCATCAGCGTGATGTCGCTGGTCAGCGTGTGGATGTCGGCGTCGCGGTCGCCGGTATCGGGGAGCTCGAGCGGCGGTGAGATGGTGACCCGGAACTCCGCGCCGCGGGTCCGCTGTGCGCGGATGGGGATGACCGGGCAGCGGTGGTGCAGGGCAAAGACCGCCACGGCAGGAGTCGTGCGTGCCGGACGCCCGAAGAACGGGACCGCGATCCCCTCGTTTAGTCGCTGGTCGACCAGGAACGCGACATGCTCCTTGCGTCGCAGCAACCTCGCGAGACGGCCGGCGCCGGCCGAGCCCTTGGGGATCATCAGGTGGGCGTGGGGCAGGATCCGCTGGCGCAGTACCCGTTCCGAGATCGGCGCGTTGAGCGGTCGGTAGATGCTATGGACGGTCAGGCCGTTGGCCAGTGCGACCCCCGGCAAAAGCTCCCAGTTTCCGAGGTGGGCCGAGACGAAGATCCCGGGTCGGCCGTCGTCTCGGGCGGCGAGAAGGTGTTCGCGGCCGACCACGGTCACGCGGGGGTCGTCTCCCGACAGGTCGAAGTCGCGCAGGTGCACGTACTCTCCGGCAACCCGGCCCAGGTGCTCCCACATCGCGAGCAGCGTGTCGTCGATCTCGCGGTCCGACCACTCGGGGAAACTGTCGGCGATGTGGCGCCGTGCGCGGCGGTTGATGCGAAGGCGTGGGCCGATCCTGCGTGCGACGGCACCTCCCGTCCGCGAGGCGGCGTCCAGCTGCATGCGCGAGAGCACCGTGGCTGCACTCCACGCAAGCGCGCCGGAAAGCGGCCAGGTCAGGTAGCGCTTGCGCCAGGGAGCCGGCGTGTGTCCGGCCTTACCCGATGACATTCCGCACCGTCCCCTCGACCAGTGCCGTGAGCGCCGGCCGATCCTGCCAGTCCAGGTCAAGGTCGACGCAGGTAATCGCCGAGGCCGCGACCCTGTCGAGCCGGACGTGGTCCTTCGCGGTGGTGACCGGGACGGCTCCGAGTTCGGCTGCGGTCGCGAGCAGCCTGTCGACGTCTTCGCGGCCGTACGGGTAGTGGTCCGGGAAGGGCCGGAACCCGCGGACGTCGAGGCC
This sequence comes from Alphaproteobacteria bacterium, assembly GCA_022822665.1. Classification (GTDB taxonomy): domain Bacteria; phylum Pseudomonadota; class Alphaproteobacteria; order Thalassobaculales; family Thalassobaculaceae; genus Bin52. Next base: position 54,281 of record JAJEAR010000062.1, on the reverse strand, counting down.
CAGTGCCTCGAGGCTGTTCCTGAACCGGACCGGACGTCCGATACCCGCAAATCCGAACACCGGGGTTCCGGGGGCCAGCCCCGTCGGAGCGACGGCGGTGGCGGTGGCGCGCAGGACCGGGAGCCCGGGCGGTACCAGGTCCGGGACCGCAACCCTGTCCGGCATGATCAGCACCACCGCGTCGGCACGCGCCATGCCGGTTGCGACGGATTCGCGAAGGGGCCCTGCCGGCATGATCCGCCCGTTGCCGACACCGTAGTCGCCGTCGATCACCAGCAAGTTCAGGTCGGCACGAAGCGCGGGGTTCTGGAAGCCGTCGTCCATGACGACCACTTCCGTTCCGGCCTGTTCGGCGGCCCGCACACCCTCGACCCGGTTGCGGGCGATCCACACCGGCGCGTGCCGCGACAGCATCAGCGCCTCGTCGCCGACGTCGCGCACCGAATGGCGGGCTGGGTCGACCCGGACCGGCCCGCGCAGGCGGCCGCCGTAGCCGCGCAGCAACAGGCCGACTTCGTGCCCGCGGCCCGCGAGCATCTGGGCGATCGACCGGCTGACCGGGGTCTTGCCGGCTCCGCCGACGACCAGGTTGCCGACGCAGATCACCGGGATATCGAGCGACGTGCCTCGCACCAGTCGACGCCGCAGGGATCCGACGGCGCGTACCACGTAACCGGCAGGGCCGAGCAACCGGGCGGCCGGCCCGTCACGGTTCCAGAACTCGGGCGTGACCGGCAGCGAGGGTGTCATTCCCGCCGATCCAGGAACGGGTGCAGGCTGGTGACGATCCCGTCCAGCACGGCGCGGCCGGAAGAGGCATACCGCCTGGCGGCCTCGGTGAGCGCATGCCGCCGCCCCCCGTCGGCCAGGACGGCGTCGATCGTGGGTCCGAGCGCTTCGGCATCGGCAAACTGGATCGCGGCACCGGCACTGATCATCTCGTCGGCGATGTCGAGGTTCTTCGTCATGAGCGGCCCGAACAGGACCGCGCAGTCGAAATGCGCCGGTTCGACCGGGTTGTGGCCCCCCACCGGGACCAGGGAGCCGGCGACGAAAACGACACTTGCGACGTTGAAGAACAGGGACATCTCGCCGAAGGTGTCGGCAATATACACGGACGTGTCCCGGTCGATCCGTTCGCCGGCGGCACGCCGGGCGACGGCAAGGCCGAACGAGCGGACGAGGGCTGCGATCTCCGGCCCGCGATCGGGGTGGCGCGGCGCGATGACCGCGAGCAGGCCGGGATGCCGGACCAGGAGGTCAAGCTGGGCGCGGACGACGGCTTCCTCCTCGCCGTCATGGGTGCTGGCCGCGAGCCACACCGCCCGCGACCCGATTTCGTGGCGCAGTGCGTCGGCCGCCCCGTCCTCCAGCGGCAGCCGGTGCGCCGCCCGCTTCAGGTTGCCCGCGACCGTGACCCGGCGTGCACCGAGTGCGCGAAACTGGTCCGCCTGGGCGTCGCTGGTCGCGAGCACCAGGTCGATTGCCTGGAACATGGGGCCCGACAGGCCGGTCCAGCGCCGCCACCCCCTGTACGAGCGATCCGACAACCTGGCGTTCGCGGCGATGATCGGGACCCCCCGTTCGTGGGTGCGAAGCAGTTTTTCCGGCCAGAACTCGGCCTCGAAGAACATGGCGAGGTCGGGTTGCCAGTGATCGAGGAACCGGCCGACCCACGCCGGCCGGTCGATCGGCGCGAACTGGTGGCAGGTGCGGTCCGGCAGCCGGGAGGCGAGAATGCGTGCCGAACTGACCGTGCCGGTGGTCACCAGCACGTGCAGGTCGTCCGACTCCTCGAGCAACCGGTCAATCAGCCCGAGTGCGGAGATGCTCTCTCCGACGCTGACCGCATGCAGCCAGATCAGCCGGCCTGGCGGGCGTGCGAATGCGGACACGCCGCGCCGTTCGCCGAGACGGGACCGGTCCTCCTTGCCGTTGCGGGCCCGGCGTGCCAGCACCAGGTCGATTGCCGGAGCAGCCAGCGTCATGGATGTCCTGTAAAGGGGCACCATCATGGCAGTTCTGTCCCGGGCGCGTCGGGGTTCCCGACGGAGTACTGCAGCCGGTAGAGCCGGGCGTAGGCCGCGTTCAGTGCCAGGAGGTCGTCGTGATGCCCGGATTCCACTATTCGCCCGTCCTGCATGACGTGGATCACGCAGGCGCTGCGAACGGTGGAGAGTCGATGTGCGACCACGAGCGTGGTTCTCCCCTCCATCAGGGACGCGAGTGCCGCCTGCACCGCCTGTTCGGACCCGCTGTCCAGCGACGAGGTCGCCTCGTCGAGCAGCAGGATCGGTGCATTGCGCAGCGTGGCGCGGGCAATCGCAATGCGCTGGCGCTGGCCGCCCGAAAGCCAGGCTCCCTGCTCTCCGACCCGGGTGTCGTAGCCGTCCGGCAATGCGTCGATGAACGCATCCGCCGCCGCGTGGCCGGCCGCCCGGCGGACGTCGGCGTCGCTGGCGCCCTCCGAACCGTAGCGGATGTTGGCGGCAACGGTGTCATCGAACAGCATGATGTCCTGGCTGACAAGCGCGATCTGTTTCCTGAGCGATTTCAGTGTCAGATCACGGATATCGGTGCCGTCAAGCGTGATGCGCCCGGCGTCGGGGTCGAAGAACCGCGGGATCAGGTTGAGGACGGAACTCTTGCCGGCGCCCGACGGACCGACCAGGGCCACCGTGTGGCCGGCCGGAACCGCGAAGCTGATGTCGTGCAGCGCCGGGCTGTCTGACGCGTAGGAAAAGTTGATGTTCTCGAACACGATCTCGCCCCGCGCCCGGCTGACGGAGTGCGCGCCGGCCCGGTCAACCACCGAGGGCCGGACATCGAGCAGGTCGAACACGCGCTCCGCCGCCGCCAGTCCCTCCTGCAGCCGGGCGTTCAGCACCACCACCCGCTTCAGCGGATCGTAGGCGAGCAGCAGGGCGGTGACGAAGGAAAAGAAGGTCCCGGTGGTCTGCGCCCCCTCCATGACCTGCCACCCGCCGTAGCAGATCACCATCACGATCGCGGACCCGCCCAGGGTCTCCATGATCGGGTAGGCTGCAGCCCTGGTGCGCGCCGCCCGGACCACGAGGCGAAAGATCTGCTCGATCACCCGGTCCGCTCGGTCACGCTCATGGTGCTCCATGCCGTAGGCCCGGACCTGTCTCGCGCCCTGGAACACTTCGCGCAGCAACGCGGTCAGGTCGGCCCGTTCCCGCTGGGTGCTGCCGGAGACCCGGCGCATGCGCTGGCCGATGCGCACCAGCGGCAGGATCGCGGTGGGAAAGGCAAAGAAGGAGATCAGGGCCAGCAGCCAGTCCTGGTAGACCATGACACCGACGAGGAAGACGATGGTCAGCGTGTCGCGGCCGAACGCGGTAATGACGTCGGATACCGCACTTCGCATCTGCTCGACGTCACTGATGAACCGCGAGATCAGCTTGCCGCTGGAGCGCCCGTGCAGGTACCCGAAATCCGCCCGGAGCAGGTGGTCGAACATCCGCTTCTGCAGGTCGGACAGGATACGCTGTCCGACCCGGTTCATGAGCACCGCCTGTCCGTATGTGGACAGTCCCCGGACGACGAACACCGCCATGACCATTGCCGCGGTCAGGTAGAGGACCGTGGGCTCCCCGGCGGTGAAGACGTCATCGAGGATGGTTTCCATCAGGAATGCGAGCGCCGCGGTGCTCGCGGCCACGACCGCCATCATCACCAGTGCCACGACCAGTGTCGCGCCCTGGGGCCGAACATGATCCAGCAGCAGGCGGCGCATGAGCACGCGGGATGGCGCGGCGGTACCGGCATCGCTCGAACGGGCGGTCACGCAAGCTGTTCCTTCGGCAGATCTGGCGCACGCAGCGCACTGCTATAGCACGCCGGCCGCCGCATGGGCACCGGTGCGCCCCTTTCCGGGACCCGGGACTGGAACACCTGACCGGATCATCTGCCGGATCCGCTCCCCCCTTCCCGGACCGCAATCGATGGAGCGGAAGAGAAAGGTCAGTGCGGGACCGCGGTCGCATGCGCGGTGCCGGGCTCCCTGCCGGTGTGGGCGGGCACGCCGCCCGGTTCCCTGCCTGCCTGCGAAGCGCCGCCTCGATCCGCAGGGTCGCCGGGTCGGGCCCGGCGAGGCGGTGGGCTCGTCAGGCCCGGCACCCCGATGATGCGGAAGCGCCATCGACCGCCGCCGGTCGCGGGCGGGAAGTGGCCGGCCCGGGCGGGCGTGTTCCTGTCCAGGCGGAGCATCCGCCCGTCCGGGAATCGGTCGGCGCTGCGGCCGGGCGGCCCGCAACCTTTCGCGCGACCCGGTGCGACCGTGTCCGGCCGGCCCGGGATCACGCGGGCAGGATGCGTCCTACTTCTTGCGGAACCGCGAATGGCAGGACTTGCAGGAGTCCTCGCCCAGGGCCTTGAGCGCACCGCCCGTCGCCCCGCGGTCGCCCGTGACCGCCACGTCGGCGAGCGCATTGGCCAGCTGGACAAACTTCTCCAGCTCGGCCTCGAATTCCAGTGAGTGCTGGTCGCCGTCCCAGATGTCCGGAAGGGCTCCGGTCTTGCCAGCCTCCGGTCCGGATCCGGCCGGGAAGGCGGTCTGGGCGATCTCGGCGAGCTTGGCCATGGCATTGGCGTGGTCGGCGAGATGGTCCATGGAGCCGCCTTCCTGCTTGAGGATGCTGACAAGCGCTCCGGTGTGAGCGCCCACCGCGCTCATCACCTTCTGGCGGTACTTGATGTCGCCTTCCCCGTCGGCGGCCGCGATGGCGGGCGCCAGCAGGCCGAGTGCGAGTGCGAGACAGGCAATCATGGTGACGCGTGGACAGAAACGCATGTAGGGTCTCCCGGTTGAGGATAGCTGTCCGTGCGGCAAGTGTGGGCGGGATGGTCTCGCGGGGCAAGTCCCTGTCAGCGGCTGCCCCGGGGCGTCGGACCCTGTACAAATCCTGTCGCGCACCTGCTACTGCGGGGCTGGTCCGAGGGGTAGGAGTGTAAACCGTGGATCAGTATGCATTGTTCCGGGACTTGCTGGAGTACGGTGCGTGAGTGATGAACCGGAAGACGATATCGTCCTGTCGGAACTGGACGATGACGAGCTTGTTCAGCAGATGCACGACGACCTCTACGACGGTCTCAAGGACGAGATCGAGGAGGCGGTGCATATCCTGCTGGAGCGTGGATGGACGCCGTACAGGGTCCTGACCGAGGCCCTGGTCGAGGGGATGCGGATTGTCGGGATCGACTTTCGCGACGGAATCCTGTTCGTGCCCGAAGTGCTGATGGCCGCCAATGCCATGAAGGCCGGCATGGCGATCCTCAGACCGCTGCTGGCCGAGACCGGGGCGCCGCAGGTCGGCAAGATGGTCATCGGTACGGTCAAGGGCGATATCCATGACATCGGCAAGAACCTGGTGTCGATGATGATGGAGGGCGCCGGCTTTGACGTCATCGACCTCGGGATCAACAATCCGGTGGAGTCCTACATGGACGCGCTGGCGGAACACCAGCCCGACATCCTCGGGATGTCGGCACTGCTCACGACCACCATGCCCTACATGAAGGTGGTGATCGATGCCCTGAAGGAGAGGGGGATCCGGGACAACTACATCGTCCTGGTCGGTGGCGCACCGCTGAACGAGGCGTTCGCCGAGAGCATCGGGGCCGACGCCTACTGCCGGGACGCGGCGGTGGCGGTCGAGACCGCAAAGGAACTGATCGCCGAGCGCCGCCGGTCGAATTCGGCCGCGATGAATGTCGCCTGAGGATCCCCACCGGCGAACGGGAACACTGTTCATAGCCTGCGGGGCGCTGGGGCGGGAACTGGTTGCGGTGCTCCGCGCCGCCGGACTGCCCCGGCCGACCATCGCGTGCCTGCCGGCCCACTGGCACAACACCCCGGAACGCATCGCGCCCGCGGTGCGTGAGAAGATCCGCGGTATCGGCCGCGACTACGAGCGGGTTTTCGTTCTGTACGGCGACTGCGGTACCGGCGGCGAGCTTGACCGGATGCTGGAGAGCGAGGGGGTCGAGCGGATACCGGGACCGCACTGCTACCAGTTCTTCATGGGGACCGACGAGTTCACCGAAACCGCGGAACGCGAGCCGGGCTGCTTCTATCTCACCGACTACCTGGTCCGGCACTTCGATCGCCTGATCGTGGCCGGGCTCGGTCTCGACCGGCATCCCGAACTGCGTGACATGTACTTCGGGAACTACACCCGGCTCATCTACATCGCGCAGACCGACGATCCCGTGCTGCGAGGCAAGGCGCGGGCGGCCGCGGACCGGCTCGGCCTCGCGTACGAGGTACGCCATCGTGGCTACGGCGAGCTTGCGGTCTTCGTGAACAGGGCAATGGCGCCGGCCGGCGACTGAGCACGGCCGGTCGCCAACCGGAGACTTCCGGCGTAGGATGCGCGGACCGACGGGCCGAGAGTGGAGCAGCCGCGATGCCGATCATCGATTCCCAGGTCCACGCCTACGAGCGTGACCACCCCGGACGACCCTGGATCGGAACCCTGGCCGGACCGCCGGAGGTGACCGGGGACGACATGGTTGCCGCGATGACGCAGGTCGGTGTCGACGGGGCGCTCCTGGTCTCGCCCTTTGCCATGTACCGGTTCGATGCGAGCTATGCGCTCGAGGTGCATGCTGCCCATCCGGACCGGTTCGCACTGATCAAGCCGGTCGACCCGGCCGATCCGGCGGTCGGGGAGGTGATTGCCGAGTGGGCCGGTCTCGACGGCACCGTCGGGGTCCGGATCATGCTGGCGCGCCCGGGAGGCGGGGGCAGTGACGACGGATCCCTGCATCCGGGCACCGCGACCGTGCTGCGCGCCGCGGCGCGGCACGCGCTTCCGGTCAACCTGCTGTGCTGGGGTCTGCTCGACCAGGCGGCGACACTGGCCCGGGCGCATCCCGACGCGATGGTGGTCATCGACCACCTCGGGCTGCCGCAGCCGTTCGAACCCCCGGCTCCTCCCGAGCCGTTCGCGGCACTTCCAGAGGTCCTGGCCATCGCCGACCTCGACAACGTGGCGATCAAGATTTCCGGGGCCTGCACGCTTTCGCACGCGCCGTACCCGTACGATGACATCTGGGATCCTCTGTGCCGCATCTTCGATGCATTCGGCTTCGAGCGTTGCCTGTGGGGCACGGACTGGACCCGGGCCATCAATGTCCTGACCTACCAGCAGGGTGTCGAGCCGTTTCGCCTGACCGATCGTCTGAACGACACCGAGCGCGCGATGCTGATGGGAGGGGCGCTCTCGGCAATCTACCGGTGGACGCCCGGCGTCTAGGCGGGGCCCGTCCAGCCGGAAACGGACGGGCCGTGGTCACGGTGTTCGCACGCGGCCTGACCGGTGTGTGCCGTCGCGCCATGAGCATCATTGACGATGCCGCGACGGCACGTGCACCATGTCGCGTGATCTCTCGTAGACGCCAATACCCATTCACTACCGGGGGAGGTACCCTGATGCGACCCAACTTGCCAATCGGCCTCGCGGCCGGGGCAGCCCTTGTTGCCGGCGCCGTGATGTCTGCGCCGGCCTCGGCAGACCAGACGCTGCGTGTTGTCATGCACTCGGATCTGAAGATCGTCGATCCGATCTGGACCACTGCCTACATGTCCCGCAACTACGGGTACATGGTGTACGACACGCTGTTCGCGATGGACGCGAATACCGACGTTCATCCGCAGATGGTCGAGAGCTACGAGGTCAGCGCCGACAAGTTGACCTACACCTTCACCCTGCGTCCGGGTCTTGCCTGGCACGACGGGTCGCCGGTGACGTCGGCCGACGTCATCCCCTCCATCCAGCGCTGGGGCAGCAAGGATTCCATGGGCCAGAAGCTGATGGAATTCGTTGCCGACATGCAGGCCGTCGATGACCGGACTTTCACGATGGTGCTCAAGGAGCCCTACGGTCTCGTCACCATGTCGCTTGCCAAGCCGAGCTCCAACGTGCCGTTCATCATGCCGGCCAGTGTTGCGGCCACGCCGTCGAGCGAGCAGATCTCCGAGTATATCGGCTCGGGCCCGTTTGTCTTCGACGTCGAGAACTGGAAGCCCGGCGACACCGTGCTGTTTACGCGCAATGACAACTACCAGCCGCGGAGCGAAACCCCGAGCTGGGCGTCGGGAGGCAAGGTCGTCAAGGTCGAGGCCGTCGAGTGGCTATCGGTGAAGGATCACCAGACGGCGGTCAATTCGCTGATCGAGGGCGAGATCGACTACATCGAATCCCCGCCCAACGACCTGTTGCCGTTGCTCGAGGGCGACGAGAACGTGGCGCTCAAGGTCATCAACCCGCTTGGCGCCCAGTTCATGTTCCGGCTCAATCACCTGCATCCGCCGTTTGACAACGTCAAGATCCGCCGGGCGGCCCTTGCGTCGATCAACCAGAAGGACTTCATGCAGGCAACCATCGGCGATCCGGCCTACTACAAGGAATGCGCCGCGATGTTCATCTGCGGCTCGGCGCTTGCGACCGATGCCGGTGCCGACATCGTGCTGAAGTCGGACTTCGAACTGTCCAAGAAGCTGCTCAAGGAAGCCGGATACGACGGCACCCCGATCGTCATCATGCAGTCGACCGACGTCAACGTGCTGAACAACCTCGGCCCGGTGGCGAAGGCGAACCTCGAGAAGGGCGGTTTCGTGACCGACCTGCAGGCGATGGACTGGCAGACCCTGGTCGCGCGTCGCGCCAAGCGCGAGCATCCGTCGGAAGGCGGCTGGAACGTGTTCATGACCTCGTGGACCGCGGCCGACATCCTGAACCCGATCATGGCTGCCGGCTTCAATGCCGGGTGTGATGCCGCGTGGTTCGGCTGGCCGTGCGACGAGGAGATGGAAGCGTTGCGCGACGCCTTTGCGCGTGAGACCGATGCGGCGAAGCAGAAGGAGATCGCCGAGCAGATCCAGATCCGGGCCATGGAGGTCGTCACCCATGCCCATGGCGGGCAGTGGTATCGTCCGGTTGCCTACCGGAGCGATCGGCTTGACGGCGTCCTTGACGGTCCGGTCAGCTATTTCTGGAACATTACCAAGAAGTAGCGGGGAGCAACGAACAGGTCAGAAACAGTGTACAGTTTTCTGATGCGGAGGCTTGCGGCCACCATTCCGGTTCTCGGAATGGTGGCCCTGTTCGTCTTCCTGATGCTGCGAATGACCCCGGGCGATCCGGCAGCGGTGCTTGCCGGCGACAACGGGACGCCGCAGCAGATCGCGGAAATCCGCGAGACACTTGGCCTGGACGAGCCGATACTGGTGCAGCTCGGCATCTGGTTCGGCGACCTGTTGCAGGGTGACCTGGGCCAGTCCTATTTCTTCAAGAAGGACGTGACGGAGCTGATCCTGCTCAGGGTGGAACCCACGGTCGCGCTCGCGATCACCACCCTGGTGATCACTGTGCTGGTCGCGGTGCCCATCGGGGTGATCGCGGCCTACCGCCACGGAACCTGGCTTGATCGTTGCGTCATGGGGTTCTCGGTATTCGGCTTCTCGGTGCCGGTATTCGTTGTCGGCTACATCCTGATCTACCTGTTCGCGATGCAGTTCAAGATGTTCCCGGTCCAGGGCTACAAGGAACTGGCGGACGGGTTCTGGCCCTTCATCCACCGCCTGATCCTGCCGAGCATCACGCTTTCCGTGATCTACATCGCGCTGATCGCCCGCATCACGCGCGCGAGCGTGCTGGAGGTCCTGGGCGAGGACTACATCCGCACCGCCTACGCGAAGGGATTGCCCAACCGGGTGGTGCTGTTGCGCCATGCGCTGCGCAACGCCGCGGTTCCGATCGTGACCGTGATCGGGATCGGGGTGGCGCTGCTGATCAGCGGCGTGGTGGTGACCGAGAGTGTCTACAACATCCCGGGCCTTGGCCGGCTGACGGTCGATGCCGTGCTCGGGCGCGACTACCCGACGATCCAGGCGGTGATCCTGGTGTTCTCGGGCGTGTACGTACTGATCAACCTGCTGATCGACCTCACCTACAGCTTTCTTGACCCGAGGATCAGGTATTGAGCGATCTGAGCGAACTGCGCCAGCAAACCGCCGGCCTGGTCGATGCGGCAGCCAGCGCGGATGCGGCGGCGCGCAAGCTGTCGATATGGCAGCGGCTGGCGCGCAACCAGAGCGTGGTGATCGGCGGTGCGGTCATGGCGGTGATGCTCCTGGTTGCCATCATGGCGCCCTTCCTCGGCACCATGGATCCCGCCGAAATCAACCCGGCGTGGCGAAACAAGGTGCCGGGTACCGAACTGACCGACACCGCCGCCGACGGTTCGCAGGGCTGGGTGTACCGGATGGGCACCGACACCCTGGGCCGGGACACCTACAGCCGCGTGATCTACGGAACACGGGTCTCGCTCATTGTCGGGCTGTCGGTCGCGGGCCTTTCGATTGCCATCGGCCTGGTAGTCGGACTGATCTCGGGCTACGTGCGCTGGCTCGACGGGATCATCATGCGGGTGATGGACGGCCTGATGGCCATCCCCGGTATCCTGCTGGCGATCGCCCTGGTCTCGCTGTCGAGTGCCGGCCTGGATACGGTGATCCTCGCCATTACCATTCCCGAAGTGCCGCGCGTGGTGCGTCTCGTACGCTCGATCGTCCTGTCGATCCGTGAGGAACCCTACGTGGAGGCCGCCATCTCGGTGGGGACCCGGCTGCCGTTGCTGCTGATCCGGCACGTGCTGCCGAACACGGTGGCGCCGCTCATCGTCATGGGAACCTACATCGTGGCCTCCGCCATCCTGGTGGAGGCGATCCTGTCGTTCCTGGGCGTCGGTATCCCGCCGGAAATCCCGACCTGGGGCAACATCATGGCCGAGGGCCGGCTGCTGTTCAGGATCTTCCCGCACAACATCCTGTTCCCGGGCCTGTTCCTCGCGGTCACCGTGCTGGCAGTGAACATGCTGGGTGACGGGCTGCGCGATACCCTGGATCCGCGTCTCGAGAAACGGATGTAGGCAGACCATGTCGTTGGACACCGAAACCGTGCTGACGGTCTCCGGCCTGACCGTCGAGTTGCCCAAGGGGACTGACCGCCGACATGCGATCGAGGAAATCGACCTGCATGTCGGACAACGCGAGATCCTGTGCCTGGTCGGCGAGTCGGGCTCGGGGAAGTCGGTGACCGCGCACAGCGTCATGGGACTGCTGCCGAAGGACCAGCTGACCGCGGTCGCCGGCTCGATCCGGCTGGAAGGCGAGGAGCTGCGCCAGGCGACGGAGGACAGGCTGCGCGACCTCAGGTGCACGCGCATGTCGATGATCTTCCAGGAGCCGATGACGGCGCTCAACCCGGTGATGTCCTGCGGACGCCAGATCGACGAGGTGCTGCAGACGCATACATCGCTCGACCAGCCGGCCCGGACCGCGAAGATCCTCGATATCATGGAGCAGGTGCACCTGCCCGATCCCCGGCGGCTGTTCAGCTCCTATCCGCACCAGCTGTCCGGCGGCCAGCGCCAGCGGATCATGATCGCCATGGCCCTGGTTCTTGATCCTGTGCTGCTGATCGCGGACGAGCCGACCACGGCACTCGATGTCACCACCCAGGCCCAGATCCTGCAGCTGATCAAGGACCTGCAGGAGCGACACGATACCGGGGTGCTGTTCATTACCCACGACTTCGGGGTGGTGGCGGAAATCGCCGACCGGGTCGCGGTGATGCAGTGGGGACGCATTGTCGAGCAGGGGACGACCGAACAGGTCCTCAAGCGTCCGGATCATCCCTATACCAAGATGCTGATCTCGTCTGTTCCGAGCCTGGTTCCGCGCCACCGCGAGACCCGCCGCGCCGAACCGGTGGTGCTGCGCACCGAGGAACTGGCCATGACCTACAGCCAGGGCGGAATGTTCCAGTCCAAGCGCTCGGTGGTGGCGGCCCAGGACGTCAACATCGAGATCCGGCGCGGCGAGACCCTCGGCATCGTCGGTGAATCGGGATCGGGCAAGACCACGGTGGCGCGGTGCATTGCCCGTCTGATCGATCCGACCGGCGGGCGGATCTACATCGATGACGACGAGATCGCGCGGGTGTCGGTCGGGCAGATGCGCAGCCACAGGCGGCGCATCCAGATCGTGTTCCAGGACCCGTACCGGTCGCTGAACCCCAGGCGCATGGTCGGCGCATCGATCATCGAGGGCCCGATGAACTTCGGCCAGTCGCGTGACGCGGCCGTGGCGCGGGCGCGTGAGTTGATGGGGCTGGTGCAGCTCGACCCGGATGCGCTCGACCGCTATCCGCACCAGTTCTCCGGCGGCCAGCGCCAGCGGCTGTGCATTGCCCGGGCGCTCGCGATGGAACCGGAGCTGCTGATCGCCGACGAGGCGGTCTCGGCGCTCGATGTCTCCGTCCAGGCCCAGGTCATGGACCTGCTCGACGACATCCGCATCCAGCTCGACCTCGCGATGCTGTTCATCACCCACGACCTGCGGGTGGCGGCCCAGGTGTGCGACCGGCTCGCGGTCATGAGTGCCGGCAAGGTGGTCGAATACGGCGATGCGGCGGAGATCTTTGCCAACCCCAGCCACGAGTACACCAGGGCGCTGTTCAGCGTCGCCCCAGGCCGGGACTGGACCTTCGGGGAGTTCCTGACGGACTGAGGCCATCACCGCGTGATTGCGGTGAACGGGCCGGTGAGGGACGCAAGATCATCGCCACCCTGTCAGGTCCGGCAAGCGACAGCAGCAGATCAGTCGAAGCCCGGCCCGGTGCGGCCCTTCGTCATCTTCACGATCCGGCGCAGACGCGGACAAACACCCACCCGATGGTCGTTGCGAGGTCTTTCAGATCATGCGCGAAGCCGCCAGGCGACGATGGCAGGGCGGAAATGCAGCTTTCGGGAGAGGCAGGCCTGAGCGTGACCGGTTATCGCGGCTTCGATGCCGACAGGGAAAACGCCCAGGCCCGCGCATCTTGATTTCGGTTGCGGCCTGTTGTCCCCCGTTTACCTGATCTACTGTCAAGAAGAGGAGGGCCGGGGGCGGCTTGGGGGTGCTACAAACCTGAGGAGACCGTGAACTTGCTGTTTGACCAGTTTGAGTTGTCTTCGGGTCTGTGCGAGTCGTGCGGCAAACCGCCGGTGCTGGCGAAGGCCGCGCATCACAACGCGATCGATCATGGCTCCCGTTCCACCGTCATGAGAGTCCTCCCGGCCTTTCGAGAGGCACCGAAACGACGTACGCTCGGATTCCGGAAAAGGGGGGAATGTCATGGCTCAGACCGATACGGCCCGAAGCGAGCGTATCAATCTGAGGCTCAGCAAGACGGCGAAGCAGCGTATCGAGCAGGCGGCCCAAATCGAAGGCAAGACCGTCAACGCATTCGTCCTGTCCAGCGCACTGGAGAACGCGGAGAAAGTCGTTCGTCGTCACGAGACCGTCGCACTTGCCCGCGAGGATGCGACGCGGTTCTTCGAGGCGCTCTCCGATCCGTCGTCGCCGAACGACCGCCTCCGCGTGGCCCTTACGGAACACATCCGGCGCGTCGACTCGCGTTGACCGGGTCCGATGTGCTCGTTATCGAGCCGATCAACGCACGGGCGTGGTCTCGGTCGCATGCTTCTCGCCGATGCGGTCGAGCGGACCGTGGCCGCCGGCGAGACCGTGGCGATGCACGCCGTGGGAATGGATGCCGCGCACGAGGACGCGAAACACTTCTACGACAGTTTTGGCTTTGTCCCGCTCACTGACGACCCGATGCGACTGTTCCTTCCTCTCCGACATGCCGCCCTGCAGGGCCCGAAGTGACAGGCGCAACCTACCCCGGTCCGCCCGCGCATTCACCCGCATGAACCGAACAATGCCGTGCCCGGAAGTCAGGTTCCTGCGTGATCAATCGGTACTGGCTCGCAGTTCCAGGGGGCGGGCCTCTCAGGGCGCCGATTGCCGGGTGCAGACTTCCGTTCGGGCCTGATCCGGCAAACGAACCCATTGGCGACGCCGTTCGCGCATGACCCGCTCCATCTTTGCCGGTCGCCTTCCTGTATCGGCGGTACCGATGCCCCGGGGCAGAAAGTCGGGATCATCATTGAACTTCCGAGCAGTCACTGACCGTTGCGACCGCGGTCGATGACGAAGCCGCCGCCCGATGCATCGAGGCAGGCGCCCGAGATGAAGGACGCGGCGTCGGAAAGCAGATAGAGGATCGGGCCCGCAACCTCGTCAGCCTCGGCCGGTCGGCCCATGGCGATCGTTGCGGAGACGTGATCGTGTTCGGCCTGGTTGTCGCGGACCGGGGCGGTCATGTCGGTCAGGGTTACACCGGGACGGATTGCGTTGACCCGGATGCCTTCGCGGGCAACCTCGCGCGCGAGGCCGACGGTGAACGCGTCGATCGCCGCCTTGGATGCCGCGTAATGGCTCTTGCCCGGACGCCCGCCGATCGTGCCCGCCATCGAGGAGACGTTGACGATGGCTCCGCCCCCGAACCCGAGGCGGGTCGACATCCGCCGCACCGCCTCGCGGCAGCAGAGCATGGTGCCCACGACATTGGTGCGGAACAGCGTATCGAGTACGTCCGGGCGGAAGTCCGAAACCCGGAACGCGCCCCCGTCGACACCCGCGCTGTTCACGAGCGCGGTGACCGGACCGAACGCGTCGTCGACGGTGCGGAACATGTCCCCGACCGCAGAGTCGTCGGCGACGTCGGCCCGAACCGCGATCGCCCGGTGTCCGCCGGCCTCGATCTCGTGGGCAAGCGTTTCGGCCGCGTCGGCACGCTCCCGGTAGTTGATCGCGACGGCAAAGCCGGCGGCCGCGGCAAGACGGACCGTCGCAGCACCGATCCCGCGCCCGCCACCGGTCACCAGGAGTACCCGTTCCATGCACCGTTCCTTCACATCCTTGTCGGTCCCGACCCGCCGCGGTCGGCTGGTGGCGACAGGGCGCTGCGGAATGCGGGTCTCGTTGCGGCGACAGTATCATGCCTCGAACGCACCGCCACGCGCGTGCAGGGGAACCGGTCTGTCGCGGCCGGGGAGCACCATGGTCATGCTGCCGTTACTGCTGTTCCCGATGCCGGTGTACCGGTTCCGAGCCCGGGAGTTTACCGCAGGCGTAGCCAGAGACTGAACCGTGCAGCGAGTGTCGATTTCTCATCGAAATTTCATGTGAAGTGGGGATTTGGTAGATCAATCGCCAATTTTTTGGCGACTATCTGTTGAAATCGTGAGCACACTTGCTGTGATCGCACGATGTGCGGGGAGGGGAAGCACGCGCGCCGGTGCCGCGCCGGTGTTCGGTCCGGCCAGTCTCGCCGTGATACCGGCTGTCAGGCGCCGCGGTCGTACAGGCGGTCCAGCGCGCCGCCGTAGATCTCCATGACCTTGTGCCGCCTGACCTTCAGCGTCGGTGTCATCAGGCCGTTGTCGGTGGTAAACGGCTCGCTCGCGACGATGATGCGCCGGACCCTTTCGACGGGGGAGAGCGTGGCGTTGATCTCGTTGACGCGATCGGCGAGCGCAGCCCTGAAGCTGTCGTCATCGGCGAGTGCCGCGAGATCCGGCATTTCCAGCCGGGAAGACCATTCCCTGATGCACTCTTCGGAGGGAACCACCACCGCCGCCAGCCACGGCCGGCGGTCGCCGGAGACCATGGCCTGGGCAATGTCGGCATGAAGCGTGAGGAATCCCTCGACCCGGGCCGGCGACAGGGTATCGCCGCCGGAATTCACGATGATGTCCTTCTTGCGATCGGTAATGCACAGCGCTCCGTCGGCGTCGATTACGCCGATGTCGCCGGTATGCAGCCATCCCTCGACGATGGTGGCGTCGGTGCTCTCCTGGTCGCGCCAGTAGCCCTTCATCAGCAGGTCACCGCGCACCAGGATCTCCCCGTCGTCCGCGATCCGCAACTCGACCCCCGTGAACGGCGGACCGACGGTTTCGATGCGGATCCGACCGGGCCGGTTACAGCTGACGATCGGCGACGTCTCGGTCTGGCCGTAGCCCTGGAGAATTCGCACCCCGAGCGAGAGGAAGAACAGGCCGACATCGCGGTTGAGCGCGGCACCGCCGGAAACAAACGCCTTGAGCCGGCCTCCGAACCGGTCCGCGACCTTGCGCCTGACCAGCCGGTCGAGCAGGGGATCGAGCAGGCGGTCGGAAACCGTGAGCGAGCCCGGGTCCTCGATGCGCCTCCGCCCGGTCGCCACCGCGCGGTGAAACAGCGTTGCCCGTAGTCCGCCGGCCTGGTCCACGCCGCGCCGTATGCGCTCGTGCAGCACCTCGTAGAGCCGGGGCACCGCCGTCATGATCGTCGGGCGCGCCTCCTGCAGGTTCTGGGCGACGCGGTCCGGCCCCTCCGCGTAGTAGATCTGGGCGCCGATGGTGATCGGAAACATCAGTCCGGCGGTGTGTTCGTAGGCATGCGAGAGCGGCAGCAGGGACAGGAAGGTCTCGTCCCCGATGCCGATCTCCGCCAGCAGGTCGTGGGCACCGGCGCAGTTGGCCAGGATCGAGGCGTGCGTCAGCATTACGCCCTTCGGCCGACCGCCGGTTCCGGACGTGTAGATCAGGCAGCACAGCGCATCGCGCGCGATGGCACGGGCGTTGCGCCGGATGAGCGCGGCCCGGTCCGACCCGGGATCGGGAATCCCCGAAAGCGGCAGGATACGGGTTCCTTCGGCCGCCTCGCGGGCCCCGCCCTCGTCGATCATGATGACATGCGTGCACTCCGGCACCGCCTCGGCCGCCGCCACGACGGTGTCCATCAGGGCATCGGTGGACACGATCGCGGCGCGCGCGCCGGAGTGCTCGATGATGTGGCGCGTGTCCTCTGTCGTGTTGGTGATGTAGGTCGGAACACTCAGCGCACCGATCGCCATCACCGCAAGGTCGGCCACCACCCACTCGGGCCGGTTTTCCGAGACGATGACGACCCGGTCGCCGTCGGTGACCCCGAGGTCGACGAGACCCGCGGCCAGCCGGCATACCTCGTCCGAGACGGCCTGCCACGACCATGACCGGTAGCTGCCGTCGCGCTTTGCCCACAGAAACGGCTGATCCGCGCGACGGTCCGCCTGGTCGAAGAAGGCAGTTGCGAGATTGCCGATGCCACTGTAGTCCATCACCATACCCTTCAACCCGTCCAACACCTGCGAGCGGCCGGAAACGGTATGCCGGTCACCGGCATGCTCCAGAAGAGATATCGCCATGACCCCTGCCGCACAACCGCCAGCGACGCGAACGCTTCCCGACTGGAACCTCGACGATCTCTACTCCGGTCCGGATGCACCGGAGCTCGAACGCGATCTCGCGGATGCGGCGCGTGACGCGCGGGCCTTCCGGGAGCGCCATGCCGGTCGCCTGGCGGACCTTTCCGGTGCGGAGCTGGGCCGGGCGGTGGCCGAGTACGAGCGGATCGACGAGGTGCTCGGGCGGGTCGCTTCCTACGCCCAGCTGCTCAATGCGGCCGACCTGGCGTCACCCGAAACCGGCCGGTTCTGCCAGTCGGTCCGGGAGCGGGTGACCGCCATCGGGACCGACCTGCTGTTCCTGGTTCTCGAGTTCAACCGGATCGGGCAGGAAGACCTGGACCGGGCGCTCGCAGCTCCGGAACTGGCGCGCTATGCGCCGTGGCTGCGCGACGTGCGGGCCTTTCGCGACTTCCAGCTCGGCGAGGAACTCGAGGAAGTCCTGCACCGGAAGAGCGTGGCCGGGCGTGTCGCCTGGGTCCGACTGTTCGACGAGACGCTGGCCGGCATCGTCTTCGAGGTGGAAGGGGAGAGCCTCGGCCTGGCAGAAGTCCTCGACATGCTCTCGGACCGCGACGGGTTGCGCCGCAAGGCGGCGGCGCTGGCGCTTGCCCGGGAACTCCGGGCCCGCGAACGCCTGTTCTGCCTCGTGACCAATACCCTCGCCAAGGACAAGGAGATCGAGGACCGGTTGCGCGGCTACCAGGCGCCCGTCTCGATGCGCAACCTCGACAACCGGGTCGAGGACGAGGTCGTGGAGGCACTGGTTTCGGCGGTGACCGGGAAGTTCGGCCGTCTTGCACACCGCTACTACGCGATCAAGGCCCGGTGGTTCGGTGTCGACGCCCTCGCGTACTGGGACCGCAACGCGCCGCTTCCCGATGCCGACGACCGGGAGGTGTCGTGGGACGAGGCACGCGGGATCGTCCTGGGGTCCTGGACCGGGTTCTCTGCGCACATGGCGGAACTCGGCCGCCGCTTCTTCGACAGCCAGTGGATCGATGCCCGGCCGCGCCCCGGCAAGGCGCCGGGCGCATTTTCGCATCCGACGGTGCCGTCAGCGCATCCCTACATCCTGATGAACTACCTCGGGCGCACACGCGACGTGATGGTGCTTGCGCATGAACTCGGCCACGGCGTGCACCAGCTGCTGGCCGCGCGCCAGGGCCACCTGATGGCGGAGACGCCGCTCACGCTTGCGGAAACTGCCTCGGTGTTCGCGGAAATGCTCACCTTCCAGGAACTTCTGGCCGGCGCCAAGGGACCGGGTCAGCGCCGCGCGCTGCTCGCGGGCAAGGTCGAGGACATGCTCAACACGGTGGTGCGCCAGATCGCGTTTCACCATTTCGAGACCAGGGTGCACGCGGAGCGCCGCAAGGGCGAACTCACGCCCGACGCGATCGGGGACATCTGGATCGACGTGCAGGAACAGAGTCTCGGTCCCGCCATCCGCCTCGACGACGACTATCGCGTGTTCTGGGCCTACATCCCCCACTTCATTCACTCGCCGTTCTACGTCTACGCCTATGCCTTCGGCGACTGCCTGGTGAACTCGCTCTACGCGGTCTACCGCGACTCGCCGCAAGGGTTTTCCGACATATATCTCGAGGCCCTCGCCGCCGGAGGGTCGCGCCGTCACCGGGAACTGCTCGCACCCTTCGGGCTCGACGCGTCTGACCCGGGTTTCTGGGACCGCGGACTCGGACTGATCGAGACCTTCATCGATGAACTGGACGCAACCGGCTGATCGCGGCGGGCGTGTACTGTTCACCGGCGCTGCCCGCGCGTATACACTGCCCGGCGTCGTCCTGCCTGTGGAGCAATCCTGATGTACGCGGTAATCTTCGAAGCGGAACCGACTGCCGAGGGCAAGGCCGAGTACCTCGACATTGCGGCGCGATTGCGCCCCGAACTCGAAACCATCGACGGGTTCATCTCGATCGAGCGGTTCGAGAGCCTTTCAACCCCCGGCAAGGTCCTGTCCCTGTCGTTCTGGCGCGACGAGGAAGCGGTCAGGACCTGGCGCGAGCGCCGGACACACCGTGCGGCGCAGGCGCGTGGCCGCGCCGGGCTGTTTGCCGAATACCGCATCCGGGTGGCCCGGGTGGTTCGTGACTACGAAAAGGATTCCTCGCCGTGGTACCCGGTGACCTGATGGATCGTCACGCGGCCAATGAACGGAAATGAGGACAACAGGCTCACCCGGCGGCTCGGCCGCTACGCCCGGGTAACGGGCACGGTCGGCGGCCTCGCGGCACGTGTCGCCGGCCAGCGCTACCTCGGGCTGAACCTTCCCGGCGGCGAGCTTCCGGCCGAGATTCGCGCGGCACTCGGCGGTCTCAAGGGACCGCTGATGAAGGTCGCACAGCTGCTTGCCACCATCCCGGACGTGCTCCCCGACGAGTATGTCGAGGAACTGCGCCAGCTGCAGGCGAATGCCCCTGGCATGGGACGGCTGTTCGTGCGCAGGCGGATGTCGGCCGAACTCGGTCCCGGCTGGCGCGACCTGTTCTCCGGGTTCGACGAAACCGCCGCTGCCGCCGCCTCGCTGGGCCAGGTGCACCGGGCGCGGGATCGCGACGGTCGCAGCCTGGCCTGCAAGCTCCAGTACCCCGACATGGCGTCCACCGTGGAAGCCGACCTCGCGCAACTGCGCGTGATCCTGGCGCTGTACGAACGCTACGACCGGGCCGTCAGGTCATCGGAGATCTACAAGGAACTGCAGGCGCGGGTCCGGGAGGAACTCGACTATTCGCTCGAACGCCACCATCTCGAACTGTACCGGTTCATGCTGGAGGACGAGGAGGCGGTGCATCTTGCCGAGCCGGTGGAGGAACTCAGCACCGGGCGGCTGCTGACCATGACCTGGCTGGAGGGCCGGCCGCTGCACGAGTTCATGGCCGGGAACACCGGCCTGGAGATGCGAAACCGGGTTGCGCACCACATGTTCCGGGCCTGGTACGTGCCATTCTATTACTTCGGGGTCATCCACGGCGATCCGCATCTCGGAAACTACACCTTTCGCCCCGACGGCTCGGTCAACCTGATGGACTTCGGCTGCATCAGGGTATTCCCGGCACCGTTCGTTCGGGGCGTCATCGACCTGTATGTCGCGCTCAGGGACGGGGACGAGGAACTGGCGGTCGAGGCCTACCGGAACTGGGGATTCGACGACATCGACCGCGAGACCATCGAAGTGCTGAACCACTGGGCCCGCTATCTCTACGGACCGCTGATGGTCGACCGGGTTCGCACGATCCGGGACCGCGACGGAGGCGTGGACGGAAGAAAGGTCGTCGGACGTGTTCATTCCGAACTGCGACGGCTGAACGGGGTCAGGCCTCCGCGCGAGTTCGTCCTGATGGACAGGGCCGCGGTGGGGCTCGGGTCGGTGTTCATGCATCTCGGCGCCGAAATCAACTGGCACCGGCTGTTTCACGACCTGATCGACGAGTTCGACCAGCACGCCCTGGCGGCACGCCAGGCTTCGGCCCTGTCGCGGTTTTCCATTCCGGTGCATGACGAGCCGGGAGCAGGCACGGAACCGGTCTGACCGGATTCAGGCGGTGCTGCCCCGCGGCTCAGGACAGCAGTTCGCGCAGACTGGAAAGCAGGGTCTTGTGGAACTCGGTCCAGAGCAGTTGCAGTGTCTCGGGGTGCCGCCACCACCGGTCCATCTCGACCCGCTCGGCAAATACCGGGTAGGGATGGATCACCACGTCCGGCAACAGCAGCGAGAGCTCGAACCGGCTGCGCGGCATGTGGTAGTTGCTGGTCACCAGCAAGATTGACCGCACCTCGTTCTTGCGGACCCAGGCTGCGGTCTCGGTGGCGTTGCCCAGCGTGTCCTTGGCCTCGTGGCCAAGCTCCACGCAGCACGCAAACAGCGTGTTCGACACGGTTTGTCCCGCCCGGGCCCGCATCTGCTGTTTCGTGACCCGCGCGTTGACCCCGGAGACAAACAATTGCGTGGCCCGCCGATCGGACAGCAGCTCGAACCCGGCCTCGAGCCGTCCGCTCCCCCCGGTCAGCACCACGACCGCGTCGGCCTGTGCCGCCTGGACCGGACCCGTGCGCGGCACCTGGTCGACGAAACGCAGGAACCCGGCGCACCAGACCACGGGCGCCAGCACCAGCAGGACCACGAAGGTCCGGCGGAACGAACTGACCCGGGCCTGCCGGGCGTCGGTCGTCATGACATCCGCCGTAGCGCGTACAGGGCCGCCAGCCGTGCGGTGACGACCGTCAGGATCGCGAACGCGAGGGGAACGGCCGCCACGATGGCCCAGTCGAGCAGCGACAGGGCAGTCGGCGAAAGCTGGACGGGTAACGCCTCGCTCCTGCCGCCGTTTTCCCGGGCGAATCCCGTGACCGCGAACACGGTGCCGATCGCGCACAGTCCGCCCAGCCCGCAGACCGGAAGCGTGGTGCCGACCATGTGACCCTGGAACCTGCGGGCAATGTAGGTGTCACGCGCTCCCATGAGCTTGAGCAGTTCGACGATGTCACGGTTGACAGTCAGGCCGGACAGGATCGCGAAGATGACCGAAATCACCGCCACGAGCCCGACCAGGAAAACCACGATCCAGCCTCCCCGGGCGAGTGTCGACGCGGTGGCCGCCACCCGCGAGAGCCACAGCCCGTGATCGTCGAGCACCGAGCCGGGCGCGACCGAGGTGATCCGCTCGCCGAGACCGGTGAAGTCCACCCGGGCGCCGTGTTCGAGCTGGACGTCGATCATGACCGGGAGTGGAAGTTCGGCGATCAGGGACTCGCCGAGCCACGGTTCAAGCAGGGCCCGGGTCCGCTCCTCTTCCAGGACGGTGTGGGATTGGATGCCCGGTGTCTTGTCGAGGATGTCCTCGACCGCGTCTTGCCGCGACAAGGTCCCGCGCGAAGCCGGTTCCGATGCTTCGGGAACCTGGACCGTGACCACGCCGGCAAGCGACAGCGACCAGCGGTCGAGCACCGTCTGCGCGAACAGGGCGCCGGCAACGGAAAGTGTTGCAAGGTAGACCATGACCCCGACGGTCCAGCCCAGGAAGGCAACGGTGTTTCCGTGGCTGACCGCGAATTCACGTCTGCTGCGCCGCGCCATCCCTGCCATCACGTCGGGTGGAAGTTCGATGCGGACGAATACCTCGAGTACTGCATCTCGACCCCCTCGCCGATGATCACGAGGCGGGGATGCCGGTACTTCGAGACCATGGTTTCGTTGTGGGTCGCGATCAGCACCGTGGTCCCGGCGCGATTGAGTTCCTCGAACAGGAACAGCAGGCGGTCGGCCAGCCGGTCATCCACGTTTCCGGTGGGCTCGTCCGCCAGCAACAGCGACGGACGTGCGATCACTGCCCGGGCGATGGCGATCCGCTGCTGCTGTCCGCCCGACAGTGCGGGGGGACGCGCATCGAGATACCGTGACAGGCCGACCCATTCGAGCAGTTCCGACACGTGCTGGTGAATGACCGATTCCCGTTCTCCGGCAATGCGCAGCGGCAGGGCGACATTCTCGAGCACGCTCAGGTGATCGATCAGCCGGAAATCCTGGAACACGATGCCAATACGCCGGCGGATGTTCGCGATGTTGGACGCGTTGCCCTGGTGCGGATCGCGGCCGAAGATCCGTACCTGTCCCCGGTTCGGTCGCAGCGCCAGGTACATCATCCGCAGGATCGACGACTTGCCCGCCCCACTGCGCCCGGTGAGGAAATGGAAACTGCCCAGCGGAATGTCGAAGCTCACGTTGCGCAGAATGGGTGGGCTGTCCGCATAGCGCATCTCGACGTTGTCGAACGAGACGATACTGTCGGATGCCATCATGCTCATGGTTCGGGTTCACTCACCCTGCTGTTGGTACCGGTGCCGCGCGCGCAACTGGCCATTGCGCCGTGCGGGGAATAATGCCGACGTTTTGCCGGACTGCAACGTCCGGTTCCGCATCCGGCGATCAGAACCGCTGCAACAACCGGTCAATGTAATCGAGTTCGAGCTGCGGCCGGTTGATCTCGCCCGAACGGCGGTGCAGTTCGTCGCGAATCCGACGGGTCTTCTGGAAGTCCGGTTCGTCGGGAATTCCGATGATGGACTCGCTGTCATGGCCGTCTCCCGGACGGCGCGGATTGAGCGGATCGCGTGTCCCGCTGCGCGGATCGGTGCTGCCCGACTGCTGCTGCCGGCCGGCACTGCGCTGGAGCAACTGGTCCAGAAGCGCCTGTTCGGCACGGCGCAGCTGTTCGATCGCGGTGGCCTGGGATCCCAGCGCGCTGCCTGGCTGCTCGCTGCGAAGCGAGCTGGTGGCATCTCCCATCGAGCGTTCTGCCTGCTCGAGGCTCGAGGGGACCTCCTGGCTCAATTCGCGCAGCCGGTCGCGGATCGACTGCAGGCTGCGCTGCAGCTCGCGCTGGGCCTCGGCCAGCTCCTGGGGCGTCATGCGCTGGAATTCCGCCTCCCCCTCGGATAGCGGAGCATTCGTATCGCCTCGGCCAGGCTGGCTGCGCTGCTGCATGTAGGTCTCGTCGAGCAGGTCCTGCTGCCTGCGCTGCATCGCTCCCAGCTGCTGCATCATCTGCTCCAGCGCCCTTTCCTCGGGCGAGGCCCGGCGCTGGTCCATGTGGAGATTCTCCAGCATCTCCTGGAGCCGCGAGAGCATCTGCTGCGCCTGGCTGCGTGCGCCGGTCTCCGCCAGGTCCCTGATCCGGTTCAGCATTTCCTGCAGGTCCTCGCGGCGAACGCCGTCGGCATCGCTCCCGGGCCGGGGCGATGAACGTTGCTGCGGCGGGTTGCGCGCCATCTCCTGGGCCATGGCCTGCAGGTATTCGTCCAGCGCTTCCCTGAGCTGATCGACCAGCTGCCTGATTTCCTGGTCGGAGGCATCCGAGGCGAGCGCCTCCTGCAACTGGCGCTCCAGTTCACGGACCCTCTGTGCCGCGTTGGACAAGCCGCCGTCCTCGATCCGCAGCGCCGTTTTCCACAGCAGCTCGGCCACTTCCCGGTCAGCCCTGCCGTCGGTGACGAGGCGCAGTCGCTGCGCCGCCGACTTCAGCGCCAGGAAGGCCACCACGTCGTGTGCGTAGGCGTGCGGCCGACCCGCCAGGGTGAGCACCACCCGGGCCACGTCCGCACGGTCTTCCGGGCGCAGCAGCAGGCGCCGGCGCTGCTCGATCACCGCCCGGGCCACCGGGTGCAGGAACACCCGCTCCGGCAGGACCAGGTCTTCGGGTTCGGACCGGCCAGCCTGGCCGGCACCGTCGAAGGCCTGCAGCACCATTCGTACCGCGCGACCGGCCCACGGGTGCGGGGTGAGGTCGTGAATGCCCTGGCCGGCGTGTTCGATCCTTCCCGGTGCGATCGGCGGCATTGCGCGCTCGAGCACCTCCTCGCCGACGCCGCCGTCTTCATCCAGCAGTCTGATCTCGAGCACCGTGGAGGCGAGGCCGTAATCGTCGCGGGCCTCGTAGGAAACCGAGACACTCCCGCGCCGGGTCGCGGAAGGCGGGCGGGCGAACCGGACGCTGGGCGGCAGGTCAGGCACCACGTTGACGGACCAGTTCGCGAGATCCTGTCCGTTGTGGCGAACGGCGAGTGCGGCGCTCGCGTCGATCTGATGGCGGATCCGGTAGGTCTGCGGAGCCAGTTCCTCGAACGTCGTCGCCACCTCCTCCTCACCGTCGGTGAGGACGCGCAGGGCAGGAGGCGCTCCGGAACCGTTCACGGTGGCGAAAAACACGCTGTTGACCGGAGCCGCCAGCGGGCCGGCCCGGGTGTTTCGCTCAAGCAGGATCGGTGCCCGCCCGGTGTAGGCAGGCGGGTCGATCCAGGCATCGACGGTGATGTCACCGGTTGCGCCCATCCCCGACAGGTCGGGCATGAATGCCGCGGACAGTCTCGGGATCGGGTCGTTCCTGGCCGCGACCAGGGCTATGATGAGCGCGATCCCGATTCCGGCGCGCAGTCCGACCGGATCGAGATATGACAGAACCGGTCGCGGTGGTCCGAGCCGCACGACCGGAAGCGAGTGCGCGACCCGCTGTTGCCAGGCCCGCCACAGCCGTTCCGCGCGCGGGTCGGACCGGTTCGCGGGCTGTTCGCTCAGGGTCGTGAGCGGACGATGCGCAAGGTTGCTGTCAGTCTCGAGCCGGCGGCGCGCCGCTGCCTCGTCCGGCACCTCGAACCCCTGGACGGCGCGGCGCAGCAGCCAGAGGACCAGGGCTGCGAGCACGACCAGCAGCACGACGTGGGCCAGGGGGCCCAGCACGAGGGCAAGCAGCTGGGGAAGTTCGAGCAGTGCGGCGGCAAGCACCGCCAGCCCAACGCCGAGGGCAGGAGATGCCGAGCGAAGCAGGGACTCCCAGGCCAGCACCAGCCAGGCGAGCCTCAGGCGGGTGTGGTACTGACCGGAGCCGGCGACCTTCATCCCTGGTCCCCCGTTACCTTGCAACCGACCAGTGTCACGTCACCGGCCCCCTGCGGTCAAGGACCGCCCGGCCGGTCGGCCAGCCATTCCGGTACCCGTTCGAGCGCCAGTGCTTCCTCGACGGTTTGCCGGCGCCGGACCACCGCGAACCGGTTCGCCTTCACCAGCACCTCCGGGACCAGTGGCCGGCTGTTGTAGGTCGACGCCATCACGGCCCCGTAGGCGCCCGCGTCGAGAATGGCCAGCAGGTCGCCGCCGCCGGGAACGGCCAGGTCGCAGTCCCTGGCAATGTAGTCGCCGCTCTCGCAGATCGGCCCCACAAGGTCACAACGCTGCACCGGGGCCCCGGCCCCGGCCCGGGTGACCGGTATCACCCGGTGACGGGCTTCGTAGAGCGTCGGCCTGATGAGGTCGTTCATTGCGGCGTCGGCGATCACGAACCACTTGTCCGCACCCGGCTTCGTGAACAGGACCCGGGTGACGAGCACGCCCGCGTCGCCGACCAGGAACCTGCCCGGTTCGAACCCGAGCCGGCAGCCGAGATCACCCACCGTGTCCGAGACGATGCGCGCGTAGGCGTCCAGGGCGGCCGGCGTGGTTCCGTCGTAACCGATCCCCAGTCCGCCACCGAGATCGAGATGATCGATCCGGTGCCCGGCGCCGCGCAGCACGCAGGTCATCTCCCGCAGCCGCTGGTAGGCGCTGCGGTACGGTGACAGGTCGAGCAGCTGCGAGCCGATGTGCATCGACAGGCTCTCGAGCCGTATGCCGGAAAGCGCGGCTGCCCGGTCGAACAGCTCGGGTGCGCGGGTGATGTCGACCCCGAACTTGTTTTCCCGCGTGCCGGTGGTGATCTTGGCGTGGGTTCCGGCGTCGACATCGGGATTGACCCGCAGTCCCGCGTACGCGGTGACCCCGAGACCGGTGGCGACCTCGGCCAGGAGTTCGAGTTCGGCCCCGGACTCGACGTTGAACTGCCCGATACCGGCGTGCAGGGCGGCCGACAGTTCGTCGCGGGTCTTGCCGACACCGGCAAACACGATGCGTTCAGCCGGGACCCCCGCCCGGAGCGCCCGGGCCAGTTCGCCGCCGGAGACGATGTCGACGCCAGCGCCGGCGTCGGCCAGCAGCGAGATCACCGCGAGGTTGGAGTTGGCCTTGACCGCGTAGTAGATGCTGGCGTCAACCCCGGCGAAGGCCCGGGCAAAGGCCTCGTAGCGCGCACGGATGGCGCCCGCCGAATAGCAGTAGAACGGTGTTCCCACCGCGCGGGCGATGTCGTCGACGGCAACCTGTTCAACGTGGAGGGACCCGCCCCGGTACATGATGCTGGACACGCGATTCCGCCTTCCTGTCACTCAGTTGGACGGATAGCTTCGCGGGTGCGCGGCCGGGTTCTCGGGCTTCGGATCTCCGCGCTTGCCGCACGCGGCAAGCGGCAGTGCGAGAGAGACCAACAACGCTGCGATCAACAGCCAGTGCATGCGGGTCTTCATGTGCCCGCCCCCACGGGTCGGGTCCGGAGGAACCGGTCGCGTGCGGTACGCGCCGCCTGCCGGACGTTGACCGGTGCGGTGCCGCCGAAGCTGGTTCGACTTGCCACCGACCGCGACGGGTCCAGCACCTCGAAGACCGACTCGGTGATCCGCGGCTCAATCGACTGCATCGAGACGAGGTCGAGTTGGTCGAGCCGGCAGCCGCGTTCCTCCGCCAGCCGCACCACCGCGCCGGTGGCGTGATGCGCGGACCGGAACGGCATGTCGAGGGTGCGGACCAGCCAGTCGGCAAGATCGGTTGCAGTGGCGAAACCGAGATCGGTCGCCCGGCGCATGGCGGGCGCATTCGCACGCAGGTCGCGGACCATTCCGACAGTGGCCGCGATACACATGTCGAGAGTGTCGGCGGCATCGAACAGCGGTTCCTTGTCTTCCTGCATGTCCTTGCAGAACGCCAGCGGAAGTCCCTTCATCATGACCAGCAGCGCCTGCAGCGCACCGAAGATGCGTCCGGCCTTGCCGCGGACCAATTCTGCCGCATCCGGATTGCGCTTCTGCGGCATGATCGAACTGCCGGTGGTAAACGCGTCGCTGAGACGCACGAAGTCGAACTGGGCACTGGTCCAGTTGACGATTTCCTCCGCGAACCGCGACAGGTGCATGGCGGCGATCGCGGCGGCGGCGAGAAACTCCAGCGCAAAGTCCCGGTCCGACACCGCATCCATCGAGTTGGCCATCGGCCGGTCGAAACCGAGCGCGGATGCGGTGTGATCGCGGTCTATCGGAAACGACGTCCCGGCCAGGGCTGCAGCGCCCAGCGGACATTCATTCAGCCGGGTGCGGCAGTCCGAGAAACGGCCGCGGTCGCGGCCGAACATCTCCACGTAGGCCAGCAGGTGATGCCCGAACGTGACCGGCTGGGCCGCCTGGAGGTGGGTGAAGCCGGGCATGACGGTCTCGGCCCCGGCCTCGGCCTGGTCGATCAGGGCTTCCTGGAGCGCCATGAGGGCGTCGTCGAGCCTGTCGATCGCGTCCCGGACCCACATCCGGAAGTCGGTTGCGACCTGGTCGTTGCGCGACCGCGCGGTATGCATCCGGCCCGCGGCATCTCCCACGAGTTCCGCGAGCCGCGACTCGACATTCATGTGAATGTCCTCGAGACTGCGGCTGAACGCGAAACGGCCATCCTCGATCTCGCGGCGGACCTGGTCGAGGCCGCGCGTGATCTGCCCGGCATCCTCCCGGCTGATCAGGCCGCGGGCGGCGAGCATCTCGGTGTGGGCGCGCGAACCGGCGATGTCCTGGGCGTAGAAACGACGGTCGAAGTCGATCGACGGGTTGATCTCCTCCATGACCGCCGACGGGCCGTCCCGGAACCGCCCGCCCCACATTGCGCTGGCGGCACGACTGTCGCTATCCCTGTGTCGGTTCGTCACTGCCCGGAGGCCTTCCTGTGCACGCGAGAACGAGAAACATGGGTCATGCGGTCCGGTCCCTGCTGATCACTGTCTTCCTGGCCTGCACGATGCCGGGCGCGTGGGCGGAGTCGACCGACGGGTTGTTCGGGTTTGTCCGCCACGACCCTCCCGTCCCGGCGCCAGACACACAGTTCATAGGGTCAGGCGGAACCCCTATCAAGCTTGCAGCGTTTTCGGACCGGTTCGTGCTGGTGAATTTCTGGGCGACCTGGTGCGCACCGTGCGTGCACGAACTGCCGTCGCTCGCCGCACTGCGCGCGGCGGTCCCCGATCCGCGGTTCGAGATCGTGCTGGTCTCGATCGACCGCAAGGCGGCGGAGGCGACCGGGCCGTTCCTGGGGGAAATGCAGATCACGTCGCTGGTCTCGACCCACGATCCCAAGGCCGGGCTGATGCGCGCACTCAACGTGCGGGTCCTTCCCACCACCGTGCTGATCGGACCCGCCGGACACCAGCTCGGCCGGCTGGTCGGACCCGCCGACTGGGCTTCGCCCGGGGCGGTCGCGCTGATCCGCGAATTCCTCGCCGGGGAGTGAAGCGGCCGGCTACCGGGTCGGAACCGGAACGTCGCCGGAGTAGTCGTAGAAGCCGCGGCCGGCCTTGCGGCCGAGCCACCCCGCCTCGACGTAGCGGACCAGGAGCGGGCAGGGGCGGTACTTCGAGTCAGCCAGCCCGTCATAGAGCATGTGCATGACCGCAAGGCAGGTATCCAGGCCGATGAAGTCGGCCAGCTGCAGCGGGCCCATGGGGTGATTGGCGCCGAGCCGCATCGCGGTGTCGATCGATTTGACCGACCCCACGCCCTCGTAGAGCGTATAGACCGCCTCGTTGATCATCGGCAGCAGGATCCGGTTCACGATGAACGCCGGGAAGTCCTCGGCTTCGGCAACGGTCTTGCCGAGGCGCTCGGCCAGGTCGCGGACCGTCTCGAAGGTCTCCCTTTCGGTCGCGATGCCCCTGATCAGTTCGACCAGCTGCATCACCGGGACCGGGTTCATGAAGTGCATGCCGATGAACCTGCCGGGCCGGTCCGTGGTTGCGGCGAGGCGCGTGATCGAGATCGACGAGGTGTTGGTGGCAACCAGCGCGTCGGCGCGCAGGTGCGGCGTCAGTGCCCTGAAGATATCCCGCTTGACGTCTTCGCTCTCGGTCGCGGCCTCGATCACGATGTCGCAGTCGGACAGCTCGGCGTAGTCGGTACCGGTCGAGATCCGCGTCATCGCGGTCCCGACCTCCTCGCCGGAGATCCGCCCGCGGCTGGCCTGGCGCGCCAGGTTGCGCTCGATCGAGTCCCGGGCCGCCGAGAGGATGTCGGGGCCGAGGTCGACGAGCCGGACCTGCAGGCCGTTCAGTGCGCAGACATGGGCGATGCCGGACCCCATCTGGCCGGCGCCGATCACTCCTACCCGGTTCAGCACGGTTCGCTCTCCAGGCTCAGGTGCCGTAACCCTGCCGCTCCAGTTCCTCCTCGAGTTCCGGAACGGCCTTGAACAGGTCAGCCACCAGTCCATAGTCGGCCACCTGGAAGATCGGTGCTTCCTCGTCCTTGTTGATGGCCACGATCACCTTGCTGTCCTTCATTCCGGCAAGGTGCTGGATGGCACCGGAGATGCCGACGGCGATGTAGAGCTCCGGTGCGACTACCTTGCCGGTCTGTCCGACCTGGTAGTCGTTCGGGACGTAGCCCGCGTCCACGGCGGCGCGCGACGCACCGACCGCCGCGCCGAGCCGGTCCGCCACCGCCTCGATCAGCGGGAAGTTCTCGCCCGACTGCATGCCGCGTCCACCCGAGATCACGACCCGGGCCGATGTCAGTTCCGGGCGTTCCGAGGAGCTGAGCTCGGACCCGACGTAGCGAGACAGGCCTGCGTCGCCGGTCGCACCGAGGGCGGCAACGGTCCCGGTCCCGGATCCGGTTTCCGCGGCCTCGAACGCGGTGGTGCGCACGGTGATCAGCTTGACGGCGTCGGACGACTGCACGGTGGCAAGGGCATTGCCGGCATAGATCGGCCGCACGAAGGTGTCCGCGTCCACCACTTCGGAAATGTCCGAGACCTGCTGGGTGTCGAGCAATGCCGCGGCGCGCGGCATCACGTCCTTGCCGAAGGTTGTCGCCGGCGCCACGACGTGGGTGTAGTCCGCGGCGACCTGCACCAGCAGCCGGGCCATGTTTTCCGCCAGGCCGTTGGCGTACTCGGGTGCGTCGGCCACCTTCACGGTGCCGACCCCGGCGACTGCCGCCGCCTGCTCGGCCACGCCGGCACAGTCGTGGCCGGCAACCAGGAGGTCCAGGCCGCCACCCATCGCGAGACCGGCGGTGACCGCGTGCAGCGTTGCCGGCTTGAGTTCGCTGTTGTCGTGTTCCGCAACGATCAGGACCGCCATGATCAGATCACCTTTGCGTCATTGCGCAGCTTGTCCACCAGTTCTGCGACGGTTTCGACCTTGACCCCGGCCTCGCGCCCGGGCGGCTCCACCACCTGCAGGACCCGCAGCCGCGGCGACGGATCCACCTCCAGGTCTTCGGGCGTATACTGGTCGATCGGCTTGCGCTTCGCCTTCATGATGTTGGGGAGCGAGGCGTAGCGCGGCTCGTTGAGGCGCAGGTCCGTGGTCAGGATCACGGGCAGGGCAAGCTCGATGTTCTGCAGGCCGCCGTCCACCTCGCGGGTGGCGCTGACCGCGTCACCGGAAATCTCGAGCCTGGAGATGAAGGTGGCCTGGCCCCAGCCGAGCAGCGCCGCCAGCATCTGGCCGGTCTGGTTGCAGTCGTCGTCGATCGCCTGCTTGCCGAGAATGATGACCTTCGGCTCTTCCTTCTCTGCGAGCGCCCTGAGGATCTTTGCAACCGCAAGCGGCTCGGTCTCGCCGTCATGGAGGACGTGGATGCCGCGGTCGGCTCCCATGGCGAGCGCGGTCCGGATGGTCTCCTGGCACTTCTGCTCACCGATCGAGACGGCCACCACCTCCTCCGCGATCCCGGCTTCACGCAGGCGCAGGGCCTCCTCGACCGAGATTTCGTCGAAGGGGTTCATCGACATCTTGACGTTGGCGAGTTCGATACCCGTCTGGTCGGCCTTGACCCGGGCCTTGACGTTGTAATCGATCACCCGCTTGACGGGGACGAGCACCTTCATGGCGACTCCGGCTGCGCTGCGGAAGGGGGGACCCGCACACGTGGCAGGCAAGCGGGTCTTAGGTAAGCGTCATCACGCTGTCAAGCGCTGGTGCGGCCGTGCCGCGGCTGATTCGGGCCATACCGTTCCCGAGAATGCGGCCGAGGCTGCTGAGAGGCCCTGACCGGCACGATCCCGGTGCCGAATTCGCGCCCTGTCGGTCCTGACCGTCCCCGGGGCTCCCCTGGCGCATCGCCGCCATGCGTCCCGGCCCGCGACCGCCCCAGGAGTGCCCGTGACACGCCTCCGGCGTTCCTGGTGCTGCGGACGGTGATCGCCGCGCCAGTGGCACGCGAAGCCAACGCGCGAGGCTGACGCGGCGGACCGGCCGGCCACCACCGGTATGGACGCGGCCCGTCCCGCAGGATAGGCACTGCGCGGATGTCAGGCTGCCGCTGCCCGCACGGCTTCTGCAGCACGAGAGTGACCGCGGGTGTCTGTATCTGGATGGACCGATGTCGCACCGGGCAGGTTGCGAAGGATGCTGCAGCTTTTCGGGCCGTGCATTCCTGGGCAACGGTTTTCGACCTCTCTTCCTTGCGGCCGGCCTGTGGGCCGCAACGGTCGTGCCGCTGTGGATCGCGGTGTGGGAAGGCATGGTCGACTTTCCGGGACCGGGCAGCCCGTCCCTGTGGCACGTTCACGAGATGGTGTTCGGCTATGTCGGGGCGGCGCTCGGCGGGTTCCTGCTGACAGCGGTTCCGACCTGGACGGACCGCCCGCCGGTGCGCGGCGCTCCGCTCGGGGCGCTTGCCCTCGCCTGGCTGGCCGGCCGGGCAGTGGTCTGGTGGGGCGGTGAACTGGGCTTCGTCGCCACGGCCGGCATCGACCTGGCGTATCTCGCGGCCCTGTCGGTCCTGGTCGGCAGGGACATCGTCGCGGCCCGCAACTGGCGCAACCTGCCGGTCCTCGCCTCGCTCGTGCTGCTCCTTGCCGCCAATGTCCTGTTTCACCTGGCCGCGGCCGACATCGCCGATACCGGCTCGGAGGGCATGCGCCTGGCGGTTGCCGCGATCGTGATGATGCTGAGCGTGATCGGTGGGCGCATCGTGCCGAGCTTCACGCGCAACTGGCTGCCGGAGCCGGACCGTCCGAAGATCGCCATGCCGACGGGCCGGTTCGACCGGGCGGCGCTCGTCCTGACGGCCATTGCCCTTGCGGCATGGGTCGTTTCGGCGCCCGCGCAGGTGACAGGGAGCGTCCTGATTGCCGCCGGCGCCACCAACGCGATCCGACTCGTGCGCTGGCGCGGCTGGCTGACGCTCGGCGAACCCCTGGTCGCGGTCCTTCACCTGGGATACCTGTGGCTGGTGGCCGGTCTTGTCCTGCTCGGGGTTTCGATGCTCGGGGGGCAGGTGACGGCGGCGCTGGCCTTGCACGTGCTCACGATCGGCGCAATGGGAACGATGACGCTCGCCGTGATGACCCGGGCGGTTCTCGGCCACACCGGCCGCGAGCTTCGGGCCGGGCCCGGGACTGTCGCGATCTACGGGCTGGCCACGGCGTCGGTCCTGGCGCGCTGTGCGTTCGAGATCGCTCCCGACGCGGTCCCGATATGGGTTACCGCCTGTTTCTGGTTCCTGGCCTTCGCAGTGTTTCTCGCACTCTACGCACCGATGCTGTTCCTGCCGCGGCAGGCCTGATTCGGGCCCGGAAACAGGGTCCGGGTCCGGCCATACACGGGTCACGGCGCACATGTGTTCCTTGCGCAGGCGTCGGCCTGGAACAGCCGATGTGCCGATGCGGGAAGAGGACCGGCCCCGCGGCGCCTCGCTGCGCGCGCAGCACCGGCCTGCAGGCACGCCCGGCGCCGGGAGACCGGGAGTTCCCATCATCACCCGGAAGACCCACGGTTCCAGGAAAACCCGAGGGGTGCCGGGCGAGGGACCGGGAGGCCCTCGCTGCCCGGCCGGCGGGCATCACGCGGTCCGAAGGTCCCGTTTGCCCGCGGGCTGTGAGCACACCTGTGCCCCGGCACCAAATTGACCTTGAACATGAGCACGGATACGCTGGGGAACAGGCCTGCGAAACGCAGGCCTGACACCGCGGGAAGCAGAGGGGGAAGACACTAGGGCAACCGAGGCCGATAAACACGGTGCACCGTGCTGTTGGAGCGGCAACAGCGGTTCGGTTGGCCGGAAGTTCTCGGAAGGGAGCCGGTTCGATGCACGACCTGTCGGGTGTGACCAGGGGTGATCAGTACCGCGCACTTGGGCTTGGTACTTTTTCGTTCACCGTATGCTTCGCTGTCTGGACGATCTTCTCGATCATCGGGGTGAGGATCAAGCAGGACCTCGGGTTGTCCGAAACCGAGTTCGGCATCCTCGTGGCGACGCCGGTGCTCACCGGATCGGTCAGCCGGATCTTTCTCGGCGTGTGGACCGAACAGTATGGCGGCCGCCTGGTCTTCACGATCCAGATGCTTGCGACCGCGGTTGCCTGCTGGTTGCTGTCCGAGGTGCAGACCTACGAGGTGTTCCTCATCGCCGCGCTCGGCGTCGGGCTCGCCGGCGGTTCCTTCATCGTCGGTATCGCCTACACGTCGCAGTGGTTCGAGAAGGAACACCAGGGCACGGCGCTCGGGATCTTCGGCGTCGGCAACGTGGGTGCGGCGGTCACGAATTTCGGCGCACCGTTCCTCGTCCTCGCATTCGGCTGGGAGGAGACCGCCCGGATCTACGCTGTCGTGCTGGCGATCACCGCCGTGGGCTTCTACCTGCTGGCCAGGTCCGATCCGGCGCAGGTTGCCCGCCAGCGTGAGGGACGCAAGCCGGTTTCGGCACGCGAACAGCTGGCGCCGCTCAGGAACATGCAGGTCTGGCGCTTTGCGACCTACTACTTCTTCGTGTTCGGCGGCTTCGTTGCGCTCGCCTCCTACCTGCCCCGATTCTATGTCGGTGCCTACGACCTTTCGCTCGCTACTGCCGGCATGCTGGCGGCGGCCTATTCCATGCCGGGCTCGGTGTTTCGCGCGCTCGGCGGCTGGATGTCGGACAAGTGGGGCGCACGGTTCGTCATGTACCTGACCTTCATCGTGTCGCTCGCGTGCCTGTTCGTCATGAGCTACCCGCGTACCGACTACATCGTGCAGGGCATCGAGGGGCCCATCGAGTTCACCTTCGGAATAACCCTGCCGGTCTTCGTGGTGCTCAGTGTTCTGCTGGGCTTCGTGATGTCGCTGGGCAAGGCCGCCGTCTACAAGCACATTCCGGTGTACTATCCGCATCATGTCGGGTCGGTTGGCGGACTGGTCGGCATGATCGGCGGGCTGGGCGGATTCGTGCTGCCGATTGCGTTCGGAATCCTGAATGACCTGTTCGGTGTCTGGACAAGTTCCTTCATGCTCATGTTTGTGATCGTGCTGGTCAGCACGGTCTGGATGCACGTTGCGATTCGCCTGATGGAACGTCGCCGGTATCCGGAACTGGTCGAGGAGCGCTACCTCAGCGATGTTCCGGAGCAGCCGCACGGGCCTGCCGGAACGTAACGGACCCCGATGCGGGCAATGGAGCCGG
Organism: Alphaproteobacteria bacterium; assembly: GCA_022822665.1. Classification (GTDB taxonomy): domain Bacteria; phylum Pseudomonadota; class Alphaproteobacteria; order Thalassobaculales; family Thalassobaculaceae; genus Bin52. The sequence continues at coordinate 19,011 of JAJEAR010000062.1, read as the reverse complement.
GCGGGCCGGAATAGGGGAGGGAGATGGCAAGGAACCTCACGAACTGGGATCCGGAAGACGAGAAATTCTGGAACGCCGAGGGCAAGCGTATCGCGACACGCAACCTCTGGATCTCGATTCCCTGCCTGCTGTGCGGCTTCGCGGTCTGGCTCTACTGGGGGATCATCACCGTCCAGATGATCAACCTGAAGTTCCCGTTCAGCCAGGCGGAACTGTTCACCCTTGCCGCGATTGCCGGACTGAGCGGCGCGACCCTGCGGATCCCCTCGTCGTTCTTCATCCGCATCGCCGGCGGCCGCAACACGATATTCCTGACGACAGCCCTGCTGATCATTCCCGCGGCGGGCACCGGCTTCTTGCTGCAGGATCCGGACACACCGCTGTGGCAGTTCCAGATCATGGCGCTGCTGTCGGGCTTCGGCGGCGGCAACTTCGCGTCCTCGATGTCGAACATCTCGTTCTTCTTCCCGAAGAACGTCCAGGGCTACTCGCTCGGCATGAATGCCGGGCTCGGCAATTTCGGCGTCACCACGATGCAGATCCTGGTCCCGCTCGTCATGACGGTCGGGGTATTCGGCGGCTCGGCGCTCATCCTTGCCAACAGCTCGGGAACACTGGTCGGGAAGATACCGGCGGGTACCGATACCTACATCCACAATGCCGGCTACATCTGGGTTGCCATCCTGATTCCCCTGGTGATTGCCGCCTGGTTCGGCATGAACAACATCACCGCGGAACACGTCTCGCCGGGCCTCGACTCGACCGTCGGTGCCTTCGGCAAGATCCTGGGCATGCTGGCCGTCGGCCTGGTCACCGCCGCCATCGGCCTGTGGCTGCTGCTGCCGGAGAACGCGGGCGGTTCCGGCCTCGAACTCAGCAAGTGGATCGTTCTGCCGCTGGTGATCGCGGCCACGGTCTTCGCGCTCAGGCTCATTCGCGGCCCCATACGCCAGAGCCTCGAACAGCAGTACGCGATCTTCAGGAACAAGCACACCTGGGCAATGACGGTCATCTACACGATGACCTTCGGCTCGTTCATCGGCTATGCCGCCGCCTTCGGCCTCGCCATCAAGGTCGTGTTCGGCTTCCAGCATATCGAGGTGGACGGCGTCATGACCCACACGACGGTGAATCCGAACGGGCCGAGCGCGCTGATGTATGCATGGACCGGTCCCTTCATCGGCGCGCTGATCCGTCCGATCGGCGGCATGATCTCCGACCGGTTCGGCGGTGCGCTGGTCACCCAGATCATCTCCTTCATCATGGTCGCCTGCGCGCTGGGCGTGGCCTATTTCCTGTCTCTCGCCTACGCGTCGGAGACGCCGGAAGACTACTTCCTGCCGTTCCTGATCCTGTTCCTGATCCTGTTCGCGGCTACCGGAATCGGTAACGGGTCCACCTTCCGCACCATTGCCATCGTCTTCGACAAGGTGCAGGCAGGCCCAGTTCTCGGCTGGACGTCGGCCGTCGCCGCCTACGGCGCCTTCATCATTCCGAAGGTGTTCGGCGAACAGATCAAGGCAACGACCCCGGAACACGCGCTGTACGGATTCGCGGCCTTCTATGCGATCTGCATCTGCATCAACTGGTGGTTCTATCTGCGCAGGAACGCCTATGTGAAGAACCCGTAGGGAGGCGGTACCCTAATGAGCCATTTCCTCGACCGGTTGACCTTCTTCAGGAAGACCGTGGACACCTTCGCGGACGGGCACGGCATCGTGACCAGCGAGGATCGCGAGTGGGAGGACGCCTACCGGGCGCGCTGGCAGCACGACAAGGTGGTGCGCTCGACCCACGGCGTGAACTGCACCGGCTCCTGCAGCTGGCAGATATATGTCAAGGGCGGGATCATCACCTGGGAGACGCAGCAGACCGACTATCCGCGTACCCGTCCGGACCTGCCGAACCACGAGCCCCGTGGATGTTCACGCGGCGCCAGCTACTCCTGGTACATCTACAGCGCCAATCGCCTGAAATACCCCCTGGTTCGCAGCCGGCTGGTCCGGTACTGGCGCGAAGCACGCAAGACCATGGCGCCGGTCGCCGCCTGGGCGTCGATCGTCGAGGACGAGACCAGGCGCAGCGACTACCAGCGTGTGCGCGGCCTCGGCGGCTTCGTGCGTTCCGACTGGGAGGAAGTCAACGAGATCATCGCCGCGGCCAACGTCTACACGATCAGGACCCACGGGCCTGACCGCATCATCGGCTTCTCGCCGATCCCGGCCATGTCCATGATCTCCTACGCTGCCGGCTCACGCTATCTCTCGCTGATCGGCGGAGTGTGCATGAGCTTCTACGACTGGTACTGCGACCTGCCGCCGTCGAGCCCGCAGACCTGGGGCGAGCAGACCGACGTGCCGGAGAGCGCGGACTGGTACAACTCGACCTTCCTGATGATGTGGGGCTCGAACGTGCCCCAGACGCGCACGCCCGATGCCCACTTCATGACCGAGGTCCGCTACAAGGGCGCGACGACGGTGACGGTGACGCCCGACTACAGTGAGGCGTCCAAGTTCGCCGATATCTGGCTCAACCCGAAACAGGGCACCGACGCCGCCCTCGCCCTGGCGATGGGGCACGTGATCCTCAGGGAGTGGCACCTGGCTGGCAGGAGCCCGTATTTCGAGGACTACTGCCGCCGGTACACCGACATGCCGTTCCTGGTCACCCTGCGGCATACAGAAAACGGATACGTGCCGGACCGCATGCTGCGCGCGGCCGACCTGCCGGGCGCGCTGGAGCAGGACAACAATCCCGAATGGAAGACCGTCGCCATCGACGGGGCACGGGACGACGAGCCGGTCTGTCCCGTCGGCTCCATCGGCTTTCGCTGGGGCGAGACCGGCAAGTGGAACATCGAGGAGAAGAACGGTGGCGACGGTTCGCGCACGAGCCTCAGGCTGAGTCTCATCGACATACGCGACGAGGTCGTCTCGGTCGGCTTCCCCTATTTCGGCCACGCGAAGCACGAGCATTTCGCCGGCACGGATCACGACGAAGTGCTGTGGCGCAACGTGCCGGTCAGGAAGCTCCGGACCGCCGAAGGCGAGGTGCGGGTCGCCACCGTCTACGACCTGTTCGTGGCGAACTACGGGATTGACCGCGGACTTGGCGGCGAGAACGTTGCGGCGAGCCTTGACGACGACGTGCCCTATACGCCGGCCTGGCAGGAGCGCATCACCGGGGTTGCGCGGGACAAGGTCATCGCTGTCGCCCGGCAGTTCGCCGACAATGCGCACCGGACCGAGGGCCGTTCGATGATCATTGTCGGGGCCGCGCTCAACCACTGGTATCACATGGACATGATCTACCGCAGCATCATCAACATGCTGGTGATGTGCGGGTGTGTCGGGAAATCAGGCGGCGGCTGGTCGCATTACGTCGGTCAGGAGAAGCTGCGGCCCCAGACCGGCTGGTTGCCGCTGGCCTTCGCGCTGGACTGGAACCGTCCGCCGCGGCAGATGAACAGCACGTCGTTCTGGTACAGCCACACCGACCAGTGGCGGTACGAGAAACTCTCCGTGGACGAGATTGTCTCGCCGCTCGCGCCCGAGGGCGACTGGCAGTCGCTCAGCCTGATCGACTTCAACGTCCGTTCCGAGCGCATGGGCTGGCTGCCGTCGGCTCCGCAGCTCGCCACCAACCCGCTGGAGGTCACCAGGAGCGCCGGCGATGCCGATCCGGTGCAGGTGGCGCTCGCCGGGCTGCGCGACGGCAGTCTGCAGATGTCCTGCGAGGATCCCGACGATCCGAGAAACTGGCCCCGCAACCTGTTCGTCTGGCGCTCCAACCTGCTCGGCTCGAGCGGCAAGGGCCACGAGTACTTCCTGAAACACCTGCTCGGCACCCAGCACGGGGTACAGGGCAGGGATCTCGGCGAGACCGGCGAGCAGAAGCCGGTCGAGGTGGCGTGGCGCGACTCCGCGCCGGAAGGCAAGCTCGACCTGCTGGTCACGCTCGACTTCCGCATGTCCACCACCTGCCTGTATTCGGACATCGTTCTGCCGACCGCCACCTGGTACGAGAAGAACGACCTCAACACGTCCGACATGCACCCCTTCATCCACCCGCTCTCGGCGGCGGTCGACCCGGTCTGGGAGTCACGCAGCGACTGGGAGATCTTCAAGGGTATCGCGAAGACCTTCTCGGAGGTGGCGGAGGGCGAACTGGGCATCGAGCGCGACCTCGTGCTGGTTCCGACACTTCACGACACCCCGACGGAACTGGCCCAGCCTTTCGAGGTCAGCGACTGGAAGCAGGGCGAGTGTGATCCGGTCCCGGGGAAGACCATGCCGAACATGGTCGTGGTCGAACGCGACTTTCCGAGCACCTACAGGAAGTTCACGGCCCTGGGCCCGCTGATGACGAAGGTCGGCAACGGTGGCAAGGGGATTGCCTGGAACACCGAGGACGAGGTCGAGTTCCTCAAGCGGCTCAACGGCGAGGTGCGCGAGGAGGGGGTCTCGAAGGGGTTGGCCAGGATCGAGTCCGACGTCGATGCGACCGAGGTGGTGCTGGCGCTGGCGCCCGAGACCAACGGGCATGTTGCCGTCAAGGCCTGGGCGGCGCTTGGCAGGGCCACAGGGCGCGGCCACGAACATCTCGCGGCAGCCCGCGAGGAGGACAAGCTGCGCTTCCGCGACCTGCAGGCCCAGCCTCGCAAGATCATCTCCTCGCCCACCTGGTCAGGCGTGGAGGCGGAACATGTCACCTACACCGCCGGCTACACCAATGTGCACGAGCTGATCCCGTGGCGCACGCTGAGCGGGCGCCAGCAGCTCTACCAGGACCATTTGTGGATGCGCGCCTTCGGAGAACAGCTCTGCGTGTACAAGCCGCCGGTCGATACCAAGACCATCCGGCCGCTGATCGACGACAAGGACAACGGCAGTCCGCAGGTGGTGCTGAACTTCATCACGCCGCACCAGAAATGGGGCATCCACAGCACCTACACCGACAACCTGCTGATGCTGACGCTTTCGCGTGGCGGGCCCATCGTGTGGATCAGTGAAACCGACGCCCGCAAGATCGGCGTCGCGGACAATGACTGGATCGAGGCCTACAACGCCAACGGCGCTCTGGTCGCGCGTGCGGTCGTCAGCCAGCGCGTGCCGGAGGGCATGACGCTGATGTACCACGCGCAGGAGAAGATCGTGAACGTGCCGGCGAGCGAGGTGACCGGCGGGCGTGGCGGCATCCACAACTCGGTCACCCGCGCAACGGTCAAGCCGACACACATGGTCGGCGGCTATGCGCAGCAGTCCTACGGCTTCAACTACTACGGCACCGTTGGCTCGAACCGCGACGAGTTCGTGATCGTGCGCAGGATGCAGACGGTCGACTGGAAGGATGGTCCCCTACGGGCCCCGGAGAGGGAGGCGGCAGAATGAAGATTCGCGCACAGATCGGCAAGGTGCTCAACCTCGACAAGTGCATCGGCTGCCATACCTGCTCGGTGACCTGCAAGAACGTCTGGACCAGCCGGGAAGGCATGGAGTACGCGTGGTTCAACAATGTCGAGACCAAGCCCGGTGTCGGCTATCCCAAGGAATGGGAGAACCAGGAGGTCTGGAACGGGGGCTGGGTGCGTAAGAAGAACGGGCGCATCGCACCGAAGATGGGCGGAAAGCTGCGTATCCTCGCGAAGATATTCGCCAACCCGGACATGCCCGAGATCGACGACTATTACGAACCCTTCACGTTTGACTACGAGCACCTGCAGAACGCTCCGGAGTCCGAGACCGCACCCACGGCGCGCCCGCGTTCGCTCATCAGCGGCGAGCGCATGGAGAAGATCGAGTGGGGGCCGAACTGGGAGGAAATTCTCGGCGGCGAGTTTTCCAAGCGCAGCCGGGACGTGAATTTCGAGGCGATCGAGAAGGAGGTTTACGGCCAGTTCGAAAACACCTTCATGATGTACCTGCCCCGCCTGTGCGAGCACTGCCTGAACCCGACCTGCGTGGCGGCCTGTCCCTCGGGCGCGATCTACAAGCGGGAAGAGGACGGCATCGTCCTGATCGACCAGGACAAGTGCCGCGGCTGGCGCATGTGCGTCTCGGGATGCCCCTACAAGAAGATCTACTACAACTGGCGTTCCGGAAAGTCGGAGAAGTGCATCTTCTGCTATCCGCGCATCGAGGCGGGCCAGCCGACCGTCTGTTCCGAGACCTGCGTCGGACGCATCCGGTATCTCGGCGTGCTGCTCTACGACGCCGATCGGATCGAGTCCGCGGCCGCGGTCGAAGATCCGAAGGACCTGTACCAGGCGCAACTCGACATCTTCCTCGATCCCTTCGATCCCGAAGTGATCCGGCAGGCGCGGGCCGACGGGGTGCCGCAGTCCTGGCTTGACGCCGCGCAGCGTTCCCCGGTCTATCGCATGGCGATGGACTGGAAGGTGGCATTCCCGCTGCATCCCGAATACCGCACCCTGCCCATGGTCTGGTACGTGCCGCCCCTCTCGCCGATCCAGTCGGCGGCGGAGGCGGGTGCGCTCGGTTCGCACGGCCTCATTCCGGATGTCTCGCAGCTGCGTATCCCGCTGCGCTACCTCGCCAACCTGCTGACCGCGGGCGACGAGGCTCCGGTCAAGCTCGCCCTGGAGCGGATGCTGGCGATGCGGGCCTACATGCGCGCACGGCATGTCGAGGACAGGCGCGAGCTGGAGGTGCTGGACCGGGTCGGCCTGACCGAGGCCGCGATCGAGGACATGTACCAGACCATGGCGATCGCGAACTACGAGGACAGGTTCGTGATCCCGACCAGCCACCGCGAATACGCGGAGGAGGCGTTCGATCTTCGCGGCGAATGCGGCTTCAGCTTCGGCGACGGCTGCAGCGGTGGCGGCGGCAAGATCGACCTGTTCAGCCATGAGGTGCGGGTCGGCCCGTCCGCCGGCGGCCGCTCGGACAGGGCGGCACCCGGGCGATGATGATCTACAGGGCTCTCGGCGCGCTGCTGCAGTACCCGAGCCCCGAGCTGGCAGGGGCGGCGGGCGATATCGCCGCGCTTGTCGACCGGGAGCGGGCCCTGTCCCGATCCTCGCGCTCCGCGGTCAGCGGGCTGGCCGCGAGACTGGCGCGCGAGGAGCTGCTGGCCTCCCAGGAGGCCTATGTCGGTCTGTTCGATCGTTCGCGAAACCTCTCGCTGCACCTGTTCGAGCACATTCACGGGGAATCCCGCGACCGCGGCCAGGCGATGGTCAATCTCGCGGAGCACTACCGGGCGAACGGCTACAGCATCGATGCGAACGAGCTGCCCGACTATCTCCCGCTCTTCCTCGAGTTCCTGTCCCTCGTCGAGCCGAAGGAGGCGTCGGGCCTGCTCGCCGACGTGGTCCATATCCTCGCCGCGATCCGGGTGCGGCTGGAACGGCGCGGCAGCGACTATGCCGGTGTGCTGCGGGCCCTGGAGGACATGGCCGCCCGCAAGCCCGACCGCTCCGTGGTCGAGGGTCTCCTCCAGCATGACAAGTCACCGGCGGAGGAGGCGGCGGAGATTGACAGTGAGTGGGAGGAAGCCCCGGCCTTCGACGGTGCGCCCGACGGCGGCTGCGTTGCGGCCCGCGACGTCCTCAACCGCATGGCGGTACCCCCGGACGCGCCGCGCCCGCCCGGAATCGACGGAGCATGACCAATGGCTGACTGGTTCCACATCCTCGTGTTCGGCTACTACCCGTATCTGGCGGCCACGGTGTTCCTGGCGGGCAGCCTCATCCGTTTCGACCGCGAGCAATACACATGGCGCAGCGGTTCGAGCCAGTTGTTGCGCCGCCGCCAGCTGATCTGGGGCAGCGTCCTGTTCCACGTGGGCGTCCTGCTGCTGTTCTTCGGACATTTTGTCGGCTTGCTGACGCCCAAGGAGATCTACCACGCCTTCGGTATGGGGTCGGGCACCAAGCAGGTGCTCGCCATCGTCGCGGGCGGTCTGTTCGGCGTGGTGTGTTTCGTCGGTCTCACCATGCTTCTGCACCGCCGGCTGTTCGACCCGCGCATCCGCGCCACCTCCAGCGTCATGGACATTGCGATCCTGGTCCTGCTCTGGCTCCAGCTCGTACTCGGGCTGGCGAGCCTGCCCCTGTCCTGGGCGCACAGGGAAGGCGGCGAGATCATGGTTCAGCTCTCGCTGTGGGCGCAGAAGATCGTTACCTTCCAGTCCGATGCGGCGGACTACGCGATGGGCGTCCACTGGATCTACCAGGCGCATATTGTCCTTGGCCTTACGATCTTCCTCGTATTCCCGTTCAGCCGCCTGGTCCATGTCTGGAGTGCGCCGATCGGCTATCTGGGGCGGCGCGGCTACCAGGTGGTGCGCACCCGCGAAGGCCGCCGTGCGGCCTGACGACAGCCATGATCCGCGTCAATGACCGCTGCATCGACGAGGAAGAGATCCTGCGCGAGATGCAGTATCACCCGGCCGGGAACGCGGATGCCGCGCGCCGCGCCGCGGCCGAGTGGCTGGTAATCCGGGCCCTTCTCCTGGACCGGGCCGGTGCGCTCGGCATCGACGTCTCGCACGAAGAGACAGCGATCGGCGACGTGATCGAACGCGAAGTCGACGTTCCCGCCCCGGAGGAGGCGGAATGCCGGCGGTATTACGCCAACAACCCGTCACGCTTCCGCAGCCCCGACCTCGTCGAGGCGGCGCATATCCTGCTGCCCGCGCGCCCCGAAGACGAGGAAGAGCGTGCGCGGGCGGAAGCCCTGGCCGGCGAACTGATCGATGTGCTGTCCGCCTCGCCGGACCGGTTCGGCGACGTCGCACGGGCGCGCTCGGCCTGCGATTCACGCCACAATGACGGGCGCCTCGGGCAACTGTCGCGTGGCGACACGGTTCCCGAGATGGAGACCTTCCTGTTCAACCTCGAAGAGGGGCAGCTCTCGCCGGTTCCGGTCAAGACGCGCTACGGGGTGCATGTCGTGCGCGTGGACAAGCGCGTGCCGGGACGTGCGCTGCCCTACGAGGCCGTCGCGGAGAAGATCGCGGAATATCTGAAGGAGGCGTCCTGGCGCCGCGCGTTTGCGCAGTATGTCCGCCTCCTCGCCGGCAGCGCCAGGATTGCCGGGTTCGACATCGCCTCCGCCGAGACGCCGCTGGTGCAGTAGAACGGAAGCGTGTCGGGGTGAAGTCCCCCGGCGCACCTCGGTGCGAGCGCAACGCGGTTGCGGCCTGCGGGAGAGCGCATCGCGCGGACGACGGCATCACCGGTTGGTGTCAGGAGCGAAGGCACCCTGCATGGCGAGGACCGGTCGAGGCCGCAAGATCCGGGACGGTCAGTCGGTTGCCGCCTGCGGACGCCGGCATCACCGGTTCGCCCCCGGGACCCAGAGCACGTCATCGCGCCCGTCGCCGTTGGCATGGCGTGCAAGCACAAACAGGTGATCCGACAGCCGGTTCACATACCGGACCGCGTGGGTGTTGATCTGCTCTGCGCCGGAAAGCCGGGTGACGTGCCGCTCGGCGCGGCGGACAACCGTGCGTGCGTGGTGCAGGTGGGCGGACAGGACGCTTCCTCCCGGCAATACGAAGGATGACAGGGGCTCGAGGTGCTCGTTCATGGCGTCGATTTCCGCTTCTAGCCGCTGGACCTGTTCCCCGGTCACGCGCAGTGGCGGGTGTTCCGGGTCCTCCTTGTGGGGCGTGCACAGGTCGGCACCGAGATCGAACAGGTCGTTCTGGATGCGGCCCAGCATGGCGTCGGGCTCGCCCGAGGCGTGCAGGCGGGCCAGCCCGATCGCGGCATTCGCCTCGTCGACCGTCCCGTAGGCTTCGGGGCGGGTGGAATGCTTGTCCACTCGGCTGCCATCTCCCAGGGACGTCATGCCCCTGTCGCCGCCCCGGGTATAGATCCGCGTGAGCACGACCATGGCGGATGCCTCCTAACCTTTTGCGATCGCAAGCAGGATGATGAACAACAGCACCGCGATGCCCTGGAACAGAACCCTGTAGCGCATGAACAGATTGGACCGCCGTGGTCCGGCGTCACCGCCGCGCGCCATGGTGATCAACCCGCCCGCCAGCGTTCCGATGACCAGAAGCAGGGCAACGACCAGCATGATCACGACGAGGACATCCATGTCCTTCATCTACCGCCCGGTGCCGACAGTCACAACATTCTTCACGGTTCGCACCCGCAAACTTCCCGATTCCGCAATCCCTGTTCATGCTGACAGTCAGGCCGGGTTGTTCGTACCCGGGCAAGGGCGCGCGGCGCATGGATGCCGCCTCACGCAATTCGCCCGGAAGTCGGGCTCAGCGCATGGCTGGCCGGATGCTCCCGGGTTCCCTGCTGCCGCCCTGCGGGTGCCGGCTCGTGATCGATGCATGGTGTGAGCGGTGAAGTCCGCCCCCGCAACCAAACGACGCTTTTGAGAACATTGACTTTTCGAGGGCGTTTTGATTCCAGAAAGTCAGGTCGCTTATCAACGTTGGGGATCCTGTGGGAACCACGAAGAGTGGTATTGTGGACGGTGACGGGCGGCGATAGGCGGGGGATCCTCTGGGTCAAGCCGGGGTCCCGCCCGCACCGCTTGTGAAGCTGGTGGGCTCAGGAAGCTATCTCGGCAGTGGCGGCTCATTGGCCTCGGTCGCCCCGGCGCGACAGGAACGATACGACAGTCACCGACGGGGGCGGAACAACGACCAAGGGGACTGGTGCTCAGCGGGTGACCCGGCCGAGCAGGGGTCGAGCGGAGAGATTGTCAAGTCAGGCGCCGCGTGCCAATTGTCGGATGCGAAGACGAGGGTAGACAGCGACATGCGCGGCGTGCAGTTCGGCACAGCCGCTCTCCGCTAGGTTCATGGCCCGAGAGTGGTGCGGTATCACGATGAAAGATGACCTGCTGTTCTTTTGAAAAGGACCTTTCCGATCTGATTCGCGCTTACGAGCCGGCCTTCCAGCGAGAGGTGGCAGGTTGGGAGCGAAATAGAATCCTAGCGTCAAGCGAATCGGACTTGGTGAGCTATCTCGTGGAGAAATACACGCTCGATGCACCACGGATTATTCGCGATCAACTGCACATCGAGAGCGAAGGAGAGGCGAAAATCGATGTGAGCGGCAGGTTTGAATACGACATATGGAATCGAAGACAACCGTTTCACGTTGCCGGTTCCTTCGTAACAGTACCAATCCCTTTCGAGGGAGACAGCGAGATATTTGAGTTCAAGGCGTCAGCTTACGACTTGAATCCTTCCCGCGGCTGCGTCTCCGGATCAAGTGTCCTGATATCCTTCCGGGGCGTGGAAATGAACGCTGTGCGGACTTGGGAGGAGATCGACTCCACGGCTGGGAAGATTGAACAATATTTGGAATGGATCCTGACTTCGACGGTTGATTCGCGTAAGTAGTTGATCCTGGCCGGTTTTCATTTCCAGCTAGGCACTACATTCTGTATTTTTCTGCCGGCAAACAGAATTTATTACTGCTCTACAATGGCTTAGGCCGACGGCATCCCGGTCGGTCTTCATTCCGCAAGCCGATTGCAGCAAACTCCCGACCCCGTATGTCCGCTTGGCCGCCGGATTGCGGGCCCGGCTTCCGATGCGGCTCCGGCGACGGTAGCGCCGGGCGGCGGCCGGCGCAACGCGATTCCGGGCTTTCCGGGTGTGCGGACGACCGCTACGCGTCCCGCCACGGCTCCGGCACATGGCGGGGCACGAGGTCGCGCCATCCGCCTTCTGCCAGCGCCTTTGCCTTCGGTACCCAGCGTCGGACCTGGGCGCGCATCCAGCTTTCGGAGCTCCACTCCTCGGCGACCCTTGCCTCGCCCCAGATGCGTTCGGCCATCCAGCGATGGGACTTCTCCGCCCCGATCCCGTCCAGCACCGAGACCAGCGCGCGATCCGCCCGTCCCCGGAGGGCCGCGTCGGAGGAGGGGGCGGTCGGCCGGAGACCCGCCACAGGTCCACGACCCGGCCCACCGGGGCCTGCAGCGGCAGGCTGAGCCCGAGCTTGGCCACGATGCCGTCCCCGGGTCCGAACGTCCGCCCGGAGGGGACTAGGATCTGCAGCGCTTCGTCGCCGAGCTCCGCCTTGAGGACGAACCTTCCGTTGAGCAGCCTCAGGCCTTCCAGCCGCGCGTCCGCCTCGCCGAGCATCCGGAGCAGCGGCGTCGGATCGGGCCAGGGGTCCGGGTCGGGTTCGGCGACCAGCACCGGCATGCCGGGCATGAAGGGCGTGCGCCAGGCGTCGTCGTGCGGGTTCTCCCAAAGCGCGAGCCCCCAGTCCGTCGCCGCGAGGTCGGCCCGGGTCTGGACCCTGAGCGGGAACGGCGCCGGCTCGAAGCGGGCCGGACCCGCCCGTGCGGCCCAGGCCGCGCGATAGCCGGAGTCGCGCCGCATGCAGGCCCAGGCGCAGGCGCCGCGCATTCTCTCCGCGTCCGCCGCCTTCCTACGCCCCATTGCCGGTCCCGCGGTTCCCCCCGTCCTACCGGCGCGCCCGGAGCCGCCGCCGGGCCCCGCAGGCGCGCGCCCCCGGGCCCGGCATCAGAACCGTGCCGTCAGCCGCAGCCTGATCTCGTGCTCGGCCCGGCCCACATCCCGCGCCCGCGTTCCGACATCGGGACGATGCCGTGCGCGAGCCGATGGGTCGGGTATCGCCAGGCCCGGCCTGGATCGTGCCGAGGCGGGCCGTGCCGGTCTCGCCGGTCGCCGGATCGAGCAGCGCGCACCCGGCCCCGGCGCGCTCCGGCGGCTGCCGGACCGCGAGCGTTCCTTCCGGGAGAGACGGATGCGGAGGAATCGCCTGCATCTCACCCGCCCGAATTCGTGCGGCTCGAGCATGCCGTCTCCGACATGCTCCATGGCGTTCTCCAGCATGCGCCGCGCGCTTCTTTCCCGTGCGTCTCTCCCGTTCCCTCCGACTCCGTTCCTCACCTGTCCGCGTCGCCTGTCCGGCCGCTATTCCCCGACATCGGAGAGCGCCCTCGGACCGGCCCCGGATCGCGCGAGCCCCGGCGGTTGCGCTTGGGCGGGCGCCCGGCCGAAGGCTCCCCGTCGCGGACGCCACCCCTTGCCGGCGCCGCGACGCCAAGCCTGAGTCCGCGCCCGCCGGGCGTCCGGTATCCTCTCCACCCCTCATGGCGTTCCGGGATTGGCGTCGCCCGATGCGGCCCGCGCGCGGTCCGCCAGCCGCCGCACCTTCGCACGCATCCTGCTGTCGCCATGCCAGTCCGCCGCCACCCGGTCCGCGCCGTACAGCTCGACGGCGATCTCCCGCATGGACTTCCCGGACCGGATGCCGGCCAGCGCAATTGCGCCCATCGCCTCGCCGTCCCCGGCATGACCGGCCGTCATGGCGCCCTCCCGGACCTGAGCCTGCGATCGACTTCCCGCCGTTCGCCGGGCGCTACCAACGAATTGCGCTGCGCAGCATCACCCCGTGCTCGACCGGCGTCCCCGCGCCGTTGTCGTTGGCGGGCTCCTTCCGCGTCGCATCGAGCGTGACCTCGAAGCCGGGATCGCCCCGCACCGCTGAGGTCAGGCGCCAGCCGATGCGCCAGTCCCGCGCCCCGGCGCCCGAGAGCCCGAAGCCGACGTTCGGCGTGCCGGTGAAGCGGTCGCCCAACAGGGGCAGGCCGTAGCCGAGCTCACCCTCAAGGCGGCTCTCCGGCTCGAACGTCTCGCTACCCGGCGCCAGCCCGCCCGCGTCGCGCGCCGACCACAGCCGGTCCACGCCACTCCCCGGCGTCCCGTATGTGGGCGCCAGGCTGAACGAGAGGCCCCGGCCCCGCTCGCCGGGGGCGAGGCGCACCGCGCCCGACGCGCCCCACTCGCGGTACTTCGAGTCCTCGTGCGCGACCAGGGCGCGCACGTTCGCCTCCACGCTCAGGCCGGTCTCCGGGTCCGCGTACGACAGCCGCCCGCCGAGTTCCACGCCCGTGCCGGTCTCGGCGTCTCCGCCGTCATGGCGCAGCCCGAGCTCCAGGCCCGGCGTGAACACGCCGCCGCCATCCATCTCGAACGCACGGCTGCCTTCGAGCGCAAGCCGCACCCGGCTCGCATCCGCCGTCGTGTCGCCCTCGTTGGAGACCGCCTCCGACGTCGTCTCGACGTAGAACGCGTCGGCCTTGAGCGCGAGGTCGAAGCCGCCGTTCTCGTCCGCCTGCAACAGCGCGCCCCTTCCGCCCAGGGCGGCAAGCCGCATCGAGAGGTCGGTGCGGGTCACCCGCTCCGGCTGGCTGGTCTCGGCATTGGCCTTCTGGACGATGGTCATGTCGCCGGTGCCGTAGCCCGCCAGGCCCCAGGCCGAGACCCGGTCGCTCAGCTTCACCCGCGCATAGGGGCTCACCGTGGTCATCGTGCTCTCGATGGTGCCTGAATCCACGCCGCGCTGGTCGAACGTGCCCTCGCCCTCGCTCACCGAGACCGCGACGCCGCCGAGCAACCGCCCCCACTCGGCATCCGCGCCGAGGATGCCGGTGGTCACATTGCCGTCGATGCGGACGTTGCCGTCATCGGCCGGCGCCTCGCCGTCGAAGCCGCCCACCGTCACCCGGCCCCAGGCCGCAAGCCCCGGCGTGCCGCCGTCGCCTTCCTTCGCGAGGTGGAACGCGCTGCCCAGCAGCAGATCGTGGCCCGTGATCCCGCGCGCCGGCGCGCTTGTGGGCGTCGGGCCCTCGGCCATGCGCAGATCCGTCCCCGGCCAGGGGCCTGCCCCGGACCCCGATCCAGGGCCGCCCTCCGCACCGGGTCCCTGCGGGGCGCCCATGACCTGCGCGAGCGAGGTCAGGGTCTCGCCCAGCCGCGCCTCGTCACCGATCTCCGCGAGGTTGACGGTCTGACCGCCCACCGTCACCTGCGCCCCCGTGAGCGGCGCGGCGAGCCGGTCGGAGACCGCCGCCGTCACATGGTCCGCCACCGTGCGCCCGAAGCGCGACAGCCACATCTTCTGCAGCGGGTCGTCGTTCGCGATCGTCCCCGTCGCCACGGCGTCCGCCAGCCTGACGCTCGACGGGCTCGGGTTGGAGAGCGTGAAGGTCATCGTCTCCTCGCCCTCGTCGAGTGCGTCGTCCAGCACCGGCACCCGCACCGTCTTGCTGGTCTCGCCCGGCGCGAAGGCGAGCGTGCCCGAGGTCTCGGTGTAGTCCTCTCCGGCGACCGCCGTGCCGTCGCTCGTTGCGTAGTCCACCGTCACCTGCGCGTGGCGCTCACGATCGAGGGTCACGCTGAACTCGAGCTTTGCGTTCGGGCCTTCGTCGACGGTCGCATCCGCCACCGAGAGAGCCGCCGGGCCGTGTACAGTCGCCCCCACCGGCCCCTCCAGCGCACGGCTGTCCCCGGTGCACACCGAGCCTGTCTGTCCGCACGCCGGCAGCGTCGCCAGCGACAGCGTCACCGCCCCGGTTCCCGATGGCCTCACGACCACGTAGAATCCCAGGTTGCTTCCCCGCGTTACACGCCGCGCGTTCTCGATGCGCCCGCCGCTCACCTCGAACAGCGTATCCCGCACCGTCTTGTAGCTCAGACCGTTCGGCTCCTCGCTGAACGCAAGCTCCAACTCGAACGCGCTGCTCCCGTCATGCTCCGCCGGGACGTTCTGGAACTCCGCCGTGAACGGCACCGGCGGCGTTTCCACCGCCGCGGACCCCGAAAGCTCTCCCGCACAGCGCACCCCCACATCCTCGCGGTGACGGCAGTTGTGCGTCCCCACCGCGGGGCTGTTACGCCGCGGACAGGCCAGAAGACTTGTCTCCGTACCCGTGCACTGGACGTTATCCAGCCAGATCGGCATCGACTGCGCGCCCGCCCCGAAGTACGCCCTTGTGAACTGCGTCGCATCGGCTACCGAGCCCTCCTCATAGCCGAGCGCACGGCAGACAACATCGGCGTCAGGCTTTCCCCAGTTGTCGTCGCACACCGTGCCCCACTGGCCGTTGTACAAGATCTCCAGGCGCCATTCGTTTGCCGTCGCACCGCCGACCAGCCGCAACTCCTCTCCGCTACTCTGCGACGCCACAACGAGCGCACCCGGCACAGTCGTCGAAATCCCCGCCGAGAGCGCGCGATTGTCCGCCGTGCATATCGCCGCGGTTTCCCCGCAGGCACGAGCGGGCAGCGAGATCGCGATGTCGCCACTGCCTCTCGGCTCAACTGTCACCAGCCAACCCTGGTTACTGCCCTGCGTGAGACGCCGGGCACCGGTCACACTCCCTCCCGTGACCTCGAAGAGCCCACCGCCCACCGTCTTGTAGCTCAGCCCCGTAATGTCCTCGCTGAAATGAAGCTCGAATGTGAAAGCCGTCGTGCCGTCGTGACTCTCGGGAACGTCTTGGAATTGCGCCGTTAGCGCTGCAGGCGCTTCATCGTTCAGAATCGTGCCAGTGGCCTCTCCGTCCTCGATGTCCACGCCCTGAGCATTGCTGAGCCTGAGCGCAAAGGTCTCACCGCTGTCGCTCACGGTATCGTCAATTATTGGAATGCTGATGATCTTGACGGTCTCTCCCGGCTCGAACGTGAGCGTCCCGCTCGAAGCCGTGTAGTCCTCACCCGCAGTCGCTGTGCCGTCCGCGGTCGCCCAGTCCACCTTCACCGCCTTGCAGTCGTCCTGTGCATTGAGTCGCACTTCGAAATCCATCGTCTCGTCGGTGCCTTCCATGGCACTCGCGTCGGCGACCGATACGGCCCAATCGAGACCGGAGATAAGCATCGGATCCGACGGCCTCGTCGGGGTGTTCGCTTCAGGATAATCGAGCGTCGCCGCGCCGCCGAGAATCTGGAGGGTGAGCTGACCTGTCATGCCGTCCTTGATTCTGTTGTTCTTGGTACACCCAGCGCCGCAGGCCGCCACACCTGGACCAGCAGCGCTTACCCCTGCCTCGTTGGTTAGTATGATCGCAGTTGTGTCGATAAACGTGGCGGAAAACCCCTCTAATCCGTAATCCACCGAGACTGACTTGGGTCCGGTCGCCCAAGAAGCAGGGTCCGAAGAGCCACTGCATTGCAACCACGCCCTCACCCCTTGATCAGAGGTGTGGCCTCGCGCCGAGATAACGAACGGCGTCGAGGCAGTGTTGTCATTTCCAAGAGAGTCCGCCGCCACACCGGCCGGAACCGTCACGGAAACGTCGCCAGTCAGGTCCTCGTCCACCTTGATTTTCACCGCCCACCTGGTCATGCCGTGTTCGTTGAACCTGTAGGTGGCTTGATAGCTGACCGTGGAGCCGTTGGTGACTTGCAGGTCGGACATATCGAAGCCGGTGACCGGCTCACTGAACTCGACAAGAACGGTGAAAAAACCCGTCACCGGAGGGGTGACCGGGTACTTTGTTCCCACCGTCACCGAAGGTGCGGTCGTGTCTTCGTCAGGCAGGATCGTGCCCCTCCCCGAGAGGCTTCCTTGCGCAAGCCCCCATTTGACGAAGGTCGCACCGGAAGCGTTGGTCAGGCTCAGCGAGAACGTTTCCACCCCTTCGCTCGCGGCATCGTCGATTAGGGAAATGCTGACGGTCTTGCTGGTCTCCCCCGACGCGAAAGTGAGGGTTCCGCTCGCGTCGGTGTAATCCTCGCCTGCAACCGCTGTATGGCCCTCAATCGACCAGTCCATGGTCACACTGCGCCTCGGGTGCGGTTTGTTGAGCGAAATCTCGAAGTCGATGGTTGTGTCGGACCCTTCCGTTGCGCTCGCATCCGATACCGAAACGGTGACGGCTTCCGGATCATTGCAACTCACCGATTGTTCCAGCCCCGGTTCCGGAGGATCGCCGCACCAATTCCGCTCTTCAGGCCACGACCGATGGTCGAGCCACCAAAATTGGACGGACCACCACTGTTCCCACTGGCC
Source organism: Alphaproteobacteria bacterium (assembly GCA_022822665.1). Lineage (GTDB taxonomy): Bacteria > Pseudomonadota > Alphaproteobacteria > Thalassobaculales > Thalassobaculaceae > Bin52. Next base: position 1,232 of record JAJEAR010000062.1, on the reverse strand, counting down.
GAAGGGCGGGCACTCCTCACCCGGCTCGATGCTCGTCCAACACCCCTCCGACGAGTCGGCGACCGCGGAGTGCCACGGCGCGGCGACCTGCGCCAGTAGCGCAAGAGCGAATGTCATGACCAAGAACACACGAGAACGTTCGCTGTTGGGTAGACTCACGGAAACACTGGAGCGTCGCATCATCGCTATCCTCCGGACCTTCCGAGAAGCGTACCGATCCCCGCGGCCGAAGCAACACATTTATCATGTAGTATCAAGGGCTTAGGTAGTTCCGACCGACCTGTCGCTACAGGCCGGATCCTACAGGCCAGACCGCTCGGGGACCGGCGGCGTCGCCGCGCGCGGGTCCGCGGGCGACGGCCGGGAGAGTCGTTGCCGATCCCGCCGGCCTGCCGGCTCAGCGCCCCCGCCGCCTCGGGTCGAGCGCCTCGGTCAGCCCGTCGCCGACCAGGCCGGCGCCAAGCACGGTGACGAATATCGCGAGCCCCGGCAGGGTCACGGTCCACCAGGCCTCCAGCACGAAGTCCCGGTTGGCGCCCATCGTCAGGCCCCAGCTCATCACGTCGGGATCGCCGAGCCCGAGGAAGGCGAGCCCGGCCTCGAACAGGATGGCGGCGCCGACGGCGAGCGTGGCGGCGGCGATCAGCGGCGCCAGCGCGTTGGGCAGGATCGTCCGCCAGAGCAGGCGCCGGTCCGACGCGCCGATCGCGCGCGAGGCCCGGACGTAGTCGAGCGCCTTGATCCGCAGAACCTCGGCCCGGGCGAGGCGGGCGACCGGCGGCCAGCTCGCCACCCCGATCGCGACCGCGACGGTGACGGGGTCCGGGCCGAACAGGCTCGCCAGCACCATGGCGAAGAGCAGGCCGGGCAGGACCTGGAAGAACTCGGTGAGGCGCATCAGCGCCCCGTCGACGAGCCCGCCGTGGAACCCGGCCAGGGCGCCCACGGAGATGCCGATCGCGACGTAGAGGGCGGCGGCGCCCAGCCCCACCGCGAGCGTGGCCCGGCCGCCGTGGACGATCCCGGCCAGCACGTCGCGCCCCAGGTAATCGCTCCCGAGCGGTACCGCCGCCGCCTCGCCGGGCGGCGCCAGCGGCCGCCAGACGATGGCGAAGGGATCCACGGGGTAGAGGGCCGGCGCGACGAGGACCAGCGCGAGCACCGGCGCCAGCAGCGCGAGCCCCGCGACGGCGGACCCGTTGCGGACCAACGCGCGTCCCGGCGCGCGCCCC
>JAJEAR010000028.1 GCA_022822665.1 Alphaproteobacteria bacterium | reverse complement strand
CACCCTCAGGTCGCGCACCACCAGCGACTCGAAGAGCAGGCCCGCGAACTTGAGGTCGACCATGACCGCATCGGGTGCCGCCCCCAGTGCCGCCGCGGCGAAAGAGGGATCGGTGAAATGGCGCTTCGGGGCGTTGCGCAGGAACGGTCACTGTCAGGGTGCCAGTGGCGGCACCGTAGTCGCCGTACACAGACCGGTCCCTTCGCCGGCCTGCCGAACGCTGAACGACCCGGCCGCCTCCACATTCTGAAAGCCGAATCCGAACAGACCCGCCTGCAAGAGGCGCATTGATCGCGCCGGATACAAGAATGATTCTTCTGGCGCTGTGGTGCGGCCTCAGCACGATTTGGTGCTGCGTGATCTCCTTGTGGGCCGCGTATCTTCCTTGGACACGTCTTGTGGCACCGATTTGGGTTCTTGGTCGAACCCGGCTCCGGGTTGGGTGCCTTGGAAATCAGCATTTTAGGAGGTTGCCTTGTCATGCCCCCGCATGGGGGAACCGCGACAAAGGAGAAGAAACTATGGATAGACTGCCGAGACTGATCACTGCAACGTGTGCGGTGGCTTTAGCGGTCGGGATCGCGACTGTGTGGTTCACCGGCGAGGCTGAGGGTGAGAATGCTGGCCCTGGGTCACAAGCCGCCGGGCAAGTCGGTGAGAACACTGCGGATGCACCACCATCATCGACGGGCGCGCTAGGAGTCACGGACGCCGACAACAACAGTGATAACGATGAATCACTTCCGGCGCACCTGTTGTCGGATCTGTCTGCACCGTCGATGTGCGATGGACTCTCACGCAAGTCCAACGGCGGAACGGGGTCGTTGCTGCGTGCGCGCGGGCTGGCCGACCAGTTGCCAGCCGATGTGGCTGCTGAAGTTGGATCCATTCGCGGCTTCTATTGCTCGACTGATGTTCTGGCCGGCAAGGTTGCGATCATCTTCATCGGCGAGGATCAGTCGGGATTCGCCTTGTCGAATGATCCCGAATTCCTCGATAGCACAATTGTGAGCCATCGAGAGTGGGCCGATATCCCCAGCGATGAAAGTCTCACTTCGATCATCGGCCGCGTGAAGGATGACGAGTCCGACACATCTGAGAGTGTAGACATAGAGTCCCTTCTGGAGGAGGCAGACAAGTGAAACGACTCTACACCATACTGGTGGCAGCAGCACTCATCGTCACGGTAAGTGCTCCTGCTGTAGCTCATCCATGGACCTTGAGCGATATGCAGGTCGAAGAGAGTGGATCATCGAGCTATCGGATCCGCGGTGTCATCAAGAGCTCCACGAAGTATGACTATCATGGGTTCATTGTTCTGGTACGTAGGGGCGGCGAGGATGGGCCCACGATTCGGAATGTACAAAACATGTGCAACATGGTTGATCAGTGCGGAACCGTGGTGTACTCAGATTCTGTGTATATTCCGCAGTCGAAGCATTACGTTCTAACCCAGCACTGTGCTACGGACGGGAGCCATCAACTCCATCCCAACGACAGATTCGCGCAGTATGTCGGAAACGTCTGCGCGGGCAAGTTGATCGACCTAAACACAAAGCAACTCAACTGATGGTTTTCGTTGAGCGTCCCCGGGTATTGCACAAGCTCTCTCGCGGCTAAGCAGTGCTCCACAGGCATCCCAGACCCTCTCTTGTAGCAGCGACCCCGGCACCTACTCCGGGGTCGCTGCTGCAGGGCCTGGGCCGGGCGCGGCGAGGCTCCGCCCGCGGTCTTGACGCCGCGAGGCAGGACTGATAGAGCGGGCGTCCTGTGACCCGTCAAGACGTTGTGGACGATGTCGACTTGGCGATCATCCGAGCGCTCGTGGAGAGCCCTCGCTGCAGCTACTCGGAACTGGCTGAGAGCGTGGGCGTCACGGCCGGCACGGCAAAGGCACGGGTGAAACGGCTGCAGGAGTCGCGGTGCGTCACGATCGCGGGCCGGGCGGACCCGGCGATACTGGGCTATGGCGTCTTCGCGTTCGCGTTCATCGAACCCGGCGGCAGCACCCTCGAGGCGGCGCGGCTGGTGAGCGAACGCCACGAGACGGCCTTCGCTGCGGTGGTGGGCGGAAGCGCGGGACTGATCGCCGAACTCCGATGCAGAGACTGGCACGACCTCATCCGGGTCGTGGGCGACACTCGGCGCGAGCTCGGATCTGCCCACACGAGAATCGCGATCCTGCAGTCCTACTACAAGCACGACTGGTCGACGTTCCACAGCGGCGTCTCCGCCGCGGGCGCGCACGATGAGCGCCCCCCGTATCGGATCGATGACATCGACACCGACATCCTCAGAGTGCTCGCTCGGGACGGACGGGCCACCTACGCCGAGATCGCCCGGCGGGTCGCGGTCTCGAGCGGGACGGCACGCCAGCGGGTGAGACACATGCAACAGACAGGCGCCCTCACCGTGCAGACCGTCGTCTCGCCGGGAATCCTCGGACTGGCCGGCTACGCCGCGGTCGGCATGAGCGTCGCGGGACCAGCCTGCGAGGCCGCGCGCGAACTAGCCGCACAAGCGCCCGTAGCGCTGGCCGCGACCGTGCTCGGCGCCTTCGACATCGTCGCCGAGATCGGCTACCGCGACCTGGGCCACCTCCTCGAAACACTCGATGTGCTGCGCGGTATTCCAGGGGTCACACAAATCGAGTCGTTCCCCTACCTCGCCGAGATCAAGGAGTCCATGGAAGCCGGCATATGGACCACGGCACCGCAGAAACCGTCGTAGCCCGGAAACATGGGCCGACCAAGCCCGCAGGCCGGCCCGAAGCGGATCCGGAGGCCTCCGAGACCGAGGCGTGACCCCTCGCTGGAGGCCGGGCCACCCGGGCCCGCCTGTTACGCTGGCAGGCGACGCTCGCGACGGAGGTAGAGGACCATGGCCATCACAAGCATCGCCGAACTGCGTGAGTCCTACCGTCCGCCGGCGCCGCGGGCCCATCAGAAGGTGCTGAACCACCTCGACAAGCACTCCAGGGACTTCATCTCGCTGTCGCCGTTCTGCGTTATCAGCTCCTTCGGCGCCGACGGGCGGGCCGACACCTCGCCCCGGGGCGACCCTCCCGGCTTCGTGGCCGTCATCGACGACCACACCCTGCTGATCCCCGACCGGCCCGGCAACAACCAGGTGGACTCGCTGCAGAACATCCTGTCCAACCCCGAGGTGGGGCTGCTGTTCCTGGTACCGGGCATGAACGAGACCCTGCGTGTCAGCGGCACCGCCGACATCGTCACCGACGAGGAGCTGCTGGAACCGCTGGCGGTGGCGGGCCGGGCCGCCCGGTCGGCGATCCGGGTCGCCGTGGAGGAGGTCTTCCTGCACTGCGGCCGGTCCCTGCTGCGGTCACGGCTGTGGGACCCCGACGTCCGGATCGACCGCTCCGTCTACCCGACCTACGGACAGGTCCTG
>JAJEAR010000037.1 GCA_022822665.1 Alphaproteobacteria bacterium | reverse complement strand
GGGGACGGATTCGATGTACATGGCTACCCATAATGCATAATCGGCACTTGCTGTCAACAGATAAAGTCATATTTACATGGGTACAATCAATGGCCCAAAAGCCCGAAAAAATCCCGCCAGGTCACTGACTTGGCTCGAATGTCAGCTGGGATTCAGGGGGAACTTCGGTCTAAAGCGGACTTCGGCGTGGGGAGAGCGCCCTGCTGGAGCGGAACAGCTGGTCGAATTCGGCCATCGTGCCGTGGGAGCTTGCAAAGCTGGTCCAACTCGGGCGGCTGGAGATGGATCTTGACGACCGCGAGGTCGCGCGCGCACTCGCCGGATTGCACGTCTGGCCCGTCGATATCGCCGTCGCAAGGGCCTCGGTCCGCCTCGATTTCCGCGCCGGCCCGGCCGACGGGATCATTGCGGTGACCAGCGCCGTGCACAACGTTCCCCTGGTGAACCGCGACCGGGCCATCGGACAGTCGAAGCTCGTTCCTCTGGCCCTGGCCGCGGAGTGGCATTCGCGCGCTCCGCCCCGCCCCTGATAATCCGCCATTGCCGGTCAGCCGCGCGGCACCCTTGCCGGCCGTGTTGGAACGGCGGACGATCACGGCGCGCCGCATATCGCGCTACAGCGAATGCGGAACCCGGCGCACCCGGGCCGACCCGTCCGCGACTGCTTGGGCGAGGCGGGCTGGAACGTGACCGATACGGCGGCGCGTCCCGGGTCCTGACGTGGAACGCTGTCCTGCTTGCAGAACTGCAAGGCGGGAATGTCGGCGAACATGGCGCTGGCGCCGGAGGAGATCGGCCGGGAAACCGCCGGGCGTGGGTGCGCATGCAGGCGAGCGACGAGCCTGTTCAGGTGCATCGCGGGAGGTTCGCGGCGGAACGGCGCAAAGGCAGGGTGCACGCATGATCCTGCCTGCGCCCGGCAAACAGGCCGGCGCACCGCATCCCGATCCCGTCACCGACCGGCGCCAGGTCCGGTGGGCGGCTCTCCGGTCCCGCAGCTCCTGCACCGGCACGCCCGGCCGGAACCACCCGGGCCTCAAGCTCGACCGGGGTGCCGGTTGATGTGGTACCATCCGCGGCAGCGCTGAGTGACAGGGGAGGCCAGTCCATGAACACCACGCCCGGTACGGGGGCAACCCGCTTTCAGGTTCGCAGGCTGCATCCGGCCATCGGTGCCGAATTCCGCGGTGTCGACTTCAACGGTCCGATCGACGAGGAGGCCGCCGCGGCGATCCACGCGGCCTGGATGGAACACCTGGTCCTGGTGTTTCCGGACCAGCCGGTGACCGACGCCCGGCACGTCGAGGTGACCCGGAGTTTCGGGGAGCCCGAGGTGTTCCACCAGGACATTCTCAAGTCGACCGCGGTGCGCGAGATCTTCCGCGTCTCCAACACCGACGAGACCGGAACCATCATGCCGCGCGAGCACCCGACCATGCAGCAGCTGTCCAGTGCGCGCACCTGGCATACCGACTCGAGCTACCGGCCGGTTCCCGCCATGGGCTCGCTCCTGCACGGCATCGAGGTCAGCCGGACCGGTGGGCAGACCTGTTTTTGCAACATGTACGCGGTCTGGGAGGCGCTGCCGGAGGCGTGGAAGGACCGTATCCGCGGTCGCCGGGCACGGCACGATTTCGAGATGCTCAGCCGGATCACCGGGGCCCGGAAGCCGACCGAGGCCGAGCGGGCGGCCATGCCGCCGGTCTGGCAGCCAATGGAACGCCGGCACCCGGTCACCGGGCGCACATCGCTCTACATCAGCCCGATCTACAACGACCGGATCGAGGGCATGGAGGACGAGGACGCCGTCGAGTTCATCGGCGAACTCGCCGAGTTCGCGGCCCAGGAACGGTTCGTCTACTGTCACCGGTGGGAAACCGACGACATCGTCATGTGGGACAACCGTTGCACAATGCACAGGGTCACGCCGCACGATCCCGGCGAACGCCGGGTGATGCACCGCACCACCATCGTTGGTGACGGGCCCGTGCTCGCGGCCTGAGGGATCGGAAGCGGATCAGTCCGCCGCGTCCTCCACGCATACCGTCTTCCAGCCGGCCGCGGTCAGGATCTCGACCGGCCGGAAGCGGGACTTGTAGGCCATCTTTTCCGACGAACTGATCCAGTACCCCAGGTAGACATAGGGCAGCTCGAGCGCGCGGGCGCTGGCGATCAGGGACAGGATGATGTGGGTGCCCAGACTGCGGTCGGGGCGGGTGGCGCCAAAGAAACTGTAGACGGCGGACAGGCCATCGCTCTGGAAATCGACCAGGCCGACGCCGAGAAGCTGTCCGGAGCCCGCGAGGCGGAACTCGGCGATCCGGGTCTCGATCGGGGTCTCGCACACCATGTCGGCATAGTCCGCAAACCCCATGTCCTGCATGCCGCCACCCTCGTGCCGGCAGCGCTGGTAGCTGCTGAACAGTCGATACTGCTCGGTGGTGGCCACGGGGTCCCGCCAGTCCATCACCAGGTCCCGGTTGCGGTTCAGGACCCGCCGGAATGAACGGGTCAGCGTGAACCGGTTCACGTCGACCCGGATCGGCACGCAGGCGGTGCACTGCGGACACGCCGGACGGTACGCGAACTGCTGCACGCGCCGGAACCCGGCCCGGGCCAGGGTGTCATGGCTGGCGGCGGCGAGTGGATTCGTCATGTTGGTGACCACCCGTTGTTCCAGCCGGTCCGGCAGGTACGGGCACGGGTTCGGGTGGGTCACGAAGAAGTCAAGCAGCCGAAGCCGCGCACCATCGATCATGCCTGGTCTTCCCTCGGGGCAGCCCGCATCCATATTGCGGGGAGTTGACCCGCCATGCCAGCCCCCAGGGCGACCGGTCCGTCGCCCCCGTGCGCATCACCGGACAGAATTCGCTTGCGCGGCACCCGGCGAGTGTTGACGCTGTCGCGGACACACGGCGCTGACGGGAGCCGACTACATGACGATCGACCAGCGCCTCTTTCGAGACGCGATGGGCCGGTTCGCAACGGGTGTGACAATCGTGACCACCCTGGCGGACGGCCGGCCCTGCGGGATCACCGCCAACTCCTTCAGTTCGGTTTCGCTCGACCCGCCACTGGTGCTGTTCTGCCTCGGATGCGCCTCCACCAACTATCAGGCCTTCATGTCGGCCGACTGCTTTGCGGTCAACATCCTCTCGGGCGAGCAACAGGAGCTGTCGACCCGGTTCGCGGTCCACGACGGCGACCGGTTCGACGGCGTCGCCTGGAGCCGGTGGGACACCGGCGCGCCTATACTGGATGGTGTCGTCTGTGCCGCCGACTGTGTCCTCGATGCGCGCCACGAGGCGGGTGATCACGTCGTGATCATAGGGCGTGTGCGGCGCGTCGAGATCCTCTCGGAAACACCGCCGCTCCTGTACCACCGGGGAGGGTACGCCCGGCTCGCCACGCCGGCGGGGTAGGCGCGCGCGGGCCGTCACCGGGCGGCGACTCGCGCATGATCGGTGCGGGACGCGTGACCTTTCCGAGGCACCGGACGTCGCTCCAACCTTGAAGATTGCGGCCTGCGGGCGTATGTAGCATTTCATGACCCTGATACCGGCGTGACGGTGCGGTCCTGTCGATCGGGGCGGGATTCAGTGCTATTGTCCAGGGTGCCTCCGGGTCGGGCGCCATATCGCGGGAAGTGCCAGCAGACCATGAGCCCAGACGAGCACAGGCCCGGCGCCGGCGCAAACGCGCCGGGTACGCATATGCGGCCCACCGATATCACCGACCCCCAGTATTTTCACAAGGTGGTGGACTGCCAGTGGGCGTGTCCGGCCCACACCCCGGTGCCCGAGTACATCCGGATGATCGCCCAGGGCCGCTACACCGACGCCTACATGGTCAACTGGGAATCGAACGTGTTCCCCGGGATCCTCGGTCGCACCTGCGACCGGCCATGCGAACCGGCCTGCCGGCGCGTTCGTGTCGAGGACAAGCCGGTCGCCATTTGCCGGCTGAAGCGGGTGGCCGCCGACTACCGCGGCGACATCGAGCACCTGATGCCCGAGATCGCGTCACCGAACGGCAGGCGCATTGCGTGCATCGGGGGTGGTCCGGCCTCGCTGACCGTCGCCCGCGACCTCGCACCGCTTGGCTACCATGTCGTGGTCTATGACCGGGACGCGAAGGGCGGCGGAATGATGCGCAGCCAGATCCCGGCGTTCCGGCTGCCGCAGTCGGTGCTGGACGAGGAGGTCGACCGCATCCTTGATTTCGGTATCGAGACCCGGTTCGACACGGACGTCACCAGCCTGCAGTCGGTGCTGGACGAGGGCTACGATGCCGTATTCGTCGGCACCGGGGCGCCGCGCGGGCGCGATCTGCAGATCCCGGGCCGCGACGAGGTCGCCGAGAACTTCCATATCGGCATCGACTGGCTGATGAGCGTGGCCTTCGGGCATACCGATACCGTCGGCCGGCGGGTGATCGTGCTTGGCGGCGGCAACACCGCCATGGACTGCTGCCGCACCGCGATGCGCCTCGGCGGAGAGGACGTCAAGGTGATCGTGCGCAGTCCGTTCGAGGAGATGAAGGCGTCTCCCTGGGAGATCGAGGACGCGCAGCGCGAGGATATCGAGATCCTCAACAACCACGTCCCGCTGGAATTCGTCCACGAGAACGGCAGGCTGGTCGGCGTGACCTTCGAGAAGGTCAGGCCCGTGTATGACGACACCGGCCGGCGCAGACTGGTCCCGACCGGAGAGGAACCGGCGTTCTTCCCCTGCGATGACGTGTTGTGCGCCATCGGCCAGGAGAACCACTTCCCCTGGATCGAGCGGGATATCGGCCTCGAGTTCGACAAGTGGGACATGCCCGTGGTGGACCGGGTGACCTTCCGGTCCACCCACCCACGGGTGTTCTTCGGTGGTGACGCGGCCTTCGGGCCCGAGAACATCATCTGGGCCGTCGCCCACGGCCACCAGGCGGCGATCTCGATCGACCGGCTGTGCGAAGGCAGGGACCTGAGCGAACGGCTCGCGCCGCATGTCACACTGGTCAGCCAGAAGATGGGCATGCACGAATGGTCCTACCACAACATGATCTCCGAGGATCAGCGCTACCTCGTGCCGCATGCCGACAAGGCGCTGGCGCTCGGCGACATCCGGATGGAGGTGGAACTGGGATTTGACGAGCGGCTCGGGTTCGACGAGGCGATGCGCTGCCTGAACTGCGACGTCCAGACCGTGTTCGAGACAGGCCGGTGCATCGAGTGCGATGCCTGTGTCGACGTTTGCCCGGTCGACTGCATCAACTTCATCAACAATGCGCCGGAACCGGAGCTGAGGCAGCAAATCAGGGTGCCGGCGCTTGACGAGAGCCAGGACCTGTATGTTTCGGATGACCTGCCGACCGGGCGGGTGATGGTCAAGGACGAGGATGTCTGCCTGCACTGCGGACTGTGCGCGGAGCGGTGTCCGACTGCCGCCTGGGACATGAAGAAGTTCCTCTACCACGAGGCGAAGGCGCAGAACCAGAGGCTCGGGCCATGAAGACCAACGAGTTCGTCCTCAAGTTTGCCAACGTGAACGGTTCGGGGTCCGCCAGCGCCAATGCCCTGGTTGCCCGCGCGATCTTCCGCATGGGTGTCCCGGTTGCGCCGAAGAACATCTTTCCGTCGAACATCCAGGGCCTGCCGACCTGGTTCGAGGTTCGTGCGAGCGCGCGCGGCTACCTGGGACGCCGCGAAGGCATCGATCTGATGGTGGCGATGAACCCGCAGAGCTGGGATGACGACATCGCCTCGATCGTGCCCGGCGGATACGTGCTCTACGACAATACCTTCATCCAGAAGTTCGAGCGGTCGGACATCACCCCGATCGGGGTTCCGCTGACCCGGCTCGTCAACAAGCGGTTCGAGATCCCCCGCGAACGCCAGTTGTTCAAGAACGTCGCCTATGTCGGCGTGCTGTCGGCACTCCTCGACATCGATGTCGGGATACTCGAGGAGATGATCGCCCGGCAGTTCCGCGGCAAGGATGACGCGATCCGCGCCAACCTCGAGGCTCTCGCCATCGGGCGCAACTACACGCTCGAGACCTTCGACTGCCCGCTCGACGTCAGGGTCGAGGCCAGTGACGCGGTCGGGGACAGCATCATGATCGAGGGCAATGCCGCCGCCGGTCTCGGCTGCCTGTTCGCCGGGGCAACGGTCGCCGCCTGGTACCCGATCACGCCGTCGACCTCGCTGGCCGAGGCGTTCGAGCGGTACTGCAGCCGCTACCGCATCGAGGAGGAGACCGGCAGGCGCGCCTATGCCATCGTCCAGGCCGAGGACGAACTGGCCGCCATCGGCATGGCGATCGGCGCCGGCTGGAACGGCGCGCGCGCCTTCACCGCCACCAGCGGCCCGGGCATATCGCTGATGGGCGAATTCCTGGGGCTGGCCTACTTTGCCGAAATACCGGTGGTGCTGTTCAACATCCAGCGCGGCGGGCCGTCCACCGGCATGCCGACGCGCACGCAGCAGTCCGACATCATCTCCTGTGCCTATGCGAGCCACGGCGACACCCGGCACGTGCTGCTGTTTCCGGCCGACCCGGCCGAGTGCTTCGAGTTTGCGATCGAGGCCTTTGACCTCGCCGAGCGCGTGCAGACGCCGGTCATCGTCATGAGCGATCTCGACATCGGCATGAACGACTGGACCACCCGGCCGCTTGCCATGGATCCGGATCGACGATTCGACCGGGGAAAGGTGCTCGACGCCGACGGGCTCGACGCGCTCGAGCGGTTCGGCCGGTATCTCGATGTCGACGGTGACGGCATTCCCTACCGGACCTGGCCCGGAACCCACCCGGAGAAGGGGGCGTTCTTCAGCCGGGGAACCTCGCATGACGAGTACGCGGGCTACACCGAGGACGGAACGGTGAACGTCCGGGTCATGGAGCGCCTGCTGCGTAAGTTCGATACCGCCCGAAGCCTCGTTCCAGCGCCCGTGTACGGCCAGGACACGCTCGGCGCCACCCTGGGCCTGATCCACTTCGGGAGCACCGGTGCCGCCATTCCCGAGGCGCTGGAGATGCTGACGAACCGCCGGATCCATGTCGATTCGATGCGGCTGCGCTCCTTCCCGTTTCCCGCCGAGGTGGCCGACTTTATCCGCGCCCACGAAAAGGTGTTCGTGGTCGAGCAGAACCGGGACGGCCAGATGCGTTCCCTGCTGATCAACGAGTGCGATATCGATCCGGCGAGACTCGTTCCGATTCTGATCTTCGACGGGTTCCCGGTGACAGCCACCCGGGTCACCGAGTTAATCGCGGCCGCCGTCGGCCACGGGAGCGCGGCCGGGGGATCCGAGGCGGCCTGACGGGAGGAAGTGCGATGTCATTCGTATCCAAGCCCAGGTTTCATCACCCGAGACTGCCGCGCAATTCGCTCGGACTGACACGGCGCGACTACGAGGGCGCCATGTCGACGCTGTGCGCCGGCTGCGGACACGATTCGGTCAGCGCCGCCATCGTCGAGGCGTGTTTCGAGCTCGATCTGCCCGCGCACCGGCTTGCCAAGCTGTCCGGCATCGGCTGCTCATCGAAGACCCCGACCTACTTCCTGTCGAAGAGCCACGGCTTCAACTCGGTACACGGGCGCATGGCGTCGGTTGCGACCGGCGCCAACCTGGCCAACTGCGATCTCACCTATGTCGGCGTTTCCGGGGACGGGGACACCGCGTCGATCGGGCTCGGGCAGTTTGCCCATGCGGTCCGCCGCCAGGTCGACATGCTCTACGTGGTGGAGAACAACGGGACCTACGGGCTGACCAAGGGCCAGTTCTCCGCGACAAACGACCGGGTTTCGGTTGGCCGCAAGGGTCAGCGAAACGCATTCGAGGCCATCGATCTCGCGGTGATGGCGATCCAGCTCGGTGCAAGCTTCGTGGCGCGCGGATTCTCGGGCGACAAGGACCAGCTGGTCCCGCTGATCAAGGCAGCGCTGACCCACAAGGGATTTGCATTTATTGACGTAATTTCGCCCTGTGTCACCTTCAACAACCATTACGGTTCGACCAAGAGCTTCGAGTTCGTACGCGATCATGAACACTCGGTGCTCGCCACCGACTACGTGCCGTACCACGAGACGATCACGGCGAGCTACGCCGAGGGCGAGGTGATCGATGTCACCCTGCACAACCAATGCCGGCTGCGCCTGCGCAAGCTCGATTCCGACTACGATCCCGGGGATCCGGTCGGTGCGGTTCGCTACATCATGGACCGCCAGGCCCAGGGCGAGGTGGTGACCGGGTTGCTGTACCTCGATACCGGGGACGAGGACCTGCGAGGCAAGCTGGAAATGACGTCCCGTCCCCTGAACAGCCTTGACGAGGATGCGCTCCGGCCGTCCCCGGAGGTCCTGGAAGCCATCAACGTGAGCCTGCGCTGAGGCGCGGACCGCACGCTTTTTTCGCGGGCGACCTGCAGCAATCTTCCGCTCGCGACCCTGTTGAACCGCAGTGCCCGCGCGGTATCGCGTGACGGCGCGGTTGACAGAGGCAGAACGGACCACGAGCATCTTGACCGAAGCCGGCAAGCGAGATGGAGGACAATGCCCGCGCGAACGAACATGTTTCTCGTGCTCCTGGCCGGTGTGGTGCTTGTGCTCTTGGGGCTGGCGGGAGTCCGCGAGCAGCTGTTCTCGCCCGAAGTGGATGAGCCGGCCGTAGTCACCGGTCTGTTTCCTGCGGAACAGGCAGTGCCCGAGCCGGTCGCGGCACCCGAAGCGGAAGAACCGTCCGTCGCGACCGGGCTGGCGCCGACGGCACCCGGACCGGTTCCGGCGCCCGGGGCGGAAGAGCCGGGCACGGCCCGCCCGGCCATTCCCACGCGAACAGTGGTCCTGACCGCCGGTCGCGGCGACACCCTGTCGGGCGTGTTGCACAGGGCGGGGCTTGATCGCGGCGAGTCGCAGGCGGTGATCTTGGCCGTGGGTCCGGTCTACGACCTGCAGAGAATGAAGATCGGCCAGAATTTCACGATCGAGATGCTCGACGAGAGCAGGGTCGGGCAAGGCGCCCATGACGATGGTGGCGCAGCCCGGGTTCCCGGACTGGTCTCGATGTCGTTCCGTCCGACGGTCGAGCAGGAAATCATGGTGCTGCGCACCGGTGACGGCGGATACAGCACCGAAGTCATCGACCTGCATCTCGAGGTCAGGGACGCCTTCGTCGAGTCGGAAATCACGACCAGCCTGTACCTGGCCGCAAAGGCGAAGGGCGTGCCGATGAACGTGCTCGCCCAGGTGATCCGCATGTTCAGCTATGCCGTCGATTTCCAGCGCGGCATTCACCCTGGCGACAGCTTCTCGGTACTGTTCGAGACCCATCACGACGGTTCCGGTGCCATGGTGCGGGGCGGTGCCGTCAACTGGGCGGCACTGACGCTCAGTGGAACCACGCTTGAATTCGTCCGCCATGTCCCCGCCGACGGCAGGGCCGACTATTTCGACCGCGCGGGCAGGAGCAACCGCACGGCGCTGATGCGCACGCCGATAGACGGCGCGCGGCTGTCGTCGTCCTATGGCAAGCGCAAGCACCCGATACTCGGCTATACCCGGATGCACCGCGGTCTCGACTTCGCGGCCCCGAAGGGTGTTCCGATCATGGCGGCTGGAGACGGGACGATCGAGTCGATCGGGCGTAACGGCGACTACGGCAAGTACATCCGCATCCGGCACGACAGCGAGTACAAGACCGCCTACGCGCACATGTCCCGCTACGCCAAGGGCCTGAACCGGAACTCCCGGGTCCGGCAGGGGCAGGTGATCGGCTACGTGGGCTCGACGGGGCTGTCGACCGGCCCGCACCTTCACTACGAAGTGATTCGCAACGGCCGGCAGATCAACCCCCGGACCATGAAGCTGCCCGGCAAGAAGCTCAAGGGCGCCGACCTGAAGACACTCGCGCGGCAGTGGGAGCTGAACGACGAGCGGGTTGCCGCCGTCCGTGCCGACCGGACCTATGTGAAGGGACCGGCACGGCACGGCTGAACCGGTGGCGGACCGGCTCGACAGGGCAGTCCCGGAACGGGCATGCTGGGCGGATCGGCAACTGCGGGGCGGGCGCATGCGATGAGCGGAAACGACACGGTCTACGACGCGCAGTTCCTGCAGCTGCTGTTTCGCCGCCTGCATCGACGCGGGCTAGAGGACGGTGATGCCGCCGGACTGGCCGGCATGGTCGAACCGGTCGAGACCATGGCCCGCCAGGCGGCGGCCGGTCTCGAGTTCGACAGCGAGCCCGCCGATTTTCTCAGCGTGCTCGGCGAGCAGGCGAAGGGCACATGACGGCGCTCACGCACCGCGGCCTCATCGAGGTTGCCGGCATGATCGCGGCCGGCGACGTGACCTCGGAGGAAGTAACGCAGGCTTGCCTGGCGCGGATTTCCCGCGCCCAGCCGGTCCTGAACTGCTTCATCTCGCTCGAGGCCGAGGAGGCGCTCGAGGCGGCACGCGCGGCCGACGCCGCGAGAAGCAGGGGGGAGGCGCTCGGCCCGCTGCACGGCGTGCCGCTCGCACACAAGGACATGTTCTACCGCGCCGGTCACCGTTCGACCGGCGGCAGCGCCATTCGCCGGGACTTCGTCCCCGACCATACCGCGACCGTGATGCAGCGGCTGGCGGATGCGGGTGCGCTGTGCCTGGGCGGTCTCAACATGTCCGAGTTCGCCGTCGGCCCGGTCGGGCACAACATCCACCATGGCCATTGCCGCAACCCCTGGGATCCGGCCCGCGCGCCCGGTGGCTCGTCTTCGGGATCAGGCGCGGCGGTGGGCGGTCGGCTCGTCTTTGGCGCGCTCGGATCCGATACCGGGGGCTCGGTCCGCATTCCGGCCGCCCTGTGCGGGCTGGTGGGACTGAAGGGGACCATTGGCAGGGTCAGCCGTCATGGCGGCATGCCGTTGTCGTGGTCACTGGACTGTTTCGGTCCGCTGGCGCGTACGGCCGCGGACTGCGCCCGGCTGTTCGGCATCATCGCCGGCCCCGACCCGATGGATCCGACCAGCTCCGATGCGCCGGTCGACGACTGCGAGGCCGCGTGTGCGCAACCGGTCACCGGGCTGCGAATCGGCGTCGACCCGACCTGGGGCGGGATCGATCCGGACCCGCAGGTCGAACGGGCGCTCGGGGCGGCGCTCGACGTCTTCAGGGATCTGGGCGCACGCGTGGTCGAGGTCGCGATGCCGGACCAGGACGAGCTCAACGCGCTTTCCAACCTGGTGGTGAGGTCGGAAGCCGCAACCCTGCACAAGTCGTGGCTGGGATCGCAGCGCGATGCGTACTCGCCACAGGTGCGCCGGCGTATCGAGGTCGGTCTCGCGGTACCGGCGACCCGATACATCGAGGGACTGATCCTGCGTTCGACGCACCTCGAGCGGCTGTCGCACGCCGTGTTCGCACACTGTGACGTGCTGATGCTGCCCACTGTCGGCGAGCCGGCGCCGACGCTGGAGGAACTCGACATCGGCGACGCCCCGACCCTGCCGGCCATGCTGACGAGGATGACCGGCTATACCCGGGCGATGAACTACTACGGCGTGCCGGCACTCTCGGTTCCCGCCGGGTACGCGGCGAACGGGATGCCGATGGCGTTCCAGCTGGCCGGCCGCCCGTTTTCGGAGGCCCTCCTGTTCCGGTTCGCCGGCGCCTACCAGGCCGTGACCGACTACCACCGGCGGGCCCCGGACATCCCCGGCGTCGACTGAAGCGGGCCGGTCAGCCCCCGTCGGGCTTGCCGTCGCCCGAGAGCGCACGCAGCTGGCGCTGCAGCGCATCGAGCTGTTGCTGCATGGCGTCAATGGCATCACTGGCCGGGGCGGGAGATGGGGTTCCCCCGGCGGTAAACATGTTCAGGGCCTGCTCGAACATGGCCATGTTCTGCCGGCTCATGTCCTCGAACTGGGCAAACGGAAACAGGCCGCCGAACGCGGTCTTCATCTGCGAACGGGTGCGTTCCTGGTTCTCGGCGAAGGCCGCCATGGCATGTTCAAGGTATCCCGGGACGACCAGCTGCAGGCTGTCGCCATAGAACTGGATCAGCTGGCGCAGGAAGGCGATTGGCAGCAGGTTCTGGCCCTTCGCCTCCTCCTCGACGATGATCTGGGTCAGCACCGAACGGGTGATGTCCTCGCCTGTCCTCGCGTCATAGACCACGAATTCCTCGCCGTCCTTGACCATCTGGCACAGATGATCAAGCGTCACGTAGCTGCTTGACGCGGTGTTGTAGAGGCGGCGGTTGGCGTATTTCTTGATGACCGTGGCGTCCGGTGTCGCGTCGGCGTCATCGACAGGGGTCCCCGCGGCACCGCGTGCGGTCCGGGCGGCCTTTCCGGAGTTTGCCATTGTCCAACCTGCCACATTGTCATCGTCCGGTCGCGGAACAGCCTGTTCCGGTTCGTGCTGCGATGCAACGAAATTCGAACGCTCTGCGGTTGTTGACGGTCACGCGAGGGTGCATTGTGTCCGGGTGCGGGCCGTGGCGCGTGGGTGACGGCGGGGCGGGAGATGAACGAACGCGATCAGATGGCGGAACTCGCCAGCCGGTTTCTCGACCTGTGGCAGGACCAGGCCACGGCCATGGCGCAGGACCCCGAGTTCGAACGGTTCTGCCGGACCTGGCTGGAAATCTGGACCGCGCGCATGCCGCCGCAGTCGGCGGCAACCGGTGATGAGACCGCACAGGCTCGGGCCGCGACCGCTGCCGCTGCACCTCGCGACGGCGTTTCTGACATGGACGCGTTCGCGCGCCGCCTGCGCCATCTCGAGGAGCGGGTTGCCGCCCTTGAACGTGCCGCTGCCGGGCGGGGTGCCGATCCCGACAACTGATCCCGGTTTCGCGGCCGCGGTCGACGCCGAAATCCTGCGGCGCAGCCGGGCCCTGCTCGGCGCCGTGCTCGCCTACCGGTCGCATCCGTTCCACCGCCCGGAACCCGCCCTCGAGACGGTCCATGTCGAGGGGACCTCCAGGGTGCTGGCGCCCGCCTGCGCGGATGGCCCGCCGGTGCTGGTCATCCCGTCGCTGATCAACCGGTGGTACGTGCTTGACCTGCTGCCGGGACGCAGCCTGGTCGAGTACCTCGCCGGTGCGGGCCTGTCGCCACATGTCGTCGACTGGGGTGCGCCCGGACCGCTCGAGCGCGATTTCGATCTCACCGGCTACGTTGCCGGCCGGCTCGAGGGGGCGCTGGACGCGGTGCTCGAGCGCACCGGAAGCAAGCCCGCCCTGCTCGGCTACTGCATGGGAGGCCTGCTTGCCCTCGCCCTGGCGCAGCGCCGCCAGGACGACCTCTCGTCCCTTGTGCTGATGGCGACACCCTGGGATTTCTCCGGCTCCGGCGCCGGCCGGCTGATCATGGCGTGGCGAAGCCAGATCGGGACCATGCTCGAGATGCACGGTGAATTGCCGACCGAAGTGATCCAGGCCATGTTCCATGCGATCGATCCGCTGCTGACGGTTCGCAAGTTCCTTAAATTCGCCGAGATGGACCGGGCCTCGCCCGAGTGCGAGGGCTTCGTGGCGCTGGAGGACTGGATCAACGACGGGGTGCCGCTCGCGGCGCCGGTGGCGCGCGAGACGCTGTTCGGGTGGTACGGTGAAAATCGCCCGGCGCGTGGTGCGTGGATGGTTGCCGGCGAACCGGTGGAACCACGGCGGATGTCGCTTCCGTCGTTGCTGCTCGTACCCGCGAACGACCGTATCGTTCCACCGGACTCGGCGATCGGGCTTGCCGCGGAGCTGCCGGACGCGGTGGCGATCCACATTGCACTCGGACACATCGGAATGGTGACGAGCAGGCATGCCCGGGCACGCGCCTGGCAGAGACTGACCGACTGGCTGCAGGGGAACATGGGAGAATGACGGCAGGACACACGGACGGGGACAGCACCGCATCCGATTTCCGGTTTCGGTTCCAGGCCCTGCACGAGATGGTCGCTCTGGCCCGCGAACGGCTGAGCCGGAACATCTGGGACTACCTGCAGGGCGGTGCCGAGACCGAGACCACGCTGCTGCGCAACAGGGCGGCGCTGGACGCGCTCGCGTTCCGTCCCAGGGTGCTGCGCGATGTGCGCAGCGTCGATGCGGGCGCAACGGTGCTGGGGTGGCGCATGCGCCTTCCGGTCTGCCTGGCGCCGATCGGTTCGCTGGAGAGCTTCGATCCGGAGGGCGGGATCGCGGCGTGCCGGGCCGCCTCGAGCTTCGGGTGCGCCATGATGCTGAGTTCGGTCAGCACCATTCCGCTCGAGGACGTCGCGGCGGCCGGAACCGGGCCGCGGATTGCCATGCTCTACAAGCGCGGCGACGACAGCTTCCTCGACCGGTATGTCGAGCGGGCCGCCGCTGCCGGGTTCGACGCGTTCTGCCTGACGGTCGACAGCGCCTGCTACAGCCGGCGGGAGCGCGACATCGCCAACCGGTTCGCGAAGCCGTGGCGAACCGGCGAGGGCGCGGACTGGCAGGCGGCGCTCAGCTGGAAGGATGTCGAACGCTACAGGCGAAACCACTCGCTGCCGCTGATCCTGAAGGGGATCGCGACCGGCGAGGATGCACGGATCGCGGTCGAGCACGGGGTCGACATGGTGTACGTCTCGAACCACGGCGGACGCCAGCTCGATCACGGCCTCGGCGCGATCGACATGGTGGGCGAGGTGCGCGATGCCGTTGCCGGGCACTGCCAGGTCGCGGTCGACGGCGGGTTCTGCCGCGGCACCGACATCGTCAAGGCGATGGCGCTCGGCGCCGACATGGTCGGGGT
Organism: Alphaproteobacteria bacterium; assembly: GCA_022822665.1. Classification (GTDB taxonomy): domain Bacteria; phylum Pseudomonadota; class Alphaproteobacteria; order Thalassobaculales; family Thalassobaculaceae; genus Bin52. The sequence continues at coordinate 22,574 of JAJEAR010000037.1, read as the reverse complement.
GGGCCGCATGCTGTGCTACGGGCTTGCCGCCGGGGGAGCCGCCGGGGTCGTGCGCATGCTCGAGCTGCTGGAGGAGGAGGTCCGGATCGCGTTGCGCCTGCTCGGCGAGACCCGGTACGCCGATCTCGGCCCCTCGCACCTGTGCGCCGCCCGCCCGGTCACCGCTGTGCACGAGACCAGTGCCTTTCCCCTGATCGACCGGCGATGACCGGAAAATGGTGCAGTGCACAATTTTCTCTGGCCAGCGGGTCGGGGCTGCTGTAGAACGGGCATCACAGGTACGGTCAACATCAATCGAAAAGCGGGAGGATGCCATGTCCAACGTCGTCGTCGCCGGGGCTGCACGGACCCCGATCGGAGCGTTCGGAGGCGGTCTGAGCACCAGGACCGCGGCGGAGCTGGGCGAGGTTGCCATCCGCGCGGCACTCGACCGCGCCGGAGTGCCCGGGGAGGACGTTGACGAGGTGATCCTCGGCCAGGTGCTCACCGCGGCCAATGGCATGAACCCGGCCCGGCAGGCCGCGATGTCGGCCGGCATCCCGAAAGAGCGCACCGCGATGACCATCAACCAGGTCTGCGGCTCCGGCCTGCGGGCTGTCGCGCTCGGCGCCCAGGCGATCAGGGCCGGGGATTCCGGCGTAGTCATTGCCGGGGGGCAGGAGAACATGAGCATGGCGCCGCATGCCCAGATGCTGCGCAATGGCCAGAAGATGGGCGATCTCACCCTGATCGATACCATGATCAAGGACGGGTTGTGGGACCATTTCAACGGCTATCACATGGGCACGACCGCGGAGAACGTGGCGGAGCGCTGGCAGATTACCCGCGAGCAGCAGGACGAGTTCGCCCAGGCGTCCCAGGCAAAGGCGGAAGCGGCCCAGAAGGCGGGCCGGTTCGTTGACGAGATCGTCCCGGTCACGGTCCAGTCACGCCGCCGGGAGACGGTGGTGGATACGGACGAGCATCCGCGCCACGGGACCACGCTCGAGGCCCTCGGCTCGCTGCGGCCCGCCTTCGCGCGGGAGGGAACCGTGACCGCGGGCAACGCGTCGGGCATCAACGACGGTGCGGCTGCGGTCGTCCTGCTGAGCGAGGAGGACGCGGCGAGGCGCGGGATCGAGCCGATGGCGCGGATCGTCTCCTTTGCAACCAGGGGCGTCGATCCCGCGGTCATGGGGACCGGACCGATCCCCGCAAGCCGGGCCGCGCTCGAGAAGGCGGGCTGGAGCGCCGACGACCTGGACCTCGTAGAGGCCAACGAGGCATTTGCGGCCCAGGCGTGCGCGGTCAACCGGGAACTCGGCTGGGATACCGGGAAGGTGAACGTGAACGGCGGCGCCATCGCGCTCGGTCATCCGATCGGTGCGTCGGGGACCCGGGTGTTCGTCACGCTGCTGCACGAAATGGCGCGGCGCTCTGCACGCCGCGGCCTGGCAACGCTGTGCATTGGTGGCGGCATGGGCGTCGCCATGTGCGTCGAGCGCCTGTAGTCCGGAACAGGGAAGGGAGCACCGACATGGCACGCGTGGCGCTGGTTACGGGTGGAACCCGGGGCATCGGTCGGGCGATCAGCGTCCGGCTCAGGGACGACGGTTACAGCGTGGCCGCGAACTACGCCGGCAACGATGCCAGGGCGCAGGCATTCCACGACGAGACCGGCATCCCGGTGTTTCGCTGGGACGTCTCCGACCACGAGGCCTGCGTTGCCGGGATCAGGCAGGTCGAGGAGAAACTCGGCCCGGTCGACGTGCTGGTCAACAATGCCGGCATCACGCGTGACGGCACCATGCACCGCATGGACCAGGCGATGTGGCAGGCGGTGATCGACACCAACCTCGGCTCGTGCTTCAACATGTGCCGGGCCACCATCGAGGGCATGCGCGAACGCAGGTTCGGCCGCGTGGTCAACGTCGGTTCGATCAACGGCCAGGGCGGGCAGTACGGCCAGGTCAACTACGCTGCGGCCAAGTCCGGCATCCACGGCTTCACCAAGGCCCTCGCCCAGGAGGGGGCACGCTACAACATCACGGTCAACGCGATCGCGCCGGGCTACATCGACACCGACATGGTTGCCGCGGTGCCGGCCAACGTGCTGGAGAAGATCGTCGGGCGGATCCCGGTCGGCCGTCTCGGCAAGGCCGACGAGATCGCCCGGGGTGTCGCGTTCCTGGTAGCCGACGATGCCGGCTTCATCACCGGCTCGACCCTGTCGATCAACGGCGGCCAGCACATGTACTGAGCGCCGTCAGCCGGAGCCGGCAACCAGGTCCCGCCCGATTATCTCCTTCATGATCTCCGAGGATCCTCCTGCGATCCGCGACATCCGGGCATCGATCCAGGCCCGGGCGATCGGGACCTCCTGCATGTAGCCATAGCCGCCGTGCAGCTGCAGGCAGTCGTCGACGACCCGTCCGAGGGTCTCGGTGGCATGCAGCTTGGCCGCGGCGGCGTCCTCGGAGCTGAGCCCGCCGTCCAGGTGACACGCGATGCACTGGTCGATGAAGGCGCGGGTGGCCATGGCCGCGGTCCTGACTTCGGCAAGCGTAAAACGCGTGTTCTGGAAATCGATGATGCGCCGGCCGAAGGCGGTCCGGTCCGCAGTGTAGCGGACCGTCTCCTCGAGCGCCGCCTCGATCGAGGCCGCGCACCGGATCGCGACCACGAGGCGTTCCTGGGGCAGTTGCTGCATCAGCTGCACGAAACCGCGGCCTTCCTGTCCCAGCAGGTTGGTGATCGGGACCCGGACGTCGCGCAGGAACAGTTCCGATGTGTCCTGGGCCTGACAGCCGATCTTCTCCAGGTTGCGGCCCCGCTCGAACCCCTCGCGGTCTCCCTCGACCAGCAGCAGCGACACGCCCTTGCCGCCGAGATCCGGGTCGGTCTTGCAGGCAATGACGTACAGGTCGGCGATCTGGCCGTTCGAGATGTAGAGCTTCTGGCCGTTGATGACGAAGTGGTTGCCGTCACGCACGGCCCGGGTGCGGATTGCCTGCAGGTCGGAACCGGCCGAGGGCTCGGTCATCCCGATCGCGGTGATGATCTCGCCGGACGCCACCCGCGGCAGCCACTCGTCCTTCTGGTCCTCGCTGCCATAGGCCTGGATGTAGGGGACGATGATGTCCGAGTGCAGGGAAAACGCGGGACCGCTGGCACCCGCCCGGGCCAGTTCCTCGATCACCACCACGCTGTGCAGGAAATCACCTCCCGGCCCGCCCCGGTCCTCGGGAACGGTGCAACACAGCAGCCCGTGCTCGCCTGCCGCACGCCACACGTCGCGGCTCACGATGCCGTCACGTTCCCACTGCGCGTGGCAGGGCGTGATCTCGCTGTCGACAAAACGCCTGACCGAGTCGCGGAACGCCTCGTGCTCCTCGCTGAACAGCGTGCGCCGCAGCATCGCGCTCCTCCTGCCCGGTTCCGATCCCATCACACAGGTGATGGAAAACCGTTCCGTCTTGAACTAAGTGTGGCCTTGGTACTCTCAACCGGACCGGTGCGCAAGGCACGCAACCCGGCGTGAAACCGTGGAGAATCGCGTAATGACACAGGACAGGCTGCTCGAGGGAAAGGTCGCGCTCGTGACCGGAGCCGGTCGCGGAATCGGCCGGGACTACGCTCTGGCCTTCGCTGCGGCAGGTGCGAAGGTAGTGGTCAACGACCTCGGTGGCACCACCCGGGGCGAAGGAGCGGACCGTATTCCGGCGCTCGAGGTGGCAAAGGAAATCGAGGACGCCGGCGGGGCGGCGGTGGTGAACTTCGACAGCGTGTCGGATTTCGGTGCCGCGCAGGGCATGGTCGACCAGGCCATGTCCGAGTTCGGACGTCTCGACGTCGTCATCAACAATGCCGGTATCCTGCGTGACGTCATCTTCCACAGGATGACCGAGGATGACTGGGACTCGGTGATAGCGGTCCACCTGAAGGGCAGTTTCAATGTCAGCCGGGCGGCCGCGACGGTGTTCCGCCAGCAGGAGTCCGGCGCCTTCATCCACATGACGTCGACCTCCGGGCTGATCGGCAATTTCGGGCAGGCCAACTACGCGGCGGCCAAGCTCGGCATCGCCGGGCTGTCCAAGTCGATCGCGCTCGACATGGCGCGGTTCAACGTGCGGTCGAACTGCATCTCGCCCTTCGCCTGGAGCCGGATGATCGGCACCATTCCCATTGGCGACGAGGCACAGCGGGAGCGGGTTGAAAAGCTCAAGACCATGACCACCGCCAAGATCGCGCCGGTTGCCGTTGCGCTGTGTTCGGACCGCTCCACGGTGACCGGCCAGATCTTCGGGGTGCGGAACAACGAGATCTTCCTGATGGGACAGTCCCGTCCGTTGCGCTCGGTGCACCGGGCCGAGGGATGGACGCCGGAAACGGTGCTGGACCACGCCATTCCGGCGATGTCGGCCGACTTCTACCCGCTCGACAGGTCGGCCGACGTGTTCAGCTGGGATCCGATCTGACACCTGGAGACGTCATGGCCCGCTTCGACTACCATCGCCTTAAGAACTGGTCCTTCGACGAGGTCAGGCAGACCTACGGCGCGCGCGACACCATTCTCTACGCGCTCGGTGTCGGACTGGGTACCGACCCGATGGACGAGGACGAACTGCGCTACGTGTTCGAGGAAGCGGACGGGTTTGCCGCCCTGCCCACCATGGCGGTGGTCCTGGGCAGCCCCGGCTTCTGGGCGCGCGACCCCGAGAGCGGCATCGACTGGGTCCGCATCCTGCACGGGGAGCAGAAGCTCGAACTGCATGCGCCGATCCCGGTCGCGGCGACGATCTCGGCTGCTTCCCGCATCGTCGGGGTGGTCGACAAGGGAGCGGGCAAGGGTGCGCTGATCCTGACCGAGCGCACGCTCACCGATTCCGGGACCGGGACGCCGCTTGCCACGCTGACCTCGACCACCTTCGCGCGCGGAAACGGGGGCTATGGCGGTCCGAGCGACGAGGCCCCGGCGCCGCACAGCCTGCCCGAGCGTGCTCCCGACACGGTGGTCGACCTGCCGACCGTGGCCCGGGCGGCCCTGGTCTACCGGTTGTCGGGCGACTGGAACCCGTTGCACGCCAGCCCGGCGGTGGCCCGCGCGGCGGGGTTCGACAGGCCGATCCTGCACGGTCTGTGCACACTGGGCGTGGCGGGACACGCGCTGCTCAGGACGTGCTGCGGGTACGACGCGCGCCGCTTCCGGGCGATGCAGCTGCGGTTTTCCGCTCCCGTCTATCCCGGGGAGACAATCCGCACCGAGATGTGGCGGGACGGCCAGGTGGTGTCGTTCCGCTCCCGCGTCGTCGAACGCGACGTAGTGGTGCTGAACAACGGACGCGCAGAGATCGCGGACTGATCCGCGGGCGCCAACCGGAGGGGATAATCCATGCCACAGGGCGAACGCGAACTGCCGCGGCCCACGCCGGAAACCAGCCATTTCTGGGAAGGGACGCGGTGCGGCGAACTGCGGCTTCAGCGCTGCGATGCCTGCGGGACTGTCTACTTCCCGCCGAGGCATTTCTGCCCGAAATGCGGCTCGACCCACGTGTCGGTCTTCCGGGCCTCGGGCCGGGCCACACTGCACAGCTACGTCATCAGTCACCTGCCGGCGCCCGGATTCGAGCCGCCCTACGCCATCGCCGTGGCGCTGCTCGAGGAGGGACCGAAGATGATGTGCAACATCTTCGACTGCGAGCAGACGCCCGAGGCGCTGGTTCTCGACATGCCGCTCGAGGTGTGTTTCGAGACGATCAATGACGAGATCACCCTGCCCCAGTTCAGGCCGGCCCGGGAGGCGTGAGATGAAGCCCAACTCCGTTGCCATCGTCGGCGCTTCGGAAACCACCGAGCTCGGCAAGGTCCCGACCATGTCGCAGGTCCAGCTCCACGCCGACGCGGCGCTCAACGCGATCGCCGATGCCGGGCTCGAGCTCGGCGACATCGACGGCATTGCGACCGGCGGTCACAACGCGGTCGAGATCGCGCACTACCTCGGCATCGTGCCCGAGTGGCTGGACGGGACCTCGGTCGGGGGTTGTTCCTTCATGCTGCTGGTGCGCCACGCCGCCGCCGCGATCAACGAGGGGCTGTGCACCACCGTCCTGATCACCCACGGCGAGAGCGGACGCTCCGGGCTCGGCCGGCACGGCTCGTCGATCTTCCCCTCGCTGTTCCAGCAGCAGTTCGAACGGCCCTACGGGGTGACCAGGCCTCCGACCATGTTCACCATCCCGGTGCTGCGCTACATGAAGCAGTACGCCCTGACCGAGGAGACGCTGGCGATGGTCGCGGTCGTGCAGCGCGAATGGGCCGGTCTCAATCCCCGTGCCAGTTTCCGCGATCCGATCACGGTCGACGACGTGCTGAACTCCCGGATGATCTGCTACCCGTTCCGGCTGCTGATGTGCTGCCTGGTCACCGACGGTGGCGGCGCCCTGGTGCTGACCCGGTCCGACCGGGCTCGCGACCTGCGCAGGCCCCCGGTCTACATCCGCGGAACCGGAGAGAGCGGCGAAACACCGCTGATCAGCCAGATGGACGATTTCACCTCCTCGGCGGCGTTCCGGGTCGCCGGGGCGAGGGCGTTCTCGTCCGCCGGCATCTGTCACGACGATGTCGATCATCTGATGATCTACGACGCCTTCGCCCACCTGCCCATCTACGGTCTCGAGGATCTCGGATTCGTCGGCCGCGGCGAGGCGGGGCCGTTTATCGCCGAGGGCCATACCCGGCCGGGCGGTTCGCTGCCGCTCAATACCAACGGCGGCGGGCTGAGCTACATGCACTCGGGCATGTACGGCATGTACGCGCTGCAGGAGGGCGTGCGCCAGATGCGCGGCGAGGCCCCGGCCCAGGTCGAGGACGCCGAGATCTCGGTGGTTCACGGCGTGGGCGGCATGTTCGGCGCGAGCGGCACCATCGTAATGACCAACGTGGCCTGAGCGTTCCGCGCCGCCCGGCAGGCACCTGGCGGCGCCGCCGCGACGCCGTCGATGGGCCACCGCGGTGTTTCCGCCTGCGCGTGGCGCCGGCGTTCGGTGCTACAGTCGCCGCCAACCCGGCACGGAAGATGTCCACATGACCGACCCCGCGTATCCCGCCCTGTTCTCGCCGATCGAGGTGGCCGGCCGACGGCTGCGCAACCGTGTCTGCCTGTGCGCCACCGTGACCAACCTGGCGAGCGACAACCGGATCACCGATCCGTGGCGCAACTTCCTGCTCGAACGGGCCCGCGGCGGTGCCGCCATGCTGGTGACCGAAATCATTGCGGTGGACCCCGAGGCCATCGCCCAGTCGACAACCGTGATCGGGTTCGAACCGGTCAACGACGACGCGTTCCGCGCCATCGCGCGCGACGTACAGAGCGAGGGCGCGCTGCTGGTCGGACAGCTGTGGCATCCGGGCCGGCAGCAGCTGTGGCACCCGACGAAGGCGCCGATCGGCGTGTCGGACCTGCCCGACCCGTACAGCTGGACGGTTCCGCACGTGATGTCGACCGACGAGGTCGTCCGCGTGGTCGGGACCTTCGTCGAGACGGCACAGCGCCTGCATGCCTGCGGCTTTGACGGCGTGGAATTGCATGGCGCCCACGGGTACCTGATCATGCAGTTCCTGTCGCCGGCGTCGAATACCCGGACCGACATCTACGGAGGCGGTCTCGAGGGCCGGACCAGGTTCGTTCGCGAGATCGCGGCAGGGATCCGGGCGGCGTGCGGCTCCTCGTTCGTGATCGGACTGAAGGCGCCGGCCGACGAAGGTGTGCCGGGCGGGATCGACCCGGGCGAGGCGGAACGGATCACGCGCCGCCTGGCGGCGACAGGGGATTTCGACTACCTGGCGTACGGCCAGGGCAACTTCAGTCTCAGTCTCGAGACCCATGTTCCGGACCTGTACTTCAGGCCCGGTCACTTCATCGACCTGCACCGGCGCATGCGCGAGGCCGCGGGCGGGATCCCCGTGATGGCGCTGGGGCGCATCGGCACGCCAGAGCTGGCCGAGAAGGTGGTGGCCGATGGCTACGGCGACCTGGTCGGCATGACCCGGGCCCTGATCGCCGATGCCGCGTGGGCGAACAAGGCGATGCGCGGACAGGCCGGGGACATCAGGCCGAGCGTGTTCGACAACTTCCCGTGGGGCGAGGTGCACCGGGGCAAGCCGGTGACCGACCACCACACGCCGCATATCGGCCGGGCCGGTGAAGCGGACAGGGTGCCGGAGCCGGCGGCCGACGCGAAAAGGGTCCTGGTCATCGGGGGCGGGCCCGCCGGGCTCGAGACCGCCTGGGTCGCCGCGGCCCGGGGTCACGGGGTGACCATGTTCTGCGGCGGTTCCCGGCCCGGCGGCGCGCTCAGGCTCGAGGCTGACCTGCCCGGTCGCGACGAGATGGGGCGCATCATCGAGCACCAGTTGCGGATGTGCGAGCGCTACGGCGTGGAAATCGTCGCCGGCCACCGGGCGGATTCCGACCGCATCCGCTCCTACGACGCCGACGCGGTCGTGCTGGCGACGGGGTCGGTACAGCGGCCTCCGCCGGGTCTCGATCCCGGACCACGCGTGGTCCCGGCCCGAGACTTCGTCGCCGCGCATGGCGAATACCGGGGAGAGTGCGTGGTGCTGGTGGACGAGGACCAGACCGCAGCGGTCTACGGCGTGGCCGACCTGCTGGCCCGGAACTTCCGCCGGGTCGTGCTCGCGACGTCGCGCCCCGCCTTTGCCAGCGGGGTCAACCACTGCAGTGCCATCGGCGTGTTCCGCAGGCTTCACTCGGCCGGGGTCACGCTCATGCCCGCACTGGAAACCGTCCGGTACACCGACGGTGTTCTCGAACTGCGCAACCCGTACAGTCTGGCCCCGAGCCTGATCGAGGGGGTCGACCTGGTGGTGCATGCGACACCGCGGATTGTCCGCGACGGGCTGGTGGACGAACTCGTTGGGCTCGAGGTGCACCTGGTCGGCGACTGCCGGTCGCCGCGCAACCTCCAGTCCGCAATCCTGGGCGGCCACGGTGTCGCCGAAAACCTGTAGCCGCCAGGGAGGGCGCCGGCCCATGCCGCTTGCGAACCAGAAGCACCTGTTCGAAATCCCTCAAGACGTGGTGTGGCTCAACTCGGCCTCCCAGTCTCCCTGCCTGCATGCCAGTGCCGAGGCGGGCCGGCGCGCGGTCTCGCGCAAGGCGCAGCCGTGGGACCCCGAGCGCCAGGAGATCGACGGCGAGATCGAAGCCTGCCGTGACCTGCTCGCGGGCCTGATCGGGGCATCGGGGGACGACATCGCGCTCACGCTGACCACGAGCTTCGGCCTGGCCCAGGCGGCCGCCAATCTCCCGCTTGCGCCGGGCCAGGACATCGTCGTGCTCGCGGAGCAGTTTCCGTCCAACTACTACGTCTGGAAGCGTCTTGCGCAGCGTTCGCAGGCGCGGCTTCGCATCGTGCCCCGGCCGGACGACTTCGACTGGACGTCGGCGGTGATGGATGCGATCGGCCCGGCCTGCGGCCTGGTCGCGCTGCCCAACTGCCACTGGACCGATGGCTCTCTGGTCGACCTGGAACAGGTCGGCGGCCTGTGCCGGGACCTCGGCATTCCGCTGGTCGTGGACGCGACCCAGTCCATGGGCGCCTGTCCAACCGATGTCGGGCGGATCGATGCGGACTTCATCGTGGTGTCGGCCTACAAGTGGCTGCTGTGTCCCGACTGCACCGGGTTCACCTACGTGGCGCCGCACCGACAGCAGGGCCAGCCGGTGGAACTCAACCACAGGCCGCGCGCCGGCGCGCCGCCGATGACGCAGCGGATCGGGTATTCCGACCGGTTCGGCGCGGGCGCGCGGCGTTTCGACATGGGCGCCTGCAACAGCATGATCCATGTCCCGATGATCAGGGCCGCGCTCGACCAGCTGACCCGGTGGGGTGTCGCCGAGGTGGCGCGCACACTGCGCCCGCTCGTTGACGAGATCGCGGAGCGGGCCGTTGACGCGGGATACAGCGTCCCGCCCGCCCGGTTCAGGATCGGGCATTTCATCGGGCTTCGCGGGTCCGGGCCGCCGCCGCCCGATCTCGACCGGCGGCTCGCGGCCCGCGGCGTCTACATCAGCCTGCGCGGCGGTGCGATCCGGGTCAGTCCCTACCTGTTCAACGATGTGCGCGACGTGGACTCGCTGTTTGCGGCGCTGCGTGCGGAAGCGGCGTGAGGGACGCGACCGGGATGTTGCGGATTTCCCGGACCAGCTTGCGGGTAAACGCCTCGGTGAAGACATCGTAGTCGTCGGCGACCTCGACGAAGGCGCCGGTGCCGCCGATGACGTTGCGACGGAAGTAGATGTCCAGCGTGGGGTGTTCGTTCAGGATGGTGAGCCCGTTGACGGTGATCCCCCGGGCCAGCACGAGGTCGCGTACCAGATCGACTTCGGCACCGTTGTTGTTGCGCCCGTCGCAGGAAATGTCGATGACGCGGCGCGTGCCGTCAAACGGTCCGGTCTCGAACAGTTCGAGACCGAACAGCAGCGCGCCCGAAATCGAGGTCGCTCCGGTCTCCACGGACCGCGGCAACGAGCTGATCCGTTCGGCCAGAACCAGGGCCGCGGCCGGGCCATCGACCAGGGTCCAGGGAATATCCACCCTCTGCAGGTCGTAACTCGACCATTCGATCAGGGTGACGCCGATCGCGCGAAAGTACCCGCTCTGGATCGCCTCGATCACTTCGGGTGAGCGGAACGCGTGCGCCATGCCGTTGATCTGCAGGGCGAACTCGCCGGCATCGACGCTGGCAGAGGAGTCCACGGCCAGCACCAGCTGCATGTCGACCCGGACCTCCGCCGCGTCCCCGGGTGTCCACCCGATGACACAGGCAAACGCGGCTGCAGCGACGGCGCGGATCATCCGGACAGGGTGGCACCGCCGGGGCGACATGCCAAGCGGGCGCACTCACCGCTCATGCAGCGGAAACTCCGCCAGCGGTGTGTAGTGCGCCGCCTCGCGGCCGAGCCGGCTTTCGAACAGCACGAATTCCGTGACCGGGAATGCGGTCGACCGAAACCGCGCCTGTGCGCCGAGCCAGCCGGCAACAGTCTGCGGGCCTGTTCGTTTCAGGCGCGCAAGGGTCACGTGCGGTACGAACTTGCGGCGGTCGGCGGGCGCTCCTGCGAGGCTGACCGCCCGGTGCACGGCGCGGTGCAGCTGCAGGAGTTCCGGGCACCGCGCCACACCCGCCCACAGCGAGCGCACCGAGGCGGCGCTCCCGAACTGGCCGACACCCTCGAGCCTGATCTCGAAGCCGGGCTGGTGCAGCCCGGCCAGGGCGTCGACGATGTCCTGTTCGAGCGCACCGTCCACCTCCCCGATGAAGCGGAGCGTGACGTGCAGGTTTTCCGCGGCGACCCAGCGGGCGCCCGGGATGCCGCCGGCCAGCAGTGACAGGTGCCGGCGCACGGTTTCGGGCACTGTGACTGCCACAAACAGCCGCCGCATCATGCCCCCGGTCAGCTTGGCGCCGGCACCCGGGCCAGCAGTTCCTCGACGAAGGGGAGGATGCGCCGGACCAGTTCGTCGACCCCGCGCGCATTGGGATGGATGCCGTCGCGCTGGTTGAGTTCCGGGCGGGTTGCGATGCCCTCGAGAAAGAAGGGATACCAGACCACGTCATGACGCTCGGCGAGCCGGGCGAAGACGGAGCGGAACTCGTCCGCGTACTCGGGCCCGTAGTTGGCCGGCGCCTCCATTCCGGCGAGCAGGACCGGCAGCCCCTCAGCGTCGAGCCGGCTCAGGATCCAGTCGAGGTTCTCGTGCATGAGCGCGGGGTCGATGCCGCGCAATGCGTCGTTGGCCCCGAGTTCGAGCAGGACCGCGTCCGGTGCCTCCTCGAGCCACCAGTCAAGCCGGGTGCGCCCCCCGGTACTGGTATCGCCCGACCGCCCGGCATTGACGACCGTGACCGCGTGGTTGCGCGCTCTCAGCGCCGCCTCCAGCCGGACCGTGAACCCCTCGGATTCGGCAAGTCCGTATCCTGCGGTCAGGCTGTTGCCGAAGGCGAGCAGCCGCAGTTCCCGGGCTTCGAGCGGGGTTGCGAGCACCAACAGCAACACTGCGAGAACCGGCCACAGCGTGGTAGTAGTGTTGCGCTTCCACATGCCCCCGTGTCCCGAGAGATCGCCATGTCCATGGCTGCACCCGCGAGCCCGCCGCCGGCCCTGATCGAACTCGACGACGTGCACCTCAGCCTCGCCAGCGCTGCCGGCGAAGTTAGCATACTGCAGGGTATCAGTCTGCGGATCGGAAGCGGGGAGACCATCGGGGTGGTCGGCCCGTCCGGCGCCGGCAAGTCCACCCTCATGATGGTGATGGCGGGGCTGGAGGGCGTCACGTCGGGTGACGTGCGGGTTGCAGGGCACGATCTCGTGGGACTCGACGAGGACCGGCTTGCCACCTTCCGCCGCGACACGGTGGGAATCGTGTTCCAGGCCTTCCGCCTGATCCCGACCATGACGGCGCTCGAGAACGTGGCCATCCCGCTTGAACTCGCCGGTGTTTCCGGCGCCTTCGACCGCGCCCGGCACAGTCTCGGCCTGGTCGGACTGGGTCACCGCGTCGGACACTATCCGGACCAGCTCTCGGGCGGAGAACAGCAGCGGGTCGCCATCGCCCGGGCCTTCGTCGGGCGGCCGGCACTGCTGCTCGCGGACGAGCCGACCGGCAACCTCGACAGCGTGACCGGTACCGGCGTGATGGACATGCTGTTCGACCTGCAGGCCGAGCACGGAACCACCCTGGTTCTCATCACCCATGACCGTGACCTGGCCGCTCGCTGCGACCGGATCCTGGCCATGGCCGACGGCCGGATCACCGTCTCGAACGGTGACGGGCAATGATCCCGGTCTCCCTGGCGGTCACGCTGGCGGCCCGGGAACTGCGCGGCAGCCTGGGGCATTTCCGCATCTTCATCGCCTGCCTTGCGCTCGGCGTGGCCGCCATCGCTGGCGTCGGTTCGGTGTCCGAGGCCATGCGCAGCGGCATCGTTCGCGACGCGCGGCTGCTGCTTGGCGGTGATGTCTCGGTCACCGTGCTGCATCGCCCGATGGAACAGCGGGACCGCGACCGGCTCGGGGAATTCGGGGAGGTCTCCGAGGTCGCAAGCCTGCGCGCCATGGCGCGCCCCGCGAACGGAGACGGGCACAGCCTGATCGAACTGAAGGCCGTCGACGGCCTCTACCCGCTCTACGGCTCCCTGGTGCTGGCCGACGGGACGGCGCTGTCCGGGGCACTGGCGGCGCGCGAGGGGGTACACGGTGCCGTCGCCGACCCGGCGCTGCTGTTGCGGCTGGGCCTTTCCGTCGGCGACCGGGTCCGGGTCGGCACCGGTGAGTTCGAAATCCGGGCCAAGATCGAGAGTGAACCCGACCGGACCATCCGGTTCACCGCGCTCGGTCCGAGGCTGATGATCTCGACGGCGGGTATCGGGCAGACCGGACTGGTGACCGTTGGAAGCCTGGTGGATTTCCTGTACCGCGTCCGTGTCCGCGGCGAGGCCGGGCCGGTGGTCGGCGCCCTGAGGCGGGAGTTTGCCGACACCGGTTACGAGATCCGCGATACCACCGGAGCGGCTCCCGGGTTCCGGACCTTCATCGACCGCGCAACGCTGTTCCTCACGCTTGTGGGTCTCACGGCACTGCTGGTCGGAGGGGTCGGGGTTGCCAACGCGGTCCGCGCCCTGATCGAGCGGCGGACCGGCACCATCGCGATCCTGAAATGCCTGGGTGCACCGGGCCGGCTGATCTTCGCGATCTACCTGTTCCAGTCGCTGGTGCTGGCAACGGTCGGCATCGTGCTCGGCGGCCTGGTCGGCCTGGTGGTGCCGCCGGCGGTCTCGATACTGATCAGCGGGCTGTTTCCGGTGGCACTGCCGGCCGGTTTCTACTGGGAGCCGGTCGCGGTTGCGGCCGTCTTCGGATACGGCACGACGCTGGCCTTCGCGGCCTGGCCGCTCGGCAAGACCAGGGCCATCCGGGCGGCACACCTGTTTCGCGCCAGTATCGCGCCGCCCGGCGGCTGGCCCGGGACCGGCGCGCTGCTGATCACGGCGGGCGCATCCGCGGGCCTCGCCGTGCTTGCCCTGCTTACCAGCCCCGATCGCGGCCTGACGCTCTGGTTCATTGCCGGGGCCATCGGCGTCCTGGTGGTGTTCGGCGGCGGCGGACTGCTGCTGGTGCGGCTGCTGCGGCGTATACCGCACCTGCGCAACCCGGAGTTGCGGATGGCCATGGCGAACCTGCACCGGCCAGGCAGCCCCGCTCCCGCGCTGATCCTGTCGCTCGGCCTGGGCCTGACGGTACTGGTGACCGTCGGACTGGTGCATTTCAACCTGCTTCACCAGCTCGGCACGCGGATACCCGACGAGGCCCCGTCCTACTTCTTCCTCGACATACAGCCGCACCAGGCCGACCGGTTCATCGACGTGGTCAGTTCGGTTCCCGGCGTGACCCGGTTCGAGCGCACGCCGATGGTGCAGGGGCGGATCGTGCGGGTCGCGGGCATCCCGGCGGACCAGGTCGAGCCCGACGAGGAGGTCGCCTGGGCGCTGCGCGGCGAACGCGGGCTGACCTACCGGGCGGCGGAACCGGAGGGAGCGCAGATAACCGCCGGGGACTGGTGGCCGGAGACCTATGCCGGTCCGCCGCTCATGTCGTTTGACGCGGCCGTGGCCCGGGGGATCGGTGTCGGGCTCGGCGACAGCATCACGGTCAACCTGTTCGGGCGCGAGATCACCGCCACCATCGCCAACCTGAGAAACATCGAGTGGCGAAGCCTCGCGATGAACTTCGTCATCGTCTATTCCCCCGGCGTACTCGAACGCGCGCCGCACAGCGTGATCGCGACGGTCTACGCCGACGGGGTGGAGGCCGAGGAGGCGGTGCAGGGCGCGGTGATCGATGCCTTTCCCAACGTCTCGGCGATCAGCGTGCGGGACGCGTTGCGCAATGCAACCCGCATCATCGAGGCGGTTGCGCTGGCGGTGCAGGGGACGGCCAGCGTCACCCTGCTTGCCGGTGTGCTGGTCCTGGCCGGGGCGGTCTTCACCGGGCAGCAGCGCCGGGTTCACGACGCGGTGATCCTGAAGGTGCTCGGTGCGACCAGGTCCAGGATCGTGATTTCATACCTGGTCGAACACGCGGTGCTCGGCCTGCTCACCGCGCTGGTTGCCGCCGTCCTCGGGGCGGTGATCGGCAGGTTCGTGGTCATCGAGCTCATGCGCGCGCAGAGCTACGTGCTGAACCTGGAGACGATCCTGGTGGCAACGCTCGCGAGCCTCGTCTGCACCGTCGGGCTCGGCCTGCTCGGCCTGTGGCGGGTCCTGGGCGTGAGGGCGGCGCCGATGCTGCGAAACGAGTAGCCCCGCGCCCCTGTCCCGGAACACCTCCAGCCGGGCGCCTGTGGCGCCGTGCCTTGCGGACATCTCGGCGGTGATCGACATCGACCGGTTGCCGGTCCGGTCGCGGACCCTATACTGCCGCGCCGGACAGCCGGCGAGAGACGATGCGGGGAAATGCAATGGCCGATCAGATCAGGAAGGTGGTGCTCGCCTATTCCGGCGGACTGGACACGTCGATCATCCTGCGGTGGCTCCAGGATACCTACCGGTGCGAGGTCGTGACCTTCACCGCGGACCTGGGCCAGGGCGAGGACCTGGAACCGGCGCGCGACAAGGCGCGGCTGATGGGCATCTCGGAGATCTACGTCGAGGACCTGAGGGAGGACTTCGTCCGCGACTTCGTGTTTCCGATGTTCCGCGCCAATGCGCTTTACGAGGGGACCTACCTGCTCGGAACCTCGATCGCCCGACCGCTGATCGCCAAGCGGCAGATCGAGATCGCGGCCGAGACGGGTGCCGATGCCGTCGCCCACGGCGCCACCGGCAAGGGTAACGACCAGGTGCGTTTCGAGCTCAGCTACTACGCGCTCAATCCGCATATCCGCATCATCGCGCCGTGGCGGGAATGGGACCTCGCGTCGCGGACCGACCTGCTGAACTACGCCGAGTCGCGCCAGATCCCGATTGCGCGCGATGCGCGCGGCGAGGCGCCGTTCTCGGTCGATGCCAACCTGCTGCACGCGTCCAGCGAGGGCAAGGTGCTGGAGGATCCCTGGGTCGAGGGCGAGGAGTACATCTGGTCGCGAACCAGGGCGCCCGAGGACGCGCCGGACCGGCCGACCTATGTCGAGGTCGGTTTCCGGTGCGGTGACGCCGTCTCGATCGACGGGGATGAACTGAGCCCGGCGACCCTGCTCGCGCGGCTGAACGATCTCGGGTACGAGAACGGCATCGGCCGGCTCGACCTGGTTGAGAACCGGTTCGTGGGCATGAAGAACCGGGGGCTCTACGAGACGCCGGGCGGAACCATCCTGCATGTCGCCCACCGGGCGATGGAGAGCCTCACGCTGGACCGGGGCATGGCGCACCTGAAGGACGAGCTGATGCCGCGCTATGCCGAACTGGTCTACAACGGGTTCTGGTTCTCGCCGGAGCGCGAGATGATGCAGGCGGCGATCGACTTCAGCCAGCGCCATGTCACCGGGGTGGTGCGGCTCAAGCTGTACAAGGGGAACACCAGCGTGGTCGGGCGGAAGGCCGAGAAGAGCCTGTACTCGGCCGACTACGTGACCTTCGAGGAGGGCGAGGGCGACTACGATCACCGCGACGCCCACGGCTTCATCAGGCTGAACGCGCTGCGCCTGCGCCTGAACAGGATGATGCTGGGATAGCTCCACCCATCCCCGGGCGGCTCGAGTGCAACGAGGTGTCAGGTTACCTGGTTACTTGACGTTTCCTGCTCCGGCATGAGTTCGTTTCCGAGGGCATCACTCAACGAGGGTGACGTGGCCATGCCAAGTCACCCTTGTTCCCGGGGATGGTGCTCCGATGCGATGGATCTGTCCACCGGTCCGCGCCATCGCCGGCACGGCGGCCAGGGTGCCGGGAATCGGGCCTGATGCGCAGTGCAACGCGCGCTACATTGAGCGATCCTGAAAGGAGGCCGGCATGCTGAACCTCGATAACGTGTCAGGCACTTCGGCCACGCTGACCAGGTCAACCCGGGTCCGCTACGATGACCGGCTGGCATGCCTGATCGAGCGTGCCGCGCTCGCACTGGGCGTCAACAAGTCGGCGTTCCTGCGTGCCGCCATAGAACGCGAGGCCACGCGTGTTCTCGACCTGCAGTCCCGGCACGCACTGACGCCCGCGGATGCCAGGATGTTCGCCGCTGCCCTCGACGCTCCGCCCGCTCCAACCCCGCGCGCTCTTGAGGCTGCCCGACGCTACCGCGCGCGCGTGGTTCACGCCGACTGAACGTCCTGCCATCGGGATCGGGCACTTCGACCCGGCGCGGCATGACCGCGCCGGTTTAGATTGCGGTGTCGTCCGCCTCGAAAATTACCCCAAGCCGAGTGCCAGGAACCATCAGTAAGACGACATGACCCGCGTCCATGTCGTGGTCGAGGAGGCAAGTCCACGCATCCAAGGCTACCACGCAATCAACCTCGGCGTGATGCATGTGGACGCGCTCAAGCGCCGACCGCGGGTGGACGCCCGATCACGGGGAGATTTCCGTGTTATTCCCGGGGCAGGTCGCGGTCGACGGACAACGACAGTGCAGAAGTCCCGGCGGTATCCTCATGCACCACGTGTTCCGGAAGGCGTGCGTGATCGCCGACGCGGCCGGATGCCACGCACTCATCCTTGATGTCATCTCGGATAGTGGCGAGGCGGAGTTTGTCCGCCGCAGATCATGATACGGGAGCTGCGGTTTCGCGGCCTTCGGGAGCAGACCCGGCCGCATGTTCCTCGCGATCAGCCAGGTACGCGCGGTGGTTCAGGCAGGTGCAGGAGATGCGAGCGCATAGTGTGCCGCTTCTCGACGGAATCCCGCTCCGGTCCAGGAATCGCACGGGTGTGATTGTACTCCCGGGACAGGTATTTTACCTGTTCGGACCAAGCTGTGACTGGTGTCGCTTATGGAAGGCATTTCCGGAGGTGCAATGTCCGAGATCGGTGTGTTCGAGGCCAGGACCCGTTTGCCCCGTTTGCTCCGGCGCGTCGAGGCTGGCGAAGGCTTCATCATCACCAGGCACGGTCATCCGGTGGCGGAACTGATCCCGTTTCGGCAACACGATGCCGCCAGGGTGCGGAGCGCGATCGACTCCCTGAAAGCGTTCCAGGAAACCCACAGTCTCGGAGGGGTCCCGGTGCGCCGTATCGTCGAGGAAGCGCGCAGGCGCTGATGCCCAACGCGCCCGGTCGCTCCGTTAACATGGCGGGGGTGTTCCCTGACGAGGCGACCACGCCTTCGCGCCGTCTGCCTTGTCGGCAGAGGTCGGAAGTCTGTGCTCCTACACCACCCTCGGGGATTCATCCCAAGCTCAAAACAGCGGCCGTGACCAGACCCAAACGCGGGAGATTTCCAATGGCGTGATCTGCCCGGGGCATGATGGACTGATCGTACCGCAGCCCGACACCATGCACATGTGTCATGGCACGGTGGGGCCAGGCGCTGCCGTTACTCGTGAACGTCGGTGTGAAACGTCTTGGAGATGATTCGCCAGTCCGAACCGATCCTGAGAAGTGTCAGGTAATCGGTAAAGTACCGTGGCGGGATGGCGCAGTTGACCGTGGCGAGCGCGGTATCGGGGCCGGCCCGGTGAATGGACACGATCCGGTCATGGCGAGGCAGGCCCTGGGAAGCCGGGGACGGGCGGGCCGCGATCCGTTCGAAGTACTCCGCGCGCGGCCAGTCGGTCACGTTCTCGCCGTCGGTCGCGTAGAGATGGGCGTGCTCGTGGAACACCCGGGCAAAGGCATCAAGGTCGCCTTCGTAGAGCCCGTCAAAGTACTCCTCGAGCACACCGCTGATGGCGCGCAGGTCCCCTTCGTGGTCCGGCCTTGCCATGGACTGTCTCCCGCCCTGACAACCGAGGCAGGTAGAGTGCCCTAGTTGACGATCTGCCAGCTGCCGTCCGGCTGACGGCAGGCGGTTCCGTAACCGGACTCGCTCTTTCCGCCGACCGTGATGGACTGCTGGAACTCCCGGCAATAGCGGCCGGTCGTGTCCTTGAAGGCCGGTTCCGGAACGATGGTGCCGAAGTTGCCCGAGTCCGGGTTGCTCCAGCCGACCTGGGTTCCCGACGGCTGGCTTTCCAGCGCCGACTGGGTTGCCTGATCCATGGCGAGGCGATCGGCCCGATCAAGCGATGCGCCGATCTCCGAACCGATCAGGGCGCCGAGCAGCGCTCCTGCGGCCGCCATTGCGACCCGGCCGTCTCCGGCTCCGAACTGGGAACCGGCGACCGCTCCGGTAATCCCGCCGAGAAGCGTTCCGGCTCCCTGTTTCGGACCGCCTGTCTGGCAGGCAGCCAAGCCGAGAACCAGCACTGCGACTAGTGCACATTGACGAACCATCACCAGGGTCTCCCGTGATAGCGGCGTACCGGTGAGCACCGGACTGCACGATTGGTCTGGACAGGCCCAAATTCATCGTGACAATACCGCACCGAACGGGGGGATGTACAGGACGAGCGTGATCCAGCGCATCGTCCGTGGATGCGGGGCAACATGTTCGAGCCGGACACTGACGACCCTTTTGCACTGTTCGATCGGTGGTACGCCGAGGTCCAGGCGTCGGAGGAACCGGAACCCGATGCCATGGCGCTTGCGACGACGGACGGCCAGGGGCGTCCATCGGTCCGCATGGTGCTGGTGAAGGGGGCGGACCGGCGGGGCTTCGTGTTCTACACCCACCTCGACTCGCGCAAGGGAGAGGAACTGGCCGCCAGTCCGCAGGCTGCGCTGTGCTTTCACTGGAAAGCGCTGGGCCGCCAGGTCCGGGTGGAAGGCCCGGTCGAACCGGTGACCGATGCGGAGGCTGACGCCTATTTCGCAAGCCGTGCCAGGATCAGCCGCATCGGAGCGCTGGCGTCGCGCCAGTCGCGGCCGCTCGCCAGCCGCGAGGTGTTGCTGGAGGCGGTTGCCGAGCTCGAGCGCGCGCACCCGGGCGATGACATTCCCAGGCCCGGATCCTGGAGCGGGTATCGGGTCGTGCCTGACCGGATCGAGTTCTGGCAGCAGGGAGAGTACAGGCTGCACGACCGGTTCCGGTTCGAGCGCACCTGGACCGGATGGACGGTCGAGCGCCTGTATCCGTGACCGGAGCCGGCGTCAGTCGGTAACAGGTTCCAGCCTCAGGATCCGGCCGTTGCGGGAATCGGTCAGCAGGTAGATGTGACCATCGGGTCCCTGGCGTACGTCGCGGATGCGTTCCCCGAGTCCCCGCAGCATGTGTTCCTCGCCCGTAACCCGGTGGTCGCCGTCGAGCGACAGGCGGACCAGCATGCGGTCCTTCAGCGCACCGACCAGAAGGTTGCCCTGCCACTTTTCGAACGGCGTGCCGGTCACGAAGGCCATGCCCGATGGCGCGATCGACGGGTCCCAGTAGTAGAGCGGCTGTTCCATTCCTTCCCTGGCATGTCCGACGCCGATCTTGCTCCAGTCGTAGTGGGTACCGTAGGAGATCACCGGCCAGCCGTAGTTTCTGCCGGGCTGCGGCAGGTTGATCTCGTCGCCGCCCCTGGCACCGTGCTCGTGGATCCACAGCTGCCCCGTTTCCGGGTGCAAGGCTGCTCCCTGGGGGTTGCGGTGGCCGTAGGACCAGATTTCCGGACGGGCGTCGGGCCTGGCGACGAACGGGTTGTCGTCGGGCACCCTCCCGTCGGTGGTCACGCGGATGACCTGGCCCCGGTTGACGGTGAGCGACTGCGCCATCTCCGCCTGGCCGCGGTCGCCGATGGTGATGAACAGGGTTCCGTCAGGCGCCAGCACCAGTCGTGAGCCGAAGTGCCGGCCGCCGCCGCTCTTCGGGAGCTGGCGGAACAGGACCATGGGGTCGCGCAGTGTCATGCCGTCGAGCACGGCGCGCACCGCCGTGGTGCCGCGGCCGTCGTAATCCCGTTCGGAATAGGTGAAATAGATGATGCCGGTCTCCGCGAAGCCCGGGTCGACGAGGACATCGAGCAGTCCGCCCTGGCCGCCGCCGGCGACGGACGGCAGGCCCGCGACAGGCTCGGAGACCGCGCCGTCGGGTGTGACCAGCCGCAGGCGGCCCGGCCGTTCGGTCACGAGCATGCGCCCGTCCGGCAGCCAGGCGAGGCCCCACGGATGGGCGAGCCCGTCGGCGACAGTTACCACCCGCAGCCGGTAGTGCTCGGTCTGGACCTCAGCCGCATCGAGGGGCGGTGCGAAGATGACAAACGCGAGGAGAACGGTGAGTATGGCGGTTCGCATGATCGTGCTTCCTGTCGGACCGGTGCCGTGACGGGAGGGGTCCTGTCCATCACCGTGCCGGGGTGCTGCCATGGATGACTCGCGAAGAACGCTGCTTCTGACCGGGGCCAGCCGGGGCATCGGACACGCGACTGTCGCACTCTTCAGTGAACGCAACTGGGACATCATCACCTGCTCGCGTGATGAACCGCCGGAAGAATGCCGGCGCGATCCAAACTGGTCGCACCACATCACTGCCGACCTCGGAGATCCCCGAAGTCTGGACAAGTTTCTCGAGCGCGCCAACGGGCTTCTTGCCGACCGGCCGCTGCATGCGCTGGTCAACAACGCCGGCTGGTCACCCAAGTCGCCGGTCAAGGAGCGCCTCGGTTGCCTGAACGGCGACCTTGACGCCTGGCGGCAGGTCTTCGAGCTCAACTTCTTCGTTCCTCTCCGGCTGGCGCGCGGCCTTGCGCCGGCCCTGTCCCGGGGCAGGGGGGCGGTGGTGAACATCACCTCGATTGCCGGTCACGCGATCCATCCGTTCGCCGGGTCGGCCTACAGTACCTCCAAGGCGGCGCTTTCCGCACTCACCCGGGAACTCGCCAACGAGTTCGCCGAGCTCGGTGTCCGGGTCAATGCGGTGGCGCCGGGTGAAATCCGGACCGCGATGCTCTCTCCGGAGACCGACATGCTGATCCCGAGGATTCCGCTGCATCGGCTCGGCGAGCCGGAGGATGTCGCGGCAACCGTCCACTACCTCTGCTCCGCCGACAGCGGGTACGTCACCGGGACCGAGATCTTCGTCACCGGGGGCCAGCACATCCTCTGAACGGGTCGCGGACCCTGACAGACCCTTCGTTGCGACTCGCGTTGCCCGGGTATTCATGGTGCAACCGGACAGTTGGCTCCGCGACTGCCGGCAGGCTTCGGCTGTAGCCGTCGAACGAGGTGGCCGGTCAGTAGTGCGCGGTCATCGCACCGTTCCCCTCGGCTTCCCGAACCAATAGGCGGGTGAAGACGAACCGCCATGACGCGGTGAAGCATCCCGCCTGTTCCAGGCGCCGGAAAACAGCCCGTTCTTGCGTGATGGCCTCTCGGGCGTTGCCAGTGGGCAGTGCCCGAACATCCTTGAAAATTGAAAGCCACACGTAACTGCCCAGGTGTGAGTCCGCCGCGGGGTCGGCGGTTGTGGGATGCTGGCTCGGGAACTGGATCAGGTGGATGCAGTCGGGCTGCGGCTGGGGATTTCAGAGTTGGAGTTTCGGGTTTAGTTGCCTGGGGTCGGGGTG
>JAJEAR010000082.1 GCA_022822665.1 Alphaproteobacteria bacterium | reverse complement strand
CGTCGTCTCGAACATGCTGTCCACCCCCAGGCAAAACTCGACCCGAACGAACCCTGTGCCCCGGAGGAACCCTCCGATGCGCCGTCGCGCCGCGGTCCGGACCGCAGCCGGGAGCAGTATGGCAAATATTAAATGAAATGTACGTGAATAGTTGTGTTATATAAGTGTTTTATGCATGAATTTTACGCCGGATTCGCGTTCACGAAGACCCGCGAGGCATGGTGGCCGGCC
This sequence comes from Alphaproteobacteria bacterium, assembly GCA_022822665.1. Lineage (GTDB taxonomy): Bacteria > Pseudomonadota > Alphaproteobacteria > Thalassobaculales > Thalassobaculaceae > Bin52. The sequence continues at coordinate 185,148 of JAJEAR010000082.1, read as the reverse complement.
CACAGTGACCCGCCGCGGCCTGGTTCGGACCCGTTTCCGGAGCGATTCGGGGGGCAGCGGGATCGGGTCCGGAGGGGTCGGCGGACAGGCCGGAAGGAGGGCGCGATCGGCGATGGCGCTTCGCACGGCACAGGCGCGGCTGCATCCCACCCGCACTCAATCAGAAAGGGAGGAAAGCCGCGCCGGAAGGTGGCGAGCCACCGGTGTCCCCTCGCCGGGACACGGTTCCCGATGACGCACGTGGTGTCCCCTGTTTGCCAGGCTGCCCCATGGCGCTCGAGCGCGCCTGTCAGATCGGCACTCGGAAATCGTGTGGGCCAGGCATGACGTTGGCAGCCGCTGTACTGACCACGGACGGAAGCGAGAGCCTGGCGATGGACACATCCTGGATCGCTATTCCTTCTCGGGGCGTTGCACTCACCCAACCCAGAACGAAAGTCGTGAAGGCCTCCAGGATCTCCTGGACCAACCACCCGTGGGGGCGCCGTGCCCGCCGCGGTCGCGCAGGCTCGTGGCCGACGAAGGGACCCTGGGCAACCGGCTGTGGAAAATCGCGCTTGACGGGGAACGCCCCATTTCGGAAGGGACTGGAACGCCGCACGGAATCTGGAGAAGATCGCCGCGAGTTCCACGATGACAGACTGTGGAGGGGCGCGCTCTGGCCCGGCTCGCATGAGCCGGGTGCGACGGGCCCCGGGGAAGCAGGAACCGGACCGCATGGCTGCGCAGATCTACCCCGAAACCGCCAGCTATGCGCAGGTTCCGGAGAGCGGTGTCTCCTGGTCGGTCATGACGTACAGTGCCAGCTGCACGTGACGGAGCATTCCATGGATACCCTGACCGCGATGCGTCTGTATTGCGCCGTTGTCGAGAATGGAAGCCTCGCGGCGGCATCCCGCAGCCTGGGCATCTCGCCCTCGGTGGTCAGCAAGCAGCTTTCCAGGCTGGAAGACCGTTTGGGCGCCCGGCTGCTCAACCGTACCACGCGCCGGATCAGCGTGACCGAGGTCGGGTCGGCCTATTTTGACCGGTGCAAGCGGATCGTCGCCGATGTCGACGAGGCCGAGGCGGCGGTCTCCCTGTCCCACATGGCGCCCAGAGGGCTGCTGAAGATCACCGCGCCGACAACCTTCGCGCACCGCCATGTCACACCCCACCTGCCACAGTTCATCGAGCTGTATCCCGAGGTCAGCGTCCAGGTTCAGGTCAACGACCGCATCGCCGATCTTGTCGACGAGGGACTCGACCTCGCGATCCGCATCGCCCACCTGAAGGACTCGAGCCTCATCGCCCGCCGACTGGCACCCAACCACCGTTCAATCGTCGCAACCCCGGACTACCTGAAGCGCCGGGGCATTCCCGAATGCCCCGATGACCTCCTGGAGCATGATCTCGTCACCTGGGGAGACGGCAATCCGATCAATGACTGGCACTTCGTGGTCAACGGCAGGGAACAGGTGATCCGCACCCGGAGCACGGTCACGATCAACAACGGCGATTCGATCCTCGCCGCGGTCCTGGCCGGCGGCGGTCTCGCGATGCTGGCCTCGTTCATGACCGGCGAATACGTCCAGTCGGGCCGACTGCTGCCCGTGCTTGACGAGTTCGTTCACGAGGACGTGCCGATTTACGCGGTGTACCCCTCGACCCGGCACCTGTCTCCCAAGGTCCGCGCCTTCGTCGACTTCCTGGCGCGGACCTACGGGCCGGCCCCGTACTGGCTGCCAAACCGGGGATAGCGGCAGGCTCAGTCTCCGAGCCAGGCCATCGCTTCGATTTCGACCGTCATCCGCGGATCCACAAGCGCCGACACCTCGACCAGGGTCGAGGCCGGCCTGTGATCGCCGAAGTAGGCAATCCGCATCGGGTTGATCGATTCCCGTTCCCGGATATCGGTCATGAACACCTGGACCTTGACCACCTGGTCGGGACGGCCGCCCGCGTGGCGCAGGCAACGGTCGATCGCGTCAAGCGCGATCCTGAACTGGCTGACGGTATCGTCGGGAATGGTGCCGTCCGCCGTCATCCCCGTCATGCCCGAAAGCCAGACGGTGTCTCCGGCGCGCACAACGTGGCAGTAATGACTGACCGGCTCCTTTTCACCGGGAACCATGTACCTCTCGATTGCCATCGCGCTTCCTCCTTGTTTCTTCGGTCAGCCGGCAAGCCGCTCGCGCAGGATCTCGTTGACCAGCTGCGGGTTTGCGGTCCCGCGCGTCTGCTTCATGACCTGGCCGACGAAGAACCCGAGCAACTTCACCTTGCCTGACCGATACTCCGCAACCTTGTCACCATGCTCCGCCAGTACCGCGTCGACCAGTGCCGCGATCGCGGCCCCGTCCGACAGCTGTCGCAGGCCCCGTGCATCAACGATCGTTTCCGCCGCCTGGCCGGTCTCGAACATCTCCGAGAAAACGTCCTTGGCGCTGCGCCCCGAGATCGTCCCGTCGGCAACGAGATCGATCAGCCCGCCGAGTGTCCCGGCGTCGACCGGGCTCTTCGAGAGCGGCAGCCCGGCCCGGTTCAGCGCGCCGAACAGCTCGGTCGTCAGCCAGTTCGCCGCGAGCTTCGGATCGCGACCATCCGCCAGCGCTTCGAAGAAGTCGGCGATTTCCGGTTCCGTGACCAGGAAATCCGCTTCCGCTTCCCCGATCCCGTACTGCGAGACAAACCGGTTCCGGCGCGTTTCCGGCAACTCCGGCAGCGAGGCGGCAATCCCGGCAATGAAATCCTCGGACAGTTCCAGCGGCAACAGATCCGGGTCCGGGAAGTAGCGGTAGTCGTGGGCGTCCTCCTTCGAACGCATGGAGCGGGTTTCTCCGCGGTCGGCGTCGAACAGCCGGGTTTCCTGGATGATCTTGCCTCCGTCTTCCAGGACCTCGACCTGGCGGATCGCCTCGTACTCGATGGCCTGCTGCAGGAACCTGATCGAGTTCAGGTTCTTGATCTCGCACCGGGTGCCGAGTTCCCCGCCGGGCCGGCGAACGGAAACATTGGCGTCACACCGCAGAGATCCCTCCTGCATGTTGCCGTCGCAGGTCCCGAGGAACCGCAGCAGCGTTCGCAGCGTGCGCAGGCATGCCGCCGCCTCCGCTCCCGAGCGCAAATCCGGGCGCGAGACGATTTCCATGAGCGCCACGCCGGAGCGGTTGAGATCGATCAGGCTTCGCGACGGATCCTGGTCGTGCATTGACTTGCCGGCATCCTGCTCGAGGTGGATGCGCTCGATGCCGACGACACGTTCCCCGTCCGGCATGGTGATCCGGAGCGACCCCTCGCCAACGATCGGGCGGGTGTACTGGCTGATCTGGTAACCTTGGGGCAGGTCCGGGTAGAAGTAGTTCTTGCGGTCGAACACGCTCACCCGGTTGATCTTCGCGCCGAGACCGAGACCCGTCCTGACGGCCTGGCGGACACACTCCCGGTTGATCACCGGCAGCATGCCGGGCATGCCGGCGTCCACCAGCGAGACCTGGCTGTTCGGTTCGGCGCCGAACCGGGTCGAGGCGCCGGAAAACAGCTTTGACTCGGACCGGACCTGGGCGTGAACCTCGAGGCCCACCACCACCTCCCAGTCGCCCGTGCTGCCGCTGACGAGCGTCGACATGTCATGCCCCTCCGCTCGGGCGGTGGGCAAACCCCGCCGCCTGCTCGAGCACGCCCGCAACCCTGAACACCGTCTCCTCGTCGAACATCCGACCGATCAGCTGCAGGCCCAGCGGCAGACCCCGGACCGAAAGACCGGCAGGCACCGAGATCGCCGGCAGTCCCGCGAGGCTGGAAGGCACCGTGAAGACATCGTTCAGGTACATCCTGATCGGGTCATCCTCGTGTTCCCCGATCGCGAAGGCATCCGAGGGTGCCGTCGGGGTCAGGATCGCATCAACGCCGCCGAATGCCTCGTCGAAATCGTTCCTGATGAGCGCCCGAACGCGCTGGGCCTTCAGGTAGTAGGCGTCATAGTACCCCTGCGACAGCACGTAGGTACCGATCAGGACCCGGCGGACCACCTCCTCGCCGAACCCCTGCCCGCGGGTATTCTCGTACATGTCGTCGGGTTCGTCGCCGCCAGCCCTGAGGCCGTAGCGGACCCCGTCGTACCGCGCGAGGTTGGAGGACGCTTCCGCGGGCGCGATGATGTAGTAGGCAGGGAGTGCGTAGCGGGTGTGCGGCAGCGAGATCTCGACCAGTTCCGCACCGGCCTGCGCAAGCAGGTCACGACCGCGTGTCCACAGTTCCTCGATCTCGTCCGGCATGCCGTCGACCCGGTACTCGCGCGGCACCCCGATGCGCAGGCCGCGCACATCGCCGGTCAGTGCCGCCTCGAAGTCCGGAACCGGAATGTCGGCGGAGGTTGAATCCCCCGGATCGTGCCCCGCCATCGCACCCAGCATCATCGCGCTGTCGCGGACGGTGCGGGTCAGCGGACCGGCCTGGTCGAGCGAGGAGGCAAAGGCGATGATGCCCCAGCGCGAACAGCGTCCGTAACTCGGCTTCATGCCGACAATGCCGCAAAAGCTGCCGGGCTGGCGGATCGATCCGCCGGTGTCGGTCCCGGTGGCGCCAAGCGCGATCCGCGCGGCAACCGCCGCTGCCGAACCACCCGACGACCCGCCCGGGACGAGCCGGTCGCCAGCGCCGTCACCGGTGCGGTGCCACGGGTTCTCCACCGGGCCGTGACAGCTGTTGACGTTGGCCGAGCCCATGGCGAACTCGTCCATGTTCAGTTTGCCAAGCAGGACCGCGCCGTTGCGCCACAGGTTCGCGGTCACGGTCGACTCGTAGGTCGGAACGAAGCCGGCAAGGATGCGCGAGGCCGCGGAGGTCGGGATCGAGCAGGTGCAGAACAGGTCCTTGATGCCAACGGGAATGCCCTCGAGCGCCCCGCTCTCGCCGCGCGCCCGACGCCGGTCCGAGGCCTCCGCCATCTCGAGCGCGCGCTCGGGCGTGGGTGTGACGAAGCAGTTGAGGCCGGCCGCGGCCTCCATCGCGTCGAGATACGCCGCCGTCAGTTCGACCGACGAGACCCTGCGCGCGTCCAGCGCCTCGCTGGCTCCGGCAATATCGAGGTCGAGCAGGTCGGACATCACTCCACCACCTTCGGGACCGCAAAGTACCCGCCGACCCGGTCAGGCGCGTTGGTCAGCACGGCCTCCGCGTCATTCCCGTCGGTGACGCTGTCGGCCCTGGTCGGAAGCGCGTGTCCCGTAACGCTTGCCAGCGGCGCAACACTGCTTGTATCGACCTCGTTCAGCTGATCGATCCAGGCGAGAATGCCGTTGAGCTCTCCCACCATCCTTTCAAGCCTGTCCTCGTCAAGCCGGATACGGGCCAGCAGCGCCGTCTGCCTGACTGTTTCCCTGTCGAGTGACATGCGAACCTGCGATACCGGGTGCGTGGAACCGGCCGTGCCGGCGTTGCGTGCGGGTATGTACAGACAACCGGCCGACCAAAGCAACGTGCCCGTGGCCGGAAACGGTCGTCCGGGTGAAGCGGGACCGACGTGACCGCCGTCCTGCATCCACATCCCTACGCGCTGTCGGCCACTCTAGCTCCCGGCCAGCGGCTGCTCGGCATCGACCCGGGAACCAGGATCATCGGCCTTGCCGTGTCGGACCCGTCGCTGACAGTCGCGGCCTCTCTCGGCAGTATCCGGCGCGAGCGCCTTTCCGCGGTGGCAGCCGCAATCACCGGGATCGCGCGCGAGCGGAACGTCGGCGGGATCGTGATCGGGTTGCCGGTCAACATGGACGGCAGCGAGGGGCGTCGCGCCGAGTCGACCCGGGACTGGTCCCGGGCCCTGTCGGACGCGACCGGGCTTGCGGTCGCGTTCTGGGACGAACGCTTGAGTACCCAGGCGGTGACCCGGGCGATGCTGGCCGCCGACCTCAGTCGCAGCAGGCGGGCCAGGAGCACAGACCAGGCGGCTGCCGCATACATCCTGCAGGGTGCGCTCGACGCCATCCGCGCCGGTGGCCCGATCGAAGCCGGATAAGGACCGGACACGCCGCCCGGTAACTGGAACACCCCGGGCTCGACTTCCGATTATCAGTCCGCACATAGTCCTCGCGCGTGCATCTGCAGGACAGTCTCCCTCCCGGTGCCGGAGACGAGACCGCTCCCGGGAACGCCACCGGCGGCAGCGACCGTCCACCGGATCGCCTCGCCGGCCCGCGACGTGGACAACGCCGTGCGAGACAACCCCGGTTCCCTTTCCGGCCCGGGACCGGAGTTCCGGTAGCGGCTGACCGGATGGGTCACCCGGTGGTAGGATCGCGGAGCCAGTGGCGAGGACGAGGATGCGCTGATGACGGACTCTGACCCGCTTTCCATCACGCTGGGGGTCGAGGAAGAGTGTTTCCTGGTGGATCCGGACAGTCTCGACCTGGTCCGGGACCCCGACCCGGGTTTTCTCGACGCGTGCCAGCACAATGCCGGTCCCCACAAGGTTGTTCCGGAACTGTTGCGCTGCCAGGTCGAGACCAACACCCGCGTATGCACGTCGATCGCCGAACTCGGCGAGGCCCGGCGCGACGTTCGCCGGATCCTGGTCGAGACGGCCGCGCAGTACGGCATGAAGGTCCTGGCGATCTCGACGCATCCCTTCGCCGACTGGCAGGTTCAGGGCATCACGCGCAAGGAGCGTTACCAGCGGCTAACCACGCGGATGCAGGATGTCGTCCGGCGCGCCCTGATCGGCGGCATGCACATTCACGCCGGGTTCGGCGACGCCGACCAGCGCGTACGGGTCATGACCGCGTTGCGCCAGTACCTGCCGGTATTCAATGCCCTGTCCTCATCCTCGGCCTTCAGTGAATCCCGGGACACGGGGTTCAAGTCGTGGCGCCTGAGCGTGTTCGGCGGGCTGCCGCGGACCGGTGTGCCGGGCCCGCTTGCCAGCGAGGAGCAGTACCAGGAGGTGCTCGACCGGTTCCGTCACATGGAACTGATCAGCGACGGCAGCGAACTGTGGTGGGACATCAGGCCGTCGCATGCGTTTCCGACGGTGGAACTGCGGATCTGCGACACGGTTCCGCTGCTCGATGACGGGACCGGACTCGCCGCCCTGTACGCCTCGCTGATCCGCAGGCTGATGCGACTCGACGCGGACGGCGACCTGCGGCAGGGCCCACCGGTCGAGATCATCTCCGAGAACCGGTGGCTGGCGCAGCGCTACGGCGCGCTTGCGTTCCTCGGTGCCGAGGCGGGCGGCCGGGAGGACATCGCAGACATCGTCGCGCGGCTCATCGACGAGGTTGCCGAGGACGCCGAGGCACTCGGGTGCGTGGACGAGGTCGCCCGGATGCACGACATCATCCGCTTCGGCACCGCCGCCGACCGGCAGGTCGATCTCTACCGGTTGCGCCGGCTCGAGAACTCCCCGCACGACGACGCGCTGCGCGCGGTAATCGAAAGCATGATCGAGGAGAGCACCCGGGGTCTGTGAAACCGGCTCAACCGGCCTCCCACTCGCGAATCTCGTCTTCGGGCAACCAGCCATCGAGCGCGTCGGCAAGCGGGACCATGTCAGCGCGCACCGGTGGTGTGGGCTCTGGCGACGGCGTACGGCTGAACCTCGGCGCGGGGGCCGGCTGCACCACGCCATCGATCTCGATGAAGGTCTCGCGCGCCTGCAGGTGCGGATCCCCGGTCACCTCGTCCATCCCGAGCACGGGCGCGAAACACGCGTCGCTGCCCCCGAGTATGCCGGTCCACTCGTCCCGCGTCCGGGTCCTGAACTTCTCGGCAACGACTTCCCTGATCCGCGGCCAGTCCTTCCGGTCCATCTGGCGCTCGACCAGGCCTGGGTCGAGATCCATCAGGCGGAACATCTCGGCATGGAACTTCGGCTCGATTGCGGCGACGGAGACGTAGCGGCCATCCGAGCATTCGTAGGTATCGTAGAAGTAGGCTCCGGAATCGAGCAGGTTGCGGCCCCGCTCGAGTGTCATCAGGCCTGCGCTGAACATGCCGTAGATCGAGGTCATGAGTGACGCCGCACCGTCCACCATGGCGGCGTCGACCACCTGGCCGCGCCCGGAACCGCGTGCCTCGAGCAGTGCTGCCAGCACGCCAACCACCAGGTACAGCGCGCCTCCACCGAAATCGCCAACCAGGTTCAGCGGCGGGGTTGGCGGTTCGCCGGCACGCCCGATCGCCGCGAGCGCGCCCGTCATCGCGATGTAGTTGAGATCATGACCGGCGGCCTGGGAGAGCGGTCCCTCCTGGCCCCACCCGGTCATCCGTCCGTAGACAAGTCGCGGGTTGCGCTCAAGACAGGGCTCGGGACCGAGCCCGAGACGTTCCATCACGCCGGGCCGGAACCCCTCGATCAGCGCATCCGCCTCCTCGAGAAGGCGCAACGCCCGGTCGACGGCTTCCGGTTCCTTCAGGTCGAGCGCAATCGCCTTGCGACTGCGCCGGGTGGTATCCGCGCTCAGCGGTCGTCCGACACCAAGGCCGCTGTCCTGGACCCGGTCGATGCGCAGAACCGTCGCTCCCATGTCGGCGAGCAGCATCGCGGCCATCGGACCAGGCCCGATACCGGCCATCTCGATCACCCGGATCCCGGCGAGCGGTCCCATCGATCAGCCTCCCTGCCCGTTCGCGCCGTTCAGGTGTCCGGCGTCACGGTGTAACGGAAGTCACAATGGCTGGCACCGCTCATGATCGTCTGGGTGCGTTCCAGGCGGATCTTCGGGTCATAGCCGTCGCAGAAGGCGCCGTCCCGGCCGCAGGAGAGCAGGTGTCCGATCTCGCCCAGACCCATCTGCCGGTACATCTCGGCGTACCGGCACCGCGTGATGTTGAAGTCGAAGCGCTGGTCGGACTCGTGCAGCACCTCGACCTCGAGTGCATCCCCGGCCTTCCAGCGTTCGAACAGGGAGATGAAACCGCGCAGGCCCCCCTCGCTCTCGCCCGCGAGCGTCGCTCCCTGGGCAATCGCTGCCTTGCGGATTGCTGACCCGAGGATCTGCTGCGCCCGCTCGGTTCCGAGTTCCGCGACCATTTCCTCGTAGATCGGCTTGATCACGGTCGCCTCGATCCTGCGCTGTTCCAGGATTGGCAGATCAGTCATTGATGTCTCCTCCTACCAGGCGGTGTACCCGCCGTCGATCAGCAGGTCCGCTCCGGTCATGAACCGCGACTCGTCGCTCGCGAGAAACACCACGCCCGCCGCGATTTCGTCCGGTTGGCCCAGCCGCCCGAGCGCGTGTTTCGGTCCCCATTCACGTTCCGCGGTCTCGAGATCACCCCAGCGAGCAACAAGGCGACCCGTGGCCACCCCGCCCGGCGAGACGCTGTTGCACCGAATGTTCTCCTCGCGGTGATCCAGCGCGACCCCCTTGGTCAGCTGCAGGATCGCACCCTTGGTCGAACAGTAGGCCGTCGATCCCGGCCAGGCCACCTGCCCCATCTGCGACGCGGTCAGGATGATGGAGCCGCGCCCCGCCTCGCGCATGTGCGGAATGACCTGCTTGCAGGCGAGGAACGACCCGGTGACATTGACCCTGAACGCCTGTTCCCATTCCTCGAGCGGCAGGTCCGCCACCGACTGGCGGGACGTCAGCGTCGCGGCCATGCACGCGAGGACATCGATGTGTCCGAATTCCGTCTTCGCCGCCTCGACCGCCCGTTCCACCGAGGCGGCATCGGCGACATCGCAGTGAAGGCCGACAGCCTGGCTCCCGGTCTCGGCTGCTATCGCGGCGGCCTCGTTGCGCGCTTCCGCCTCCGACAGATCGAGCAGGGCAACACGCGCGCCCTCGCCCGCCAACGCCCGTGCCGACGCCAGCCCGATACCGGTGGCAGCCCCGGTCACCACCGCCGCCCTGCCCGCAAGACGCATCGCTCAGCCCTCCCGCGCCGCATCGCCGAGGATGCTGCCGGTCACCGACCGGGGGTCCCGCATGCCCCAGGCTCCGCTATCCACCTGGTGCAGGAAATCATCCACGAACCAGTTGAACATGGCGGGTTCCTCCAGGTTGATGGTGTGTCCCGAGCGCGGCAGGACGACCAGCGCGCTCGAGGGAATGGTGCGTTTCATCAGCAGTCCCGGATCGAGGCACGGCTCGTCCTCGTCTCCGGTGATGACCAGGGTCGGGACCTCGAGAGCACGCATCCTGTCGGTCAGGTCATACAGCGACGGGCGCAACCGCTGGACCCCCATCATGGTGCTGGCGGATCCCTCGGTATCGTGATCACGCAGGTCGCGCTCGAATTCCGCCCAGCCGCGCGGGTCCTTGTTCTGGAACTGGACCCGGGTGGGCCCGAGCGCGTAGGCGGCACCCGCCTGGTCCATGCCCTCGCGCCTGATCCGCGTCGCCGTCGCGGTGGTCTCGGCCCGGAACTGCTCGCGCATACCGGGTTCCGCCCCGTACCCGCAGCCGCCGACCACCAGCGAGAGCGCACGCTCCGGATAGTCGAGACCGAAATGCAGCGCCGCAAACCCGCCCATGGACAACCCGACAACATGGGCCCGGTCGATCCCCAGCCCGTCGAGCACGGCGCGGATGTCGTCGCACGCCCGTTTCTGCGAATAGGCTTGCGCGTCCTTCGGCACGTCCGAAGGCGGATATCCCCGCGCGTTGTAGGAAATCGCCCGGTACCGCCGCGAGAAGTGCCGCATCTGCGGCTCCCAGCTGCGGCAATCCCCCGCAAACTCGTGCACAAAGACCACCGGGATACCTGTGCCGGCCTCCTCGCAGTGCAGATGGACGCCGTCGTCGGTCACGATCCGTGCCATGTTCCGCTCCTCCAGCCAAAGCGCGGCAAAGTAGACCAGCGCCGAAGGCCCGGCGCAACCTGCATTACCGAATCCTCGTCAGGGACAAACGGCACGGCGAATCACGACCATTCCAATTGCCGCCCATGCGTTACTGCACTAGACTTCGGCCCCGCCATCAAGGGGAGGTACACCATGTACAAGGCGTTTCTGAAACAGGTGTCTCTGGCCGCGGCCGCGCTGTGCGTGATCGCGATCGGCGTCACCGGGACCCCGGCCACCGCCGAACTGGACCAGAAGCAGTTCAAGGTGGTGGGGACCTGGAGCTTTCTCGATCACTGGAAGGAACGGGAAGGTCCGTTCTGGAACGATCGTCTGCCCGCGCTTTCCGGCGGCAAACTGACGGCGAATGCCAAGTCGCAGACCGAACTCGGTCTGTCCGGCTTCGAGATCATGCGGCTGCTCAAGCTCGGTGTCTTTGACGCCGTGCACGGCGTGACCACCTACGTGGCACAGGACAGCCCGATGATCGAGGGTGCCGACCTTGCCGGCGTCATCCAGGATATCGGCCTTTACAGGGAGGCCAACGAGGCGTACCGCGCCATCCTCGAGCGCGAGTTCGAGACCAAGTACGGGGCAAAGCTGCTGATGATCTATGCTTGGCCCAGCCAGCAGCTGTGGTGCAACCTCGGTGACAAGAGCATCACCGACTTCAGCCTCTCGCAGCTCGAAGGCAAGAAGATCCGGACCTACAGCACCACTCTCGGCGACTTCATCGAGGGTGTGGGCGGCAGCGCGGTGACCATTGCGTTCGCCGAGGTGGTCCCGGCGCTGCAGAAGGGCGTCGCCGACTGCGGCCTGACCGGCACCCTGCCGGCCTACAACGCCAAGTGGTGGCAGGTTGTCACCCACAACATCCGGATCAGACTCGGCTATGCATCCTCGTTCCTGGCAATGAACCTGAAGGTCTGGAACAGCCTGAGCGAGGAGACCCAGCAGTTCTTCCAGACCCATCTCGCCGAGTTGGAGGAGGAGATGTGGGTCGCCACCGCGAAGAACGACCAACGTGGCATGGACTGCAATGCGTCCGGTCCGTGTGATGTCGGCGAACCCGGCGGCATGGTGCCGATCGAACCGTCCGAGGCGGACAAGGCCAAGCTCAAGGAAGTGGTCGAGAACTTCGTGCTCAAGCGGTGGGCCAAGCGTTGCGGCACCCAGCAGTGTGTCGACGAATGGAATGCGACCATTGGCAAGATCTCCGGAATGACAGCATCGCTGTAGCATCCGGATCCGCGTGACTTCGAGAAGTGGCGTCGTGACCCCGGTCACGGCGCCACTCTTTCTCTCCCGTACATCCTGGAGACCCTGATCTCATGCTCGCGATGCTTCATGCGGGACTGGGCACTTTCGCGATCATTCATGCGCGGCTGGAGCGGATCTCGCAGATAGCGGTGTGGATCGGTGGCGCCGCCCTGCTCGCCGCGGCGGTCATGGTGACCGCAGACGTCCTGTCCCGGAAGATCTTCAACGTCACCATGAGCGGATCGGACGAGTACTCCGGTTATGTGTTCTCGGCCACGACCACCTGGGCCTATTCCTACTGCCTGCTGCACCGCTCGAATGTCAGGATCGATGCCCTGTACAACCTGCTGCCGCGCACGGTCACGGGCGTGCTCGACGTGATCGGGCTCGGAATGCTGCTCTACTTCATGTCCATCATGACCTATTACGCCTTCGTCTCGTTCCACAATTCATGGATTTACGACTCGGTCTCGATCACCACGCTCGGGACACCGCAATGGATCCCGCAACTGTTCTGGGTCGCGGGCCTGTCGCTGTTCTTCATCACGCTCGTCTTTGTCGTGATCTACGCGCTGCTCGCGCTGGCGCTTCGCAACTGGGACCTAGTGGCCAGGATCGCCGGAGTCCCGTCAATCGCCGAAACCGTGGAAGAGGAAACCCATGGTGTCGACGTGATGACGCAGGACTCCAGGGAGTCGTAGACATGGCCTTCACCATTCTCGTCGGCCTCTTGATCCTGGTCCTCGCCGCCGTACCCGTCGGCGCCGTTCTGGGCATTCTCAGCTTCGTTCTCGACAAGATCTCCATGGGCGGCACGCTCACGCCCGCACTCGCCGAGATCTACTGGGACAAGAGCAAGGAATTCATCCTGGTCGCGGTTCCCATGTTCATCCTCCTGGGTGAAATCATGCTCCGGGCCGGGATAGCGCGGCGGATGTACGCCGCCATGATCCAGTGGCTGTCCTGGCTGCCGGGCGGGCTGATGCACGCCAACATCGGCTCCTGCACCATCTTCGCGGCCAGTTCCGGATCCAGCGTCGCCACGGCGGCCACCGTCGGGACGGTCGCCTACCCCGAGATCGAGGCACGCGGCTACAACGAGCGGCTGTTTCTGGGCTCGCTCGCGGCCGGAGGCACGCTCGGCATCCTGGTTCCACCGTCGATCAACCTGATCATCTACGGCCTGCTGACCGACACCTCGGTCCCGGAACTCTACCTCGCCGGGATCATTCCCGGGATCATCCTCTCCAGCCTGTTCATGATCTCGATCATATGCGCGTGCGTGTACCGGCCGTCATGGGGCGGACGGGCGGTCGAGACCACCTGGGGCGACCGGATCAGGTGCCTTCCGGACCTGTTGCCGCCAATCGTGCTGTTCGCCGCTGTGGTCGGTTCGATCTATGCCGGTATCGCCACCCCGACCGAAGCTGCATCGATCGGCGTGTGCATGGCGGTCCTGATCGCCGCGTTTTTCAAGACGCTGAACCTGCGGATGCTGCGCGACGCCTTCGAGGGCACCATGCGGACGACGGCGATGATCATGCTGATCGTCTTCGCCGCTATCTTCCTGAACTTCGTCCTGGGTTTCATGGGGATCACCCAGGCCATGCTGGGTTTCATCCGCGACCTCGGGCTCACCCCGGTGCAGACCATCCTGCTGATCGTGGTGTTCTACCTGTTCCTCGGGATGTTCATGGAAACCCTGTCCATGATGCTGACCACGGTGCCGATCGTGTTTCCGATCGTCATGGCGCTCAGCGTTCCCGAGTTTTCGGACGTGTGGTTCGGGATCCTGATCACCCTGCTCATGGAAGCCGCCCTGATCACGCCGCCGATCGGCGTCAACCTGTACGTGGTGCACGGCATCCGCAGCCGCGGTGGACACTTCAACGATGTCGCGATCGGCTCTCTGCCGTTCCTCGTCGCCATGCTCGGGATGATCCTGCTGCTGATCGCCTACCCGAGCCTCGCAACCTGGCTGCCGGTTCTGGTCTACCACTGATCGTCCGGGAACGGCCCGGCACGCCGCCCCCGGTCAGGACAACGGGACCTCTGTCAGCACACGCTGCTGGGAATGTCGCTGATCAGCATTGACCCGGGGGTATGGGTCAGCACCAGCGGGACCCCCGCCTGCCTGATCGCATTCTGCGGGGTCACGCCGCAGGCCCAGAAAACCGGGATCTCGCCGGCGTGGATGGGCACCGACTCACCCCAGTCCGGAGAATCGATGTCGGCGATGCCGATCGCCGCCGGGTCACCGAGATGGACCGGCATCCCGTGGGTGTGCGGAAACCGCGCCGTCACCGCGGACGCGCGAATGGCGTCACGGGCCGGCATCGGCCGCATGGAGACCACCATCCCGCCTCCGAACGGTCCGGCCGGAACCGTCTCGATCGAAGTCCTGTACATCGGCGTCGTCCGGCCGGTCTCGATGTGCCTGAGCGGAACCCCCGCCTGCATGAGGGCTTCCTCGAAAGAGAGCGAGCAGCCGAGCACAAAGGCGACCGAGTCGTCGCGCCAGTACTCAAGAATGTCGGTCACCGAGCCCTCGATCCGGCCATCGCGATAGATGTTGTAGCTCGGCAGGTCGGTGCGGATGTCGAGATCCACGCCGAGGTCGGGAATGCGCGGATCGCCGGTATCCGACATGCCGATCAACGGACACGGCGCCGGGTTGCGCTGACAGTACCGGGCGAAGTCGAGAGCGTGTTCCTCCGGCAGGATGGCGAGATTGCCCTGGGTATAGCCGTTGGCCATGTTGGCGGTCGTGCCTCTCCAGGCGCCCGACCGGAACAGGCGGCGCAGCTGCGCCGGCTCGGCGGTTGCCGCGTCGAACGGGAATGGTCCTGTACCCTCGCCTGCGGTTTCCTGAAGCGCCATCGTCATTCTCCCCTGCAGTCCCTCAACCGTCGCTCGACCAAGGGTACGCGAGCGCGCCCGCGCCACCAAGGCCCGAGTCACATCTGCCGCAGCGCTGTTCAGTGGCTTGCGAGAAAGTCGAGCAGGGCGCTGCAGAACGACCGGCGTTCGTCACGGCCGGTGGCCACGTGGGCGGCTTCCGGAAGCCAGTGCCCCCGTGCGCCGGGTATGTGTTCCTGCACCGGGAGCGTCAGACGCGGCGGGGTGATGGCATCGCGACCGTTGTGCATGACCAGCGCCGGCGCCGTGATCGCGTCGAGGCGGTCCAGCGTGTCATGCGACAGCGCCGCCTGCGAGAGCCGTTCGTGGGTCTCGATCCTTCCGGCGAGATCGGCCCACGCACCGCCCGGACCCAGCAAGCGGTCCCGGTAGCGGGCGTAGAACCCGGCGTCGAACCCTTCCATCACCACCATGCGCTGAAACACGTCGAACCCCATGTGCCGGTGCACGTCGAGCCACAGCGTCAACTGGTCCCGGAACCGGGTATCGGGCCGGGCCCAGCACCCGGTGTTGACCAGGCTGCGAACCAGGGCGGGCGCCTGGAGCGCCACTTCCTGGAAGATGCAGGCACCGATGCCGATGATGCCGACGAAATGCGCCCGCTCGATGCCCAGGCGTCGGGCCAGTTCGATGACGTCGCGCGCGTGCAGCGCCGTGGTGGAGGCGACGGCCGGATCGTCATCCGACTGCCCGATGCCCCGGTGGTCGAAGACGACGACCCGGTACCGGTCGACCAGTCCTTCGGGAAGATGGCCTGTGTTGCCGTGGCAGTAGGTGCCCCAGCCGCCCGAACAGAACACCGCCTCCCCGGTCCCGTGGACCTCGTAGTGCATCTCGTGTCCGTTGATGGTCAGCACAGGCATCACGAACTCCCGAATTCGCGCTGCAGCAGGGTCTCGATCCAGGCGGCTATCGCGTGCAGCCGAACGTCGTCTCCTGCCGAAGCCATCAACTGCAGTCCGACGGGCAGGTCTCCCGCCGCGCGCGGGATCGGGACCGAGATTGACGGGCAGCCGGCAAAGTTGGCAGGCGCGGTAAAGTCGGCCTGCGAGACCGGCACCTCGTCGTCGAAGTCGAATGGCGGTTGCGGCGTGGTCAGGGAAATGATCGCGTCCGTGGTCTTCATCACCCGGGACATCGTCTCCCCGATGCGCCGCACGTGGTCCATCGCCTCGAGATAGCGCGGCGCCAGGGTGGCCGCGCCGTAGTGCAGCATGGCCCGGAAGGTTGGGGAAAACGCGTCCGGCTGTCCTCGCAGCATCGCGCTGTGGGCATGGGCCGCCTCGACCTCCGAGACCAGAAGTCCCGCCCGGCGCGCCACGGCCGGATCATAGTCGGCCAGCAGGACGCGCCTGACCCCAACGCCGTTGCCGGAGAGCGCGCGCAGCACCTGCTTCCAGACCGCGGCCGAGGTGGGGTGAAGACTGGTGCTCTCGAAATTCTCGATCGTCACCAGGCCAAGGTCGCGAACAAGGGTCTGCGGTTTCGGCAGACCGGCCAGCAGCCGGGTATCCTCGACCGTCCACGCCAGCGGGCCCACGGTATCAAGCGAGGTGGAGAGCACCGAAACCCCGTCGGTCGGCCAGAACCCGCGCGACGGCTTGAAGCCGACGACACCGCAATACGCGGCCGGCACCCTGACCGACCCCATGGTGTCGGTCCCGAGAGCACCGGGCACCAGTCCGGCCGCGACCGCGGCCGCCGACCCTCCGCTGCTGCCCCCGGGGGTGCAGCCGGGAGCGGCCGGGTTGGCGGTGCGGCCATGATGCGGATTGTCGGTGGTCGCGCCGAGCGCCCCCTCGTGCATGTTGGCCTTGCCAAGCGGGACCAGGCCCCGTTCACGCAGCGCGGCGATCACGCCGGCATCGCGTCGGGCCACCCGGCTGACCGCCAGGCCATTGGTTGTCGGTTGTCCGGCGATATCGATGTTGTCCTTGATGACGACCGGCACACCGTCGAGCGGCGACAGCGGGGTACTGTTGCTGCGGCGCTCGTCACTGCGCCCGGCTTCCTCGAGCGCCGCCGGCGCGTCCAGGTAGACCAGCGTGTTCAGGTCATCGTCGCTCGCGTCGATGCGGGCAAGACAGGCCTCGACACACTCGACCGATGTCGTCACGCGCAACGCCAGGTCCCGTGCAACACCCGCCACTCCGGGGTGCGGGGCCCGGTCGAGAGAATCCGACACGCCTGCTCCATTCTCCTGCAGAACGCGCAACACCCGTCACTCGCCGTTCGCCGGGAGATGCATGGCCTGTCAACGCCTGCCGGGATCCATTGCGCTATACTCGCGGGCACGGTGCCACCCTGTTCCCGGGCACCGTAGCATGCGTCCCTGACAGGCACCAGACGGGCTCCGGCGGAGAGAATCATGGTCGAACGCGAAGACATCTTCGAGGTCCGGGAGTCCGATGTCGTTGCGCCATCGGCGCATGAACATCGCTCGACCTGGCGGCTGCTCAGGCGCCTGTGCCTGCCGGCGACGCTGGCCGATCCATCCCCCGGAGCAACCGTTGTCGAGGGCCTGGTGGTGGATACCGAGACGACCGGGTTGCAGCAGCAGCGCGACGAGGTCATCCAGCTCGCACTCATTCCGTTCAGATACGACCGGGACACCGGCCAGGTGCTCAGCATCGGCCTTGACGAGGCCTATGTCGGGTTGCGCGAACCGTCGGTCCCGGTCAGCCCCGCGGCTCTCGCGATCCACGGGATCGGGGCGGACGCACTGCGCGGCCAGACCATCGATGACGGGAGGGTCCAGGAACTCGCCGAGGCGGCGCGTCTCGTCGTGGCCCACAATGCCAACTTCGACCGGCCGCTGGTCGAGAAACACTGGCCGGTCTTCGCACGCTGCAACTGGGGATGTTCGGTGCGCGGCGTGAACTGGGCCGGGTACGGGGCCGGCTCGGCTTCCCTTTCGGCACTCGCGACGCGTTACGGGTTCTTCTTCGACAGCCATGACGCGATGGAAGACGCCCGGGCCACGCTCGCTCTGCTGACACGTACCCTTCCGGACCAGCGCCAGGTCCTCGCGGCCGTGCGCGAATCGGCGCTCAGGACCGACTGGCTGGTTCGGGCTGTCGACGCGCCGCACGAGGCCAACACCCGCCTGCGCGAACGCGGATATCGCTGGAGACCGCGAACCGAACCCGGCGGTGGCAGCTGGTGGACGGTCACGGGCGAGGTTGAAGCGGAACAGGACTGGTTGCGCGAGGCCGTATACGGCGGCAGGGACAACAGCGTCGTCACCCGGATCACGGCCGCCAACAGGCATTCTGCCCGCATCTGGAACGGCTGAACCGGCCGCCCGGGCGCTACCGGTCCGGAAACAGGGTGCGGATGACGATATTAACACGGGCCCGCATGCCGGGCGCCAGGTTGGGCGGTGGATCATCGATCGAGATGCTGACCGGAATTCGGGCGAGGTCCGAGCCGAATCCCCCTCCGTTGGACGGGATCTCGACCTTCATTTCCGTCGCGGTCACGGTGCCGATACCCCTTACCATTCCGTCGAAGGTTTGAAAGGGATAGGATTCGAAGCTGATCTCCACCGGCTGGCCGACCTCGACATGCCGAAGCCGCGTCTCGGCAACATGCGCCTCGATCCAGAACCGTTCGGGATCGTG
Organism: Alphaproteobacteria bacterium; assembly: GCA_022822665.1. Classification (GTDB taxonomy): domain Bacteria; phylum Pseudomonadota; class Alphaproteobacteria; order Thalassobaculales; family Thalassobaculaceae; genus Bin52. Next base: position 166,578 of record JAJEAR010000082.1, on the reverse strand, counting down.
CAGCATCATGATAGTCGTGCCGTCCTCGACGTATTCGCCGACATGGTGGTAGATGCGGCTGATGACGCCCGAGATCGGGGCGAGGATCCTGCGGTCGTCGCGTTCGGCTCCGGCAGCCCTGATCCGGTCTCGGATCCGCTCTTCCTCCAGGCCCGCCACCCTGATCATCTCGACGATCACGTCGATCCGGGCCCGGGTCGCCTGGATCTCGCGGAACTCCTGGCGGGCTACCGCGACCCGGGCCTCGACAACATCGGCCTCGCCGCGCAACTCGAGCACCCGGTCCTTTTCCTGGCTGAACCTGTCCTCGGACACCAGGTCGCGTTCCAGCAGGTAGGTCATCCGGGCCAGGGTGTCCTCGGACAGCTTCAGCCGTTCGCCAACGGAGCGGAACTCCTGCTCGATGGCTCTGATCTTCTGTTGCGAGGTAGCCAGTCCCGATTCGAGCTCGGCCTCGGCAGCCCGCCGTTCCGCCAGCAGACGGTCACGTTCGGCCCCCTTCAGCGCGAGCTCCGTTCTCAGGGCCTCGAGTTCCAGCCGGATCCCGGTGTCATCGAACTGCACCAGGAGATCACCCGCCGCGACCCGCCCTCCTTCCGGCACCGGGAGGTTAACGATCTTCGCGTTGACCACCGGGGAAATCCGTGTGAGTTCGCTGCGTATCCGCCCATCACTCTCGTAGACGTGGGTGAACCAGTGCAGAACTTCCCAGGCGGCGAAGACCGCACCACCGACAAGGGCCGCGACAATGGCCGCCTTTACAGTGCGCTTCACCGCCACACCCGCCTTCAGGACCTGAACGACGACAGCGGGCACGGCACCTGTTCCGGGCCCGGGACCGCAGTGCCGACCCCTCGTGCGACCGGAGTGCGGAGCCCGCAGCCGAAAAACGCTACCAGCAACCCCGGCCGCCTTCAACAGGCCATACCGTCTCGGGACCGGGCGCCGTGACGGCCGACAGCACACCCACCGTTGGCGAACGCGAGGACCCGCGACCGGTCCGCAGTCTGCTCGGCAATAGGGATTTCCTGTTCGTCTGGATGGTCGGCGGACTGACAGGGGTGGTGCGCTGGTTCCAGTTGCTCGCGTTCGGGGTCTATACGCTGGAGATCACCGGCTCGCCGTTGCTGGTCGCGAGCATTCCCGTGCTGTGGATGTTGCCGCTCACCCTGTGCGGCCCCCTGATCGGCGTCATCTCCGAGAGCCTCAACCGCAAGACCCTGCTCTCGGTTGCGATGACACTCATCACCGCGCTGCAGGTGGCCATGATGCTGTTGGCCGACGCCGGTGTCCTCAGCTACGCGATGATCGCGATCGCCTCCTTCCTGAGCGGCCTGTTCTGGGCCAGCGACATCCCCCTGCGCCGCCGGATACTCGGTGACCTTTCGGCCGGACTGGTCTCACCGGCCATGGGCCTCGACTCCGCCACGTCAAACGCGACCCGGATGCTCGGCCCCCTGCTCGGCGGGTTCATCCTGCAGTACCTGGGCATGAGCGGGATCTTCACGCTCAGTTCCGCCATCTACGTGTTCTGCCTGCTGCTGGTGCTGCTGGCGCACATACCCGGGACCGTGGGTATCGGGGCCATGCCGTCCTTCCTGCGCGACCTTGCCGGCGGCGTCCGGCTGGCGCTGGGCGACGCCGGGCTGCGCCGGATCCTGCTCATTACCATCATCTTCAACATCTGGGGGTTTCCGTTCACCTCCATGATCCCCATCCTCGGCCGCGAGGAGCTCGGGCTCTCGCCGCTTCTGATCGGTCTGCTCACCAGCATGGAGGGGCTCGGCGCGTTTGTCGGCGCCCTGGTGATCGCGGTCCATGCCCGACCCGGGCAGTTCCTCCGGATCTACGTGGGCGGCGTGATCCTCTACCTTGGCACCATCGGCTATCTCTCGCTCCTCGCCTTCGTTGCCGGCGGGCCGTACCACTCCTTCATCGGCTGTGCGCTTGCCCTGGCGGTTAGCGGGCTTGGCAGCGCCTGCTTCGCCGCGATGCAGGGCACGCTGACCTACCTTGCAGCACCGGTGGAGTACAGGAGCCGGGTACTGGGCATGCTGACGCTGTGCATCGGCACCGGGCCGATCGGTTTCTTCAACGTCGGGCTGATGGCGGAGTATTTCGGCGTCGCGGCCGCACTCGCGATCATCTCCGTCGAAGGGTCCGTCGCGATGCTGGCCCTGTGGGCCTGGGGCGGTACCGAGCCCCGCAAGGCTCCCGGTTCCGGGTAAGCCGCCGCTCAGCCTTCACCAAACCGCATTTCGTTGTCCCAGACCTCCGCCGGCATCGGCAGTCCGGCGAAGTCGGCGTCCGTCAGCCGACCATCCGGTTCAATCCCCCGGGACTCGAGGACCAGCATCAGCTGGCGGGCATGCTGTCCCGAGTGCCAGCAGGTCCGCTCCAGCACCTCGTGCAGCACCACGTCGCCGTAGTAGACGCGCCCGGGCTGGGAGAAATCAGTGCCGACACCATCGCGTTTCCACCAGGCCCACAGACGCTGTCTCACGCCCTCGCCGTACGCGACGAGATCGTCACGGTCGGCGATGTGGTCCGGAACGATGCTGAGCAGCGCCTCGTAGGTATACGGCGCGTCATGCTCGACCCGATCGAGGAACACCTCGGGGATGTTCATCACGTGGTAGGCGAGCTGACGCCAGGAACGTGGCCGCCCCGCCAGCATGGTGTCGAGTTCCGACTCGGGGATCTGGGCAACATGGCGGCAGACGGCACGCAGGATCCTGTCCAACCGTTCCATCATGACCGCGGTCGGCAGCATCTCGTGGCCGCCGTAGGCAAAGCCCGCGACCCGGGCGACGTCACGGAACACGGCTCCGTTCGCCCAGTCGTCGCCCCGGGCCACGATCGGCACCAGGCGCAGCCCGAGCCGCGCGAGTTCCTCGAAACCGGCTTCGTCGGCGAGTACGTTGACCGATTCGAACTGCTGGCCGTTGGCGAGCAGGAATTCCTTGACCTTGAGGCAACTGGAACATCCCGGCTGCCAGTACACCTTCAGGGGTGGCCGTTCCGACGTGGCTTCCATCATTCACCTTCCTCCTGCCTTCCACCGCGCAGCCAGGCATCGTACCAGCTGACGGTCTCTTCCATTACCCGCTCGAGCGCCGGCCCGGTGTAGACCTCGTAGTGACCGATGCCGGGGATCACCACCAGCTTCTTCGGATCACCGGCGAGATCGAACAGGCTCCGGCTTTCTTCCGGCGGGACCAGTCGGTCATCACCCGCCGCCACCAGCAGCAGCGGACGCGGTGCGACGCGCTCGACGAACCACTCGGGGTGGAAGTTCAGGGTCTCGTCAATGAACTCGAGTGGAATGCGACCGACGGCGTCGGGATTGCCGGCCCGGGCCGCGGCGGCGAGCGCGGCCGACTGGCGATCGGGCAGCAGGATTTCCTCGCGAGCGACAAACTCCGACGCCCCGGTACGCACCCGGTGTTCCCGGTCTCGTTCCGAGCGCTCGAGCAGGTCGAACCACTCGTCGGGTCGCCTGACGCTGCGCATCCAGCGCGCACCGTGCCCCATGCCGACGACACCGACCACACAGGCGACACGCTCGTCGAGAGCCGCCGCCACCACCACCGTGGCGCATCCGTAACTGGTGCCGTAGAGACCGATCCGTTCGCGGTCCACCCCGTCCTGCAGGCCGAGGAAGGTGACGGCAGCCATCACGTCGTTGACCCGGCTCCATGGCGCCAGCCGGTTCGGTTGACCTTCGCTGCTCCCCCATCCCTTGTAGTCGAAGGCGAGCACGACGTAGCCCGCGGCGACAAGTGCCGCGGCCTTGTCAGGCAGATAGAGATCCTTGACACCGGTGTAGCCGTGGCAGAGCACCACCCCCGGCCGCCCCGTCCCCGGCGTGGCGTCATCCGGTCGGTACAGGTCGCCCTGGAGCTTCATGCCCTCGCTGTAGAACGTCACGGCACTGCGCATGCCACTCTCCGCCTCCCGGGGTCCCCGCAGCAGTCTGCCACAGTTCGACGGTGCGAGTGAATCGCGCCGGGGAGGAAAGCGCACGGCGGCGTGCGCCTTGCCAGGTTGCCGGGCCCGGATAGACTGGCCCGGTGCACCAGGCTGGAGACATGATCACATGAAGACCGGTTTCATCGGACTGGGCGCCATGGGGCGCCCGATGGCACTGAACCTGCTGAGGGCTGGAGTTCCCCTCGTGGTTCACGACATCGACAGGGCGCGTGTTGACGAACTGACCACCGCCGGAGCCGGGTCCGCGACCTCGGCCCGCGATGTCGCCGCCGCGGCAAGCCGGACGATCTGCATGGTCGAGACCACGCAACAGGCCGAGGACGTGATCACCGGACCGGACGGCATCGCGCAAGGTGCCGCGGCCGGTCACCTGGTGCTCTGCATGTCGACCATCGATCCCGACGCCGCCCTGGCAATGGCGGCCCGTCTGGCGGAACGGCAGATCACCATGCTTGACGCGCCGGTCAGCGGCGGCACCGGGCGTGCCGAGGCAGGTGACCTCACGGTCATCGTCGGCGGCAGCGAACGGGACTTCGAGGCCTGCCGGGACATCTTCGACGCCATCGGGCGCACGGCATTCCACGTCGGCCCGTCCGGACAGGGCCTGGTCATGAAGCTCGTCAACAACATGCTCGGCATCACCAACACCATCACGCTGATCGAGGGGCTGGCGATCGGAGCCAAGAGCGGGCTCGACCTTGAAACCATGTACCGGGTGATCCGGGAGAGCTCCGGACAGAGTGCGGCCGCGGACCTCAGGATTCCGCGGATCATCAACGACGACTTCGCCCCGGGAGGAACGGTGGACATCGTTTACAAGGACCAGGAGCTGGTGACCGCCCACGCCAAGCGGATCGGGGTGCCGGTCTTCATGGCCAATGTCAGCCAGCAGGTGTACCAGATGGCGCGGGCCGCCGGGCTCAACAAGCTCGATTCGAGTTCGGTGGTCCGGATCTACGAGCGTCTCGCCGGGGTGGACATCGTCGGAAGGTCAGGGTGATGGCACAGATCATTCTCGTTCACGGCGCCTACCAGGGCGGCTGGATCTAGCAGCCTGTCGCGCGGATCCTGCGCGGGCGCGGTCACGATGTCTTCACCCCGACGCTCGACGGCTGCGCGGAACGCGCCCACCAGCTGAGGTCCGGCATCACCACCGAGACCCACGCCGACGAGGTTGCGGAGCTGATGTTCTACCAGGACATCACGGACGCCATCATGGTCGGCACCAGTTCCGGCGGGATGGTGATGGCACGCGCGGCCGAACAGGCGCGGGAACGGGTGCAGCGCCTGGTATTCGCCGATGCCCTCGCCCTGCTCGACGGCGAACGCATCGGCGACATTGTCCAGCGCCGGGCCCCGATCGACACACCGCTCGCCTCGGGCCCGCCGAGGTCCGACGTGACCGGACGCCTGTTCGCCGACCTCGAAGAACCGGTGCGCAGCTGGGCCATCGCCCGCTACACGCTGCATCCGCGCGCATGCATGCACCAGCCCGTGGAACTGAAGCGGTTCTGGTCACAGTCGTGGGACGCCGACGTGATCTGGTGCACGAACAGTGTCAATCCGCCGGAGAGCCACCAGCGGCGATGCGCGCAAATGCTCGGCGCCCGCTGGCACGAACTCGACACCGGCCACTACCCGATGCTGACACGTCCGGCAGACCTTGCCGACCTGATCGCCGGCTCCTGAGCCGCGCCCTATCGCACCCGGAACACCAGCTTGCCGCGCAGGTGCCGCGCCTCGCTCACCCTGTGCGCATCGCGGGCGCGTTCCAGCGGGTACTCGGTGATTTCGGGAACGCGAATCGCACCGCACGCCACAAGCTCCAGCACCCGCTCGAGGTGCGGCCGGTCACGGCCGACAGCGGGCCGGAGCGAGCGGACATCCGCCCGCGGCGAGGCCGGCGCCTGCGGGCCCGAGGCTATGAAGGCTGCCCGTCCCCCAGGTGCGACGACATCGAACGAACGCATGGCGACATCATCGCCCACCGTCTCCAGCACCGCGTCGACACCGCTCACCACCTCGGTGAAGTCGACGCTGGTGTAATCGATGATCTCGTCGGCCCCGAGCGCTTCCAGGTAGTCGTGGTTGGCGGGGCTCGCCGTGGTGATCACCCGGGCCCCGATGTGCCTGGCGATCTGGATCGCCATGCTGGCCACGCCGCCGGCGCCGCCCTGGACCAGGATGGTCTCTCCCGAGCGAAGCTCCAGCGTATCCTCGATCGCGATCTTGGCGGTCAGTCCGGTCAGGGCGATGGCCGCGGCCTGCAGGTGGGAGAGCTCCGGCGGCTTGCGGGCGATGATGCTGCCGTGTACCGCGACCCGTTCGGCATAGGTCCCCTCCTGACCGGCGGCGAGCACGCCGAACACCTCTTCACCGACCGCGAGATCGGCGCCCGCCACGCTGACCACGCCTGAAAAGTCGCGGCCGAGGATGTACGGAAACCGGTCGATGGTTCCGCCGTCGTACTGGCCCGAACGCACCTTCCAGTCGGCGGCATTGACCGAGGCGGCATGGATATCGACGCAGACCATCCCGGGCCCGGGAACCGGGTCCGGCTGTTCACCGTAGACCAGGACTTCCGGACCGCCCTGTCGATCGAGATAGACTGCCTTCATCACGCTTCGCCTCTGTCGCAAGTCACCGGCTCATCAGCGCCGCATATAGCACACGCAAGGCACCGGCGTGCGCGCATCCCGCGAAACTCCGCTTCGGCACCATGCGACTGGAACGCCCGGCCCGGCGCAGTTCGGACATACCCGCGTGTGCCGGGACGCCGCAAGCCGGAGTGTCCGCCTCCCGCTCCCCTCGATCACGATCAGGGCGGAGTGCGCACCACCCCCGGGATTCGCGCCACAGCGCCAGCACGCCCCTGTCCGCAGGCACCTGTACCCTGCCCGTCCGAACACGGCTGGCGCTAGGTTAAGCACGGTCAGGGTCCGGCGAGCGTGCCCACGGGTGACGGCAATCCGGGAGCTATCCCGTTTCAACCAGCAGGACCGCCCGAGAAACAGGCTGACAGACCAGCTCCCCTGCCCCTGCAACCCGACCGCACGATCATTTCTGCGTCACGGATCCCGTGACTGCCGTACTCAGGCGCGCTACCCCTTGAGGCCCAGATGCGTGATTTCCAGCCCGTCCCAGTGCTCTTTTAGATACTCCGTGACAAGCCGTCTGTGGCACTGATGCGGTTGGTCTTCACTGCACAACAGGCAGCCGTTCTCCACCGTTTCTCTTGGCAAGGAAGATTCAATTCGCCGCAGCTTCATGAGGTCCATGAACCGGGTTTCATATTCATCCCAACCAATTCTGTTATGCCTGTAATCGTTCAATATCTCCTTCGTTGGCGCCAGAAGGGGTTCATGAACGTATTCCACACCGCACAACTCCTTCGCGAACCAGGCAAGATCATCTCTCTTAGCAAACCCCGCTAGCTGGGAAGCGTTGTTAAGCCGGACGTCCACGATACGCGTGACTTTGGCGTCACGAAGCAGTTGGAAAAACTGTTGTGCGGACTTTCTGGTAAAGCCTATCGTCGCGATCCTCATGAGGCACCCTTTCGTGGTCCATAAGCAGCCTGCCCGATAGCGTGCCCCACCCGTTTGCTCTGTCGAAAGATGGCTTGTGAAATCCGCTCATCGCGAGGAACATCATTCAAAAACCAATCAGTGTCCGACACAAGATTGAACTCCGCGAGCAACCGGTCCATGGCGCTCTCGTGTGTTTCCAGACTTCCGTCCGACAGAATGTGTTCCACAGCGACTCCAAGCCGGGCAAGTTCTTGCCCCACTAGCAGTGTCCGATGACAGTGCAGTGGCTCCTGCTCGGAGCACATGAGTGCTATACGATACTTTTCCATACCCTGCAACAGCCTCTGTAGACCGCTATGAAACTGCGCTGTTTGCGCCAACCGGTCATACCGAATCCTACCATCCTGGTAAAACGACACGTCTTCGCTGCGCCCACCCAGTTCCTCACCAAGGTACACGTAGCGAATACCGATGGTCGCAAGATCCTCCTTAAGTTGTTTCCGACTGAAATGAGGATTGAAACGACTGTACGGGCTTGAACGCACGTCGGCAAGCGCGGTAACATTATGCAGTTGCAACAAGGAGGAAAACGCACTGCTCGTATGATTGGAATGACCTACGGTCAATATTTTGGTGTTCTCTCTCGCCATTTCGATACTACCCTTCTGACGTAATAATTGCCGCAATTAACTTGTACCGGGCACCACGGAATTCGTCTCCCAGACTTACCGTAATGTAACACGAACCGACTTGATACCTTCCGTTGAGCTTTGCGAGATACTGTCTTTCATAAATGGGATCGGTGACCCAAAGGCCGTACCTTTGCTTGGCGTGTACGAACCAACCTTGTACCCTTCTCTTTGAGTTTCCGAACGCCTCGCCCGGTACAAACACCCGTAGTGTAAGTTCCGACACTCTTATCAAGCGCAACGACGTTGGACATGCAATATGTCTGTCGCTCATAATCCTATCATTACTTCCGTTATACGTGCTGTCTCCATCGAACCAGAGCGGTTCCACTCTATCAACCAGCCCTCCAAGATCCAACGGGGAGTACTTTCCTACTTTTCTCCAATAGTATTCGGGTTCGATGAGCCAGTTTTCTGACTGCCATCCCTGGGCTATAGGTCCTTTGACTGGAATGTCAATAATATCCAGCACCTTGGGATCACTCCCATCTTCATATTGACGCTCATACTCGGATACCTCCTGACTGTCACGTTCACTGACAAGCCTGATCCACGGTCCTGCAACATCTTGCGCAGTCCATTCGCGCCCCGCAATACATCGCCCTGACACTTTTCGTGAGTTGGCCAGACAGACTATTCGTTTGTTACCAGTCATTGATGCCAAACCAAATGCGTGAATTTAGGCCCGTTATCCCTGTCCATCTCCGCAATCCGTATTCCGTATAGAGTCGCCGTGCAGTCTAATACATCGGGCTCTGGCAACCAATGCAATTTGCTCAACAACCGCATCTATTGACTTGCCCAGATTACCAGTTTTAATTCGCTGTCATCGATCAGACTGTATTCGGGCAAACGACCTGAGAGACTCTCACACTCATGCCGAATTATTGGAACACCATCTCCGCGCCGGTCCATAAGACGAGTGCGGTCCAGCCCCATGGGCGCAGGACATTGTGCCAGCAGGGAGACAATCAACTCATTCCGGCTCGCCTGTCTCAGATGCAAGCTTTCTGGTGTCATGGTATTGGCGAGGGACCCTGGAACATACAGTTCCAGGCGGTCTCCAAACATGTGTAGGCGGATACGAGAACCGGGCAACGAATAATCACGATGCGCGACGGCATTGACAAGAGCCTCGAACACTGCGCGTAGGCTAAACTGTGGACTAATGGAGCGGGCGGTTGTCTTGCGGGCCCTTAACAGCATGTTTCTTCGCACAAAGTGCATTGTTTCATCGATCTGCTGGTCAAGCGGTCCATTCACGTCGCGTTCATCGGTCTGATAATCAATGTCCGTGCGTTCACCCGAATAACTGACCGCTTGAATGTATGCATGTCTCAACCATTTCTGTGGCTCAGGTGTACAAAGTAGGACACCCGCAATCGTGATCCTGTCCACCCCATCTTCATCAGCAGTAAGAATTCGGATCTTACGCAGGGTGTCGTCAGTTGGATCTCTGGAGACAAATCTCTGCGTTAGGGCATAATCCAGGTCTGATCGAGTCGTTCCCGGAACAACGGTTTCATCGTATCGAATGAGGCGGTTATACGTGCGCTCCTGCATCAATCGAGCGAGAGCCTCTGGAGTCAGTTCTCGCTTTGAACTGCCGATCCTGCGAAAGTATCCACCAGGACTCTTGTGCACGAATAGACTGCGCTCCATGTCAATTCTGATTACCGGTACCGATTGACTAGACACGTTTTCGAGATCAAACTTGCGTATGTCGGCATCAAGCGGCGGCTTCACCGAATCATTACAGATCTCCCGGACCCACGCTTCAACGATATCGAGATCGCCCAATGGAATACCAATGACCTCCCGGGTTCTGTCGTCAACACCGAGAACCACGGTACCGCCTCGTCCGTTTGCCATCGCGGCAAGTTCGTCCGCAAAGTCATCTCGGCCTGGCCCCGTGACCTTCTTGCCAGAGGTTCGAACACGCTTCAGCTCCAAGGCTGAGTCTTCGCCAAGCCGGATACGATTGCTCAATGTCACTTCAACCATCACGCTTCCAGACAAGAGGAGCCTCACCTTGTAGCACGAAAGAAATGGGATGTTGAGCAATCGGTCGGTACAAACCAGCGGTGATGTGCCTGTCAGGAATCCCGGTCATTCAGCGGCACATGTAGAACCATGGAATAATGGGGCACCGTCGGCAGGCAATCGTGTCGAGGGAGCCGGGAGTCGCCGGCAGCTCCGGTTTTCGGCTTCCCTTTCTGATCCGGATGGCCACTCCCCTGTTGTAAGGTCCCTGTCCTGCCGCGGGTCACACCTGCGTACGAGCCCCGTTCTGGGTCGTTACAAGCGCTATTCCGCTCCGTGTCCATCTGGATCGTGGCGGTGTACACCGCCGGACCCGGCGTGATATGGGACCGGCGCGGTCCGGGCCGGGATCGGAACCGCCTCCCGCGGCATGTATGCCAGCGGAGTTCCTTCCCCCTTCATCCACGGCGGAAACTCTCGATGATCGATCTCTATTACTGGCCCACTCCGAACGGCAAGAAGGTCACGATCCTTCTTGAGGAACTGGGCATGCCCTACACCATCAAGCCGGTGCAGATCGGACAGGGCGATCAGTTCAAGCCCGAGTTCCTGGAAATCAATCCGAACCACCGCATGCCGGCCATCGTCGACACCGAGCCGGAGGACGGCGGGCCGCCGCTTTCGATCTTCGAGTCCGGTGCGATCATGCTCTACCTGGCCGAAAAGGCCGGCCGGTTCCTGCCGTCCGACCAGCGCGGGCGGCATACGGTCAACCAGTGGGTCAACTGGCAGATGGCAAACCAGGGCCCCAAACTCGGCGAGTGCGGCCACTTCCTGCGCCTCGGCGAGGACGCGGGGGACCAGTCCTACGCGGTACGCCGGTTCACCGACGAGGCGAACCGACTGTACGGCGTGCTGAACAACCAGCTCTACCGCAACCGCTACGTGGCCGGTGACAGCTACACGATCGCCGACATGATCTGCTACCCGTGGTGCGTGAACTGGAAGTTCCAGCAACAGGATATCGGGGAATTCCGCTATTTCCGGCGCTGGTTCGAGGAACTCGGCGAGCGTCCCGCGGTCAAGGCGGGCATGGAGGCGGGGTCCGGGCTTTCAGTCGACCCGTCGACCCTGACCGAGGAGGAACGGTCCCGGATGCGCGCCATCATGTACAACCAGCGCGCACTGCCGGTCCCCGACGACCAGCCGTGACCACCATGCCGACAAGCAACAGGCAGGCGATGCTGCGCCGGCTGGAGGCGGAGGCGCTGGCGATCAGGCGCAATATCTGGCGGGCGCTGCGGGCCGGCGGTTCGGGACACATGGGCGGCTCGCTTTCGGCCGCGGACCTGCTGGCGGCGCTGTACTTCCGGTTCCTCCGCATCCGTCCCGATGAACCGGACTGGTCCGACCGCGACCGTTTCGTGCTGTCGAAGGGGCACGCCAATGCCGCACTGGGTGCGGTACTGGTCCGGGCCGGGTTTTGCGACGAGAGCCTTCTCGACCGGTTCTACGGGTACGAGTCCCCCTTTGGCATGCACCCGGACATCACTCTTGCGGGGGTCGAGATGAGCACCGGGGGACTCGGACACGGCCTCTCGGTCGGGCTTGGAATGGCGCTCGGTGCCCGGCTGCAGGGCAGGAACTTCCGCACCGTGGTGATGATCGGCGACGGTGAACTCCAGGAGGGGTCGAACTGGGAGGCGGCGATGGCGGCCGCCCATCACGGGACCAGCGCCCTGACCGCGATAGTGGACTACAACAAGGTCCAGCAGAGCGGCCATGTCGATGCCATGCTGGGTATCGAACCCCTGGCCGACAAGTGGGCCGCCTTCGGCTGGGAGGTCCGGGAAATCGACGGACACGACATGGAGCAGATCGTGACCGCGCTGGACGCGCTGCCCTGCTCGCACAGCCGGCCGACGGTGATCATCGCGCATACCGTCAAGGGCAAGGGGACCTCGTTCGCTGAGGACAGCTACCTGTGGCACAGCACCGCGGTGCCCGACGATGTATACCGGCGCGCGATGGCCGAACTCGGAGGCGAGCCGTGAGCGTCGGGCATGACGATCTGTCGGCACGATTCCAGGACCAGTCACGCCTGGCATTCGGAGCCGCCGTGACCGACCTGGCCAGGCAGGATCCCCGGGTGGTGGCGCTGTCGGCCGACACGGTCGATCTCATCGGATTGCGCGAGCTCATGCAGAATGCGCCGGACCGGGTGCTGGAGACCGGGATCGCGGAGCAGAACACCATGGGTATCGCGAGCGGTCTCGCGACCGTCGGGATGCGTCCCCATGTCTGCGGCTATGCGCCGTTCATCACCGCCCGGTCGATGGAACAGCTGCGCAACGACGTCGCCTACGCGCGCCAGCCGGTGGTGATCGGCGCCGCCTGCTCGGGCATCGCGCTCGGCGTGTCCGGCGGAACCCACCACGCGGTCGAGGACCTGGCGCTGATGCGTGCCATGCCCAACATGACGGTCCTGGTCCCGGCCGACCCGATGGAAGCCTACCTGCTCACCATTGCGGCGGCCGATCGAGACGGGCCGGTCTATGTCCGCCTCGGCGGCAGGGTCCCGGAACCGCCGGTGACCCCGCCCGGCACCCGCCCGGAAATCGGCAGGGCCCGGGTGCTCGAGGAAGGGTCGGACGTGACCGTCATCGCCTGCGGTTGCCTGGTCACGGAAGCGCTGGCCGCCGCCCGGGACTGTGCCGCGTCCGGCCTTTCGGTCCGGGTGATCAACATGCACAGCGTCAAGCCGCTGGACGATGATGCCGTGCTCACCGCCGCCGCCGAAACCGGCAGGATCGTGACGGCGGAGGAACACAGGCTGCCCGGCGGGCTCGGCAGCGCGGTGGCGGAACTGCTGGCGCGCCAACACCCGGTTCCGATGCGGTTCGTGGCCCTGCCCGACAGCTTTGCCGTGGTCGGGCCGACCGATCAGGTGCGCGCCCGCTACGGCCTCACCGCCGCGGCCATTGCCGGTGCCTGCCGGGAACTCGTCGCCTGAGGCGCCGATCCATGGCCGAGGTCAGGAACATCCTCTTCATCATGTGCGACCAGCTCCGGGCGGACTACCTGGGCTGCTACGGACATCCGCACCTGCGCACGCCCCACATTGACGACCTGGCACGCCGCGGGGTCCGGTTCGACTCGGCATACTGCCAGTCGCCGATCTGCGGTCCCTCGCGGATGTCGTTCTATACCGGGCGCTACATGTTCTCCCACGGTTCGTCGTGGAACAACTACCCGTTGCGGGTCGATGAACGGACCATGGGTGACTGGCTGCGCGCGCTCGGCCGGCGCACGGTCCTGGTCGGCAAGACCCACATGATGGCGGACCGTGACGGCATGACACGGCTTGGCATCGATCCCGTTTCCGATCTCGGTGTCCTGGTTTCCGAATGCGGCTTCGAACCGGTGGAACGCGACGACGGCCTGCACCCGGACATGTCGGTCGACCCGGAGCTCGCCTACAACACCTACCTGCGCGAGCGCGGACATACCGGCGCCAATCCGTGGCACACCGCGGCCAATTCGACGACAGGCGACGACGGCGAGAGCCTGAGCGGCTGGTACTGGGGCCACTCGCGGGGAGCGGCCCGCGTCGAGGAGCGGGACTCCGAAACCGCCTACATGACCGATCGTGCCATGCGGTTCATCGATGAGGCCGGAGACGCACCCTGGCTGCTGCACCTGTCATACATCAAGCCGCACTGGCCCTACGTCGCGCCTGAACCCTGGGCCTCGATGTACGAACCCGGACAGGTCATTCCCGTGGTTCGCTCACACGCCGAACGCAATGCGGCGCACCCGGTTCATGCCGCCTTCATGCGCCACCCCGACAGCACCCTGTTCAATCGGCCCGACGCACGCGACACCATCATTCCCGCCTACATGGGTCTCGTCGCCCAGATTGATCATCATGTCGGCCGGATGGTCCGGTTCCTCGAGGAACGGAACCGGCTCTCCGACACGATGATCGTGTTCACCTCGGACCATGGAGACTACCTGGGCGATCACTGGCTGGGCGAAAAGGACCTGTTTCACGAACCCTCGATCCGCCTGCCGATGATCGTCGTCGACCCCCGGGCCGAAGCGAACGCAACCCGGGGCACCTTCGATGACAGGTTCGTCGAGGCCGTCGACCTGCTGCCGACCTTCGTCGAGGCGGCGGGAGGTGCGGTGGAAGCGCACTGGATGGAAGGCCGGTCCCTGGTACCTCTCCTGCACGGCGCGAGGCCCGAGTGGCGCGACCATGTGATCACCGAAAGCGACTGGTCGGGACGCCGCGCCCGCGCCGACCTCGGGGTCGAGCCCTGGGACGCGCGGGCTTTCATGGTTCGCACCCGGCGCTGGAAGTACATCCTGCACCAGGCATTCCGCCCGCAGCTCTACGACCTGGAACGCGATCCGCAGGAGTTCCATGACCTTGGCGCCTGTCCCGAGCACGCGGCAGTTCGCGGCGAGCTGCACGAGAAACTGTTTGCGTGGATGCGCGGGCGCCGCCTGCGGGTCACCGTGTCAGACGATCGCATCCGCGCCCTGCCGGGAGCAGAAAGCCGCGGTATCCTGATCGGTCACTGGAAACCGGGCGACCCCTGAACCGGATCAGGGGGACAGCACCTCGTACCCGACCGGTTCGCGAAACCGCTGCCTGACCGGCTCGATACGGCCACCGGACCCGCAGGCCCGGCAGCTGACCATCGTGCCCACGGCGGCCCACTTGCTCCGACGCTGTCCGGGGGGTTACGCCGAATCCCGGTTGTCGCGGATGAACTCGGTAATCCTGGGCGCAATCTCGTTGCGCCACCGCCGCCCGTTGAAGATACCGTAGTGGCCCACGCCCTGCTGCAGGAGGGTGCGGTGCCGGTGTTCCGGAATGCCGCGACAGATCGCGTGCGCCGCCGCCGTCTGGCCCGGGCCGGAGATATCGTCGAGCTCTCCCTCCACCGTCATCAGCGCCGTACGCGTGATCGCGTCGGGCCGCACCTCGTTGCCACGCCACACGAACCTGTTGGTCGCAAGCCAGCGCTCCCGGAACACCCGCTTCAGTGTCTGGAGGTAGTAGTCGGCCGTCACGTCCATCACCGCAAGGTATTCGTCGTAGAACGCGCGATGCGCCTCGGCGGATTCCCCGTCCCCGGTGACCAGGTGATTGAACATGCGCATGTGAGCGTCGAGGTGCCGATCGGCGTTCATCGCAATGAAGGCGCCGAGCTGCAGGAATCCGGGATACACCCGTCGCGCCGCCCCGGGATACATCGGCGGGACGAGGGTGATGCACCGGGTCTCGAACCAGCTCATCGAACGCTCGTTGGCAAGCCGGGTCGGCATGGTCTCGGATGCGGCGGTATCAATCGGGCCGCCCATCAGTACCATGGCGGCCGGCTGGGCCGGGTCCTGCCACTGGGCCAGCAGGGAGGTGGCCGCGACGACAATCGGCGCCGGCTGGCACACGGCAATCACCGAGTGACCGGGTCCCGCGATCCGCATGAAGTCAAGCAGGTACTCGAGATAGTCGTCGAGATCGAAGCCGCCTTCCAGCAACGACACGGTGGAGGCGTCCTTCCACTCGGTGATGTAGATGTCGTGCGCGGGCAGCAGTCTGCGGACCGTGTCGCGCAGCAGGGTCGCAAAATGCCCCGAGAGCGGGGCGACGATCAGGACCTTCGGATCATCGCGCCCGATCCGGCGGCGGAACCGGATCAGGGAACAGAACGGCCGCTCCGCTACCGTCTCGATGAAGACATCCACCGGTTCGCCGTCGATCTCGGTCGCATCAAGACCCCATTCCGGCCGTTTCCGGTCTCTCAGCGCATCATCGAAGATCTCGAGCGCCGCATCCGCCATGCGACTACCGTTGCCCTCGAACAGGAACGGTGCCGCGTGGCCGGCCAACGCACGGGAAGATCGGGCAGCCATGCGCAGCGGCGTGAACATCAGGCGGCTGGTTTCGTACATCGAGTAGAGCACGGGTCAGGGTCCGTTTCCGTTGCCTTGGCGATACCCCTGTCCCACACCTGCCGGTTCGATACAAGCCGATTCATGCTGCAGCGCACAATGGCCCTGTCCGTGCATGGCGACCCGGCTTGCCTTTTGCGACAATCGGGCCAAAATCAGGCAAAGGTGTTGCCAGCCCATGAGCAGGGAGAGTGCGAATGACGATACGGATGCCCTTCGAACCCCGCGGGGTGATACCGGCCTGCCTTCTTCCCTTCGATTCCGGGCTCGAGATCGACGAACCGGCCTTCCGAAGTCACCTGCAGGACCTCGCAGCGATCGAGGGAATCTCCGCCATCACGGTCAACGCCCATTCGATGGAGGTCCACGCGCTCACCGCCGACGAGCAGGCGCGGTGCATGGACATCGCGCTCGACGAGATCGGTGACCGGCTGCCACTGGTCCATGGCATCTATGCCGACGGCTCACTGACCGGCGCGCGTCTTGCGCGACAGGCCCGGGACGGCGGGGCATCCTGCCTGCTGGTCTTCCCGCCGAACAGCATGGCGATGGGCGGGCAACTGCGTCCGGACATGGCGGTGCGGCATTTCGAGACCATCGCCGAAGCGACCGACCTGCCGCTGATCCTGTTCCAGTACCCGCTTGCCTCCGGTCTCGGCTACCCGGTCGATACCCTGCTCGAGGTCTGCCGCCGGGTCCCCCAGATCCGCGCCATCAAGGACTGGTGCAACGACCCGCTGCAGCACGAACGCCACATCCGGGAACTGCGCGGCCTCAACACCCCGGTCCGGGTGCTGTCAACCCACAGCGCCTGGCTGCTGTCTTCGCTGGTCCAGGGGTGCGACGGACTGCTCTCGGGCGCTGGCAGCGTCATTGCCAACCTTCAGGTCGCCCTGTTCCGCGCCTTCCGGGACGGAGACCTCGAGGAGGCGCGTCGAATCAACGACCGGATCCACCCGACAGTCCGGGCGTTCTACGATCCGCCTTTCCTCGACATGCACAATCGGATGAAGGAAGCGCTGCATCACCTCGGCCGGCTGCCGCCGGCACACGTCCGTCCTCCGCTGGTCAAGCTGCCAGCGGCTGAAATCGCACGGATCGGGGCCCTGATGGGTGAAGCGGGCCTCAACGCCGAGACCGTCTACCGCAAGGTCGCCTGACGGCGACTCCCATCCGACACACGGGACATTGCCATGGATTTCACGCTGCCGGCGCAGATCGAGGACTATCGCCGGGCGGTGCACGACTTCGTCGCCGAACACATCCTGCCGCTGGAGGCCGACCGCGCCAACTACGACGCGCACGAGAACATCGCCGCCGAACCGCTGCAGGCCGTGCAGGCAAAGGTCAAGGCCGCCGGCCTGTGGGCCCCGCAGATGCCGCGCGAGCGTGGCGGCCTCGGTTTCGACCAGGTCGGCATGGCCGCCGCCTACGAGGAAATGAACCGGTCCATCTTCGGTCCCGTCTGTTTCAACTGCGCCGCACCCGACGACGGCAACATGTTCGTGCTGAACCGCGTCGCAACCGAGGAACAGAAGGACCGGTGGCTGCAGCCGATCATCGACGGGACCGCCCGCTCGTCCTTCGTGATGACCGAGCCTCATCCGGGCTCGGGTTCCGATCCGTCGATGATGCAGACGAAGGCGGAACCGCTCGGCAATTCCCGCTGGCGGATTACCGGCCACAAGTGGTTCATCACCGGCGCCGAATCGGCCAGGCACTTCATCCTGATGGCCCGAACCTCCGACGATCCCAGGCGGGGGCTGACCGCCTTCATGTTCCATCGCGACCAGCCGGGTTGGGAGATCGTGAGGCGCATCGAGATCATGGGCCCGGAGGAGCATGGCGGCCACTGCGAACTCCGGTTCGACGGCCTGGAAATCGATGACGCCGACCGGATCATGGAGGTGGGAGACGGGCTCAAACTGACCCAGATCAGGCTCGGCACCGCCCGGCTCACCCACTGCATGCGCTGGCTGGGCCTTTCCAAGCGGTGCATGGAGATCGCCCAGGAGTACGTGGAGAGGCGCCAGGGCTTCGGCGTGACCCTCGCCGACCGCGAGAGCGTTCAGCAGATGCTGGGCGGCGTGGCCGCCGACATCGAGATGGGTCGTCTGATCACCATGCGGGCGGCGTGGAAACTCGCCGGCGGCGACTTCGCCCGCAAGGAGGTCTCCATGGCCAAGAACCATGTGGCCGACACCCTGCACCGTGCCGTTGACACGGCGCTTCAGCTGAACGGCGCGCGCGGGTATTCGAAGGACACGCCGCTGGAGTGGATCTACCGCTACGCTCGCCAGGCCCGCCTGGTTGACGGCGCATCCGAGGTCCACAAGATGGTTCTTGCCCGGTTCTACCGCACCGAGGGGAACGATTTCTGGGCCTGGGGCATGGGATGATCACACGCGGCGGCGGACCGGCTTCCGGTCCCCTGCCGCCCGCGAACCAGGGTCCCGACGCCGGCGCACTCGCACGCTGGCTTCGGGTCCGGACCGGTGCGGACCGGGTCGGGATCGGGGACTGCGAGCGCCTGGCCGGCGGCGCCATCCAGGAGACCTGGGGCTTCGACGCCGAATTCACGGGAGGAACGCTGCCGGGCTCCCATCGTCTGGTCTTTCGCATGGACCCGGCGTGCAGGTTGCCGCAGGGGATTGGCCGGGCCGGCGAATGCGCCGTTCAGCGCCTCGTGCATGCCGCGGGCGTTTCCGTCGCCGAACCCCTGTTCCTCGACGCTGACGGGTCGGTCGACGGCAGACCCGGATACGTGATGCGCCGCGTTGCGGGAACCACCGATCCGGACGCCCTCGTGCACGGTCGTCTTGCTGCCGGCACGCGCGCGACTCTGGTGCGCGAGGCCGGGCGGCAGCTTGCGATCCTGCACCGGGTCACACCCGATACCATCGCCTGCGGTCGACGGCCCGACTGCCTTGCCCGAGTGCCGGAGGACCCGGCACTGCATCGTCTCGAAACCCTCGAGCGCGAACTTGGTACCCTGCCCGAACCGCTGCCGGCGCTCGAGTGGGCGCTCAGGCAATTGCGTCGTTCCGCTCCGAGGGGCAGGCCGGTGGTGCTGTGTCACGGCGACTACCGGATCGGCAACATCATGGTCGCCGACGACACCATCACGGCAGTGCTCGACTGGGAGTTCGCGGGCTGGAGCGACCCGATGGAGGATATCGGGTGGTTTTGCTCCCGGTGCTGGCGCCATGGCGCTGATGACCGGGAAGCAGGCGGCCTTGCCGGGCGCCGCGAACTCGAGCGGGGATATGAGGACGCGGGAGCCGGGCCGGCAGACCGGGACGTGATCGCATTCTGGGAGGCGGTGGCAGCGACCCGCTGGGCCATCATCGCCCACTGCCAGTCCCGCCGCACCCCCACGCCGCCCGCGCTCGCCCTCGACCTCGCACTCACCGGCCGCAAGGCGGTCGAGGTCGAGCTCGAGGCCATGACCCTGGCGGAGGCGGTTCGCCGTGGCTGATCATCCCGACGGCCGTACGCTTCTCAAGGCCGCCCTTGCCGCACTGCGCGATGACGTGCTGCCCGGACTCGAGGGGCGACGCCGTGACACATGCGTCCTGGTGATCGCGGCACTTGCGGGCGCGCTGCGCGAGTTGGACGCGTCAGCAGCGCGGTCCGGCCGCGGAGAGGTCCTTCGCGAGCGCCTGGCCGCGCTCTACGGCGCGGGTGCGGCGGAGCGGTCAGACCTGGAGCGCTGCCTCGCCCGTGACATCCGTGCCGGCCGGTTCGACGATGACGAGGCGGTTCGCTCCCTGCTGCTCGATCAGCTGCATGAGCGCCTCGCTGTCACCAACCCGGACTTTGTCGAAACCGGGATCTTCTCGCGACCCGGGGCCGGCCTCACCGATCCCTGAACACGGCCGGCCGCTTTTCAAGGAAAGCCTGCAGGCCTTCCGCGGCGTCCTCGGTCTGGAAGGCAAGGGTATTGAGATCAGCCTCGATCCTGAGACCTTCCGAGATCTGCACGTCGAGGGCCCGGCGCACCGCCGCCCGGCCCAGCGCCACGGCGGCAAGACCGTGCCTGGTGATGGCCGAGAACCAGTCCAGTGCCGCCTCCAGCGGATCGCCGGAAATCACCGCGTTCACGAGCCCGATCCGTTCCGCCTCCACGGCGTCGATGCTGCGGCCGGAAAGGACCAGTTCGAGCGCCCTTCCCTCTCCGACGAGGCGCGGCAGCCGCTGGGTTCCGCCGTAGCCCGGGATCACGCCGAGCCCGATCTCGGGCAGGCCCATCCTGGCGTCCGGCACGGCGAGACGGAAGTCGCAGGCCATGGCGAGTTCGAGCCCGCCGCCGAGTGCCAGTCCGTTGATCACCGCGAGGGACGGCAGCGGGAAGCCGGCCAGGTGATCGAACACCCGTTGCCCGCGCTCCATGTCCGCCCTGTGCGTCATCAGCGAGCGTCCCGGCAGCTCGGAGATATCCGCTCCCGCGCAGAAGGCGCGCGTTCCCGCCCCGATGAAGACCAGGCCCCGGGCATCGCTGTCCGCGACCCGGTCCAGCGTCCTGCCAATGTCCTCCACGAGGGAAAAGGTGAGCGCGTTCAGCGCCTGCGGACGATTGATGGTGACCACCGCAACCTGTCCGACCTCGCACAACTCTATCGTCATCGTCCCGCCTTCCGCCGCATGCGCCTCGCCGGTCGGATCACCGCCTCAGTTGGCGGACTGGAGGCCGTCAAGCCCGTAGAAGCTGCGTGCCGTGTCGTGGAAAAGCAGCCGTTTCTCGTCGGGCGATGCGGCGTGCGCGATGCGCTTGTACGCGTTCCACGCAAGGGTGTAAGAGCCCGAGATCTTGTCGACCGGGAAATTGCTTTCGAACATGCAGCGCCCGGGGCCGAATGCCTCGATGCAGGTCTCGAAATACGGTCGGTAGGCCTCGGCAATGACCTCGGAACCGGGCGGCCTGTCGAGATGTTCGAATCCGAATCCGCACACCCGCTTGCCGATCCCGCCGAGCTTCACGCTGACATTCTCGCACCGGGCCATTTCCCGCATGTCCGCCTGCCAGCCCGGAAAGATCTCCGCCCGCCTGCCGGCGTGGATGCCGATGCCGAGCGGACCACCGACGTGATCCATGACGATCGGCTGGTCCGGAAAGCGGCGCGCGAGCGCGATCACGTCCTTAAGCTGGGTGTGGAACACCCACGCATCGAACACCAGGCCGAGCTCGCCGAGGACGCGGAACCCTTCCCTGAACCCCTCGTGGTCGCGGTAGAGGTGCGGATGCGGAACCACCCGGCTGTCCGGGATCTCGGGCGACGGGTCGAGCGAGGCGGCGTGGCGGATGCCGCGAAACCGCGTGCCGGCAGCGGCACGCTGGGCCTCGAGCACCTCGCGTACCGAAGCGCCGCGCGACAGGTCGGCGGTCCCGACAATACCCGCCGCAACCCGGGTCGCATTGTAGGTACCGCTCGCGGCCATGGCGGCGGCACCGTTCGCGAACTCCACCTCGCCAACCGGACGCATCTCTTCCGGCCCGCCCTCGCGGTAGAAGACGTGGCACTCGATGAACACCGTCGCAACGATGTTGTGGCCACCCGAGATGTCATCGAGAAAGTCCGGCAGCAGGTACCGGTGGGCAGGAAAGTCCCAGAGGTGATGATGCGGATCGATGATCGGCAGATCGGGTTCGAGCGCCTCCTCCCGCGTCAGCGCCAGCCATCCTGGATCGACCTTCGGAAACGGCGTCGGCAGGTCGGAGCGTGGTCTTGTCATTGCCGGTCCCTCCATCGCTGTTCAGGCGTCCGCGCCCGGCGGATGCCTCCGGTGCCACCCGGTCCGTCCCTGGTACGCGTGTCCGACGCGAAACAGCAACGGCTCCTGCCACCATGCAGCCTCGAGTTGCAGCCCGACGGGAAGACCGTCACCGGTGAACCCGCAGGGAATGGACAGCCCCGGGATCCGGCCGAGTGCCCCGGCATAGGTATTGCGGGTGGCGTCCCGCGTGGCGTCGAGCAGGGAACGATCGTCCTCGATCGGCGGCACCAGCCCGGGCATGGCCGGTGACGCCAACACGTCGACCTCCTCGAAGAGCGTGCGCAGCGTGCGCAACCAGCCCTCCCGGCCGCGCATCGCGTTCGCGTAGTCGACCGCCGACATGGACAGACCGGTCGTCATCCGGTTGTAGACCTCGCGCGAGAACATCTCCGGGCTGGTCTCGAGCCGCTTGGCGTGGAACGCGCAGGCATCGGCGAAGATCATGACTGTCGCCCACTTCTGGGTCTCGGCCGCACCGGGCACCGTGACCTCGACCAGCCTCGCTCCCAGGCCTTCCAGTTCACCGAGAGCCGCCTCGATGGCACGGGCAACATCGGGATGCAGGTCGTCGAAGTAGAAGTTGCGCGGGACACCGATCCGAATGCCGTCGATCCCGTCCGCGAGGCTGGGCAGGAAGTTCTCGAGCGATCGCGCCTCGCTCCACGCATCCCCGGGATCATGCCCCGCCATGACCGCGAACATCCGCGCCGTGTCGGCAACCGACCGCGCCATCGGCCCGATGGTGTCGAAACTCGGACTGACCGGTGTGGAGCCCGTGTTCGGAACCCGTCCATGGGTCGGGCGCAGGCCGGTCACTCCGTTGATCGCGGCAGGCAGCCGTACCGATCCGCCGGTATCGGAACCGAGTGCGCCGACGCAGAATCCCGCTGCCACCGCGGCTCCCGAGCCCCCGCTCGATCCGCCTGGAACCCGCTCCGGGTTCCAGGGATTGCGGCACTGGGGCGAGACGGTGTTGTCCGAGCGGATGCCGAACGCGAATTCGTGCAGGGTCGCCTTGCCGACCATGACGGCGCCGGCCCGGAGCAGCCGGTCGACGACAGGCGCATTCGCGTTGGGAACATGGTCGGCATGGAAGGCCGATCCGCTGGTGGTTCTCACGCCGGCGGTCTCGATGTTGTCCTTGATCGCCACCGGCATGCCGTGCAGGAGACCGAGCCACCGCCCGTTCGAAGCCGCCCGATCGGCGGCTTCGGCCTGGCGCATTGCCTCGTCACCGCAGACGGTGATCAGTGAACAGATCCGGCCGTCGTCGCGCTCGATCGCGTCGAGACAGGCCCTGACCGCGTCGCGGCTCGCAGTCGTTTCCATCATCCCTCCTCTTTCCGGTTCAATGACCTGGTTCGGCCGGTCCGGTCTCCTTCAGGAACTGCGTGAGCACCGCCATCAGCAGCGGGATCACCGCCAGTGACCACAGCATGACGGAATAGTCTCCCGTCAGATCCACCGCGATCCCCAGCGGCAGCGGTCCGAGCGACGCACCCACCACCCCGATCATCTGGCCGGTGCCCTGGATCGATCCCAGGTACCTGCGCCCGAAGTAGCGCGGCCACAGGTACCCGAACAGGGTGATGCTGGCAGCATTGTTCACACCGAAGATCACGCCGTAGATCACCGCCGTCAGCGGATCGCGGACCAGGGTGATGGACACGAGCGATGCGCACAGCACCAGCAAGGATGCCCCGAACATCCGCGGTGTCGCAAACCGGTCGAGACTTCGGCCGAAGAACGGCTGCACCACAACCGCGGTCACCGCGGAGAGCGGGAAGATCCAGGCCGCCATGGTCGCCGACAGCCCGTGATGGGTGAAGATCGCAACTTGAAAGAAGTGCAGCGACGTGACCAGCATCGACATCGTGAAGAGCCCGGCGGCAACGATGTAGAAGGTCCGGGTCCGCAGCGCCTCGGCGAGCGTCAGACCCCATGCTGGTGATACCCGGCTTGCTCCGGGTGCCGACGCGGTTTCCCGCGCGCCGCCGTCCGGGACCAGTCCCAGGCGTTCGGGCACGTCATGCAGCAGCAGCAGGATCAGCGGGACCATGACGATCCACGTCGACAGCCCGAGCCAGAACCACGCCTCGCGCCACCCGACCTGTTCGATCAGCCACTGGCTTGCGGGAGGGTGCACCGCCATGGAGGCGGAGAACCCCAGCATCATCATGCTCATCGCAAGGCCGCGCTTGCGGCTGAACCACTGCGAGACGACGTTGGCCGAGGTCAGCATCAGCGATCCCTGGCCCAGGAACCGCAGCGCACCGAAGGCAAATGCCAGCCACACCATTCCGGGCACCAGCCCGAAGGCAATGCAGGCGGCACCCAGCAGCACGACGACGATCAGCATCATCCTGGACGGACCGTGCCGGTCAACCAGCCGGCCCATCAGCGGCAGACCAAACGCCGCGACCAGGGTCGCGAACCCGTAGGCGCCGGACAGGGCCGTCGCTCCGATGCCGAGATCGCGGGATATCGGGTCAATGAAGACGCTGAAGGTGTGCGATTGCCCCGGTCCGCTCGCCATGATGGCAACGCCGGCAACCAGAACGATCGCCCACCCGTAGAAGACTCGCGCGCCTACCGCGGCCGCGATCCGCTCTCGGTACCGGATCACGGGCCTGGCGACCGCGGTACCGTGCCGGCCCTGGGACCGCCTGCCATCAACCGGGTCCGCCGGCGCGTTCTGCTTCCAGCAGGGACCGGACCTCCCCGGGGATCGGGGCGGATCGCCGGGTCTTCGGATCGAAGAAGACCTCGACGACATCCTGGAACGCGAGCACGTCGCCGGTCTCGACGTGCGACATGCGCTGACGGAACGTCACGCTGCGGTTTCCGACCCGGGCGACGCCACCGTCAACCCGGTACAGGTCGGCCGCCGTCACCTCCTTGCGGAAATGCGTGACCGTGCTGCCGGTCACGGTGTGCACGCCCAGCTCTTCCATGCGCCCCCATCCGGTCCCGACCCGCGACCAGATGTGGAAGATCGCGTCATCGAACAGGTGGGCATACCAGCGCACGTTCATGTGGCCCCACTGGTCGCAGTGCCAGGGAAAGCACACGCCGCTCGAAAGCGGATGCCAGCGCGCCACCCGGGGCGCCTCGCGCGGGACCTCCTCGAGTTCCGGCACCGGGTCTGGACCGGCCAGCTGTTCCTCGATGATCGGGCGCAGCGCGTCGGGAATCGCAATGGCGGAACGCGAGTCCGGGTTGAAGAACACCTCGAGCGAATCCTGGGTGGCATGCACTTCGCCGGTGTCCGCATTCAGCATCCGCTGCGCGAAGGTGATGGTCCTGCGGCTTGAACCGACCAGGGCGCCCTCGATCCGTACCAGGGTTCCGAGCGGACATTCGCGAAGGAAGTTGGTGCGCGTGATCCCGGCCACCCCGTGACCACCGTGCGGCATGATCACCGACTGGCCGAGACCGGACTGGTGCCAGATGAGGAACATGCCCTCGTTGAACATGTTCGCGTAGTGCCGCACATTCATGTGGCCGAACTGGTCGCACAGCCACGGATGAACGACGCCGGTGTGCACCGGGTGCCAAATGGTCATGGGTTTGCCGCCTGAGATCAATATGCCGGCCGTGTTGATACCAGACAAAGCCGGCCGGCGGCACCTCCCGCCTTTCACTGGGCGGTGGATTCTGGCAAACAGGCGCCGATTGTCCCCGAGAGCAGGAACCGGCACCGGCATGACCGAACAGGACCCGGCAGGCGCCACGCCGTCACATGCGATCCGCGAGCAAATTCGCTCCGATGTCGAGATTGGTCGCACCGAAGAGGTGGTCACCCGGTTTCCGCCGGAACCGAACGGTCACCTTCACATCGGTCACGCGCTCTCGATTGGGCTGAACTTCGGGATGGCGGCCGAGTTCTCGGGCCGGTGCAACCTGCGGTTCGACGACACCAATCCGCTCCGCGAGGACCAGACCTACATCGACGCCATCCAGCGCGACGTCGCGTGGCTGGGGTTCTCGTGGTCGGGCGAAGCGCGGTACGCGTCGGACTACTTCGAGCAGCTCTACGCGTGGGCCGAGCACCTGATCGTGACCGGGCACGCCTATGTCGACGATCTCTCGGCCGAGGACATCCGCGCCTGGCGCGGCACGCTGACCGAGCCGGGTCGCGACAGCCCGTGGCGGGACCGACCCGCCGAGGAGAGCCTCTCGCTGTTCCGCCGCATGCGCGACGGTGACTTTCCCGACGGTGCCCGGGTCCTTCGCGCCCGCATCGACATGGCGTCGGGCAACATCAACCTGCGCGACCCGGTGCTCTATCGCATTCTTCACGCCGAACACCCGCGAACCGGCCGGCGCTGGTGCATCTATCCGACCTACGACTTCGCCCACGGCCAGTCGGACGCGATCGAGGGCGTGACCCATTCGCTGTGCACGCTGGAGTTCGCCGACCATCGTCCGCTCTATGACTGGCTGCTCGAACACCTTCCGGTTCCGTCGAGACCGCGGCAGTACGAGTTCGCGAAGCTCGCGCTTTCCCACACCATCCTGTCAAAGCGCCGCCTCACCCGGCTGGTCGAGGACGGACATGTCCGCGGCTGGGACGATCCGCGGCTTGCCACGCTCTCCGGGCTGCGCCGCCGGGGCGTGCCGCCCGCAGCACTCCGCGAGTTCGTCT
Source organism: Alphaproteobacteria bacterium (assembly GCA_022822665.1). Classification (GTDB taxonomy): domain Bacteria; phylum Pseudomonadota; class Alphaproteobacteria; order Thalassobaculales; family Thalassobaculaceae; genus Bin52. The sequence goes on along the minus strand of JAJEAR010000082.1, from coordinate 139,993 downwards.
CCCGGCTTGCGGTCTCGCGCAACGAGGGCGTGGTCGAAATCGCCATGTTCGAACACGTGCTCAGGGATACGCTGAACCGTTCGGCCGAAAGGCGGATGGCGGTGCTCAGGCCGCTCAAGGTAGTGATCGACAGCTTCGAGGAGGGACGGACCGACTGGCTCGAGGCCGCCAATCATCCGGCCGATCCCGATGCCGGTATCCGGCACATCCCGTTCTCGAGGGAAGTATGGATCGAGCGGGACGACTTCATGGAGGATCCGCCGCGGCGGTTTCACCGCCTCGCGCCCGGGCGCGAGGTCCGGCTGCGCTACGGCTACCTGGTCACCTGTACCGGGGTGGTGCGCGATGCGTCGGGCAACGTCACCGAACTCAGGTGCAGGCACGACCCGGCGTCCCGCGGTGGAACCGCTCCGGACGGCCGGAAGGTTCGCGGGACCATCCATTGGGTCTCGGCAGCCCATGCCGCTGACGCGGAGGTCAGGCTCTACGGTCCCCTCGCCACCACTGCCACACCCGGCGCAACGGGCGACTTCGTCGACGAACTCGACCCGGCCTCGCTCGAGATCCTGCACGGTTGCAAGCTCGAACCGGCCCTCGCCGGGGCACCCGGCCCGGCCCCGGTCCAGTTCGAGCGCCTCGGCTATTTCAGCGTCGACCCGGACAGCGTTCCGGGCGCGCCGGTCTACAACCAGACGGTGTCGCTGCGCGACAGCTGGGCGAAGGGCCGCACAAAGTCCTGACGGCCCGGAGCCCCGACCCGGGCGGAAACGGGTTTCGAGTTCCCGCCACCGTGATTGGTTGCCGCACCTCAGAGCCCGGACAGCCGCGGACCAGCCCGCGCATTGCCGCGCAGGCGTTCCCGTTCTTGAACATCGTGCCTGCAACGAGCGATGGCGCACCCCCGCTGTCTTGCTGCACCCTGACTACCTGTAGCGGCTTGAGATCGCATCGTCGCCGGTTCACCCGAGCGGCTCGGACCTGACTTCGCAGAGCGCCGCGCGGTCTTCAGGTTGCAAAGAAAACGCCCGTTTTTCTGGCGCTCGCCGCGAATATCGTCCTCGCAAGCCACAATCGAAAGAATACCCTTTGTATATATGATCTCTAAATTGTGTAATGGTAACTGTCTATTCTTGCGGTGTGAGGGGACATGTTGATCGACTACGCGCGGGTGTCAAGAGCTTATGGAAACCAGCTGCTGGATTTGCAGCGCAACGCACTCATGCGCGCCAGCGTCGAGGCGAACCGGATCTGCGAGGACGAGACGTCGGGGCGCAAGGATCATCGCCCGGGTCTGGGGGCCTGCCTGAAGACGCTGCAGCCGGGCAACACCTTCGTCGTCTGTAGGCTCGACCGGCTGGGACGGGACCTGAAGCACCTGATGAACACCGTGGACGATCTGCGTGGCCGGCAGGTCGGGTTCCGGATGCTCGCCGGTGCCGCGCTGAGATCGACACCAGCACCGCGAATGGCGCCTGGTGTTCGGGATCCTTGTATCCCTGGCGGAGTTTGAGCGCGAGTTCATCGGCCGAGCGCACCCGGGCCGGCCAGGCCGCGGCGAGGGCGAGAGGGCGTCTGGGTGGTCGTCCGCGCAAGACGGACCGCGCGATGTTCAGGATGGCGATGAGCGCCATGGCGGCGCGCGAGACCAAAGCCCAGGACCTCGACCGGCGTCTGGGGATCAAGACAACGACGCTCCACATGTATGTGAATGGCGACGGCACGCCGAAGGAGCCGGGCCAGACGCAGCTGGAGAGAAACGATCCCGCGGCTGCTGTATGATGGCGGTGGCAAAGGAGGGCGGAAAATGAAAAGGCGCATCACTGCAGCCGAGTTCCTCCAGGCCTACTCCAACGACCTCATCGACTCGCGCGAAGCCATGGACGGCGTCGGCGTAGACAGCTTCCGCGATCTGCTGAACGCCATGGTGGGCTGCGGCTTCCGACTGCCGCGTGGCCGGGGCCGCGAAGAGCAGGTTGAGCGTGAGGTCGCCGAGGCGCTCCCGATGCTGGCGGAGACGCTGGGCGTTCCGCTGCCGCGCGTGGCGCCGAAGTGATCGCGGTGGTGATGCCCGACACTGGGCCGTTGATTTCACTCGCGCGCATTGGACGGCTTGACCTTTTGGACCGGTTCCGAAGCCAGATCCTGTTTACCGATACCGTGCAGGTCGAGCTTATCGACGGCCCGCAGGACGACCCGGACCGGGCTACCCTGACAGAGTGGATTGCCAGTGGCGGGACCCGCATTCGTATTGTCGAAACCGCCTACGGGGCATTGTTGCAGCAGAACCGCGAGTTGCTTCGGTATGTACCCGAGGCGGAACGAGCGCGTTTTCGGCGACACAGCAGGGTCAAGGACGCTGGAGAGAACCCGATCAGGGAATTGGCAGACGAAATCCGTGACACGCTCTCGTGCGATGCTCCGGGCCTGGTCCTGTTCGAGGATGCCAGCGTCATGAAAATGGACTTTGGCCCATATGTTCGCGTCATGGCGACATGGTCCTTCGCCGTCGCGCTAGAACGGCTGGAGGTGATTCCATCGGCCAGCGAATTGTTCGACAGGATCGAGGATACCGGGCGCACGCCGCCGCGCCAGGCTTTCGACAGATCCAGTGCCGCAGAAACGGAGGATTTCGAAGACAGCTACGATTTTTCCTGAGAGAGCGTCTCCAGCGAGACAGAAGCGCCTCAATCCTCGAGAGAGAGGATGCGAAATGATGAACATTGACTGGACCCTGCCGGAGCGGCCCGAACCCGATACCCGGAACAAGCCCGGACAGGAGGATGAGGATCGCCCGGTCTCGTTGCGGCGCCGGCCGGTCTCCGACCGATACCGCTGTCCTATCCCGTCCTTCCGCACCTGCCTGCGCATGGCCACGGCAGCGACCGCCAATGCGCACCGCTTGGCCGATCACGCCAACCCATGCCCGGAACGGATTGCGAAAACCGCCATGCAGGGCTTCGTCCGCCAGGCCGCGATCCAAGGCACCTGATGGGGAAACGATGGCCGCGTGTTTGGTCTGTGGTTAATCCTACCTCATTCGCACCTATTGTGGGTTGGAACGGAATGACAGTCTATCCCGGTTGGGGGAGCCCGAAAACCGGCTTCTCTACCGCGATAACTTCCGCAGTCCCCACCAGTGTTCTGTTGGTGCGTAGGGAAGCAATTCCCACCGAGGAGCCTGATGACGGTGTGAACGGGTGTTAGGATGAGCCAACGCCCGACCCCGCAAGTCGGTTCGGAGCCAAAACCTGAGCAGTTTCTAAAGCGCTGCTTCCCAACTATCCCCATCGAACTTGATAACGCTGGACTGGCACTTACCCAATTTATGGTCGGTCTGTTGGTGGAATTAACACGCTCACCGGGGAGTAATCCGCGCTCAACCTAGAGGTCGATGGCCGGGCATGACTAGATGGACATCCCAAGGATTTAGTTGAGAGCGTGAAAACGAACGTGCCGGACTTGAAGTTGAAATGCAGTATCTACAGTTTCAACGAAAACTGAACACCGATCACAATCGGTCATGACGATTGGAACATAACCGTATCGTTGTGATGTAGTTGTTCGCCGGCAAACATAGCGCGCTGAAAAGCTAGACTGAAAAATGATGCAGACGGGAATTAGGATGACAGAGCCAGAAAGTACCCCTAGCAACTGAGCAGCTATGGTACTTGTTCAAGGTACTGCAAAATTTCTAGATGTTGTTCAGTTTGAAGCGGTGCCGACGCATAATATTGATGGTAGGAAAACTCAACCCCATCCTTTCTTTCAAAACGAAATGGTACTGGCTTCAAGGCCGGGTTCTGCGTCTGATCAGCGGACAGTGCGAGACCGAAATTGTCATACGTTACTTGCAGATTGGAAGACACTTTAAGTGCCTTTTCGATCATATGTCGTATTTCAGTATAAGCTTGAAATGGTTTGAACATGTCACGATCAGACTCAACGAGCAATGTGCTACTATATACTTTGTTTACTCTATGGGTTTCAATCACATAATAGCTATAATCATTCTTCAGCCATTCTACAAAATCATTGATAAATTCATCTAATACAGCTGTATCAACACCGGAAGAAACAACAATACCATCATTATATATATCTAATGATCCAATAGTACTTTCCCGGAATAGCCCATGCCTGAATTCAATTCTGTTTTCTGATAATTCATTGATAGTTTGCGGAGCGTTGGCAAAATTATATCTTTCTGCTACTGCGTCAAACATGAAAGGAAGGTACGGTTGTCCGCTTGGTTTCATCATCCGGAACAAGGACGTAATACGGCTCATCTCAATCGCGAGCAATTTCATATGAGTCCCCCTTGCTCCTGGATTGTCGCCACATGACCTAGATGACGACGCTGGTCGTTATCAAGGATGCCAGTGCCCGGTTTAAACCCGACCGAAGATTGGTTTGCCTCGATTGTCGATCTGGGTTGTGGGACGCTCGGAGGTACATCCGGGCGCTGCACAGAAGTAGATTGGTGTCGAAAGTTACGAACCGCCCGTCCTTTCAGGGGCATCAGGGTCACATCAACCTCAGACCTAGCAACAGCCAGCAGGAGATCGCTGACGGTTTCGAGAGTCCAGTTACCAGGCGCGCTGAACCACCGCGTAATCTGCTCTGGTCGACGACCGATGCGTCGAGCAACCTCGGCACGTGTCAAACCGGCTTCCGCATCTTGCTTGAGAAACTCCTCCATAACCAGATCATACAGGCGGTCACGGAATCGCTCTCGAAAATAGGAAAGCGTTCCGAGAGGAATGACCTCCCCGTCAAGAATCGTCGACAGGAAGGGATTTTTCCGAGATGTATTCATAAACAGTGTTTCCCTTGAGTGCATCATAGGAGGGAAAGACGTGCCTCCAATGGGCTAAACAGTTTCGCACTTCTTGCTTGAATTCCCTTGATTCGGCGCCCCTGAGTTCCTTTCTGTACCTCCAGCGCAAGGCCACGAAGCAGTCCCGGTCGGCAAACCGTCCAAAAACCCTGATTGCCGGCCTCGGAGCACGGCTTCGAATTACCCACACCTCGTCCTCGGCAGGATGCAGCCGGGACAGGTAGGTGTCTTTCGATTTTCTATACGGGCTGTCCAGGGACACAGGGATCAGTCGCCCCTCGACAAATCTGTCGAAGTCTACCCTCAGCGCTCCAGATCGAAACTCTTCGTCCTTGGTAGACCAGGGGCCGGTGATGAGACGATGGACCGCCGGAGAGGCGTACAGTTCCCTGATCATCGGTTCACTCGGCATCGTCGGTTCCACCGGGATCAGCAAGCCTCGCACGACTGCATCATGAAGCACACCACGTATTGACATGAAAGTCAACAATCCCCCCGGGTCCGGAAGAAGGGCGATGGATCACGATGAGTGAAGATTTGATCCGGAGACTACATAGCCGGTGCGTTCAAGTTTCACCACCGTCGCCCTGAGGATACGGTCAAAGACCGAAGAGGGTGCCTGGTGTGGCAAGACGATCCCGGCGAAACTGTCGGCGTCAGCAGTAGTCGTGCCGCCGGCACGCCCGGTCAGAACCACCTCGGCCCCCGGATCGACTGGGACGCCGCTCGGATGGGCGGCAGGGCGGTACCGCGGCATGGAATGGATCTGCAGAGCTCTACGGCAACAAGAGCACTCTCTCTTCGCCGAACCCCGGAGCCCATGGAGGCTGCGCGTACCATGACGGGACGCCAAACAGCAGTCTGGCTCGCGCGCCGGAACAGGCCGATGGCGTCGCGCAACCGACACCGATCGGACCTCCGGACTGATCCTGTGCGCAAGAGCACCCTTGCGCGCGGACACGGTGCCAGCGCATCAACCGCGGTCAGGCTACCGAGAAGCTCTCCCCGCAACCGCAGCGCCCGGTCTCGTTCGGATTGTTGAACACGAAACCGGAGAACATCCTGTCTTCCTGGTAGTCCATCTCGGAACCGAGGATGAACATCACCGCGGTGGGGTCGATGAACAGGGTCACTCCCTTTTCCTCGACCTTGTCCTCGAACTTCTTCTGTTCGGTGGCGTACTCGACGAAGTAGCTCATCCCGGAACAGCCGCGGGACTTCACGCCGACCCGAAGCCCGAGCACCTTGTCGTCTCCGCTCTTCTCCATCAGGGTGCGCACCCGCGCGGCGGCCGCATCGGTCAGCGTGATCGGCGCCTTGCCTGGCTCGAACTGGAACATTGCTCCGTCTCCCTGCGCCCTCGGACCCGCCAGGTCCTCAGTACATGTTCAGGATCAGTTTCGCCTCGTCACTCATCCGCTCGGGCGTCCAGGGCGGCTCCCAGGTCAGTTCGACCGCCACTTCCCCGACCCCGTCGACGTCCGAAACCGCAGCCGCGACATCATACGGCATCTCGCCGGCCACGGGACAGGCGGGCGCCGTAAGCGTCATCAGGATCTTGACATCGCCGTCATCGAGCCGCTCGGTCTCGTAGATCAGTCCGAGGTCGTAGATGTTCACCGGGATTTCCGGATCGTGAACCGTGCGCAGCGCATCGACGATCGCCTCGTCACTCGCATGCGGCGCCCCTTCGGCAAGCTTGGTGCCCGAACGCGCCGTTGTTCCCTCGGGAACGGCCGGATCCATCATGAATGATCCGTACGGATTGAGCTCCGGTCCGAAAGCACTCATTGGAAGATCTCCCGTACTTTCTCGAGACTCTCGACCAGGATGTCGATGTCCTCGTTGGTGTTGTAGAGCGCGAGGCTTGCACGCGCCGTCGACGCCAGGTCGAAACGGTCCATCAGCGGTTGGGCGCAGTGATGACCGGCCCGCACGGCGACACCGTACTGGTCGATGATGGTCGAGACATCGTGTGGATGCGCGCAGTCCATGACGAAGGAGACAACGCTCGCCTTCCCGGCCGCGGTACCGACCAGTGACAGGCCCGGCACGGAGGCGAGCCGCTGGGTCGCATACAGCAGCACCTCCTGCTCGTGGCTCGCGATCGCGTCGATCCCGATGTCGCTGAGGTAGTCGATGGCCGCGGCAAGGCCAATCGCCTGGGCAATCGGCGGGGTCCCGGCCTCGAACTTGTCGGGCAGGTCCGCCCATGTGGTCGCGGCCAGGGTCACCGTGTCGATCATCCCGCCGCCGCCCTGCCAGGGTGGCATGGCTTCAAGCAGTTCCGTCCGGCCCCAGAGCACCCCGATCCCGGAGGGGCCGTAGAGCTTGTGGCCGGAAAACGTATAGAAGTCGATCTCCAGTTCCTGGACGTCGACCGGCAGGTGCACGATGCCCTGGGCACCATCCACCACCACCACCGCGCCCTGCGCGTGGGCGAGCCGCGCGATGTCGCGCAGCGGCAGGACAGTCCCGAGCACGTTCGAGACATGGAAGCAGGAAACGATGCGGGTCTTTTCCGTAATCAGGCACGCAAAGTCCTCGAGCCGGAAGGTTCCGTCGTCCTGTACCGGCACGGCCTTGACCACACACCCGGTCTGCTCACGCACCAGGTGCCAGGGCACGATGTTCGAGTGATGCTCGGCGCAGGTGATCAGCACCTCGTCGCCCGGCCCCAGCACGCTGCGGCCATAGCTCGACGCCACCAGGTTGATCGCTTCGGTTGTCCCCCTGGTGAAGATCACCTCGCGCTGCTCCGGCGCGTTGATGAACGCGCGCACGGTCTCGCGCGCCGCCTCGTAGCGGGCCGAGGCCCGTTCCGAGAGATAGTGCAGGCCCCGGTGCACGTTCGCGTAGTCGTTCTCGTAGACGTCCCTGACGGTATCGATGACCTGGCGCGGCTTCTGCGCCGACCCGGCACTGTCCAGGTAGACAAGACGCCTTCCCCGGACCGGCTTCGACAGGATCGGAAAGTCCCTGCGCGCCGTGTCCACGTCGAACCGGGCGGTCATGCCCGCCCCTCCCCCGGCATTCCGATGACCCGCCCGAGCCGGTCCCGGGCCACCTGCCCCATCGCCTGGCGAACCGGTTCGCTGCGAATCTCGTCGAGCACCTCGTCGACATAGGCCGCCACCAGCAACCGCCGGGCCGCTTCGTGCGCAATGCCGCGCGCCTGGAGATAGAAGACCTGTTCCGAATCGAGTTCTCCGACGGTGGCGCCGTGACTGCACCGCACGTCGTCGGCATAGATCTCGAGCTCGGGCTTGGAATCGACCTCGGCGCGCCCTGACAGCAGCATGGCCCGGTTCATCTGGTAGCCGTCGGTCTTCTGGGCGACCGAACGGACCAGGATCTTGCCCTGGAACACGCCACGCGCCCGATCGGTCAGAACACCCTTGTAGACTTCGCGACTGGTGCTCCCGGGTGCCGCGTGATCAATGAAGGTCGTGGTGTCCAGGTGCTGCGTTCCCGCCCCGAGGTAGGCGCCGTTGACCCGGTACTCCGCCCCGGAGCCCTCGATCCGGCCGCGAATCTCGTTGCGCGCCAACCTGCTGCCTGTCGAAAGCACGAAATTGTCATACCGGCTACGGCCACCGGCCCGAACCTCGGTCAGCCCCACGTGGAACGATGTATCAGGCTGGTCCTGCACCCGGTAGTGACCGAGCACTGCGCCCTGGCCGAGCGTGACCTGGCAAACCGCGTTCGCGAATCCAGACCCGTCAGCGGTGTGGGTCTCCAACACGCTCGCCACGCTGTCGGCACCGGCCCGGATGACGATGCGCGGTGCGAGCGCGACTCCCTCCCCGCAGGCCACCGAAATCACGTGCAGCGGGCGCTCGACCACGGTGCCGGCAGCGATGTCGATCACGAGCCCGTCACGAATGGTGGCGGTGCTGAGCGCGGCAAGCGGCAAGCCGTCGGTCGAGTCCGTCTCCTCGATGATCGACGCGAGCGCGCCGACATCGGGATCGGCCCCGTTCGCAAGCCGCGTTGCCCGAACGCCCGGTCCCAGGTCACCCAGGTCGGACAGATCGGGCCGCACCATGCCGTTGACCAGTACCAGTCGCGGCCCGTCAATGGCCGGTCGTGCCGGAAGCACGGGTGTGTCGCCATGGCCCGCCGATGCGAATTGCTCCGCCGCCAGCGGGTTCAGGCTGGTATACTTCCACGATTCCGTTCGCGCGTGCGGCCAGCCCGAGGCAAGGTAGCGCATCCGCGCGTTCGCGCGCAGGCCTGCAAGCCGGTCGCCCGCGGACGACGCCTGGTCGATCAGGTCCAGGAACGGGGGGAGTGGCGCTGCGTCATCCGGCATCACGCGGCCCGATCCGTGTAGGCTGCATAGCCGTTGGCCTCGAGTTCCAGCGCGAGTTCCCTGCCGCCGGACTGGCGTATCTTCCCGTTCGCCAGCACGTGCACCCGGTCCGGGCTGATGTGGTTGAGCAGCCGCTGGTAGTGAGTGATCACCAGCATGGCCCGTTCCGGTGTGCGCAGCCGGTTGACACTGTCCGAAACGACCTTGAGCGCGTCGATGTCGAGTCCGGAATCGGTCTCGTCGAGCACCGCGAGCGCAGGTTCGAGGACAGCCATCTGCAAGACCTCGTTGCGCTTCTTCTCACCGCCGGAAAATCCGACGTTGACGGCACGCTTGAGGATGTCGTCGTTCATGCCGAGCTCGCGCGCCCGGGCGCGGACCAGCTTGAGGAACTGCATGGCATCGACCTCACCCTCGCCGGCATGGGCGCGCCGGGCGTTGTACGCTTCCTTCAGGAAGGTCATGCCGGTCACGCCCGGGATCTCCACCGGGTACTGGAAGGCGAGAAAGACCCCCTCGTTGGCGCGTTCGTCCGGTGACATGTCGAGCAGGTCCCGGCCACGGAAGCTGATCGACCCGCCCGTCACCTCGTAGCCATCGCGGCCCGCGAGGATATGGGCGAGCGTGCTCTTGCCCGATCCGTTCGGTCCCATGATGGCGTGGACCTCGCCGGCATCGATCTCGAGATCGATCCCGTGCAGCACCTCCACACCGTCGACCTTGGCATGCAGACTGTCGATCTTCAGCATATGCGTGTTCCCGATCCTTCCCGCGCGGCTCAGCCGACGCTTCCCTCGAGGCTGATGCCGATCAGCTTCTGCGCCTCGACGGCAAACTCCATCGGCAGTTCCTTCATCACTTCCTTGCAGAACCCGTTAACGATCAGCCCGACCGCGTCCTCGGCCGACAGGCCGCGCTGCATGCAGTAGAACATCTGGTCCTCGCTGATCTTCGAGGTCGTCGCCTCGTGCTCGACCCGGGCCGACGGATTGCGCGATTCGATGTAGGGCACGGTGTGGGCACCGCACCTGTCGCCGATCAGCAGGCTGTCACACTGGGTGAAGTTCCGCGCACCCTGCGCGCCCGGCATGATCTTGACCAGGCCGCGATAGGTGTTGTCCGCGCGGCCGGCACTGATTCCCTTGGAAATGATGGTCGAGCGGGTATTGCGCCCGAGGTGGATCATCTTGGTTCCGGTATCGGCCTGCTGGGCATTGTTGGTGATCGCTACCGAGTAGAACGCACCGACCGAGTTGTCGCCGATCAGCAGGCAGCTGGGATATTTCCAGGTGATGGCGGAACCGGTCTCGACCTGGGTCCAGGAAATCCGAGAGTTGCGGCCGCGGCACGCGCCGCGTTTCGTCACGAAGTTGTAGATGCCGCCCGCTCCGTTTTCGTCGCCCGGATACCAGTTCTGGACCGTCGAGTACTTGATCTCCGCATCGTCGAGCGCCACCAGTTCCACGACGGCGGCGTGCAACTGGTTCTCGTCACGCTGCGGTGCGGTGCAACCCTCCAGGTAACTGACGTAGGAACCCTCGTCGGCGATGATCAGGGTCCGCTCGAACTGGCCGGTGTTCTCGGCATTGATCCTGAAATACGTCGACAGTTCCATCGGGCAGCGCAACCCCTTGGGAACGTAGACAAACGAACCGTCGGTGAAGACCGCGCTGTTAAGGGCCGAAAAGTAGTTGTCGCCCTGCGGGACCACCGAGCCCAGGTGTTTCCGTACCAGCTCCGGATAGTCCCGGATCGCTTCGGATATCGGGCAGAAGACGACGCCCATCTCCGCGAGCTTCGCCTTGTAGGTGGTTGCGACGGACACCGAATCGAACACCGCGTCCACCGCCACCACGCCGGCGAGCAGTTCCTGTTCCCGCAGCGGAATGCCGAGCTTCTCGTAGGTCCGGAGCAGTTCGGGATCGACCTCCTCGAGGCTTTTCGGCCGTTCCTGCGTGCGCGGTGCGGCGTAGTAGTGCAGGTCCTGGTAGTCGATGCTCGGATAGCCGACCTTGGCCCAGCGCGGTTCGCTCATCGTCAGCCAGTGCCGATACGCCTTCAGCCGCCACTCGAGCATCCACTCCGGCTCCTCCTTGCGCCGGGAGATGAAGCGGATGATGTCCTCGGACAGCCCCTTGGGAGCGAACTCGGTTTCGACGTCGGAAACGAAGCCGTACTTGTAGCGCTCCGCTGCCTGGGCCGCGACCTGTTCGACAGTTTCTGCGGTTGCCGACATTGCCGTTCCTATCCGGTTTCCCTGTCGTGTCGATCCGCCGTCACGCCGACGGCGCCGGGCGCGCCGGCCGGTGCTCGGGGATCGGGAAGATATGTGTCGGATCCAGCAGGTCCTCCAGCGTCACGCCTTCCAGCGCATGCCGGATCGCGTTGTTGACCCGGGTCCAGTTGCCGCGCATCGGACAGAGCGATTCCACGCTGCACCGGTCGGGCGCCCCTTCGACACAGGCCGTGAGCGCAATGGGCCCGTCCAGCGCCTCGATGATCTCGGCGACATGGACCTCGTGCGCGCACCGGTCCAGCGAGAAACCACCCGACGGACCCCGGTGCGAGGTGACCAGCGCCGTACCCGCGAGGATTCGCAGCAGCTTCGACACGGTGGGCACGGGGATCGCCGTTTCCTCGGCGAGTTGCACCGAGGTGCGGATCTCGCCGGGCGCCCGCGAGAGCTGCCCCAGCACCACCACCGCGTAGTCCGTCATTCTGTTCAGTCTGAGCATCGTACCATGAACCGTACCAGATCGGTCTTGTATATAGGCGGGGCATGAAAGAATTTCAATCGGAAGAGAAACCCGGACAGAATGCTCCCTCACCCGCGTTCCGGCAGGACAGGTCCATGAGCATCCCAGTTGCCAGCCGCCGCCCGCAGAGGATCCTGCTGGCGAGCCTGTGGATGGCCGGCGCCCTCCTGTGCCTGAGCGGCATGGCGATCGCCGGTCGGGAACTCGCGGCCGAACTGAACGCGGTCCAGACCTGCTTCATCCGTTCGCTCACCTGCCTCGCCGTCCTGGTGCCGCTGGTGGCCATCATCGGGTTCTCGAAGGTCCGCACAAACCGGCTGCGGCTTCACGTCATCCGCAACGTGATCCACTTCGGGGCGCAGGCGAGTTGGTTGTTCGGCGTCGCGGTGCTGCCGCTTGCACAGGTGTTCGCAATCGAGTTCACCGCTCCGATCTGGACAGCCCTGCTTGCAAGCCTGTTCCTGGGCGAGCGGCTGACCGGCTCGCGAATCGGCGCCATTGCCCTGGGTTTCGCCGGAATCCTGATCATCCTTCGGCCCGGCTTCGAGACCATCCATCCCGCAACCCTGGTCGTGCTGATGGCCTCGGTGGGATTCGCCATCACCTTCGTCTTCACCCGCTACATGTCGGAAAGCGAATCGCCGCTCACGGTCATCTTCTACATGAACCTGGTGCAGTTTCCGATCGGATTGGCGCTCTCACTGCACGACTGGACCATTCCGTCCGCGGCGATGCTGCCCTGGATCGCGCTGATCGGCGTTTGCGGTCTCGGCTCCCATTTCTGCTTTGCCCACGCGCTCAGCCTTGCCGACGCCGCGGTGGTTACTCCGATCGACTTTTTCCGCCTGCCCCTGATCGCCGCCGTCGGGTTCCTGTTCTACAACGAGGGCCTCGACATCCTGATCCTGGTCGGCGGCGCCGTCATCTTCTCCGGAAACCTGATCAACCTCTGGACCGAGCGCCGGTCCGCGAACCGTCCCGGCCCACCCGCATCGGATAGGCGAGGAATCCCCTGAAACGGGCCCGCCCGCCGCGGAGGAATTCGCCGTCGGGTTCGAGTTCCGCGAACCGGCGCACCAGTCTTTCGATCGCAACCCTGCCCTCCATGCGCGCAAGGCTCATTCCGGCACAGGTATGCATGCCGCCGCCGAAGGCAAGATGCGGGTTCGGTGCTCGCGCGATGTCCAGCCTGTCGGGATCGGCAAACACCTCGGGATCACGGTTGGCCGCACCGATGCACAGCGTGACCAGGGTGCCGGCCGGAAACCCGACGCCGCCGATCTCCACCGCCTCCAGTGTCCGCCGGTTGCCGAGCTGGTTGGAACTCTCGAAGCGCAGGAATTCCTCGATCGCGCTGCCGATCAGCCCGGGACACCGCCGCAAGCGGTCGAGCTGGTCCGGGTATTGCATGAGCGCCGCCACTCCGTTGCCGATCAGGTTGGTGGTGGTCTCGTGCCCGGCATTGAGCAGGAAGATGCAGTTCTGGACCAGCACGTCGGGATCGAGCCGTTCTCCGTCGCGCCCCGCACGAAGCAGTGCGAGCACATCGTTGCTGCCCGCCGCATCACCGTCACGCCGCGCAATCAGTCCCTCGAGGTAGCGGGAGAAATCCCGAACCGCGTCATTGCCGCGCTTCAGCACATCCTCGCCAGGGACAGGCTCGAGGGCGCCGAGTATCGCGAGCGACCAGTCCCGCAGGGGTCCGCGCTCCCCGTTTGGCACCCCGAGCAGGTCACCAATGACCTGGACCGGGATCGCGGCGGCGAAGTCGGCGATGAGGTCGAAGCGGCGCATCCCGGCAACGCGGTCGAGCAGGCGGTCGACAAGCGCGGTGAGCGGGGCCTCGAGCGCACGGAGCGCCCTCGGGGTGAAGGCCGGCATCATCAGCCGCCGCACCCTGGTGTGCAGTGGGGCGTCGTTGAACACGAGGCTCGTCGTGTGGTGGCGGAACAGCGGACTGGCGCCGAACTTCGCCCCGAACTCGTCCTTCTTGTCGGAACTGAACCTGCGGTCCCGGTAGATCGCGTCGACGTCGCGGTAGCGGGTCACGAACACCGAACCGTCCGGACAGACATGCACCGGATCGTGGTCCCTGAGCAGGTGGTAGGTCGGGTAGGGATCGTCGAGAAAGGCGGGGTCAAGCCGTGCAAGATCAAATGCCCGCGCTTTCTGCGCGTCGGTGGCGTGCATGCTCCTCCCCGAACGTCGAGACCCGGTCACGCGAGGCTACGATGGAGCAGCCTCGCGGCCTCGACAAGGTCAAGCAGCCTGACCGCATACTCCTCGCGCATGCGAAAGCCCGATGCACCCGGCTTGCCGCACCCCTGCTCCATGTCGCGCAGCATGCGGTGCAGCCTGCGCCGGTGCAGCCCGAGGCGGCTCAGCACCGGGTCGGTCACGATGCCCGAGAACGCGGCCGCGACACTGACCACCGCCAGCAGGCCCGTGGTCACCGCCGCGGACAGCGCGACGGACGGGGTCACCGGCCAGATGCCATACCACACGCTGCCGAGCGCCGGGCCCAGCGGAAAGCTGTCGATCGCCATCCTGAGCGCGAGGACGCCGGCGAGAGCCGGGCCGAGGGACAGCACTGTCGGCGTGAAACGCTGTAGGGTGAAGGCCCCGGTCGCCAGGGATGCGAGCGCGAGCGAGAGTTCCGACGTGGCGGCACGGCCGGCCGCGTAGGCATCGATCGCGGTATCGAACCGTGACCGGATCCGGTCCTCCGCCTCAGTCGTGATGCGAAAGTCCGCGAGATCCGGATCAGACAGGATCTCGTCGAGGAGCGCGTTCCTCCCACAGACCCGGGTTCCGTCGCGGTACGGCAGTTCCAGCAACTCGGTACACAGCCGCCACGCGATTTCCCGGTCCACTCCGGTTCTCAGCAGCAGTTCACGCGAGGAAAGCCGGGAAGCAAGATCATGCGCTCCGAACCGGCGGGCTGCGAAGGCCGCCGCCCTTGCACCAACGGCCACCGGCATCAGCAGGATGTTGGCCGGGGCCCGGAGCAGATCGAGGCCCAGCGCATGGCGGTGCAGTGCCAGGGATCCCCGGATCGAGTAACAGGACGCGACAAACGCCTCCACACGGTCGTGCCGGTCCCGGAAGTAGCGCCCGATGGCCTCGTCCACGATCCTTCGGGCGGCTTCGGGTGCGAGGGATCGGGTCCCGTCCATGGCGGAAAGAAAGCCCGGAGACCCGGCGTCAGGCGCGCCCGGCCGCGGCGTTGCCGGCCTGAGCGCCGCCCGCACCCGGCATTGGCACACTCGCGGGAACCGGCAGCTGTCGCATTGAACCACTCCCCTTCCATGCCGACCGGATTCATGTTGGATGCACGTGGCCGCCCGTCAAGCGGACACCGGTCTCGACACCCGTGCGACCCGGCGGCCATAGTGCCGCCGGCACCGGTCCGAGGGTGCCGCCTGTCCGCACCGCAATGGATCACGTCATGACCAGTCCCGAACCGGCGAGCGCCGGCTGGCGCCCGTATCCCCGCTATCCCGACCCCGATATCCGCAGCCTCGACAGTCGATTCGACCGCTACTGCCTGTTCAGCGCTGCCATCGAACGGCTCCACACCGGCTGCCGCTGGGCAGAAGGCCCGGTCTGGTTCGGCGACGGTCGCTACCTGCTCTGGTCCGACATTCCCAACAACAGGATCCTGAAATGGGAGGAGGAAACCGGGGCCGTTTCGACCTGGCGCCGGCCGTCAAACTTCGCGAACGGACATACCCGTGATCCCAATGGTCGCCTCGTGACCTGCGAACACGGAACCCGGCGCGTCACCCGGACCGAGTATGACGGCAGCATCACGGTGCTGGCGGACAGCTGGCAGGGCAATCGGCTCAATTCACCGAACGATGTCGTCACCAGGTCCGACGGATCGGTCTGGTTCACCGACCCCGTGTTCGGCATCCTCGGCGACTACGAGGGATTCAGGGCCGAAAGTGAAGTACCGCAGGCGGTCTACCGGATCTGCCCGGAGACCGACGAGCTCGCGGTCGTGGCGGATGACGTGCTCGGGCCCAACGGACTGTGTTTCTCGCCCGACGAGAGCATCCTCTACGTCGTGGAGTCCCGGGGCGTTCCGCACCGGGGCATCCTCGCCTACGACGTCGGCACCGACGGACGGTCGCTGTCGGGCAAACGGACCCTGATCGACGCCGGTCCGGGCGGAACGCCGGACGGCATGCGCTGCGACGTTGACGGAAACCTGTGGTGCGGCTGGGGGATGGGGTCGGAAGAACTCGATGGCGTCATGGTGTTTGCGCCCGACGGCAGCCGTATCGGCCACATCCGCCTGCCTGAGCGGTGCGCGAACCTGTGCTTCGGCGGCGCGAAGCGCAACCGCCTGTTCATGGCGGCGAGCCAGTCTCTCTACGCGCTCTACGTCAACACCCGGGGCGTTGCCGGCGGATAGCGCCGGCACGCGGGAGACGGCAGACATGAAGATCAGGTCCATCGAGACCTTCTGCACCGAGGCGGTGGGCTTCGTGCGGGTCACCGCGCAGGACGGAAGCGAGGGATGGGGTCAGGTCTCGACCTACAATGCCGACATCTCGTGCATGGTCCTGCACCGTCAGGTTGCCCCCTACGCGCTCGGCGCCGACATCGATGATCCGGACTCGCTGGTCGACCGCATCACCGATGGCGAGCACAAGTTTCCGGGGTCATACCTGCGCCGCGCCGTCGGCGGCGTCGATACAGCGCTCTGGGACCTGCGCGGAAAACGCGCGGGGCTCAGCGTCTGCGCGCTGCTCGGAGGGAAACCGCGGCCGTTTCCGGTCTACGGGTCGAGCATGCGCCGCGACATCTCTGCGCAGGACGAGGCGGAACGACTGGCGCGCCTGCGGGACCGGTTCGGGTTCCGCGCCTTCAAGATCCGGGTCGGCAGCACCTTCGGACACAATGTCGACGCCGCCCCGGGGCGTACCGAGGCCGTGATTCCCTCGGTCCGGCGCCGGCTCGGCAGCGGCGTGACCCTGCTCGCCGACGCGAACAGCTGCTACACGCCCGAACACGCCATCACGGTCGGACGCATGCTCGAGGACCACGGCTACGCCCACTTCGAGGAACCATGCCCCTACCAGGAACTCGAGTGGACCCGCCAGGTCACCCATGCCCTCGACATTGACGTGACCGGCGGCGAACAGGACTGCGATCTCGCCACCTGGCGACGTATGGTTGCAATGCGCGCGGTTGACGTGCTGCAGCCGGACATCTGCTATCTCGGCGGCCTGACCAGGACGCTGAGGGTGGCGCGGCTCGCCGGCGAAAGCGGGCTGCCGCTGACCCCGCACTCGGCCAACCACTCTCTGGTCACGCTGTTCAGCCTGCACATGATGGGGGCGATCCCGGCGGCGGGACCGTATGTCGAGTACTCGATCGAGGACCCGAAACAGTATCCCTGGGATCCCGACCTGTTCGAACCCGCGCTCGAGGTCCGCGACGGGCATGTGCAGATCCCCGAGGAGCCCGGATGGGGCGTGACGATCAACCGGTCGTGGCTGGAGAAGGCGCAGTACCGCAGAAGCGGCGGTGACTGAAACCGGCGCCGGGATCCGGGACCGGCAGACGGGGCCCGGTCCGGGGAGCCCATGGACCCTGGCCAGCGCGAGGCCACCCGGTCGCGCCCGGGTTCCCGTTCCGGATGCGTGGCACCGGTTCCGTCGCCGCGCGAGCACCACGGCTCAACCGGCCGACCCCGGGGTCCGGCAGGTGCCGTGATCCACCGACGGCCCGTCGTGCCTCGCACCGGTCAGCGCTGCAGCCGGCGGCGCCTGAACAGGTCGAAGCTCTTCTCTCCGATGGTGCAGTCGGTGAGGCCGTGGACGAACTGTGCCGGAACGATGCCGGCGCGGCGCCGGCGCTCCGGCGGAGTGATGCCGGCGATCTCCAGGATCATCTTGCGTCGAACCGCGGCGGCGAAGCTCCCGATGGTCTCCGCCACGACGATGAAGGCGCCCGGACCGACGATCACGCAGTCCTCGTAGTAGAGGTCGATATTCTCCGTCGCCGGCAACCCGAGCGGCGACGGGCGATCATTCATGATCGGAAGTCCGTTGATGGTGATGCCGTTCTCGAGTGCGCGGTAGCGCGTGTGGTGGACATGAAATCCGCCGTTGTTGGCTCCGTCACCGGAAATGTCGATCACCTTGCGGGTGGCGCGGAACCCGCCCTTCCGAAACAGCGGCAACGCGTGCAGGATCGCGTTGCTGATCGAGGTCCGTTGCCCGGTTCCGACCGGTGCGCCGCTCAGGCGGTTCGCGAACACCTCGGCGGAAACCGGGCCGTCGATCACGTGCCAGTCGGCCACCAGGGTCTGGCTCAGGGGACCTGCCCACTCGGTGTAGGCGACAGCGATCCTGCCGTGCCGGCCATTTGTGATCGCCTGCAGGACGAAGGGATCCCGCAGTGCCGCGACGTAGCCGTCACGCTGCAGCCTCGCTTCCATCGGGTCGATACTTCCCGAAACGTCCACCGCGAGAACGAGCTGCAGGTCGACATCGACAGGTTCGACCGTCGACGGGGCCTGACCGCGCGCCGGGCCGATGCTGGCTGCCAGCACCAGCAGCAGTACCGGGATCAGATGTCGCACCGACGGCTTCATCCTCGCGCGCGCTCCGTCACGCCTGCCCGAGTTCCGCCAGTTCGGCGAGAGTGACCGGACGGATCGGCGGTCTGATCCGGTAGGTCCCGACCTCGGCGAGTGACCGGCCGCCGGCGGCCGCAATCACCTCGGCGACCGTCGGTGCGCAGAGGCGGCCCTGGCACGGCCCCATGCCGCACCGCAGGAAAGCCTTGACCTGGTTGGGACCTGTGCAGCCATCGGCAACCGCGGTGCGGATCGCCCCCGCACTCACCTCCTCGCAGCGGCAGACCGTGACCTCGTCCGCCACGGAACCGATCCAGTCCGGAGGCGGAAAGCAGCTCTCCAGCAACGGCCGGATGCCGACATCGAGCATGCGGCGCATCCGCGCATCGTTCGCGGCGAGATCGCGTTCGGATTCGACAATCAGTCCCAGTCTCATGGCGAGATCGAGGCCCACCGACCGGCCATCGTACCTGGCCGCCCGGGCACCGAAAATGCCGCCGCCGTCCCCGGCCACGTGGATGCCCTGCTCGCTCGACTCTCCCCATGGCCCGAGTTCCGGGCGCCAGCAGCGCTGGCGCCGGTCCCAGAAATGCCGCATCCCGACCAGCCGCGTCAGCTGGCTGTTCGGAACCAGGCCCTCGTGCAGGGCCACCACGTCGGCGGGTATGACATGATCCTGACCGCCGGCGCGGAACTCCAGCGTGCTCACCCGGCCGGACCCGGCAACACGCAGACCGGCCGCGCCCCGGTAGAACGGGATGCCCGACTTCCTGATCGTGCGCGCCAGGACCAGGCCTCGGAGCAGGTAGTCGCCGGCGGCGGCGGCACGTGGCAGGTGCACGAGTGCCCGCGTGAGCACGCCCGGGGGAGTGGTATCCACGAAGGCGGCGACCGGAACCCGCGCGGCAAGCAGCTGAGCTGCCAGCAGCAACGGCAGCGGACCGGAACCGGCAATCACCAGCCGGCCCGCCGGATAGACTCCCGATGACTTGAGCGCGCCCTGCACGGCACCGGCGCTCATCACTCCGGGCAGGGTCCAGCCGGGCACGGGAACCGGCCGCTCGAGCGCCCCGGTGGCAATCACGACATGGCGGGCCAGGATCCGGAACGTTCCGCCGTCCCGGCTGCAGTACACCGCGCGGCGCCGCCCCGCTCCGGCCTCGCCGACATGCCAGACCGATGTGCGCGGCAGGTAGTCACACCCGGTCGCACGAAAGTCCTGCACCACCCCGATGCCCGCGGAATAGTCGCGGCCGAGGAAGTCGAGATCCGCCGGTCGCTTCCGGTCCACCGTCTCGATCGAGCGGTAGACCTGTCCGCCCGGACCCGGCTGGTCGTCCACCACCGCGACCCGCGCGCCCTCGCCGGCCGCAGTGGCCGCAACCGACAGTCCGGCCGGGCCCGCGCCGATGACGACGACGTCCGCCTCAGAGGTCATCGCCCGGTTCCCTGAACCGCCTTTGACGGCGTATGTGCATGCCGTCGCGGGCCTGGACCATGCAGGCCTGCTGCCCGGTCACGCCGTCAATCTCGACCAGGCACTCGAAACACACCCCCATCATGCACCACGGCGCACGCGGTGCTCCGGTCACGCGCCTCGCACCCGTCCACTCCACGCCCCCTGCCCAGAGTGCGGCCGCGACGGTGTCGCCGTCGCAGGCCTGGACCGGTTCATCCTCGAACCGGACCGTGATCGGTGTCTGTGCCGGGCCGGTCAGCCTGTGAAACATCGAACCTCCCAGGTGAGAATGCCGCGAAATGCTCGTTGAAACCGGGCTGCAGCAGCCGCGGCGCCAGGCGCAACGCGTGGGCCGCCGCCAGCGTCACGCCGCTGTGGCAGGTCACCACGAAGGCGCCCGGGTACTCGGCGGATTCGGCGTAGATCGGGAACCCGTCGGGAGACATGATCCTGAGCGCGCTCCAGGCCCTGATCACCTGCAGGCGGCGCAGCAGCGGGACCTTGCGCACGGCGCGCGAGGAGATAGTCCGGATCATGTCGGGCGCGATCCCGGTATCGAAACCTACCGATTCCTTGGTGGCGCCCAGCATCACCGTTCCCTCGTCGGTCTGGCGAACCTGTCCCAGGACATGGTTGAACAGCGGGCGGACCGGTTCGGTCACGAGGATGTGTCCGCGTTCCGGGGAGACCGGGACCTCAAGCCCGATGTGGCCTGCGAGCGCCCGGTTGCCGTTGCCGGCCGCAAGCACCACCCGGTCCGCGAACCAGCTGGAACCGTCCGCGGTGTCGACGCGAAACCCGTCGCCGTCGGGACGGATCCCGGTCACGGGTCCGGTGCTGTGACGCACCACCCCGGCGCGGTTGGCAATGGCATGCAGGGCACGCAGGGCGAGGAGCGGATTGACCACGCCGTCATGCGGACAGAAGGAGGCGCCGATCACCTCCGGGCCGACGTGGGGCTCCATCCGGCGCACCTCGTCACCATCAATCATGCTGCGGTCGTTCGCGCCGGCATCGGGCTGGTTGTGCATGCGCCGGATCGAGCCCGCGTACGCATCGTACTCCTCCTCGTCGAGACAGAGCTCGAGTCCACCCGGCCGGTGATGCCCGACGTCAACGCCGGTTTCCGCCTGCAGCGCCTCCGCGAAGCCGCCCCACAGGTCGGACGAGATCCGGGTCCACGAGGCATACTCGTGCATGCCGTCGCCCTTGGACTGCACCCAGACCAGACCGAAGTTCCCGCGTGATGCCCGGAACGCGACATCCCCCTCGTCGAGCATGGTCACCCTGGCCCCGGCCTCGACCAGCCCGTAGGTCAGCGCCGACCCGACCAGGCCGCCGCCGATGACGATGACGTCGGCGGCCACCGGTTCCCTACTCATGATCCAGGGGATAGACCGGCCGTCGCAGCCGCCTGTAGGTCAGCGCACGGTAGTTTCTCGAGGTCAGTCCGCGACCGTCGTCGACGACCAGCACCTCGCGGGCGATCGGCGCAAAGGCGGCGCGGAAATGCTGGGCCGACTTGACCGCCAGCACAGCCATGGTGTCCGGCTCGATCCCGAAATGCCGGAAATGCTGCCGGTCCAGCGCCTGGCCGCGCAGGGTCGACAGGCAGACCTGCACCCCTCCGACCGAGATCCTGGCAGCCGGGCCGGCGGTGCTCTCAACACCCTTCGCCATCGGTCCCTCGAGCCGGAACCTGCCCTCGCAGAGCTGCTCGACCCTGGCATTCACGGGAACCGGCGCCCCGTAGGCCGGATCGGTCCTGCCACCGAGCTCGAGCGTCACTTCCGCCCCGGTTCCGGCTTCGAAACAGGTCCGCACCGACACCGGGTCCTGCATCATGGTCATCGCGGCGCGTTCGAGCCGCGCCTCCAGCATGGCGGCAAGCAGCCCGGTGGCATCGCCGTAGCCGCCGCCTCCGGGGTTGTCGGCAAAGTCGGCCAGCACCACGGGAGCGCTTCCCGGCCCCAGCGCGGCGATCCTGTCCATCGCCTGGCGCGGTGTCAGGGGTTCAACGGTCACGTCCCGCCGCCGGTTCCAGATTTCCGACACGATCCGTTCGGCGATCCGCCGGTACCGCGGATCGCGACCCTCGCCGACCACCATCGCGGTCGGTCCCGCATCGTGAATGTCAGCCCACGGGAACCCGGCATTGAGCGTGATGTCGAGGACGCCATCCTCACGCGCGGCGATGTCGTCGCACAGTGCAAGGATATCGAGCATCGGGCCGGGCGAGGTGGTGCGCCCGTGGTCCAGCCCGTCGAGCATTTCGCCCCGGGCCACCGTGGTGGTGGGAGCCGACGTGCCGTCGAGCATGCCGGCGACTCTCAGGGCCACCTTCTGCGCCGTCTCGTAGGCGTCCACGTGCGGGTAGGTGCGGTAGGAGATCAGGATGTCGGCGTGCTCCGCCATCGCATCGGTCACGTTGGCGTGCAGGTCGAGCGAGACGCCGACCGGCACTCCGGCGCCGACCGCGGCCCGGACCCGGCGCAGCATTTCGCCCTCGCCGTCCTCGTGCTCCTCCGTCACCATCGCGCCGTGCAGGGAGAGCAGGACCGCGTCGAACGGCCCGTCGCGCGCCACCGCCTCGATCACCTCGCCGACAATGGTCTCGAAACACTCGGTCGTCACCGGTCCCGAGGGCGTCGCATTGCCCGAGATCGGGGTCGCGATGTCCCATCCGTACCGTTCCGCGGCATCGAGGTAGGCCGCGATCTCGGTCCGGGTTCCGGCATATGCCTCACGCAGCGCGTCACCCCTGTGCAGGCCACGGGCCTCGTAGGCGGCGAGGTCGGCCGGCTGGGAGCTGAAGGTGTTGGTTTCGTGCTTGAAACCGGCAATGAGAATACGGTGCGCCATCTAGGTTCCGTCGTTGAGCAGGTGTGCGAGTTCGGTGCTGATCCGGTCGTCGAAACCTACTAGACAGGTCTCTCCCAGATCAATCACCGGGCGCTTTACCAGGGTCGGGGCCGCGACGAGGACCGCCACGGCATCGCTGCCTTCCACCGCCCGCCGTTCCCCTTCGGACAGGCTGCGCCAGGTCGTGCTGCGCCGATTGACCAGCCGTTCGGTTCCGATGCGCCCGATCCAGTCCTGGATCAGGTTCTCCGACACCCCGTCGTCCCTCAGGTCATGGTACGCGTAGGCGATGCCCTCCCGGTCGAGATGGCGCCGCGCCGCCCGGCACCGGTCGCAATTCCGCAGTCCGTAGAGCGTGATCATGACCCAGTCCCCCGCAGCGCCTGAAGGTCCGGCAGGACCATGAGCAACGCCTCGACGGTCGAGCGCCCGAGCGCGCGGGAGCGGTCGGGTGACCAACCGTAGACCGCGTCCAGGGCGTTGGCGGTGTCCTTGAACGGCATTTCCAGCGTCATCGAGGCGACCCCGAGATGCTTGCCCAGATACCCCGTGCAGGTCGTGGTGTTCCCCTGCCCGGGCCTGGCTGCGGGATAGCCGTGCCGGGTCTGGAAATCCGGGTTGAGACGGGCGAGCCCGTCCCGGAAGCCGTTCACGAGTTCGCGCTGCGCCGGGCTCGCCTCGGCGATGCCGTCAAGCCCGACGATGAAGGCATAGGGCAGCCCCTCGTCACCATGCACGTCGAGGCAGAGGTCGACACCGGCGCGGTGCATGAGTTCGCGCACGTGGTAAACCTCGGGACTGCGGTCCGGGCTCGGGTCCTCCCACTCGCGATTGAGGTTGGCGCCGCGCCAGTTCACACGCAGGTTGCCCAGCGCACTGCCGTCGGGGTTCATGTTCGGGACCGCGTAGAGCACGACCGCCCGGCGCAGCGCGGCGGCCGCCCCGTCCCCGCGATCAAGCAGTCGGTCCAGCAGCCCTTCCATGAACCACTCCGCCATGGATTCGCCCGGGTGCTGGCGTGCGATCACCCAGACAGGCACCACGCCATCGGCCGGTTCGCCGAACCGCAACACGTCGATGGGCCGGCCCTGCGCGCTCGTGCCTGGAACCAGAAGACGAACCCCTTCGCCCGCCTGGCACCGGGCCACCAGGTCGTCGTGCCGCTCGAGGCTGTAGGGTGCGAAATAGGCGTAGTGGACGGCGTCGGTTTCCGGGCGGTGCCTGATGGTCAGGACTCCGTCACGATACTCGGTCGGAACCCGGATCCAGGTCTGCCGGTCGCTCGAGGCCACTGCCCGGTAGTCCTCCCAGCCCCGGGGGAAACCGGCCTCGCCCGCATTCATGATCCGCATCACGCACTCGCGTCCGCGGGCGCCAGTCACCCTGAAATGGAACCACTGGAAGAAGTGCGACTGGCTGTCCCTGTTGATCGCCAGCCGGATATCGTCCGCACGGGCCGCATCCAGCACCGTGATGTTGCCACTGTCGAATGCGGAACTGATCCTGATCATGGGTCCTGTCCTCCGTCGCCCGCCAGACACTATTCCATCCGGCCCGGGACTGCATCGGCCTGTTGCCGCTTTCCGCAGGGCCCGGTCCCGGCAATGCGGAATTCCGGATGACAGGGACCGCGTGCGCCGGCGGACGCATCGCCGTCGACCGGGTGATCGGAGAAATCAGCCGGATCGGACCGGCGAAGAATAAGCGCCGGCGCCGAACCAGGGAGGTCTGCGGGATCCGCCACTCCCCTCACCCGAAAGCGCGGTGGCATTGGTGGCCCGCGGTCGACCGCCGCCCTCCCCGCTCCATCATGGAGTTCCCCGCCGGGATCGCGCCGGCCCGCAGACCGTGGCCGGCGGAGAGGAGAACCCGCGGCCGCACCGGTCATCGGACAGACGGTCGGACATTCCTTGACCGATGCCCGCGCGTTCGATAAATGTTCGCGCCAGTCGCGGCCCTGTCGAAATGAACGGCCCACCCGTGCCGCCCGACAGCGCAGGGTCCGCCCGAGGCACCGGGCCGGCAGTTCCGGGGAACGTGAGAGACGATGACTGGCACATATGCAAGACGGCGCGTGTCGACCGCCGAGAGGTTCAAGACGTGGCAGCAGGACAAGTGGGCCGAGGGATACAAGGAAGGCTGGAGGATCGGTCACAAGAAGGGCTTCGATGTCGGCGTCGATAACCACACGATGCTGTTGAATTACTGCGCTTTGAGGAAGTTTGGCCAACGGACCGCCGACGACCTGGCCCTTCTGCTGGAGGGCACGTCGTCGGAGCTTCGCAAGGAAAACCTGATCGAGTTCGCCGAATCGATCATCGAGTGCGAGACCCCGGCCCAGCTGCTTGACCGGGTCCGCCGCTGGGTCGAACCGGCCGCCTGACCCGCTACGGCAGTGCGCCCGCCACCCGTCCTGGAATCAGGCCCAGCGTCACCCGGACCCCGAGGATCGCCCGGCCAATTCGAGCGCAAGGGGACACTTGGCGATCAGAACCCTGACGGGACGGAGACGGCCCAGGACTGCGGCATCGTCGTCGATTGCGACCTCGACGGCGCGGGCGCGATCATGCCGCGCTCGTTCCGCTGCAGCCAGGGCCGGATTCGGGCAGCGGGCAGACAGGGCGGAACAGGTCACGTGCACATTCCTGCCGGGAGCCCGATAACGGCAGGTACGTTTCCCGCGAGGCGTCGACACCGGGTCGGTCGCCGGAGCCAGGCCGTCTGGAATTCTCCTGCGACGACAATACAGACCATACTGTCCGTCCCTGCGGCGAAACGTGGAGGCATTCCCTTGGCGAAACGCCAACTCTGCACACCCGACCTGATCTCCGAGATGCTCGTCTTCTTCACGCTGGCGGAACGGCTCAAGACCGAACTGCGCCATTCCTGGCTGTCGGATGGCCGACAGGAGAGTGTTGCCGAGCATTGCTGGATGATGGCGGTCATGGCCCTTGTCATCGCGCCGCATCTGGAACGCAAGGTTGACCTGCCTCATGCCCTGATGATGATCCTCGTGCACGACATCGCCGAGACCATCACCGGGGATATCCCCAGTTTCGAGGTCTCGGAGCGCAAGTCCTCGAAACCCGAGGCCGAAGCTCGGGCGATGACGGAGATCGCCGCCATGTTCACCGACGGCACAGGCCGACTGATATCCGATCTGTGGCATGAATTCGAAGCGGGCGTAACTCCCGAGGCACGGTTCGCCCGGGCACTGGATCAGCTTGAAGTCCAGTTTCAGCACAATCTCGCGCCGACAGAGACCTGGGAGCCCGTCGAGTACGAACTCATCTATACGAAGATGACCCGGCCTTCCGCCCACGATGCCACGCTTCGATGTCTCACCGTGGCCATACGCGCCGAAGCCGAGCGCAAGCTCGCCGCCGCCGGCGTCGATGTCACTGCCCTTCGCCACCGCCTTCAGGCCTGACATCACGCCGCAACCGGCACCCTGCTCTCGAGTTCGCCTGTGACCGGCACGCCCACAAGGTCCGAACGACGTCGCGGGTCCCGCGGGTACGGGCCTGCCCGGGCGCTGCTTCGGTGGGGACATCGGTTTTCGGTGGCATCCCGGAGCCTGGCAACGACAGCGCGACCACACCTTTGGCTGGCTCGCGGCGCGAACCCTGTTACGTGACGGCGCCGTTACCCTCGTACAGCAGCGCGCCTGCGGAGAGATTCCGGATTGCCCGGACCAGCCGCTCGTGACCGGTGTACTGTTACCGGACTGGCGAATTGCCTGCTGGCACTGTCCGCGTCAAATGGAACACGCGCCGATCCCGGTTCGGGATCGGCGCTCAAGGTGAGAGGACCACGAGATGGACAAGCCCACCTTCGTTCCGCTGCCCGGGTACCGGGAGAGCCCTGAAGACGAGATGTTGCAGCGTGCGCGTGACTTCCACGCGGATCTGAAACGGCGGCGTACGGTGCGCCACTTCTCGAGCCGGCCGGTTCCACGCGCGATCATCGACGAATGCCTGGCCGCCGCGACGACGGCGCCGAGCGGCGCCAACCTCCAGCCGTGGCATTTCGTCGTCGTCGGCGATCCGGAGACAAAAAGGCGGATTCGGGAAGCCGCTGAAGAAGAGGAACGCCGGTTCTACCGTGAACGGGCGCCGCAGGAATGGCTGGACGCACTTGCACCGCTGGGCACCGACGAGCACAAGCCCTTCCTCGAGACGGCTCCATATCTGATCGCCGTCTTCTCCCAGAAGCACGGCCGCCTGGCTGACGGCCGCAAGGTCAAGCACTACTACCCGATGGAATCGGTCGGGCTCGCGACCGGGATGCTGATCACCGCGCTGCACCTCGCCGGGCTGGCAACGCTGACGCACACGCCGAGCCCCATGGCGTTCCTCAACGAGATCCTGGGACGTCCGAAATCGGCCGAACGGCCCTTCCTCCTGCTGGTGACCGGCTATCCGGACAAGGACGCGACGGTTCCCGACATCGGACGAAAGCCGTTCGACGAGGTGGTCAGCTACGTCTGACGGCAGGAGCGTCAGGCACAGGCCCACGACGACAGGGAGCCCCTGTCCGCGCTTGCGCGCCCGACATCCGGGTTGGTTGACCACGGTCCCAATGCGGGGCAAGAGTTTGGAGTTCGATACCTCTCTCGGGGCTCTTACCAATAGATTTACAGAAGTCATGCTTACAGATGTTTCGGCAAGCGCCGGGGCGTAACGTGAGGTAGGTACGGAAGAAATGGCCGTTTCGCTTACGTGGCTGAAGACACGAATGTGGGTTTGAGATGAAGCGACCATGAGCGGAACCGCAAGTCGCTGCCGGTCTCGATTTGATCGCCGACCAGAACTGGACTACCAGTCCTTGACAGTACGGTGCAGGTGTGAACAATCGCACGCTGCATGCCGTCACGAAGTGGGATAGACGTCCACCCGCACGCAGAGACGCCTACAGAGGCGTTCCAGCATTCTACATCCTCGGAGACTGAGCTTTTGGATCGCGACAAAGCCGAACAAATCAGCCAACTCGTTCGAATTGGCTTGGATGATTCCGAGTCGTTCCGCCTTGAAGAGGAACTCGAGACACCGCGGGCTGACGGTAAGGAGTGCTTTGGCGACTTCCGTATTTCCTTTGACACAAACGAACTAATTCTGCTCTTCATCCAGTGGTCGCGCAGGCAAGCCTCGCAATTTGCACTGATCGCATACAATGGCAATCGTTCGCGCATCCTGTTCGAGGCACACGAAATCCGTGACAACAAGTTGAGTTGGACCTATCGGCCGGCAAAGCACGACAAACAACGCAACCCCAACCGAAAGGAGAGGTTCAACGCGCTCGCTACGCAAAGGGGTTTGCCGTGCGAGAACTCACGCGTGGCCATCCCCATTCCCGAACGCCCAGCTGAGGTAGAGCAGTTCCTCTCGACCGTTTTCCTGCTGGCTGATGTACGCACCAAAGCCGACAACTTGGACCAGCAATTGGAAGTCAAGCCCAATGCCGAACCTCGTTACTGGCTAATGGCGCTCGGTCCGAGGGCCAAATTTTGGGACGAGTGCCGACGCGAAGGAATCGCTTGCCTAGGCTGGGACAACCTTGGCGACATTACCAAGTATGAGAGTCGAGAGGCCCTAAAGCTTGGCTCGAACGACTCGTTGGCCTGCTGGCAGTTCTGTCACGACATGAAGCCGGGCGACACCATCTTCGCGAAGCTCGGAACCACCGCCGTGGTTGGACACGGCACGGTAACCTCCGCTTACCGTTTCGACTCTGCCCGTCCAGAGTACAAGAACGTGCGCGACGTCGATTGGCACTCCAACTTCCGTGACGGCATCCGTGTCCGGGACACGCGGCTGGTGACCAAAACCCTCACCGACGTGTCGGGCTACCCCAACCTCGTGGATGGCCTCAAGCGAGCCGTCGGCATTCTCCCACTCCTCCCCAAACCACAAACCGAACCGCCATACACTGTAGACTCGATTCTGAAGGACGGTTGCTTCCTGGAACGCAGCGAACTCAACTCACTTCTGAACAGACTGGAAACCAAGAAGAACCTCGTACTCCAAGGTCCGCCGGGAACCGGCAAAACCTGGTTGGCTAAACGTCTTGCCTACGCGCTGATAGGCCGCAAAGACCGCGAACGCATTTGTAGCGTGCAGTTCCATCCAACACTGTCTTACGAAGATTTCGTTCTCGGTTGGCGGCCTTCCGCAAGCGGGCTTGAACTCACGAAAGGTATCTTCCTTCGCGCAATCGAGTCGGCCTGCACCGACGAGACCCCGTTCGTAGTGGTCATTGAAGAGATCAATCGCGGCAACCCCGCCCAGATCTTCGGGGAACTCATCACACTGCTCGAAGCGGACAAGCGGCTCGAAGAAGAGGCGCTGGAACTCGCCTACGCCACCGGAGACGAAACTACACGAGTCCATGTCCCTGAGAATGTCTACGTCATCGGCACCATGAACATCGCGGATCGTTCCCTCGCGCTTGTCGACCTGGCTCTGCGTCGGCGCTTCGCGTTCGCCACCCTCAAGCCCAGGATCGACGGAGCATGGCATCGTTGGGTCACAGAGAAACTGGGAATCGACACGGAGGTCGCAGACGATATCCAGAGCCGCATGGTGGCGCTCAACGAGGCAATCGCGAATACGAAGTCGCTGGGTGAACAGTTCTGCGTTGGGCACAGCTACGTGACACCTGCTGACAACCTTAATCCCGATAACGTCAATGGCTGGTTCCGCGACGTCGTCGAGACAGAGCTTGCGCCGCTGCTTGAGGAGTACTGGTTCGAGGACCCCGATCGTGCCAGACAAGAGCGCGACCGCCTGCTTGACGACTGGTGAACCCAAAGGTCCAACATAACTCCCGTGCCACCGGGGCGAACGGCATTCCGCTTCGCAACGTCTGGCTGCTCATGCTTTACGCATCGGACCTATTCCGGATGCGGGGCAAGGATCGTCTTGACGTCGAGGATATGCCTGACGAACTCCCGGACGTCATCGCCGAGTTGCTCGCCCGCGTGGTGGAAAAACGGTTGAGGAGAAACCTCCATCGTGCCTACGAACCCCGAAAGGCCGTCCTGGATCGTGTGCGCGGGACCATCGACCTCCTCCGCACCGAGTCTCGGCAACTCATCGAACAGGGCAAGGTCGCGTGCCGCTATGAGGATCTCACCATCGATACGCCGCGCAGTCGTTTCGTCCGAGGGGCACTGGAGTTAATCGCGCGTGTAGTTTCGAAACCTCCCCTCGCGCACCGCTGCCGGGTTCTCGCTCGGCACCTCCGCGCAATGGGTGTCGGCGAGCGAGTCCCCTCGACTCGTGAGGTAAGCGCGGATCGTTTCGGACGCCACGATTCCAACGACCGCTTCATGATCGCGGTTGCCCGCTTAGCCTTCGACCTCGCTTTGCCCACCGAGACCAGAGGCGAGCAATTGCTGGCGCAGGCGGATCGCGATGTGTATTGGCTTCGCAAGCTCTTCGAACGCGCGGTCTACGGCTTCTACAGTGTTGTCCTCCCACCCCAAGGCTGGACAATCTCACATGGACGCGTCCTTCACTGGCCGCTCCAAGCTAGCACGCCTGGACTTGCGGCAATCCTCCCTAGGATGGAGACGGACATCGAGCTCTTTCACAAGGACACTGGGCGAAAAATCGTAATCGACACGAAGTTCACGTCCCTGCTCAAACCCGCCCAATTTCGAGACGCCGCCTTACGTAGTGGGTACCTCTATCAGATCTACGCCTACCTTCGTTCCCAGGTCGACGGTCCCCCTGTCACCGGGCTCGCCGAAGGCGTGCTCCTGCATCCAACCACGGAGCACCCCATCGACGAAGCCGCGCAGATCCAGGGCCATGTTCTCCGGTTCGCCACCGTGAATCTAGCCGGACCTCCCTCTGACCTTCGGGCCGGCCTATTGCGCATCGTGGATGAGCCACTCCTTTGTGGGAGCGATTGAGTTGTGACGCAGCTCCGCCTCGGTCTGGACTATGGAGTCAGTTCTGCAACGACGCTGCGCACCGAGCTCGACCTTGAGGTGGCCGGGCGCCTTTGCGCTTACGCCCGACCTGCTGCCGGTCGAGGAATCGCCGGCGCAGTCCGAGCAGCTCGGCGGGACGTGTTCGGCGCTGTCGGGACAGGTCGCCGAGTTCACGGACCGAAACACATGGTCTTTCGAGGAGCTGCCGGACGGTAGGAGACTGATTGCAATAATCCAGCGCTTCAACTGAGGGGAAGCGTGAGCGGAGCGGGAGAGGCACTTGGCTTTCAGCTTGTCGGGGGCTTAAAGTTCCATGGACGCCGTTCGTCGATGAGGCTGTTGGGGAGATGGCGAAATGACCTCTGTTTCTTTCCGACAATGCCGCGCGGCGCGATGCCGCCGGGACCCGTGACCGCTCTCTACCTTGTCGAAGCCTGCGCGGAATCGGGCAAGACAGCGGTTCTGGCGGGTCGGACCGCTACGCTGCTGGAGGCTGGCGTGGCCCCAAATCCATTGCCGCGGTAACGTTCACCGGGTTCGCCGCGAGCGAACTACTCAATTGGGCGTGGACCTTGGTGAGCGTGCTTGCGGCCAATGACGTTCCGGTCGCACTTGGCTCCGCACTCCCCGTAGACCTGTCGGAAAAGCAGAGCG
The DNA here is from genome assembly GCA_022822665.1 of Alphaproteobacteria bacterium. Lineage (GTDB taxonomy): Bacteria > Pseudomonadota > Alphaproteobacteria > Thalassobaculales > Thalassobaculaceae > Bin52. Next base: position 108,576 of record JAJEAR010000082.1, on the reverse strand, counting down.
GCGACATCGCCTGGGCCGATGCGGCGCTCGCCGAGGCGACCTGCTCGACCATCCGCGGCTTCTGTCATCGCCCGATAACGTCCTATCCGGTCGAAACCGACATCGACCCCGGGGCCTCCGTGACGGACCGCGACCAGGCGGAGTTCGCCTTCGGCCGGTTTGTGGATGACTGGATGCGCGAAGAATTCGTCGGCGAGGAAGGCGGCGTGCGTGGCTGCCGGCACCCGGTGGAGGGCCTCCGGTGAAGGTATCTGGGTGTTCTGGACACGCCCGACGCCCCGGTCCGACACCGACGTGCTGCACAGGCGAAGTGGCTGCCATCAATAGTGTTTCCTGTCGAAAAGCCTGAGTCCCCACACGCGTTTCCCCGATGCCAAGAGGTGTATGTGTGGAGGCGGGTTCACTTCTCAACGCCCGCCACCCTCACTGCGCGCTTGCGGATCCTGGCACCCCAAGGGCTGGACCCGGCGAGGTTTGGGCCTGGGCCAATTCGGCATCAGTCCCTGCAGCGAACCACCTCGTTGTGCACCGCGCCACGCCGGGCGACGCGAGGAGTGCAGGCCCTCGCACACGGCCCAGCGCAGCGGTCGGCTGCTCCAGGGGTCTGCGCCGGTACCCGGGATCGGATCTCTGCTCCCGTCACGGGTCTCCCTCGCCGTCCCGCATCGAGGTCAGGGGGTGCACATATCGCAACGATGCCGGCTGCGAGGGATGGTACACTGCTGGTGTGACGTGACGCGCCGACGACGACCAGCCCCGCAGAGCGGAGGAACCGGATCATGGACAGCGACCTCACCTCGACCCCGTTTCTGATCTTTGTCCTGGCGGGCCTCGGGTTCGCACTGCTTCTCGTATTCCGCAGTGTGCGGATCGTCCCGCAGGCCTCCGAATGGACCGTCGAGAGATTCGGCCGCTACACCCGCACGCTGACCCCCGGGCTGCACCTCGTCATTCCCCTGGTCGAACGGATCGGACAGCGCATTTCCATGCAGGAAACCGTGCTCGACATTCCGGGCCAGGACGTGATCACCCGCGACAATGCCACCGTCTCGGCGGACGGCGTCGCATTCTATCAGGTCATCGACGCGGCCAAGGTGGCCTACGAGGTGAAGGACATGCGCCAGGCGATCACCAACCTGGCGCTGACCAACATCCGCTCGGTGATCGGCGGCATGACGCTGGACGACGTGCTGTCCCGGCGCGACGACATCAACGAGAAACTGCTTCGCGTCATCGATCTTGCGACCAATCCCTGGGGCGTGAAGGTCACCAGGGTCGAGATCAAGGACCTCACCCCGCCGGCGGACCTCACCCGGGCGATGAACCAGCAGATGATGGCGGAGCGCCAGAAGCGGGCCGAGATCCTGCAGGCCGAGGGAGAGAAACAGGCCGCGATCCTGCGCGCGGAGGGAGAGAAGGCCTCGCTGGTGCTGGAAGCGGAGGGACGTCGCGACGCCGCGTTCCGCGACGCCGAGGCCCGCGAGCGGGCGGCCCAGGCCGAAGCGCGGGCCACCACCATGGTCTCCGAGGCCATCGCGTCCGGTGATCTTAACGCGATCAACTACTTCGTCGCGCAGCGCTACACCCAGGCGCTCGAGGCAATCGCATCGGCCGAGAACCAGAAGGTGATCATGGTGCCGCTCGAGGCGTCGTCCCTCATCGGCAGCCTCGCCGGCATCGTCGAGATCGCGCGATCCGCATCGGGACAACCCGCGCCGTCCACGCCCGCGGCGCCGCCGCCGCAACCCGGTGGCGGGCCGTGGACCGGGACCGCCGGAGAGCCGTGATGGATGCCGACCTCGCGTTCCTGCTGCAACCCACCTACTGGCACTGGTTTACGCTGGCCGTGATTCTGTTCGGCTTCGAGATCATGAGCATGTCGTTCTTCCTGCTGTTTCCGGCCGGTGCGGCGGTGGTCTGCGGGCTCGTGCTCGTGGTCTGGCCGGACCTCGACATCCGGTTGCAACTGGCGGTCTTCGCCGTCCTGTCCGTCGTTGCAACAGCCGTCGGGCGGCCGCTTCTGGTCAGGGCCCGGCAGTCGTCCAGGGCGGACGGCCTGAACGCCCGGGGACGGCAGTATCTCGGCAGGCGCGTGCAGCTGGAGACAACGCTCGAGGCGGGCCGCGGCCAGATCCGCCTCGACGACAGCTGGTGGAGCGCGGTGTCGGACACCGGGGAGACGATCCCCCAGGCCACAGTGGTGGAGGTCACCGGCGTGGAAGGATCGATAATGCGGGTCCGGGCCGTCCGGCAATAGGCCGGGAGCGCAAGTGTTCCGGACCCGTCACATTCAGTCGTACACTGCACACGCAGCGGGAGCGCCCGGCGTCAGGTTGAGTGCGAACGCACGCGGCAGTGCCTTATGGTCGGAGAGGATACGCATGCAGCATCGGGCGCCGGGAAGGGGAACCCGGGGATGAGACTGCCGATGTCGAACCGGAAGCGCGGCGACGACATCTTCGGCTCGCGCCGGTATTCGCTGTTCAGCCTCGCGCGCAACGCCGTTGCGGGACACCGCAACTGGACACCGGCATGGCGATCGCCCGAGCCGGCGGAAGAGTACGATGTCATCGTCGTCGGTGGCGGCGGCCACGGCCTTGCCACCGCCTACTACCTCGCCAGCCTGCACGGTGTCCGCCGGATTGCCGTGCTCGAGAAGAGCTGGATCGGCGGCGGCAACACCGGGCGCAACACCACGATCATCCGCTCCAACTATCTCTGGGACGAGAGTGCCGCGATCTACGAGCACGCGATGAAACTGTGGGAGGGCCTCTCGCAGGAGCTCAACTTCAACCTGATGTTCAGCCAGCGCGGGGTGCTCACCCTCGCGCATTCCGAACACGAACTGCGCGAGATGCGGCGCCGGGTCGAGGCGATCCGCCTGAACGGCATCGATTCCGACGTACTCACACCCGACGAGATCAGGCGGCTGGTCCCGATCATGGATACCAGTCCGAACCTGCGCTACCCGGTCATGGGCGGTTTCATCCAGCGCCGCGGCGGCACCGCGCGACACGATGCGGTCGCCTGGGGATACGCCCGGGCCGCCGATGCGCGTGGAGTCGACATCATCCAGAACTGCGCCGTGACCGGGTTCAGGATCGACCAGGGCACGGTCAGGGGCGTGGAGACCACGCGCGGCCCGATTCGTGCATCGAAGGTCGCCTGCGTCGTGGCGGGCCACGCCGGCGTTCTCGCCGAACTGGCCGGGTTCCGGCTCCCGGTCACCAGCCGGCCGCTGCAGGCCCTGGTTTCCGAGCCGATCAAGCCCATCCTTGACGTCGTCATCATGTCCAACGCGGTGCACATGTACGTGAGCCAGTCGGACAAGGGGGAGATGGTCCTGGGCGCCGGGGCAGACTCCTACAACTCCTACACGCAGCGCGGCAGCATGACCGTGATCGAGGGCATGCTCGCAGCCGCGGTCGAGCTGTTTCCATGCCTGTCGCGCCTGTCGATGCTCCGGTCCTGGGGCGGGATCGTCGATACCTGCCCGGATGCGTCGCCGATCATCTCAAGGACACCGGTGCGCAACCTCTACTTCAACTGCGGCTGGGGTACCGGCGGTTTCAAGGCCACGCCGGGCTCGGGCCACGTGTTCGCCGATCTCGTTGCCCGCGACGAGCCCAACGCGATAGCGGCCCCGTTCTCGCTGGACCGGTTCGTCGGCGGCTACCTGATCGACGAGCACGGCGCCGCCGGGGTGGCGCACTGAGGAGACCGGCATGCTGCTGATCGACTGTCCATGGTGCGGACCCCGTGACGACGCCGAGTTCCACTACGGCGGCGAGGCCCACACCCTCCGGCCCGCCGACCCGTCTGCGCTGTCGGACGAGGAATTCGCCGAGTACCTGTTCCTGCAGCAGAACCCCCGGGGCCTGCACCTGGAACGCTGGTGTCATTCGGACGGCTGCCGGCGCTGGTTCAACATGGTGCGCGACACGGCGACCAACCGAATCCTGGAGATCTACCCGATGGGCGAGTTGCCGCGCTCGCGGGCCGGCCTGGCGGCGTGGCGCGACAACTGGCGGCGCAACAGCGCGGCCGAACTCAACGCGCGGAACCGCGGCGGATGAGGCGCCGCTCCAACAGGCTGGAGAAGGGAGGACGGATCGACCGCACCCGACCGGTCCGGTTCCGGTTCGACGGGCGCGACTTCGAGGGCCTGAGCGGCGACACGCTCGCTTCCGCCCTCCTTGCCAACGGTGTCAGCCTCGTTGCCCGCAGTTTCAAGTACCATCGGCCCCGAGGCATCGTGGCCCTGGGTGCGGAAGAACCGAACGCGCTGGTCCAGTGCGGGATCGGCAACGGAACCACTCCGAACCAGCGCGCAACCCGTATCGAGCTCACCGACGGGCTGATCGCGGCCAGCCAGAACCGATGGCCGCTGCTGCGTGCCGACATCGGTGCCATCAACAGCCTGCTGTCGCCGCTGCTGCCTGCCGGGTTCTATTACAAGACATTCATGTGGCCGCCCGGATGGTGGCTGCGGTACGAACACTGGATCCGGCGCGTCGCCGGTCTGGGCAGGGCTCCACCCGGTCCCGACCCCGACCACTACAGGCAGGTTCATGCACACTGTGACGTGCTGGTTGTCGGAGCCGGACCGGCAGGTCTCGCGGCCGCCGCCGCGGCCGGGCGAAGCGGCGCCCGCGTGATCCTGGCGGACGAACAGCCGGAACCGGGCGGATCGCTGCTGGACGAGGACGATGTGGAGATCGACGGCCGGCCGGCGGCCGACTGGCTGCCCGCGCTGATCGCGGACCTGCAGGCCATGCCCGAACTGACCGTGCTGACGCGCACAACCGTCAATGGCCTGCACGACCACGGGTTCCTGACCATGCTGCAGCACCGCGCCCCGCACGAGGGAAGCGGCAGGCCGCGGTGCACCCTGTGGAAGGTCCGGGCGCGCCAGGTGATCCTTGCGACCGGCGCCCACGAACGGCCGCTGGTGTTCTCCGACAACGACCGCCCGGGCATCATGCTGGCCTCGGCCGTGCGCGGGTACATCACCCGCTACGGCGTCACGCCGGGTCGCCGGGTCGCCGTGTTCTGCAGCAACGACGACGCCTACCGCACCGCGCTCGTGCTGGTGCGGCATGGTGTCGAGGTACCGGCAATCGTCGATGTGCGGGCAAACCCCGCCGGTCCCCTGGTCGATGCCGTACGGGCCGCCGGCCTCGCGGTCCACGCCGGGCACGCCGTTGCCGGCACCGCGGGATGGCACCGGCTGCGATCGATCACCATCCGAAAACTCTCCGGCGACGGCCAGGGCTTCACCGGCCGCCGCCGGACCATCAGTTGCGACACCCTGGCCGTCTCAGGCGGCTGGACACCCGCCGTGCACCTGTTCTCGCAGGGCGGCGGCTCGCTCGCATGGGACGAGGCGCTCGGGGCCTTCCTTCCCGACGCCACCCTGCAACAGGCAACACCGGTCGGCGGCTGTGCCGGCACCATGTCGGTAGCGGGGTGTCTCGCAGAGGGTCATGCGGCGGGCGGCGCCGCGGCACGCACGGCCGGCCACGAGGAAATCGAGGCCCCCCTGCCCCGAGTCCTCGAGCATTCACAGTCGCTGCCGGATCATCTGTGGACAGTGCCGCCCGGCAGGCCGGGTCGGCCGCTCGCCAAGCATTTCGTCGACTTCCAGAACGACGTCACCGCGGCCGACGTGCACCTCGCCGCACGCGAGGGCTACACCTCGGTCGAACATCTGAAGCGCTACACCACCACCGGCATGGGGACCGACCAGGGCAAGACCTCGAACATCAACGCGCTCGCCATAATGGGAGAGGTGCTGGGCAGTGACATTCCGGGCGTCGGGCATACCACCTTCCGTCCACCCTACACGCCGGCCGCGATCGGCGCCTACGCCGGGCGAACCATCGGTACGCTGTTCGATCCGGTGCGGACCACCGCCATGGACCCGTGGCACCGTGCGCACGGTGCGACCTTCGAGCACGTAGGCCAGTGGATGCGGGCCTGGTACTACCCGCGGCCCGGTGAATCCATGCGCCAGGCCGTCGACCGCGAGGTCACCGCCGCACGCGAGGCCGTGGGGCTGCTCGATGCCTCAACCCTGGGCAAGATCGACATCCAGGGAGCGGACGCGGCCGAGTTCCTGAACCGGGTCTACACCAACTCCTGGCTTCGTCTGCAACCCGGCCGGGCCCGGTACGGGCTGATGCTCGGGGAAGACGGCATGGTCATGGACGACGGGGTGACGACCCGCCTGGCCGAGAACCGCTTCCACATGACCACAACCACCGGCGGCGCCGGAACGGTCCTCGACTGGCTCGAGGAATGGCTGCAGACGGAATGGCCGGATCTCGATGTGCGGCTCACCTCCGTGACCGAACACTGGGCCGTGGCGGCCCTGTGCGGGCCACGCAGCCGGGAGCTGCTCGGCCGACTGTGCACCGATGTCGACCTGTCGGCCGAAGCGTTTCCGTTCATGTCGATGCGCGAGGGAACCGTCGCCGGAATCCCGGCCCGGATCTTCCGCATCTCCTTCAGCGGCGAGATCAGTTTCGAGATCAACGTACGCCGCAGGCACGGACTGGCGCTGTGGGAGGCCCTCGTGGCCGCGGGAGAACCGCTTGGCCTGTGTCCCTACGGCACCGAGGCCATGCATGTGCTGCGCGCGGAGAAGGGCTTCATCATCGTCGGCCAGGAGACCGACGGGACCGTCACCCCGATCGACCTCGGGATGGACTGGATCGTCTCGAAGGCGAAGACCGACTTCATCGGCAAACGGGGACTGGCCCGCCGCGACCTGCTCGCGCCCGACCGCAAGCAGCTGGTGGGCCTGCTGAGCGAGGATCCCCGCGACGTGATCCCCGAGGGCGCCCAGGTGGTCGAGACCGTGCGGTCCAGGCCACCGATGACCATGATCGGCCATGTGACCTCGAGCTACCACAGCCCGACCTGCGGGCGTCCGATCGCGCTCGCACTGGTCAAGGGCGGGCGCTCGATGGTGGGCGAGACGGTGTCGATCCCGCTGGCAGACCGCGTGGTGGGCGCCGTGGTTTCCGAGCCCCGGTTCTTCGATCCCGAGGGAGAACGCATGCATGGCTGATCACGGCGCGCAGGCCTGTGTCACCCCGATCGATGTCCTCGCGACACCACCCGGTGGGCCTCGGGATGCGGGGATCACCATCCGGGAACGCCGCCTCCTCGGCAAGCTGCTCCTGCGCGGGGACCCGCACGACACCGACTTCAACGACATCGTGCAGCGCACGGTGGGCACCGCGCCGCCGATAACTCCGAACCGGTGCGTGTTCCACGACGCCCTGGCCGTGATCTGGCTCGGACCGGACGAATGGCTCGTGGTCACGCCACCCGGACGGGAGGACGGGCTGCTCGACGCCCTGGCCGCGGGAGGGGTCGCGGTCACCGACGTCAGCGACCAGTCAACCGTGATCCGCCTGTCGGGTCCCCGGGCGCGCGAGGTTCTGGCCCAGGGCTGCGCCCTCGACCTGCACCCCCGCAGTTTCTCGGTGGGGTCCGCAGCGCAGTCGCGGATCGGTCGGGTCAGGACAACCCTGTGGCAGGTCGATGATCGGCCGGGATACGACCTGCTGGTCTCCTGCAGCTTCGCGGCCTGGCTGTGGACGTGGCTCACGGACGCGGGCGGGGAATTCGGGGTACGTGTCGAGGCAGGATGATCGCTGTCCGGCACGCCCTGCTCGAGGAATACGAAGCCGCGGCTGCCCTGTCGTGGCGCATCTTCGCACCGGTAATTGCGGCACCCGACGCCCGCGAGGTGGTCCGTGGGGTCGCGAGCCTGCGCGAGGGCGGGGAACTCGTCGTCGCGATCGCCGATGCGATCCTGGTCGGACTGGCCGTCTACCAGCCGCCGGAACAGGCAGCCGGCCACGACCGGGCCGTCATTCGCCTGCTCGGGGTCGATGCCGGCCACCGGCGGCGCGGCGCCGGCCGGCACCTTGTCGATGCCTGCGTCACGCTGGCGCGTTCGGACGGTTCAACCACCCTGGCCATCACCGTTCCGGACGGCCTGGCCGCGGCGGCGGCCTTCCTCGCCGATGTTGGCCTGCAACCGGCGGGAGCCTCGCTCCCGGTGTTCGGGACCCCGGCGCGGACCTGGCAGCGTTCCGTGCGGTGACCGCGCGGCCGCGAATCGTGCTACACGGGGCGCGCTGACCACGAACAACCGCGGCAGGGAGACAGCATGGACACCGTTCGCATCGGCCTGATCGGCGCCGGGGGCAACACCCGGTCGCGGCATATCCCCGGTTTCCTGAACATCGACGGTGTGGAACTTGTCTGCGTTGCCAACCGAACGCTCGACTCGGCACGCCGGGTCGCGGAGGAGTTCGCCATCGCCCGGCCGGTCGCGCACTGGCGCGAGGTACTGGAGGACGAGAGCGTCGACGCGGTGTGCATCGGAACCTGGCCGTACATGCACGCGCCGCTCACCGTGGCGGCGCTCGAGCATGGCAAGCACGTGCTGTGCGAGGCCCGGATGGCCATGAACGCCACCGAGGCCCACGCCATGCGGGCCGCGGCGCGCCGGTACCCGGAGTTGGTGGCCCAGATCGTGCCGGCACCGCACACCCTGCCGGTGGACCGCACCGTGATCTCGATGATCGCGTCGGGACAGCTCGGCGAGATCGTGGCGCTCGACGCCAGGGTCGCGGTCTCGAGCAGCTATGCCAATCCCGGGGCACCTCTGCACTGGCGGCACGACCGCGACCTGTCAGGCAACAACATCATGGGGCTCGGCATCTGGTACGAGGCGCTGATGCGCTGGGTGGGCCCGATGTCGGCGGTCTGCGCGGTCGGGCAGACCGTGGTCCGGCACCGGCTCGATGCCGACGGGCACCGGAAGGCGACCGACATTCCCGACTACATCGATGTTACCGGTCCACTGGCCCAGGGCGGCCAGATGCGCCTGTGCGTCACCACGGTGGCCGGCCATCCCCCCTCACCGGCCGACGTCCTGATCTACGGAACCGAGGGCACGCTGCAGGTCCGGCAGGGCGCTGACGGCCTGACGGTCTCGGCGGCACGCCGCGGCGATGCCGCGCCCTCGGTGGTCGAGCCCGACCCGGCGCTGGTCGACCGATGGCGTGTCGAGGAAGAGTTCGTAAACGCGATTCGCGGTCTCGAACCGGTCAGGTTGACCGATTTCGATACCGGAGTGCGCTACATGGAATGGACAGACGCAGTCCAGATATCGATGTCGTGCGGCGTGAGGGTTCCCCTGCCACTGCAGGGAGGGGTGTGAGGCGACCGCGATGACCGTCACGCTCAACCCGGACCTGGTCAGAAGCATCGACCCGCCGATCGCGGAAGTCCGCACCTGGGTCGAGGGACGGCGATTCCCGGCCGGTCGGCCGTTGCTCGACCTGGCCCAGGCGGTTCCGAGCTATCCGCCAGCCGGGGCCCTGCGCCAGCACCTCGCGGAACGGACGGCGTTGTTCGAGACCGCGCAGTACACCCCGATCACCGGCATCCCGCCGCTGCGGGAGGCCCTTGCCGCACGCATGACCGTCGAGTACGGCGGTGCGATCGCGCCGTCGAACGTGCTGATCACCGCCGGATGCAACCAGGCCTTCTGCGTGGCCCTGCTGACGCTGGCACGGTCCGGAGACGAGGTGATCCTGCCGGTTCCGTACTACTTCAACCACCAGATGTGGGCGCAGATGCAGGGGATCGTTCCGGTCGGCCTCCCGTTCCGCCCCGACCGGTCCGGTGTGCCGGATCCCGCCGACGCGGCCCGGCTGATCACGGAGCGCACCCGCGCCATCGTGCTGGTCACCCCGAACAACCCGACCGGTGCGACCTGCCCGCCCGAGGTGCTTGCCGCGTTCCACGACCTCGCGGTGTCGCGCGGGATCGCGCTGGTCCTCGACGAAACCTACCGGGATTTCCTGGACACGCTTCCGGCCCATGCCCTGTTCCAGGATCCGGACTGGGGACGCAACCTGGTACAGCTCTACAGTTTTTCCAAGTCGTTCAGCCTGACCGGCTACCGGGTCGGGTCGCTGGTCGCCGGAGACGAGGTCATCGCGCAGGCGACCAAGGTCATGGACACGATCTCGATCTGCGCATCGCGTATCGCCCAGGACGGTGCCCTGTTCGGCCTGTGCGAACTGTCGGACTGGGTGCGGGAGAAATGCGCCATGATCAACCGGCGGCGCGACGCACTGGCCGCGCTGTTCCGTTCGAACGACCTCGGATACGAGCTGATCTCGTGTGGCGCCTACTTCGCCTATGTCCGGCACCCGTTCGAGGGCGAGGACAGCACCGCCGTCGCCCGGCGCCTGGCCGATGACCACAACCTTCTGTGCCTGCCCGGAACCTTCTTCGGACCCGGCCAGGAACGCTGTCTGCGGCTTGCCTATGCCAATGTCGAGGAAGGAGACATTGCCGCGGTCGGCGATCGCCTGCGAGAGAGCCTGGACCGCCGGAGCGCCCCGGCCGCGTGAGATACCCCTGGAGGAGCCGCCGATGCCTGCCGACAGTTCGCTCGAAGCCGGAGACCGGCTCACGCCCCGGTTCGACGCACACGGTCTCCTTCCGTGCGTGGTGACCGACGCGGAGGGCGGTGACGTGCTGATGGTCGCCTGGATGAACGCCGAGGCGCTGGACCGCACCGTGGAGACCGGAACCGCCCACTACTGGAGCCGCTCGCGCCGGGAACTGTGGCGCAAGGGCGAGACCAGCGGCCACGTCCAGCATGTCGAGGACATCAGGATCGACTGCGATCAGGACACGATCTGGCTCATCGTGCGCCAGACCGGGGCTGCCTGTCATGTTGGCTACAGGTCCTGCTTCTACCGTCGGGTAACGCCGGAAGGCCTGGCCCCCGTCGGAGATGCACCGGTGTTCGATCCGCACGAGGTCTACGGACGCCGGACCGATTGACCCGATCAGGGCGATCGACTGGACCTGGTTCGAAATCTGAAAACCGGTGGGAAACAGCAATGGCGGCACGGCCCAACTTCGTGATGTTCATCACCGACCAGCACCGCGCCGACTTTCTCGGCTGCAGCGGTCACCCGGTGCTGCGCACCCCCAATATCGACAGTATCGCTGGGACCGGAACCCGATTCGACGAGTTCCACGTGGCAAGTCCGGTCTGCATGCCGAACCGGGCCAGCATCATGACCGGCCGGATGCCCTCGCTGCACGGCGTGCGCTGCAACGGCATCCCGCTTGACCTGTCGTCGGTCACCTTCGTCGACCTGCTGCGCGATGCCGGTTACCGCACGGCGCTCATCGGCAAGAGCCACCTGCAGAACTTCACCGATATTCCCCCGCCGCTCGAGCGGCCTGCGGCCCGCGACGGGTTCGGCCAGCCACCTGCCGCACTGCGCGACCCGCTGCGCCGCGACCTTGCCGGGGTCCGGTACTCCCAGGAAACCCCGGGACACTGGGCGGGTGCCGACGCCCGGGTCGCGACACCGTTCTACGGGTTCGATCACGTCGAACTGGTGACCGGTCACGGTGACGATGTGGGCGGCGACTACCGGCGCTGGCTTGCGGCGCGGGACGCGGACGCACACCGCCTGCTCGGACCCGCCAACGCGCTCGCCCACGACTATTCCTGCCCGCAGGCCGTGAGGACCGCCATTCCCGAACACCTCTACTCCACCGCCTTCGTCGCCGACCGGGCAACGGCCTGGCTCGAGTCCGCCGACGAGCGGCCGTTTTTCCTGATGGTCTCCTTCCCGGACCCGCATCACCCGTTCAATCCGCCCGGCCGGTACTGGGACCTCTACCGGCCGGAACAGTTCCCGGTGCCGGAGGCGTTCCTGCGAAACGACTGGGTTCCGCCACCGCACGTCGCGAGCGCCATCGCCCAGCGTGAGGACGGGACCGCGAACCTCTCGGCAATGGGCACGATCGCCGTCAGTGCCCGGGAGGCGCAGGAGGCGCAGGCTCTCACGGCCGGCATGATCGCCTGTATCGACGATGCCATCGGTACCGTCCTGGCGCAGGTGCGGCGTTCAGACACCGTGGTGATGTTCACCTCGGATCACGGCGATCATCTCGGCGACCACCGGCTGCTGTTCAAGGGCGCCGAACAGTATCGAACCCTGACCCGGGTCCCCTTCATCTGGTCCGATACCGGCGGGCGCGCCGGTCCGGAGCAGACCGGCGCCATCGCCCAGAGCATCGATATCCCGGCGACCATCCTCGAACGGGCCGGGCTGGAGCCCGGAGACGGCATGCAGGGCCAGAGCCTGCTGCCGGTGATCGCGGGCAGGCGCACCGAGCACCGTGACAGCGTGCTGGTCCAGTACGACCATCAGCGCACCGCCGCCTTCCTCGACTGTCCACCGCGGGTTCATTCCCTGCTCGACCGCAGGTGGCGCATCTCGCTCACCCTGGGCGCGGACTGGGGAGAAATCTACGACCTCGAACGCGACCCCGGGGAAATGGACAACCTGTGGAATGACCCGGAGCACGCAACCGTCAGGGCGCAACTGCTTGAACGGCTGGCCCGCGCAGAGATCGCCGCCGTCGACCGCGCCCCGATGCCCACCGCGCTTGCCTGACGGCCCGTGCGGGCGTCAGCCCGGTTGCCGCTCCGCGTCGAGCTCGCGCACCGCGGCCAGGACCTGTTCCACATGACCCTTGACCCGGACCTTGCGCCAGACCTTCCGGATCACGCCCTCCTCGTCGATGAGGAAGGTCGAGCGCTCGATTCCCATGCTCACCCTCCCGTACATCTTCTTCTGCACCCAGGTCCCGAATGCCTCGCAGACCGCCCCGTCGACATCTGCCCCGAGCGCAAAGTCCAGGCCATGCCGCTGTCTGAACCCGTCGTGACTCTTCACCGAGTCACGCGAGATCCCGACGATCTCGGCCGAAGCGCCGGAGAAATCCGGCATCGCGTCCCGGAATTCACACGCCTCTGTCGTGCACCCGGGGGTATTGTCCCTCGGATAGAAGTACAGGATCACCTTCCGGCCCTTCAGGTCCGACAGTGAAAGCTCGCCTCCCCCGTCGCGCGCCACCGTGAATTCCGGCGCCCTGTCACCCTCGCTGACACCCACACTCTTCTCCTCTCGTTGCGGAAACGGCTTCCTTCGCGATCAGCCACCACCAATATGCTATAGAAGCAGCAAGGCGCACGTCACGAAGATGTCATGAAGGTCATTCGAGCATGACGGATACGCGGCCTGATTCAGAAACCGAACCCGTTCGCAGGCATCTCCTGCTCAAGGTGTTCGGCGGAATCGTCGCGGTCCTGCTGTGTGCGGTCTTCCTTCTGGGATGGAGGATACTCTCCGGACCGATCTCGCTGGAGTTCGCCGCCGATCTCATCCGTGACAGCCTGGTTCCCGATACGGCGTCCGTTACGGTTCGGACCGGGACACCGGTTCTCACCTGGCACGGGCTCGATGCCCTCTTCGACATCACCGTGCAGGACGTCCGGGTAACCGGAACCGGCCCCGACTTCGAACTCGTCGCACCCGGCGTGAGGCTGCTGCTGTCGCCCACCGCACTGCTCCGGGGCGAACTCCGTCCGGTGCGGGTTTCCTTTGATCGCCCGACGATCAGGATCATGTCCGGAGACGGCGAGGAAAAACACGAGCCGCTGGCCGCGTTCGCGCTCTTCGACACCATGCGCAGCGGACCCGGGTCCAGTCGGACCCTGCCGCTGCTGGAAATTCGCGGAGGCAGTCTCGAAACCCGGGATCCGGCCCTGGGCCCGGTGGTTCTGAGCGACCTGGTGGGAACGGTGCGCGAGACCGGTGCGGAGCGCGACCTCGAAGTCAGGTTCACGACCCAGGCGCGGGTGGCCGAAAAGGAGATCGTGCTGGCGGCGACGGCAACACGCTCGATCTGGTCGCGGATAACCACCGGCACTGTCAGGGCACGCACTGTCGATCCCGGCCTGCTGGCGCGCGTCCTGTCCGCGCCGCACTACCGGGCGGTGCTGTCCACGCCTGTCGACATCAAGATCGACTTCGAACTCGAGCCCGACCTGGCGCTGCGCAGGGCATCCGGGTCGCTCGAGAGCCGCAACGGCACGATCACGCCCCCCGAACTCGGCATCGAGCCAGTACCGTTCGACCGGGTTCACCTCCAGGGCCTGTACGACAGGCCCGCACGGGTGGTCAGGGTGGACGAACTGGAAATCGAGGGCGAGCCGTGGTCGGTCCTGGTTTCGGGAACGGTGCGCGATATAGACACCACCGCGTCGGCGGCGCTCACGGCAACAGTTCGCACCCTGCCGACCGCCGATATCGCCCGCTACTGGCCGGCTGATCTTGCGCCCAACGCCCGCTCCTGGATCGCTCGCAATCTCGAGGACGGCCAGGTCTCCAGTGCCGGGTTCACGATCGAGGCCGACCTTGCCCCTTCGGGCACGGCCAGGCTCCGGCGCGTTGACGGCACCGCGGACTTCTCGGGTGTGACTGTTCACTATCTGCGTCCGCTGCAACCTGCGCGCGAGGCTGCGGGACAGGTGACAGTCGGTCTCGACACCGTGTTCGTGGACGTGAGCACGGCTCGGGTCGATACCCTAAGGGTTGCCGCGAGCCGGGTGGTGCTCTCCGATCTGAACGGCGCGCTGCCGATGGCCGACATCGAACTGCGGCTGCATGGATCCCTGGCGCGAGCGCTTGAACTTCTCGACAAGGATCCGTTCCGGCTGGCATCGAAGGCCGGCTTCGATTCCAGCGGGATCGAGGGAGCCGGCGAGGCGCAGGTCACTCTCGGCTTCCCGCTGCTCCAGGCGTTGCGGCTGGCACAGCTCGACTACGCGGTCGAGGCCCGGCTGACGGATGTGACACTCGACGAGATGGCTCTCGGTACCCCGCTCACCCACGGAACCGTCCGCCTGTCGCTCGACCGCTCCGGGCTCCAGGCCTCGGGCAGTGGATTGCTCCACGACCAGCCGATCGAGTTCAACACCACGGACCGGCTCGACCGGTCGGCTCCGGTCAGGCGGCACACCCGGCTCTCCGGCCTGGTATCGGGACCGGTGTTGCACGAACACGGCTGGCCATACGAGGTCGGGGTCGAGGGAGAGATGGAGGTCCAGGCCGAGGTGGTCGAGCGGACCGGGGGGACCACGGTCGTCAACGTGCTGTTTGACGCCCACAAGGCCCGGGTCTCGATTCCCGACATCGACATCTTCAAGCCCGCCGAGACACCCGGTCGGTTCGAGATGGTCCTCGCCCTCGCCGAAGGCCAGCTGACGGAGATCCGCTCCGGCGTCGTCGAGATCCCGAGCCTGTCGTCGGATTTCGAGGTGACGCTGGATACGAGAACCGGACGCGCGCGCCGTATCGACATACACCGGGCAGAGCTCGTGGACAGTGACCTGCGCGGTGTGATCGAGGCCCGCGATGACGGAACCTGGCACGCGTCGGTGTCGGGCAGGCGCCTTGACGCCAGCCGGATCCTCAACAGGGCGGACCCCTCCGCGCGTGGCCCGTCCTTCACCGCCGAAGCCAGGTTCGACCAGATGATGCTGCCGGACCTGCCGCCGATCGACAACGCGCATCTCACGATGCAGCACGACGGGGTTCGCGTCGTCAATGCGCGGGTCACCGGAAAATTCGATGGCACCGGTGTCAACGCCACCTACGAGGAAATTCCCGGGGGAGCGCTGATCCAGGTCAATTCGGACGATGCCGGCCGAATGCTGGCGTATCTGCGCAACACCAGCTCGGTCCGTGGCGGGACCCTGGAGGCCTCCGGCAAGATCGTCGGCGAGGATGTCGACCGGCGCACGGACCTCCAGATTACCATCGACAGGTTCCGGGTGATCGAGGCTCCCCTACTGGGCCACATCCTGAGTGCCGCGTCGCTCCCGGGGCTGCTGGATCTCCTGCTGGGCAAGGGAATCCAGTTCGAGCGGCTGACCGCAACCGTCCAGAAAGAGGGTCCAATCCTCCGGATCACGGAGTCGCTCGCCTATGGCCCGTCCCTGGGCGTGTCAGCCGTCGGCACCGTCAACCGCGATACCGGAATCGCGGACCTGGAAGGCATGGTCGTGCCGGCCTACGGGCTGAGCCGGCTGATCGACCGGATCCCGCTGCTCGGACGGATACTGACCGGTGGAGAGGGCGAAGGACTGCTCGCGGCCGAGTACTTCCTCGATGGCCACGTCGACAACCCCCGCGTGGTCATCAATCCGCTGACCGCCCTTGCACCGGGCTTCCTGCGGTCGCTGGTCTCGATGTCGAGTGCCGGGACGGCAGGCGAAAAACCGGCCGAGGCCGAATCCGGAGACGACCAGCGGTAGGAGTGCCGCCGGTTCCGTGCGGCCCCGGGCAGCGCATCCGTCGCGGCCGATACGTCGTCCCCATGGAAGCTCCTCCGATCTGCTGAAATGGATCGGAAAAGCCTCCCGCGCGAAACCAGGACGGATAAACGCAAGTGCCGAGTGCTGTCCCTTGACCACTTGCTCGCAGCGCGCACTTCCGGCCACCCCAATGACGGCGATCCGCATGGCGCCAGGAGGATCGGGTGGGCGGGATACGACCCTACCAGAGCGGTCCGGCAGCTCGGTGCCGCCTCATCGGGAGCGCTTCGGGCGAGACGGTCTGCCGGACCAGGAGACACAGGGCTTTGGCAAGCCGGAGGAGGTCACGGATCAAACACTATCGGCATCACCATGGGGGCATCCGGCGCAAACGGGTTGACGAACTCCACGCCGCCGAGACGGCGTTCATGCTGCATGTCCTCGCTGACCAGGACCGAGCAACCCGCCTGTCTTGCGGTCGCCCAGAGCATCGCGTCCCGGAACGAGAAACGGTGCTCATCCACCGCTGCCATCGCCTCGGTGAGGGCCCCGCTATCGGCCGAGGCGACCTCGAAGACTTCCAGCCAGTCACGCACGAACCGGCCGGCTTCGGACGCCCTGAGCTGGTTCTTCCGAGTGGTGGCATGGAAGAACTCGGCCAACGCCTGAACCGTCAGGACGCAGTCGCGCCGGGCCGCCCGACCCACCAGTTCCATGCAGAACCGGTGCCGCTCGCCGCCGTCCCGGTCGACCGCATAGACGAGAATGTTGGTGTCCAGCGAGAAGCGCCCCTTAACGACGGTCATAAAGCGCGGCCCGTTCGATCGTGAGCCCGTCGAGCGACGCCCCCTCTTCCAGCCGCGCCATCATGCGTCGATGGGCCGCGGCCCATTCGGGATCGGCGTCCTTGTCGGCGCTGTGGGGCACGAGCTTGGCGATGGGTTTGCCGCGTCGGGTGATCAGGAAGCCCTCGCCGCGCTCGACCTCGCGCACGAGCTTCGAAAACTCCTGATTGGCGGTCATCAGGGAGACCGTGCGCATCGCGCTGCCCCTATATCTAGTAGATAGTATATTCGTGCATCATCGGGTGCCGCGTCAAGGCGATATGTGCCCGACAACGCCTTCACTCCGGGATACCCCTGCCGGCCATGGCCGCGGGAGGCCGCCGTCATCCGCCTGACGGGGGCTATTCGGACCGCACGGGGCCAGCGGAAGCGATTGCGCCGCCGTCCCGGCGCCGTCGTTGTTCTAACGGCCGTCCGTATCCGGCTCTCCCCACCCGGCAGTCTCCCCGTCTCTCGCGGCCTCGCGCAGCATCTTGCCGGGCCTGAACGAAACCTGCCGAAGGGCAACTCCATCGTCAGCCCGGTTTCATGGGCCAACCCTGAGCAGATTTACAGGGCCCCTTCCCAAAGGCTTGGGCTTGTGGCGGGTTCGGTTCTGCCGCCGTTTCACATCAACGTTGGCCAGTACCTGGTGAAGTCCCCGAAGGTCCATGTCCGCGACAGTGGTATCGTGTATGCGTTGCTCAGACTAGATGACCGGGATGCGCTGCTGGGTCATCCGGTCGCAGGCGGGAACTGGAAGTACTCGCGGTGGAGAACTTCCTCGATGCGGCCCCGGAGCGTGTGAAGCAACGGTTTTGCTGAACTGCCGCCGGCGCTCATGACAATTGTGGCAATGATGATAAAGACAGTGTGACAGGCGGTGAAATCGATAACTGAGACGCTTTCGCCGGCCCAGGGGAAGGATTTGGCGCGTCGCTTCGCGAACAGACTGCCTTGCCGAGCGCGCCGCACGGTCTCAGCCCTTCGGGTGGGTATCCTTCGAGCCTCCGGTCTCTGACGCTCACTCCACGCTCCACTTCACCGGCTGCTCGCTGCACACACCACGCTGTTGTGCCGGATTGACGCCATCGTGGCGGGCCTCGACCGCATCGTTCCCTGTCTGATCGCCCCGGCGGCTCCCCTCGTGCGAGTTTCCCTGCGTAGAATCCCCGAACCCCAATGCTGCCGATTCGGCCGTCCCGACCGCCTCGGAGTGACGCCCGATACGCCAGTCCCGGTCCGGCGCCCCGCCACGGTAACCTTCGCCCGCCCGGCCGCATCGGACCGCTCCCGCTACGCTCCACGCGGTCCTATTACCTGAACAAATAGCCGCGCGCCCAAACGATATTCGACTCACTCCAGGTCTTCTCACACACTCCCGCGGGCGAGCGAGCGCCTCGCCGAGCGTCGTCGAACGCGTCACCCGGGACGCCATCCGTATCTTTATGAGCAGCGGCACCAGAATCGAGACATTACAGATGCATCGTATCGGAATCGATATCGGCGGGACCTTTACGGACATCGCGGGCTACATCGACGGAACCCTGTACTACGCGAAGGCTCCGTCATCCCCGGACATCGTGCAGGGGGTCCTCGACGGGGTGCGCATGATGCTCGACGAGACCGGCGTCGTCCCCGGCGAGAACGGCATCGAGATCGTTCACATCCATGGAACCACGATCGCGACCAACGCCCTGCTGGAACGCAAGGGAGCGCGCATCGGGCTGCTGACCACGCAAGGCCACCGCGACTCCCTGGAACTTGGGCGCATGAAGCGCTCCCGACTCTACGACTTCAGGGCGCCGCCCGAGAGCCCCGGCTTTCTGGTCCCGGGCCGGTTGCGGGTCGGAATCTCCGAGCGAATAGACGGTCAGGGCACGGTGGTAACGCCCCTCGACGAGAAACAGGTGCTCGCCGAGGTGCAGCGAATGATCGACGTATTCGCCATCGAGGCGCTGGCCATCTGCTACCTCAACGCCTACGTCAATCCGGAACACGAGGAGCGCAGCAGGGAGATTCTCGGACAGGCATTCCCGGATCTCCTCGTCTCGGTATCGAACCGCGTCAACCCCGTGTTCCGGGAGTACGAACGGGTCTGCTGCACGGCCTTCGACGCCTACGTCCGGCCCAAGGTGGTCCACTACGTGCGCCAGCTCGAAAAGGGGCTCGCCAGGGAAGGAAGGGGTGCGCGCCTGCACCTGATGCAGTCGGGCGGTGGCATAGCCTCGGCGGAAATGACAGTCGCGAAACCGGTCTCCATGTTTCTCTCCGGTCCGGCGGCCGGCGTCATCGCCGCGCGCTACGTGGGCCGGGCTTCGGACCGCGGCAACGTGATCGGCATAGACGTCGGCGGCACCAGCACCGATGTCTGCCTCATTCGCGACGCCAAGGTGCAGATCAGCCGCGAGGGGCGCATTGGCAAGTATCCACTGCGCGTTCCCATGGTCGACATGGAGACGGTCGGATCGGGCGGTGGCTCGATCGCGTGGATCGACGACGGGGGCGGCTTGCACATGGGCCCGGAAAGCGCCGGCTCGGTACCCGGACCAGCCTGCTACGGCCGCGGTGGCCGCCTGCCGACGTCATCCGATGCCAGCGTCGTGCTCGGCTTTCTGAATCCCGACTATTTTGCGGGCGGCACGTTGCGGCTCGAACCGGACCTTGCTCACGGGGTGATCGCCGAGCTCGGGTCCCGACTCCGCCTCACCCCGATGGAAGCAGCTCTGGGCATGTACCGGATCCTGGTCTCGCAGATGGCGGAAGCGATCAAGCTGGTCACCGTCAAGCGCGGGGTCGATCCCCGCGAATTCACCATGATCTCGTTCGGGGGCGGTGGCGGACTCTACGCTGCCGCCGTCGCGCGGGAACTCGGCGTGGCAGAGGTGATGGTGCCGCGTTCACCGGGAACCCTGTCCGCCTTCGGCCTGCTGGTTTCGGACTTCGAAACCGACGGCGTGAAGACGCTGTTCATCCACAATGCGGCGCTGGCCGATGTCGACGAGGTGGAGGCGGAGTATCGACGCCTGGAGTCGCACGGAGAAGAAGAACTGGACCGCGAGGGCCTGAAGGACGTGCCCGTGCGGCACCGCCGCACCGCGGAGATGCGTTACGAGGGCCAGGCATACGAGCTGGAAATCCCCATCGATGAACCTTTCGACGAGCCAGCCAGACAGCGGGCGGTAGATGGCTTTCACGAGGTCCACGGGCTGGTATACGGCCACTCCAACACGGCGCGCCAGGTCGAGATCGTCAATCTTCGTGTGGTCAGCTACCAGGCGGCCGAGGAGCTGCCCGGCGAAGCCTTGTCGGGCGACATGCCGGGTGACGGCGACGACGTGCAACCGGCGACGGCGCGGCGCGCGGCATTTCCCGTCGCCGGAGAGGTCGATGCGCCGGTCTACCACCGCCTGGACCTGCCCGCGGGCGCCGTCGTCGCGGGCCCGGCAATCATCGAGCAGGCCGACACCACGATCGTCGTCGACCGTGGGCAGCGGGTCACCATCGGCGACGACGGCAACCTGTTCATCCACTGCCTGGATTGAGAAGCGAGACGATGCGCCAGAACGAAGTCGATCCAATCACGGTCGAGATCATCCGCAACCGGCTGGAGTCGGTGGCGAACGCCATGCAGTTCACGCTGCTGCGCAGCGCGGTGGCGGTGATCGTCAAGGAAGGCGAGGATGGTTCCAGCGGCCTGTTCAAGACCGACGGCGACACGATCTCCCAGGCATGCGCCTGCCCGATCCACCTCACCTCCATGCGACCGGCGGTGCAGTCGGTGACCGCCGCATATCCGATCAAGGACATGGCGGAGGGGGATTCGTTCATCCTGAACGATCCGTACAACGGTGGCAGCCACCTCCCCGATATCATCATGGTAGCCCCGATCTTTCACGGCGACGAGGTCGTCTCGTTCGCCGCGGTGCTGGCGCACCAGGAGGATGTGGGCGGTCAGGAGCAGGGAAGCATGTCGGCCAACACACGGGAACTCTACCAAGAGGGCCTGATCATTCCGCCCATTCCGTGGATGAAGGGGGGCAGGCCGTTCAAGCCCTCCCACGACATGGTACGATACAACGTCCGACTGCCGGAGACGGTTCTCGGCGACCTTGAGGCCCAGTACGCGGCCTGCCGGATCGGCGTGCGTGGCTACTGCGAAATGATCGCGAGCCTCGGCCTCGACGTCATCGAAAGCTCCCTCGATATCCTGTTCGACCAAGCCGAACGGCGCATGCGCGCGAAGATCATGCAGATTCCGGACGGCGTCTACGAGTTCGACGACTGGGTAGACAGTCACCGCAAGGAACGAGACCGGATTCCCGTAGCATGCAGGGTGGAGGTTGCCGGAAGCGGCATCACCGTCGACTTCACCGGTACTGCGGAGCAGCAGGACGGCCCGATCAACGTGAACCTCGCCGGCACCGAGTCGGGAGCACACGCCACGATCAAGGGGCTGACCGATCCCGACCTGCCGCTCAACGAAGGTGCGGTGCGGGCAATCCGGGTCGTCGCGCCCGAAGGGAGCCTGTTCAATCCGACCCGTCCCGCCCCCATCGCGCTACGGGGACAGATCTGCCAGCGCGCCTACGACGCAGTGCTCGGAGCGCTGGTTCCCGCGCTCGGTGATGACGCGGTGGCCTGTCCGAGCGGCGGAAACATGGTGACATCGTTCGGCGGGCGGGACCAGGGCGGCGAGTTCTACGGTTCGTCCGACCTGACCACCGGCGGCATCGGCGCCCGGTCGGATTCTGACGGGATCGACCATATCGAGCACGGGTTCACCAACGTCCAGACGCCACCGGTGGAGGCTTGGGAGTCGCGCTACCCAGTCCGCGTCCTGGAGCACGAACTGCGCATCGATTCGGGTGGCGCGGGCAAGTTCCGCGGTGGTCTGGGGGTGCGGCGTTCGTTCGAGATCCTGCACGGCCCGGTGCGGAGCTGCCATCGCCACGACCGAGCCACCTCGAGCCCATGGGGCATCTTCGGTGGCAAGCCGGGCGCGCGGTGGCGCTCCTACATCCGGCGGGTGAACGGCGAGATCGAGGTGTTGCACTCCAAGGAAGTCATCGAGCTTGGCACCGGTGACGTTCTCGTGCGCGAGACCGGTGGTGGCGGGGGCTGGGGCGATCCCCTGGAGCGAGATCCGCAACGGGTGCTGGAGGACGTCCTCGACCGCAAGGTCTCCGTTCAGGCGGCGCGTGACGAGTACGGAGTAGTTCTCGGCCGCGATGGCCTGTCGTTCGACGAGGCAGCCACAGCGGCGCTGCGCAGGAAGATGGCCGACGAGCGCGGCCCGGCGACCTGGACGTTCGACCGGGGAGAAGACGGGTGTCAATGAACACGAGCGGGGGGCCGGGAACCGACCCCCCGGCTTCGTGCCCTGGGGAGCCACCCACCGTCCTGAGGCTCGGACGCGCCGGCAACGCTACGGAGGCGCAACCGGCCTGGTCCCACCATCCCCGGCAGTCACCGCCAATGCGGGCAGATCGGCACCCGCAGCCGCCGATCGGAGGAACTGTCGCACCGGTCTGGACGGACCGGTACACGGGGACGAGGCGGCGAGCACGGTGTAGCCAAGGCGAGAACCCCGAACGGCGTACGGCGGCGTGGTCAGTCCCCGCGAAACTCGCCATCGTACACGATCGGCCTGCCATGGGCCTTGATCACCTCGTGGTCGTCGAGGCCCTTCGTGACTTCTCTCAGGTCGTTGATGAAGAGCCGCGGGACGGCTCCCAGCGGACGGGCTTTCAGGTGAATGACCGATGCCGTCGTGGTGATCTTGGGCAGGAATGCGCGGTACACCAGGTCCGGGTACCGGTCCGCGATCAGCAGGGCGAAGGGATCGACCAGCGCGACCCCCTGGTTGAGAGCGACGAGGTCACGCGCCGTCTGAACGTAACGGACCTCGATGGCTCTTCGAATCTCGACGCCCGCCAGGTGGAACGCGCTCTCGATGAGCGCCCCGAGAGGCTCGCTCGAATTCATGGAGATGAAGGGATGGCCGACCAGATCGGACGCCTCGATGACGTCCCTGCTCTCCAGCGGGTGTCCTCTCGGCAGGGCGCAGAGCATGTCGAGACTCGCGATCGGACGGCAGATCGTGAGCGGATGCTCTCGCGGGAGGAAGAACACACCGACATCGGCCCTCTCCCGTTCGATGGACTCGAACACGAACTCCAGCGACCCGACCTCGATACTGACCTCGACCTGCGGTCGCTGCTCGCGAAACCGCGCCACGGACAACGGAACCAGGGTGCTTCCCAGGCTCGGCGTGCAGACCACGCGAAGGTCGCCGATCAGACCTCCCCGCAGCTGGTCGACGATGAACTGCGTGGAGTCGAACGCCTCGAACACCTTCTGGGTGCGTTCGTAGAGGAGGTTCGCCTCGTCGGTCGGCTGCAGACGCCCGCGGCTACGGTGAAACAGGGGAAACCCGAGCCCGGCCTCCATGTTCTGGATGGTGTTGCTGACCGCGGGCTGCGAGATGTGCAGCAGTTGTGCGGCGCCCACGGTGGTTCCAGTCGACATGACGGCACCGAAGATCTCGAGCTGCCTCAGGTTCATCGCGTGCCCTCCGGGACCGGTCGCACCTCAGCGTCGGTCAGGTGAAGTGCACGATAGCATGGTGCGTCGGCCTGCAACGGGCACCGGTCCGCGTGCAGGCGGCGATCGACCAGTTCGTCAGCACCGCGTTGATCGCGGTGTTCGCCTGGATCATGGTCACCAAGGGCTGGGATCTGGCCTCCAAGTCCTACGTGATGGGCGAGGTCTCCTCGAACGGTGCCTGGGAAGGCCGCGTCTATCCCGCCAAGTTCATGATTCCCCTCGGCATGTTCCTGCTGAGTCTGTCCTGGCTCGCACGGTGCATTCGTCAGGCCATCCGGCTCGTCGATCCGGATGCGCTCGAGCCCGAGGCCGATCCCGGGGGCGCGGGCCAATGACCGCGATCGAGTTCTCGGTCCTGTTTTTCGGATGCATGTTCCTTTTCCTCGCGCTGGGCGGCCTGAGCGGTTTGCTGGTCTACATCTTCTGGGGGCCGGGCGCGATCTCGATGCTGGTCCTCAAGTCCTTCGGAATGACATCAAGCTTCGAGTTCATCGCGGTCCCGCTCTTCGTGTTCATGGCCAACATGCTCGAGCGCTTCGGCATCGCCGAGGACCTGTACGAGACGATGAACCGTTTCGTCGGGGGAAGTGCGGGCGGACATCTATCGCTCGATCACGCCGTTCGTCCTGCTGATGATCCTGGGCCTGGGGATCTGCATCGCGATACCGGAGATCATCCTGTATCTCCCCGCCTGGTCTTCTAGCCACCGGTTCCCGAACCCGGAGCAGCAGGGAACGCACTCGCGGTTCATCGCCTCCCGGCGGGCACCGGACCGCGCAACGAACGGAGTTGGGCAGTGAACGGAACCGGACAATGAACGCGATGCTCCATGGCAGGGTTGCCATCGTGACCGGAGCCGGTCGTGCCGACGGTATCGGATTCGCCGCGGCGCGCGCGCTGGCCCGGTACGGAGCCGACGTCGTGGTGACCGGCCGCAGGCCGGATCTCTCAATGGCCGCCATTCACGAGGTGGGCGTCGGGCCCAACGACCTCGAACACCGGGCCGAGGAACTGCGCGGCCCGAACGTGCGTGCGCTCGTCTCCCGGCTCGACGTGACGGATGCTTCGAACGTCGCCGACTGCGTCGCGCGGACCGAACGCGAGCTCGGCCGGATCGGCATCCTGTACAATAACGCCGGCATTATCGCTGGCGCGGGGTCCTTCCTCGAAACAACCGAGTCCGCGTGGGACCTGCAGTACCGGGTGCACGTGCAGGGTGCGGCGGCACTGTGCAGGGCCGTGATGCCGGTGATGATCCGGGGCGGCGGCGGCTCGATCGTCAACATGTCGTCGAACTGGGCGGTCAGGCCACGGGAGCGGTCGAGCATCTACGCATCCAACAAGCTCGGTGTCATCGGTCTGACCCGGGTGATCGCCATCGAGCACGGCCGCGATAACATTCGCTGCAACGCGATCCTTCCGGGACCGATCAGGACGACCATCAATGACTCGCGGGTGCGAAGGATGTCGGCGGCACACGGGGTGAGCGAGGACGAGGCGCGCGAGATGATGGCGGCTCCCCTCGCCCTGGGACGCGTCGGACGGCCCGAGGAGATCGCGGAGGTGGTCGCGTTCCTCGCGAGCGACATGTCGAGCTTCGTTACCGACGTGGCGCTCAGGGTCGACGGCGGGGAAATGGAAGGTCTTTGAACGGAGCCGATGGATGTTCTCTCTGGATGACAAGGTAGCGGTAATCACAGGCGCGGCGGGCGGCATCGGCTTCGCGACGGCAACCCGGTTTGCCGCCGCCGGGGCGAGGGTGGTCCTGGCCGACATGGCCGATGCGCAGGCGAAGGCGACGGAGATCGGCGGCATCTTCGTCAGGACCGACGTCTCGGTCGAAGCCGAGGTGGAAGCCCTGATGCAGCGGGCGGTGGACGAGCACGGGCGGCTGGACATCGCGGTCAACAACGCCGGCATGATGATCGTCGGCAACCGGATCATGGATGAAGAGTCCGACGCCTACCGGAAACAGTTCGAAGTCAACGTCATGGGTGTCATCTACGGCATCCGGCAGGCCGCGAAACGGATGGGAACCGGCGGGGCGATCGTGAACACCGCCTCGCTGGCGTTCCAGCGATCCGGCTCGGGCATCAGCGGGTACGTGATCTCCAAGGCGCCGATCGTCAACCTCACCCGATGCGCGGCGATCGAACTGGCGCCGCAGGGCATCCGGGTCAATGCGATCTGTCCGAGCACGACCGACACCGCCATGGGGTGGGTGAACAACTACGCCAGGATCTCTTCCCCGCTCGGGCGTGTCGCCAGGCCGGAGGAAATGGCGGCCGTCATCCACTTCCTCGCGTCCGACGACGCCTCCTGGGTGAACGGCGAGGCCATTGTCGCCGATGGAGCAATCATGTGCGGCCCGACGCCGGCTCTCCAGGCGGCGGCCAACGCGGCCGAGTAGACCACGAACAGACACTTCTCCCCGGAGGGGCAAATGACTTCAGCCGAGAGACCCCTGGACGGAAAGGTGGCGATCGTCACCGGCGCGACCCGCGCGAAGGGCATGGGGCACGCGGCCGCCTTGGCGATGGCCCGCATGGGAGCGCGCATCGTGAGCACTGGTCTAACCGAGCGGCGGGACGACCTGAGCACCGGCTCCTTCCACCAGGTTGGCGGCAGCGCCTCGCGGCTCGACGAACGCGTGGCGGAGTTGAGGGCGATCGGCGTCGAGGCGATCGGTGTGAGCGTCGATGTAGCGAAGGAGGAGGACATCCGGCGCTGCGTCGATACCGCGGTCGAGACGTTCGGCGGCATCGACATCCTGTTCAACAACGCGGGTGTTCCGACGGGTGCGGGGCCGTTCCTGGATATCGGCGAGTACGCGTGGGACATCCAGTTCGACCTCTGCATCAAGGGTGCGGCCCGCTTCTGCCAGGCGGTGATCCCCTCGATGCGCGAACGCGGCGGCGGATCCATCATCAACAACTCCTCCATCTGGGGCGTCAAGCCTCTCGCCGGCGCGGGGGCCTATGTCGCGGCGAAGGCGGGCATGATCGGACTGACCAAGGCCATCGCGGTCGAGCACGGACCGGACAACATTCGCTGTAACGCGATCCTGCCCGGCACCGTGGTAACGGAACTCAACGACTCGCGTGTGGCCATGGTGTCGAGGAACGAAGGCATCACCGTCGAGGAGGTGCGTGAGCGCATGGCTGCCCCGACCTCCCTGAAGCGGCTCGGCCGGCCGGAGGAGATCGGCGCGCTCGTGGCCTTCCTGGCGAGCGATGCCGCCGGGTTCATCACCGGTGCCGCGATACCCATCGACGGCGGCGCCCAGAACGGCCTCTGAGCAAGGAGAACGAACGATGCACCTGTATGGCTCTCCCTCATCACCCTTCGTTCGCAAGGTCGTCGTGAGCGCCCACGAAGGCGGTATTCGCGATCGAATCGACGTACTGTATCGCACCATCTCGCCGCTCGTGATGGACGAGACGGTCAACGAGCTGTATCCGGTCGGCAAGGTTCCGGTCCTGGTCACCGACGACAGCCGGACCATTCCCGACTCCAAGTTCATCTGCGAGTACCTCGACAGCCTGATGGATACGCACCGCAGGGTTCTTCCCGGGGGCGACGAGCGCTGGAACGCCCTGTACCTGCAGTCGCTCGGCGACGGGATCATGGAATCCGGCGTACTGTTGCGGTTCGACGTCACGGCGAAGCCCCCGGAGTACCGGTGGGACGGCTGGTACGAGGCCCAGCTGCGCAAGATCACGCGCACCGTCGACCATTTGGAGACGAAGGCGGAGGAATTGGCCGGCCGGATCGACGTTGGCGTCATCGCTGTCGCCTGCTCCCTCGCCTACCTCGACTTTCGCTTCAGCGACACGATCGACTGGCGTGCCGGACATCCGAGCCTCACGGCCTGGTTCGAGCAGTTCAGGCAGCGCGAGTCGATGGTGGCGTCCGAGTTCAGTGGCTGAGGCCGGGGATGGTCCGGTCCACCGTCGGCGTCCCGTGCTTCTCCGGCACGACAGCCGGCGGCGGCGCGCACCGTGGTGACCTGCCCGGTGGGCATCGTGCAGTCGATCACCGTGTCCGTCGCGCGGGCACCGCGTCGCTGATCGCCTGCTCGAACATCTGGCAGGCCGGATAATCCGGGAAGGCGCGCGCCTTGCGCTCCACCGGTGCGGCCCGGTCCGGCTCCGTCGCGGAACACGCGCCAGGCAGGTCCGGGGAAGCCTCGTCGGGAACGACGACGTCGATTATCCGTCCGGTGGCCGCTTCGAGCCGCGGAACGATCGCACCGGACCCGTACAGCCTGCTCCCGTCCTGTCCTTGCACTCATGACATGCGAGAGTGATCTCACCGGGATGGATCAGGTCCACAACTCATATAATCCTCGCGTATGTGGCATTGCGTACCATACTTGCAAGGATGATACCCCGTCAGAAATCGCAACTCGTCCGTACCCGCCCTGACCAGTTCCCGGCCGTGGCCCTGCTCGACCCGCGCCAGACGGGCAAGACCACCCTGGCCGGGGTCATCGCCGAAGAGCGGCCCAACATCTATCTCGACCTCGAGGACCCGGCGGACCGAGAGAAGCTGAGCGATGCCGTACACTACCTGTCCAGGCACTCGGGCGATCTGGTGATCATCGACGAGGTGCAGCGAGCGCCGGAACTGTTCCAGACCCTTCGCGGCCTCATCGACGAGGGGCGCCGCCGCGGCATCCGGGCTGGCCGGTTCCTGCTTCTGGGTCCTGCGTCGATCGACCTGCTCAAGCAGTCGGGAGAGTCACTTGCCGGGCGCATCGCCTGTGTCGAACTCGGGCCGCTCACCGTTCATGAAGTTGGCGGCGGGGCGCGGGACGAGCTCTGGATCCGGGGCGGATACCCGGACAGTTTTCTCGCCGATGGCGACGATACCAGCGCGGTCTGGCGGGAGAATTTCGTCCGCACCTACCTTGAGCGTGACATTCCGCAACTGGGTCCGCGCGTGCCGGCGGAAACGCTGCGGCGCTTCTGGACCATGCTGGCCCACATGCAGGGTGGCCTGCTCAACGCGGCCCAACTCGCACGCAGCCTTGCTGTCGATGGCAAGACAGTCGCCCGCTATCTCGATCTGCTCGTCGATCTCCTGCTGGTGCGGCGTCTGCCGCCGTTTCACGCCAAACTCGGCAAGCGCCTGGTGAAATCCCCGAAGGTCTATGTCCGCGACAGCGGAATCGTGCACGCGCTGCTCGGTCTCGATGACCGGGACGCGGTGCTGGGCCATCCGGTCGCCGGCGGGAGCTGGGAAGGGTTCGTCGTGGAGAACCTCCTCGGCGCGGCCCCGGAACGCGCGAGGCCGTGGTTCCACCGAACCGCTGCCGGCGCCGAAATCGACCTGCTGCTCGAGATGGCGGGCGGAGACCTGTGGGCGGTGGAAATCAAACGCGGTCGCGCACCGAGGCTCGACAAGGGATTTCGCCACGCGCGGCAGGACCACGAACCGAAGCGCTCCTTCGTCGTGTATTCGGGCGTCGAACGCTACCCCAGGGGCGAGGACGTCGAAGTGATCGGCCTGGAGGAACTGTCATCCCTTCTCGCGGCGGCATGAAGGGCCGAATGCGGACAGCGGGCAATCCGGGGTCGCGCCGAAGTGCTCCAACCCCGTCCAGGCCTATACCAGGCCGGCACGCAGCAGGGCGTGGCGCTTGCGTCCCGACGACAGCTTGACGATTCCCTCGGCATCAAGATCCGCGAGACCGACCCGGTAGTCCTCGCTGCTCACCACCACGTCGTTGATCCGCGCACCGCCGTTCCTGATCAGCCTGCGCCCCTCCCCGTTGGACGCGACCAGTCCGCTGCGCCGCAGGGCTTCCACGACCCACAGTCCGTCTTCCAGGTCCCGGCGCTCGACCGGCAGGCTCGGCAGATCTCCGCCCCTGCCGCCTTCCTCGAACGTCCTGCGGGCGGTCTCGGCCGCGGCCTGCGCCGCCCCGGAGCCGTGACACAGCCCGGTCACCTCGTCAGCCAGGACCTTCTTGGCGTCATTGAGCTCCCGGCCCTCGAGTGCCGCAAGCCGCCGGGTCTCCTCCAGCGGGAGATCGGTAAACAGCCGCAGGAACCGGCCCACGTCACCGTCCTCGGTGTTGCGCCAGAACTGCCAGAAGTCATAGGGGCTCAGTCGTTCGGCGTTGAGCCAGATCGCGCCCTGGGCCGTCTTGCCCATCTTCGCGCCCGACGCCGTGGTGATCAGCGGCGACGTCAGGCCGTGGATGGCCTGCCGGTCGATGCGCCGCGCCAGTTCGACGCCGTTGACGATATTGCCCCACTGGTCCGATCCGCCCATCTGCAGTTCGCACCCGTAGCGGCGCCGCAGCTCCAGAAAGTCGTACGCCTGCAGGATCATGTAGTTGAACTCGAGGAACGACAGCGGCTGTTCGCGCTCCAGCCTGAGCTTCACGCTGTCGAAGGACAGCATGCGGTTGACGGAAAAATACCGGCCGACCTTGCGCAGGAACGGGATGTAGCGCAGCGTCGAGAGCCATTCGTCATTGTCGCACATGACGGCATCGGTCGGACCGTCGCCGAAGGTGACGTAGCGCTCGAAAATGCGCCGGATACCCGCCTTGTTGCGCTCGATGTCCTCGTCGCTCAGCAGCTGCCGGGCGTCATCGCGCCCGGACGGGTCGCCGACCTTGGTGGTTCCGCCGCCCATGAGCACGATCGGGCGGTGACCGCAGCGCTGCAGGTGCCGCAACATCATGATCTGCAGCAGGCTGCCGACGTGCAGGCTGTCGGCGGTGCAGTCGAAGCCGATATAGGCCGTCACGACCTTGTTGTTCATCAGCTCATCGAGGCCGCCGGCATCGGTTGCCTGGTGAATGAACCCGCGTTCGCTCATTGTCCGCATGAACGACGAGGTGAATTCGGTCATCGGGATGCACTCCGGGTCGCCCGGGCCTGGGAAGCCGCGGGTGTAGCATGCTCCTCCGGGCCTCTCAACACGGCCGGTCACGCCGGCGCGTAGATCCCGAACACCTCCGCGAACGCCGTCATCTGGTTGCCGGCGGCCGACGAGGGCACCAGGATCGGGGTCCTGACACCCGCCTCGACGAGTTCTTCCACGCCTTTTCTGATCCGCCCGGGCGGGCCGGCCAGGGTGGTGTCGTCGAGCCAGCGGTCGGACAGCCTGGCTGCGAGCGCCGCGTCGTCCCGGTCAAGGACCCGCTCGACCTCGTCCATTTCCTCGGCGTATCCGGCCTCGCGCCAGTACGCCCGGTAGTACGGCAGCCGGGCATAGCGCGACAGGGTCCGGCGATTGACGGCGCGGGCCGCCTCGAGATCCTCGCTGACACAGGTCGGCGTCATGCAGGCGACCTCGTATCCCGGGTCTTCCCGCACCGCGGAAGGCAGGGCTTTGAGCGAGGCCGCGATCCGGCTGCGGCAGGCGTTGGCAAACACGACCCCGTCAGCGATCTCACCCGCCAGGGCGATCATCCGCGGGCGCATCGCGGCAAGCACCACCGGAGGCAGGCCGCCGGTGCGCGGAACGGCGCGCAGCCGGTCGACGAAGCCACGCATGTCCTCGAGCGGCCGTCCGGGACTGAGCCCGAGGCGCCTGTGGGTGGACTGGTGCGAAACGCCGATGCCGAACCGGAACCGTCCGCCCGACACCTCGTGCAGGAAGCCCGCGGACTGGGCGAACTCGTCCACCGGCTGGAAGTAGATCGGCGCGATCGAGGTGGCGAAGGTCAGGCGTTCGGTGACATGGGCGAGCGCATGGCACAGGCTCAGTCCGGCGAACGGGCTCGGCACCCACAGACCGGCAAAGCCGCGGCGTTCGATCTCGCCCGCCAGTTCGAGCGTGCGGCGCCGACGGCCCGGAACCGCGGTCAGGCTGAGGGCTGGCATGGTCATGGCGTCTCTCCGGTCGCGGGTCCGCGGTTCAGTCCGTGTCGCGCAGCAGGTCGAGCAGCTGACCGAGCTGGTCGAGCCTGCCGGGCAGGTCCCCGGGCACAGGGTCGAGCCGCAGGGTCGTCACGCCGGCCCGGCGGTAGACGGCGAGCCGTTCGCGGATCATGGCAGGCGGCCCGAGCAGGTTGCTCCTGAGCACCAGGTTGTCGGGGACCGCCTCGATCGCCTCCTTGCGGCGGCGATCGATCCACAGGCTGCGGACCCGATGGCATTCCTCCTCCCACCCGGCGCGACGGAACGCGTCGTTGTAGAAGTTGGTGGTTGCCGATCCCATGGCGCCGAGCCGGAAGGCAAGCTCGGGCCTGAGCGCCGCCACCGCGGCCTCGACATCGTCGGTGATCCACAGCCGGCCGCCCGCCTGCAGGTCCAGCGCGTCGAGCGACCGGCCGGCCCGGGCCGCGCCACGCCGGAGCGCGTCGCAGAAGACGTCGGCGCGCTCGGGAACGAAACAGGTACCGAGCCAGCCCTGCGCCCGCTCGCCCGTGAGTTCGAGGCTGCGTTCGCCCAGGGTTGCGAGGTAGATCGGCAGGGCGGGCCGCGGGGGCATGGCCAGCGCGATCGCCTTGCCTTCCCCGCCCGGCAGGGGAAACCGCAACTGCCGGCCGGAGAAGGATATCCTCTCGCCGGAGAAAGCCAGCGCCAGCACGTCGAGCGTCTCCCGCAACCGTTCGAGCGGCCGGGAAAACCGGACACCGTGCAGCCCCTCCACCACCTGCGGACCGCTCACGCCCAGTCCGAGGATGAACCGGCCCCCGGTCAGGCGATCAAGGCTGAGCGCGGTCATGGCTGTCATCGCCGGTGCGCGTGCCGTGACCTGCATGATGCCGGTCCCCAGGATGATGCGGGAGGTGAGCGGCGCCAGTGCCGCCAGGGGTGTCGCCGCGTCCTGTCCCCAGGCCTCGGCCGACCACACGTGATCGACGCCCAGCCGCTCCGCTTCCAGCACGTAGGAGACCGTTCCTTCCCAGTTCTCGCCGGTTGCCGCTGCACCGCCGATGGAGATGCTGGTTTTCACGGCGCGCTCCCTCCCGCCTGTCGGACCCCGGCGGCGGCCTTGGCGAGGATGCCCCCGGTCATGGGTTGCGGAACTCCGGTGACACCCGGATAGCTGATCGGCAGGCTGCGGAGCGAGCGCACGGCCAGGTAGGCGAAGGCCTGTGCTTCGAGGCCGTCACCGTCGAGTCCCGCCGCCTCGCCGGGCACGACCCGGACCCCGAGGCGCCGGCGCAGTTCTTCCATCAGCATGGAGTTGCGCCTGCCGCCGCCCACCACCACCCAGGTACCGGGCAGCGACGGAAGATGGTCGCGGGCA
The DNA here is from genome assembly GCA_022822665.1 of Alphaproteobacteria bacterium. Lineage (GTDB taxonomy): Bacteria > Pseudomonadota > Alphaproteobacteria > Thalassobaculales > Thalassobaculaceae > Bin52. The sequence goes on along the minus strand of JAJEAR010000082.1, from coordinate 75,687 downwards.
CGCGCGGCCGCCTCGGCCGTGATCGCGGTCAGGGTGGCGGCACCGTCCTCGGGCGATACCCCGTCCATCAGAGCGCGCGCCTGACCCGCGAAGGTGTTGCGGTCAAGCGACTTCGGCGGCGGGAGCGCCAGGTACGGTTCCCGCATGAACCGCCCCACCAGCGCCTCGTCGACCCGCCCGCGCGCTGCCATTTGGCCGTCCTCGTCAAAATCGGCGCCGGTCCGGGCCCTCACCCAGTCATCGATCAGGCCGTTGCCGGGACCGGTATCGAATCCCAGCAGTTCCCCCTCGCCCGGCCCGATCCAGGTCACGTTGGCCACGCCGCCGACATTCAGCACCGCAACCGGCAGCGCCGTTCCGGCAAGCAGGGCCCGGTGGTAGACCGGGGCCAGCGGCGCCCCCTGCCCGCCGGCGGCGACATCGGCGCCGCGCAGGTCATGAACCACGTCGATGCCCGTGAGTTCAGCGAGCAGCGCCCCGTCACCGAGTTGGTCGGTCATGCCTCTCTCGGGCGCGTGGCTGATCGTGTGGCCGTGAAACCCGATCACCTCGACATCGCCCGGCGCCAGTCCGCCCGCCGCCAGCACCTGCCGGACAGCGTCGGCGTGCCGGCGGGTCAGGTCCAGCCTTACCCGGTCCCTGTCACCGGCGCCGTCGATCAGGTCGCGAAGACGGGAGCGGAACTGCGGCGGATAGGGAACCGACACCGCCGCACCGGGCCGCACCACGTCGCGCCCGTCGGTCACGAGCAGGGCCGCGTCGACACCATCCATCGAGGTGCCGCTCATCAGGCCGATTGCCGTGGTGACCTGCGCTGTCATGGATCCGCCGGAGGGTGGATGAACAGGGCGCGAGCCTATGGCATCGCACCCCGGTTGCACAGCATCGAAGGGCGGGCACAATGCGCTTGTCTCCGGCGGGTTCAGGCGCGCAGCATGCAGGACGGAACGCACCGGCCCGCGGGCGGCGTGCGTCGTCCTTCCGACCGGTGGTTGCCATGCACACACTCGTGTTTCTCGAGCCCGGCCACTTTCATGCCGCGCTGACCCTGCGAACGCAGAACCCGCGCGTCGACCCGACCGTGCATCTCTACGCCCGCGCGGGCGCGGAGCGCGATGCCTTCCTCGACCTGGTCGCCTCGTTCAACCGGCGCGCGGAACAGCCCACAGCCTGGACCGTGAAGGTGCACGAATCGGCCGACCCGGAACGGGAACTGGTCGAGGAGCGGCCGGGCGCTACCGTCATCCTCGCCGGGCGCACACGGCCCAAGCTCGGCACCATCGCGCGGCTGCACGCGGCAGGGCTGCACGTGCTGGCCGACAAGCCCTGGCTCACGGAGAGCGCCGCACTCGGCCACCTCGGGCAGGTAACCGCCGGCTGGCCGCTCGCGATCGACATCATGACCTTTCGCCACGAGGTGGTGGCACGGCTTGCATACGAGGTCGCAACCGATCCGGACCTGTTCGGCAGTCTCGAGGGGAGTTCCGGCGAGCCCGCGATCGACATCCAGTCAGTCCACCACCTGCTCAAGCTGGTCAACGGCGAGCCGCTGCGCCGGCCCGCCTGGTACTATGACACCCGCATCCAGGGTGACGGCCTCGTCGACATCCAGTCACACATGGCCGACCAGGCCCAGTGGGTCATCGGTGACGGCGACGGCCTCGTGTTCGATCGCGACTACGCGATCGAGAGTGCGCGCCGCTGGGCCACCCCGGTGCCGGTCGAGCTCTTCCGAGCCAGTACCGGGCTCGATGCCTTCCCGCCGGACCTCCTGCCATGGATCGAGGACGGGGTGCTGCAGCTGGCGTGTAATGGCGAGATCCGCTACCGGCTGCGGGGCGTGCCGGTGCGCCAACGCGCCGAATGGGGCCAGCGCGAGCCGGACGGAGGCGGCGACGCCCACCGCACGACGATCACGGGCAGCGAGGCGACGCTCATCGCACGGCGCGGGCCCGAGACCGGTTTCCGGGGCGAACTCCATCTCTCGCCACGGACTCCGGGACCGGGTTTCAGGCGCCGGCTCACCGAGTGGCTCGCCTCCCGGGAGGCGGGGATGCCCGGACTGTCGCAGCGCCCGTCCGAACCCGGGTGCGAGATCGTCATTCCGCACCGGTTCCACACGCCGCACGAAGCCCACTTCGCGATGGTGCTCGACGACTTCCTCGACCTGCTCGAGGCGGGTGAATGGCCGCGGGTACACGCCGCCCGCATCCGGGCGCGCTACACCCTGCTCGCACGGGCGCGCGAACACTGAGCGACGACGGAAGCAGCGAATGGCGGGAACCGGCTTGAACCCGCGGGTGAGCGGACGAGGACAGGTCGCGGCAATCGCCCGGGAACCAGTGGGAACCGGCGGGTGCGATTGCACCCGAATTGCGGTGCGGATAGGCTGAACCCGGCTTCATGTCTGGAGATGTCGGAGTGACAGAAAACCCCTTCGAGACCGGTCTCGACAGGAACGCGGCCAACCATGTTCCGCTCACCCCGCTGTCCTTCCTCGAGCGGACCGCCGCGGTGTTCCCGACCCGGACCTCGGTGATCCATGGCGCCGGGCGCTGGACCTGGGCGGAGACCGCGCAGCGCTGCCGGAACCTGGCGTCGGCGCTCGCGAACCACGGCATCGGCGCCGGAGATACCGTGTCGGTCATGCTGCCGAACGTGCCGCCGGCCTTCGAGGCAACCTTCGGCGTGCCGATGACCGGGGCGATCCTCAACGCACTCAACACCCGGCTCGACGCCGCGACCATCGCCTTCACCCTGGAACACGGCGGTGCCAGGGTTCTGATCACCGACACCGAGTACGCGCCGGTCATCCGCGACGCCCTTGCACAGCTCGGGCGCGAGATCCTGGTCGTCGACTACGATGATCCGGAAGGCCCGGGCGGCGACCGGCTCGGGACCATGGACTACGAGGAGTTCCTGGCATCGGCGGATCCCGGCTACGTGCCGCGGCCGGTCGCCAACGAGTGGGAGTCGCTGGCGCTGAACTACACCTCGGGCACCACCGGGAACCCGAAGGGTGTGGTCTATCACCATCGCGGGGCCTACCTGAATGCGCTGGCCAACATCCTGACCTGGGGGATGAAGAAACACCCGGTCTACCTGTGGACCCTGCCGATGTTCCACTGCAATGGCTGGTGTTTCCCGTGGACCGTGACCTCGCTCGGCGGTACCCACGTCTGCCTGCGCCGGGTCGAGGCCGGGGCGATCTACGAGGCGATCGCCGAGCACAAGGTCACCCACATGTGCGGGGCACCGGTGGTGATGACCATGCTGCTGAATGCGCCGGCTTCGGAGGTACGCGCCTTTGATCACGACCTGGCGATGATGACCGCCGGAGCCGCGCCTCCGGCCGCGGTGATCGAGGGAATGGAACAGCGCGGGGTGTCCATCACCCACGTCTACGGGCTGACCGAGGTCTACGGGCCGGTCACGATCTGCGAATGGCACGACGAGTGGAACGACCTGCCGATGGCGGAACAGGCCAGGCTCAAGGCGCGCCAGGGTGTGCGCTACCCGGTGCTCGAGGGCCTGATGGTGGCGGACCCCGAAACCCTTGAACCGGTTCCGTCCGACGGCGAGACCATGGGCGAGATCTTCATGCGCGGCAACGTGGTGATGAAGGGATACCTCAGGAACCCGTCGGCCACCGAGGAGGCGTTCCGCGGCGGCTGGTTCCACACCGGCGATCTCGCGGTGATGCACCCGTCCGGCTACATCGAGGTCCGGGACCGCTCGAAGGACATCATCATTTCCGGCGGCGAGAACATCAGCACCATCGAGGTCGAGGACGTGCTGTTCCGCCACCCGGCGGTTCTGGAGGCGGCGGTGGTGGCCCGGCCCGACGCGAAGTGGGGCGAGACCCCGTGCGCGTTCGTGACCCTCAAGCCCGACATGGCCGCGAGTGAGGACGACATCATCCGCCACTGCCGCGCGGGGCTCGCGGGGTTCAAGGTACCGCGAACGGTGGTGTTTGGCCCGCTGCCGAAAACGTCGACCGGCAAGGTGCAGAAGTTCACCCTGCGTGACCACGCACGGACGCTGTAGCGCCTACAGCAGTCCGCGTTCCGCCAGGTTGCGCATCAGCGCGCCGGTGCCGAAGGTCCACGGCGCGACGGCCTCGCTGTGGTTCACGCGGTTGGCAAGCGTGCCCAGCCGGGGCGTCGAGATCCGGACCACGTCGCCCACCTTGTGAGTAAACCCGCCTCCGGGCGCATCCCGGTCCTTCGTCGGCGAGAACAGGGTGCCGGTCATCAGGCACACCCCGTCCGGGTACTGGTGGTGCGCCCCGATGGTCTCGGCCACCAGCGCCAACGGGTCGCGGCTGATCCGGGACATCGAGCTTGCGCCGTCGAGCACGAACCCGTCCGGCCCGCTGACCCGCAACGCGAGTTCCGCCGAGCGCACGTCGTCGATACCGTAGTCGTCGTCGAACAGCCGGATGAACGGTCCGATCGCGGCAGAGGCATTGTTGTCCTTCGCCTTGCCGAGCAACAGGGCACTGCGTCCCTCGACATCGCGGAGGTTGACGTCGTTGCCGAGCGTCGCTCCGACGGTCTCGCCCCTGGCGTTGACCACCAGCACGATCTCCGGTTCCGGGTTGTTCCACGAGGACGCGGAATGGATGCCGATCTCGGCACCGGTGCCAACGGCCGACATCGGCTGCGCCTTGGTAAAGACCTCGGCGTCGGGACCGATTCCCACCTCCAGGTACTGCGACCACATGCCCCGTTCGACCAGCATGTCCTTGAGCCGCGCCGCCTCGGAAGAACCCGGGACAACGGCCCCGAGATCGACCCCGATCGCCTCTCGCAGTTCCGAGCGGATTCCGTCCGCCGCCGACGGGTCGCCCTTGGCCCGCTCCTCGATCACGCGTTCCAGCATGCTGTCGGCGAAGGTGACACCGCAGGCCTTCACCGCCTGCAGGTCGACGGGAGCGAGCAGGGATGCCGTCGCCCCGCCCGCCGCCGGCGGGACGGACGTCGCGAGGATGTCGGCGAGGCTGCCGATGTCACGGCCCGCGGCGCTGCTGACCGCGGCACAGGCCGACCCCCGGTTCAGCAGTTCCGAGCAGGTGGGGGCGCAGCCGGTGATGTCGACCACGCGGTCGCCGCGAACAGTGACGACCGCCGGACCGCCCGGCGTGCCGGGAAGCCACGCCCGCCCGACCAGGACCGCGCGGTCGCGGTCCTCGGGCAGGGTATCGGCAACGGTCAGGTCAAGCGACATCGCCGGTCAGTCGGCCACGCATTTCTGGCGCTGTTCGCCGAGCCCCTCGATGGCGAGGTGCATCTCGTCGCCAGGTTTCAGGAACACTGGTTCCGGCTTGATCCCGAGCCCGACACCCGGAGGCGTTCCGGTCGAGATCACGTCGCCCGGATACAGGGTGAAGAACTGCGAGAGGTAGTGCACGACGTGGCGGACACCGAAGATCATGGTGCTGGTGTTGCCGTCCTGGAACCGCTTGCCGTTGACGTCGAGCGTCATCTTCAGGTTCTGCGGATCCGCGATCTCGTCGGCGGTCACCAGCCACGGCCCGGTGGGGCCGAAGGTGTCGCAGCTCTTGCCCTTGGTCCACTGCCCGGCCCGCTCGGCCTGGAATTCCCGCTCGGAAACGTCATTGCAGATGCAGTAGCCGGCCACGTAGTCGAGGGCATCCGCCTCGGAAACGTACTTCGCCTCGGTGCCGATGACGACGCCGAGCTCGACCTCCCAGTCGGTCTTGACCGACCCGCGCGGGATGCGCACGTCGTCGTTCGGACCGCTGATCGCGGAGTTCGCCTTCATGAAGATGATCGGCTCGGGCGGCGGCTTGGAGCCGGTCTCGGCTGCATGGTCGGAATAGTTGAGCCCGATGCAGACCAGCTTGCCGATGTTGCCAACACAGGGTCCGAGGCGTGTCGACCCCGGGACTGCCGGAAGAGCGCCCGCATCCAGTGCCCTGAGCATGTCGATAGTCGCGGGACCCAGGGTCTGCGGAGCGATATCGTCGATCACGCCGGAGAGATCGCGGATCACGCCGTCCCCGTCGAGCAACCCTGGTTTCTCTTCGCCCGCCGGTCCGTGGCGCAGCAGTTTCATTCCCTATCCCTCCTGTCGGATGTCCGGCCGGCACCGCCGGTCCGGACCTGTTGCTGTGTGAGTGCGATTGCGCCGGAGCATCCGTCCGGCACCTGACCCTGTCAAGCGGCCGGACCGCTGTCGCCCGCCCCCTGTCCGCCGTCGATTCGGGGACCGAAACTGCGCGGCGGCGTTCCCGGATAGAGCGAGAAGTGGGTGTGGATGCACGACCAGTCCGCACCCGGGTCCGGACGCGACAGGATGGCGGTGGTGCGCCCGGGCCGGTGGAAGCTGGCGCCATCCTCATGGTAGCCCACCGAAGTCCAGGTGGCGGCAAGGAATGCAAGCAGGCGGTCGGGCGAGAAGCCGACATGCATGGCGTCGAAGTCCCAGGTGAACCCGTCGATCCTGCCCCAGACATTACGCCACTGGCCCTGCTCCAGCGCGTCGAGCCCGCTCACGACGTCCCGGTGGGTTCCGAAGGAGATTACCTCCGCGTCGAACAGCACCCGCGCCGCCTTGTAGTCGGCGGCGCGCACACAGGGTTGCCAGCGGGCGAGCCAGTCCTTGACCGATCGCACATCCTCGGCGTCGGCTCCCGACATCGCCCCCTTTACTCCGCCGCCGCCAGGTCGGCGCTCTCGCGGGGCTGCAGCTCGCGCGCCTTCTCCTCCAGTGCCGGGAGGACGCTACGGACCACATCCGGGTCGAGGTCCCTGGCAATGTCCGGATAGCCGGCCGCCTCGATCATGGCACCGAGCTTGCCCGCCTTCAGCACGTCGAGCGTCCACTCCAGCGTATCCGGGACCACGGTCTTGTCCCAGTAGTAGCGGAGGTTCTTGTTGCGCGGACCGTAGTGATAGTGCGGCTCGAGCCGGAAGCAGTCGAAGGCGATGATCTCGGTTTCCTCGGCGTACTCGTGTTCCGGTCCGCCGCAGACGTCGGACAGCACGTGGATCGCGAGACCGCCGTCCTGGCCCAGCACCCGTTTTTCGAGCCCGAAGCGGATGTTCCCGGCCTCGATCATGTGGTCACCCCTGTTGTGCTTGACCAGCCTGATCGCGGTGCGGAACAGGTGCCGTGCCACCCGCTCGACCTCGTCGGCCGCCGCCGCCGTCACCGTGCTGTCAAGCGAGGCAGCGATCCCCGGAAAGCCTGCAGCGGTCAGCATCTCGGGCAGGCGCTCGCGGATCTGCCGTGCCGTCCAGCCGATCGGGTTTCCGTCGGTCACCGGATCGATCTGGCAGATCCGGGCCTTGCCCTCCGGCGCGTAGGTATAGCTGCGTTCGGCGTGCATGCAGGTAAACTGCAGCAGGCTGGTCTCGCGCCCGTCCACATCGCCGCGCACCTCGATGAGGACGCCCTGGTCGGCATGGTGATCGATGTTGGCATCCCACTGCTCGTGCCAGACGGCGAGAAACACCGCTCCCGCTTCGATCCTGTTGTAGTTGGAACGCATGGTGGCCTCCCTCGCCCGGTCCGTGACAGGGTGGCAGGATACCAGCCCGGCCGGGGCGGGAACAGCCGCCGGTTGCGTCGGGGATCGGAACTGACGGGAAGGAGTGGTGCCCAGGGGCGGATTCGAACCACCGACACGCGGATTTTCAGTCCGCTGCTCTACCAACTGAGCTACCTGGGCATCGCGCGGCGGCGGTACGCACCGCGAGCCCGTGTCCATTACCGGGCACCCCCGCGCGTGTCAACCGGAGCCCGGCGCGGACAGTCCGCGGCACTCAGGAGCGCGCCGCCTTCCGACGCCGGAACCAGCCGACGATGTAGGGCTGCATGATGCCGAGGACCGCAAGCACCAGGAACAGTGCCGCCAGCGGCTGCATCCCGATCTCCCACCATGCGCCATCGAACATCTTTAGGGAGTTCTGCAGGTTGGTCTCGACCATTTCACCGAGGATGAGACCGATCGCGACCGGTGCGACCGCGAAGCCGAAACGGCGGAACAGGTAGCCAATGACACCGAAGATGAGCGCGACGTAGACATCGAGCATCGACTGGGCAAGCGCGTAGGAACCGAGAACACTGAACGCGAAGACGACCGGCCACAGGATGTTGCGCGGCACCAGGGTGACGCGGGCGAACAGCTTGGCCGCGAACAGGCCGAGGATGAAGAACAGCGCGTTGGCGACAAACATGGTGCCGAAGATGGCGTAGACCTTGTCGAGCTGCTCGGTGAACAGGTGCGGACCCGGACGCAGTCCGTGCACCATCAGCCCGACGAGGATCACCGCCGTGGTGCCGCTGCCGGGAATGCCGAGGACCAGGGTCGGCACCATTGCGCCGCCGGTCGCCGCGTTGTTGGCGGTTTCCGCCCCGGCGATGCCCTCGACCGCCCCCTTGCCAAACTCCTCGGGCGTGCGCGACCAGCGCTTGGCTTCCGCGTAGCCGATCATCGAGGCGACCGTGGCGCCCTCCGCCGGCAGGATGCCGATGAATGTCCCGATGCCGCAGGAACGCAGCACCGTGCGCCAGATCTTCCTGTAGTCGGCCATGCTCGGCAGTTGCACGGCCTTCATCGCGATGTGTTCCATCGCGAGCTTCAGCGTCGTCGACTGCACCAGGAGTTCGCTGATCGCGAACAGGCCGACCAGGACCGGGATGAAGTTCAGCCCCTCGTAGAGCTCGTAATTGCCGAACATGAACCGCTCGACACCGGTGCTGGCATCCGCCCCGATGGTGGCAAGCCAGACGCCGAACAGGCCCCCCATCAGGTTCTTGACCGCCCCGCCCTCCGATATCGAGGCCAGCATCGAGAGGCCGAAGACAGTGAGCGCGAAGTACTCCGGCGGCCGGAACTCGTAGGCCACCCTGGCCAGAAGCGGGGCGGCGATCGAAAGCACGATCACCGAGAAGATGCCGCCGATGGTGCTGGCGACCACCGCGATGCCGAGCGCGCGGCCGGCCTCACCGCGCTGGGCAAGCGGGAAGCCGTCGAGGCAGGTCGCCGCCGCCGCGGAGGTTCCCGGCGTGTTGATCAGGATGGCGGTGATCGCCCCGGCAAAGGTCGCGGAGACGTAGATCGTGGTGAGCACCGCGATCGCCGGCACCGGGTCCATGGTCAGGGTGAACGGCAGCAGCAGGGCGGCCCCCGTGGTCGCACCGAGCCCCGGCAGCGCGCCGATCACGACCCCTCCCACCGTGGTGATCAGGATCAGCCCCATCAGGTAGGGGTCGCTCAGGACGGAGAGCATCGAGATCAGCGCGTCGGCAACCATCGCTCCGCCCGTTCTATCCGTAGTAGATGTTGGTCAGGACCCCGCGCGGGAACCGGACTTCCAGCACGAGGTCGAAACTGAAGAAGATGGCGCAGGTGGTGATCACCGCGGTCAGCGCCGCGACCCACAGGCGCGTCTCGCCCCACAGCCTGCACATGCAGAAGATCACGACCGGCAGGGCCAGCATCATGTCGACATGCTCGGCAAGGATGTAGAAGACGCCCATCAGCACGACGCTGAACCAGGTGACCCCCGGTTCCAGCGCCACCCGCTTCGGGGGGTTCCTGGTGATCTGCAGGATCAGGGCGATGTTGAGCAGCCCCATCACCACCATCAGGAAGATGGGGAATACCCGCGGCTGCATCGAGTCCCCGACGATGATCTCCGGCACCTCGTCGAAGGTCAAGCTGAAGTGGATCACCGCGGCACAGAACACGAAGACCGTGACGGGAAGGCCCAGGTCGAACCAGCGGCGCCGGCCGGGCGCGGGCGCCCGGCCGGTCACGTCATCGGGATGCATCACTCCGGATCCGGAAAACCGGTCCGGATGGTCACTTCACGAGGCCCATTTCCTTCGCGGCCGGGATCAGGTCCTGCAGCAGCTGCTTGATCTGGGCACCCCACTCTTCGGAGCCGAGTACCGAGGTGTTGTCCAGACCCGACGTGGTCAGATACGCCTGATAGATGCTGTGGCTCATGGCCTTCAACATGCCCTTCTCGAGTGTCTCCGCCTTCGCGTCGTCGACACCGGCGTGGGTGACGAATCCGCGCACCGTGGCGAAGACGACGTCGACACCCATCTCGCGGGCGGTCTTGACGTCGGGGATCGGCTTCATCCGCTCGGTGTGCAGGACCACCATCGGGCAGATGTCGCCCGCCTCGATCTGGGCGGATGCCTCGGAGAGGTTGAGCACGCCGACATCGATCGAGCCGGCGACCAGCTGGGTGGCAAGTTCACCGCCACCCTTGAACGGAACGATGGTCGGCTGCACCGCGCCTGCCCGCTTGGCGAACACAAAGGCGGTGATGTGGTCCAGACCACCGATGTTCGTGGTCCCGAACTTGAGCTTTGTCTCGCGCACGCCGGCCAGGAACTCGTCGGAGTTCTTGTAGGGCGAGGTCTTGCAGTTGACCATCAGGACCTGCGGGTCGTTGGTGCCGCGTGCGATCGGGCGCATGTCCTCGACCTTCAGATCCGACTTGCCGAGCGCCATGGTGAGCGCGTGACCGTTGGTGAAGGTCATGATCGTGTAGCCGTCGTCGGGCCGGCTCTGGAAATACGACATCGCGAGCGCACCGTTGCCGCCGCGCTTGTTGACCACCACCATGTCGGCCTTCAGCGTGCGCCGTGCGCGCAGCATCATCATGCGCGAGTTCACGTCGGTGCCGCCGCCGGCACCGGCGTGGGTCACGACCTCGATGGTCTTGGACGGGTAGTCGTCGGCGAACGCCTGGTTCACCACCATGCCCAGGGCGGCAACGGCCAGCGCCGAGACCCCGGCCATGACCAGTCGGCCGGTTCTCCGGCCATACTTCCGTTCCTGCATGTCGATCCTCTCTGTTCTCGTTGTTACCGCCGCAGCGGATCCGGCTGCCCGCCCTGCCCCCGGGTTTCCTCCCGGGCCGGGCATGCGGGCAGGGCGGCGTCCCGCCGCAAGGATCCCCGGTAAACGGGATTGTCCTGTCGGTCTGGATACGGTCGCCCCGGCCCGGCAGTCTATCCGGCAGGCGCACGGTGGCAAGCGCGGTAAATCCCCGGTCCTGTCGCGCCGGCCAGAACGGGGTCGACAGGGCACGGTTCTTCATGGATGTTCCGCAGGCTCGCGGTCCCCGCCCGCATCGGGCGGCCGCCTGCGGGACGTGGTCAGATCCTGTTTCGGGGCTCCCGATGGACACGAACCAGAAAGCCGATTTGCTGAACGACCTGATCGGCCGGGCCCGCAGGGCCGGCGCCGACGCCGCCGACGCGGTCTTCGCCGAGTACCGGTCGCTGTCCGCGCAGCAGCGCCTCGGCCGCCCGGAAGCGGTGGAACGGTCCGAGGGCGGCGACCTCGGCCTGCGGGTGATGGTCGGGCGCAGGCAGGCGGTGGTCTCCTCGACCGACCTGTCGGCCCCGGCGCTCGATGAACTCGTCGAACGCTGCATCGGTATGGCCCGGGCTGTCCCGGAGGACCCCTGGGCCGGACTTGCCGATCCCGACCAGGTCGCCGGTGAACTGGCCGGGATCGACACCGTCGACCCGGTCGAGCCTGAACCCGACGACCTGGTCCGGCGGGCGGCCGAGGCCGAGGAGGCGGCGATGGCGGTCGCCGGCGTGACCAATTCGGAAGGAGGGGAAGCCGACTGGTCGCTGTCGCGCTACCTGCTTGCGGCCAGCAACGGGTTCGTCGGCGAGTTTGCGCAGTCCAGTCACGGCGTGAGCGCGGTGGTGCTGGCCGGCGACGGCCAGGACAAGGAACGCGACTACGAGTTTTCCGCCGCCACCCACCTCGCCGATCTGGCCGATCCGGCCGAGGTCGGCCGGAAGGCCGGCGAACGGGCGGTCCGCCGGCTCAACCCGCGCCGGCCGGCCAGCGCCGCCGTACCGGTCGTCTACGATCCCCGGGTGTCCTCCAGCCTGGTCCGCCACCTTGCCTCGGCGATCAACGGCACGGCCATCGCGCGCGGGACCAGTTTCCTCAAGGATGCGATGGGCCAGCAGATCTTTTCCCCCGGCATCGCCATCATCGACGATGCGCACCGCCAGCGCGGACTGGCCTCGAGGCCGTTCGACGGCGAGGGACTGGCGACATGCCGGCGCAGCCTGGTCGAGGACGGCCATCTGCGCTCCTGGATCCTTGATCTCGCCTCGGCGCGGCAGCTCGGCCTGGCGAGCACCGGGAACGCCAGCCGGTCGCCCGGGGGCACACCCCACCCGGGGGCGACCAATCTGCACCTGGCCGCAGGCAGCACGAGTCCCGAGGAACTGATGGCGGATATCGATGACGGACTCTACGTCACCGAACTCATGGGCAGCAGTGTCAACATGGTGACAGGGGATTACAGCCGCGGCGCCGGCGGTTTCTGGATCGAGAACGGCCGTGTCGCCTGGCCGGTCAGCGACGTGACGGTCGCAGGCAACCTGCTGGAGATGTTCGCGCACCTGGTACCGGCGAACGACCTGGAGTTCCGCACCAGCGTCAACGCCCCGACGCTCAGGATCGACGGCATGACCGTGGCGGGTCCCGGCGGCTGACCGGCGCGGCTCAGACCCCGCGGTAGCCGCGGTACCAGTCCACGAACTCCGGAAGCCCGGTCTCGATCGGGATCGACGGAACGAAGCCGAGCTCCGCGGTGCTCAGCGAGATGTCGGCCCGGGTCTCGAGCACGTCGCCGGGCTGAAGCGGGTGCCCCTCGATGATCGCGGCGCGGCCGCAGGCGTCCTCGATCACCCGCACGTAGTCGGTGAGCGAAACCGGCCTGTCGTTGCCGAGATTGTAGATCCGGTGGGGCGCGTCGGCCTCGCCGTGCCGCGGCGCCCGGTCCAGTGCGGAAACCACGCCGCGGACGATGTCGGCGATGTGGGTGAAGTCCCGCTTCATCCGGCCGTGGTTGAACAGGCGGATGGGCTCTCCGGCGAGGATGCGGGAGGTGAAGATCCACGGCGACATGTCCGGACGGCCCCACGGTCCGTAGACGGTGAAGAACCGGAGCCCGGTGGTCGGGATCCGGTAGAGATGGGCATAGGACTGCGCCATGACCTCGCACGACTTCTTGGTCGCACCGTACAGCGAAACCGGGTGGTCGGTCCGCTGGCCGGGCGAACTGGGCATGACCGGACTGGCGCCGTATACCGACGAGGAACTCGCGTAGACGAGGCCGCGGCAGCCCCCGTTGCGGTCCTGCAGCCGGCGGCAGACCTCCAGCATCACCAGCTGGCCGGCGAGGTTCGCGTGCAGGTAGTCGAACGGCCGCTCGATCGAATGCCGCACCCCGGGCTGGGCGGCGAGGTGCACGACGCGGTCCAGTTCCGCGTTCGAGTCCACCAGTTCGAACAGCGCCGCCCGGTCCGCAACATCACATTTTTGAAACTCGAACCCCGCCATGCCCGAAATGGTGGCGAGCCTGTCACGCTTGAGCGACGGGTCGTAGTAGTCGTTGACCGAGTCGACACCGATCACCTGCTCGCCCCGGTCGAGGAGGGAGCGCGCGACATGCATGCCGATGAACCCGGCGACACCGGTCAGCAGTATGGACATGCATCACTCCGCGGCGGCTCACGGTGACCGGATAGGCCGGACGCCCGGCAATGTCAAAACCGCCCGCCCTGCATGCGATCCCGTACCAGGAACCCCGGACCCGGAGGGATCGAGCCTTGCACCGGGCGCGCCGGGCACGATGATGGCACCCGCCGATGGTCAAAGCGGGGCCGGCCCGGCCGGCGCTTCGCGTTGCCACCAAACCTGCATAATTCTATGCTTCCCGCTGGGCCGCGGGCAGGGAGAACTCGCCATGGCGTCACCTGCCGTCACGCTGGATGACAAGTACACGCTGGAATCGGGGCGCGTCTACCTGACGGGCATCCAGGCACTGGTGCGCCTGCCCATGGTCCAGCGCCAGCGCGATGTCGCCGCCGGTCTCGATACCGGGTGTTTCATCTCCGGCTACCGGGGATCCCCGGTCGGGGGCTACGATCAGCAGCTGTGGCGCGCCCGCGGCTTCCTCGCCAGGAACCGCATCCATTTCCAGCCCGGCGTCAACGAGGACCTGGCGGCAACCGCGGTCTGGGGCAGCCAGCAGACCACCCTGTTCGAGGGTGCGACCTGCGACGGCGTGTTCGCCATCTGGTACGCCAAGGGCCCGGGTGTCGACCGCAGCGGAGACGCGATCAAGCACGGCAACATGGCCGGCTCATCACCGAACGGCGGCGTGCTCCTGGTTGCCGGCGACGACCATGTCGCGAAGTCATCGACCGTCCCGCACCAGAGCGAATTCGCCTTCATGGACGCCAATGTACCGGTCCTGAACCCGGCGGGCGTCCAGGAAATCCTCGACTTCGGCCTGCACGGGTTCGCCCTGTCGCGATTTTCCGGGTGCTGGATCGCGTTCAAGACCACGCCTGAGAACATGGACAGCTCGGCATCGATCAGTGTCGACCCGGCGCGGCTTCGGATCGTCCTGCCTGGCTCCGACATGCCGGCCGGCGGGCTCAACATCCGCTGGCCCGACGACTGGCTGGAACAGGAAACCCGGCTGCACCACCACAAGCTCCCCGCGGCCAGGGCGTATGCACGCGCCAACGGGCTCGACCGGATCATGCTCGACAGTTCCCGGGCCCGGCTTGGCATCGTGACCGCGGGCAAGTCCTACCTCGACGTCCGCCAGGCGCTCGACGACCTCGGGATCGGCGAGGCCGAGGCCGAAGCCATCGGGCTGCGTCTCTACAAGGTGGGCATGCCGTGGCCGCTCGAGCCCGAGGGGCTGGCGGAATGCGCCGCGGGGCTGGAAGAGCTGCTGGTCATCGAGGAGAAACGCCCGCTGATCGAGCAACAGGTGAAGGACCTGCTCTACAACGCCCCGGCCTCGGCGCGCCCGCGTGTCGTCGGCAAGTTCGACGAGGCGGGGCGCCGCCTGCAGGACCCGGACGGCGAACTGCTGCCGGCACGCATCGCGCGCGTGATCGCCGAACGGATCGGCCGCTTCCACGACGATGCGGCCATCGACCGGCGGATTCGCGCGCTCGACGAAAGGGAAGCCGCGGTCCATCACGGCGGGACCGGCTTCGCCCGGACCCCCTACTTCTGTTCCGGGTGCCCGCACAACACCTCGACCCGGGTCCCCGACGGATCCCGGGCCATGGCGGGGATCGGGTGTCACTTCATGTCGGTGTGGATGGACCGGAACACCGAGACCTTCACCCACATGGGCGGCGAGGGTGCAACCTGGATCGGACAGGCGCCGTTTACCGACACGCGGCACGTCTTCGTCAACCTGGGAGACGGGACCTACACCCACTCCGGCCTGCTGGCCATCCGCGCCGCCGCCGCCGCGGGTGTGAACATCACCTACAAGATCCTGTTCAATGACGCGGTGGCCATGACAGGCGGCCAGCCCGCCGACGGTGGCTTCACCGTTCCCCAGATCGCGGCGCAGGTCGCGGCCGAAGGCGCACGGTCGGTCCGTATCGTGACCGACGAGCCCGACAAGTACCCGATCGGGACCCGGTGGCCGGACGGGGCGGTGGTCCACCACCGCGACGAACTCGACACGGTCCAGCGCGAACTCCGCGAGGTCGAGGGGCTGTCGGTCCTGATCTACGACCAGACCTGTGCCGCCGAGAAGCGCCGGCGACGCAAGCGCGGCACCATGGTCGACCCTCCGCGGCGCATCTTCATCAACGAACTGGTCTGCGAGGGCTGCGGAGACTGCGGCACGGCGTCCAACTGCGTATCGGTGGTCCCGGTGGAAACCGAGTTCGGCCGCAAGCGCGCCATCGACCAGTCGAGCTGCAACAAGGACTACTCCTGCACCAAGGGGTTCTGCCCGAGCTTCGTCTCGGTGATCGGCGGCATCCCGCGCCGCTCGGGCGCGGCCGGTTCCTCGGACCTGTTCGAGACCCTGCCGGAGCCCGGCCAGCCACGGCTTGACCGGCCCTGGGACATCGTGGTCACCGGTATCGGCGGAACCGGCGTGGTCACGATCGGTGCGCTCATCGGCATGGCGGCCCACATCGAGGGCAAGGGCGTCTCCGTGCTCGACATGACAGGACTGGCCCAGAAGGGCGGAGCCGTCATCAGCCACGTGCGGATCGCCGAGCGGCCGGACGACCTGCACAGCGTGCGCATCGCCACCGGCGGTGCGCGGCTGTTGCTCGCCTGCGACATGGTGACCGCGGCGGGTGCAGACGGGCTGTCCAGGGTCTCGCGCGGAGAGACCACCGCGATCGTGAACACCCGGGAAACTATGACCGGGGCATTCACCCGCGACCCGGACCTGGCGTTCCCCGGCGCCGAGTTCCGCGAGGCCCTGCGTACCGCGGCCGGTGAGAACTCGACCTGGTTCGTCGACGCCACCCGGATCGCGACCCGTCTGCTCGGTGATTCGATCGCGACCAACCTGTTCATGCTCGGCTACGCCGTTCAGAAGGGGCAGATTCCGATCGGTCTGGAGGCAATCGAACGCGCGATCGAGCTCAACGGCGTGGCGGTCGAGTTCAACCGCCAGGCGCTGTTGTGGGGGCGCCGGGCGGCGCACGCCCCGGAGGAGGTCGAGCGGCGGGCCGCACCACCCGCGCCCGAACCGGTACACCGCGACAGGGCGACGACAATCGAGGAGATGGTCGAGCGCCGCGTCCGGTTCCTCGAGGCATACCAGGACCGGGCCTGGGCCCGACGCTATCTCGAGCTGGTCCGCGAGGTGGAAGGCGCCGAGGCCAACCGGACGCCCGGCATGACCGGTCTCGCCGAGGCGGTCGCGCGCTACGCCTTCAAGCTGATGGCGTACAAGGACGAGTACGAGGTCGCGCGCCTGTATACTGACGGAACATTCCGCGATGCGCTCGCGGAACAGTTCGAGGGCGACTTCCGCATCGAATTCAACCTGGCGCCACCACTGATCACCAGGCCCGACCCCGAAACCGGCGAGGTGCGCAAGCGGACCTACGGGCCGTGGATGATGACGGTGTTCCGGGTACTGGCGGGGCTGCGCCGCCTGCGCGGCACCCGGTTCGACATCTTCGGGCGGACCGCGGAACGCCGCATGGAACGCGAGCTGATCGAGACCTACTTCGAACAGATGCGCGAGGTGACCGGCTCGCTGGACCGGGACAACCACGCGGCCGCCGTCGAACTCGCCCGGGTGCCCGAGTTCATCCGCGGCTACGGCCACGTCAAGCAGCGTCACGTCGTCAGGGCCCGGGCCATGCAGCGCCAGGCCCTGGCGGTCTTCCGGAACCCCGATACCGCCCGGACAGCCGCCGAGTAGCACCCGGTGCGGCGCTGGATCAGGTGGTTGCTGCTCGTTATCCTGCTGCTGGCTCCGCTTCCCGTCAGCCTGGGCGTGCATGGCACCGCCGGTTCGCACTGGAGCCAGGCCCGACGCGACAGCAGTGGTCTTGCGCCGAGCCCGGCCAGCGAGCCGGGTCCGGTCGTCCAGGTCTATTCCGGGCGGGCCTGGGGCTGGCGGCGCGCGTTCGGGGTGCACACCTGGATCGTCGCGAAACCGCGAAATGCCGATCACTACACCCGCTACGAGGTCCTCGGCTGGCGGGCACGGTACGGCGGTGACTCGGTCAGGGTCTCGTCCGGCACGCCCGACGGCTACTGGTACGGCGCCCGCCCGACGCTGCTTGCCGACATCCGGGGCAGCCAGGCCGAGCGCATCATCGGCCAGCTGGGACCGGCCGTCGCCGCCTACCCGGCCCGGTCCCACTACCGGATCTGGCCGGGTCCCAACAGCAACAGCTTCACCGCCTGGCTGGCGCGGACCATCGACGGACTGGACGTCGACCTGCCGCCGACCGCGGTCGGCAAGGACTACCTGGTCGACGGCGGCGCGATGGCGACAAGCCCGAGCGGGACCGGCTGGCAGGTCTCGCTCGGTGGACTGGCCGGCGTGCTCGTCGGGCTGGACGAGGGCCTCGAGGTCTCGCTGCTCGGCCTGACCTGGGGGGTCGATCTCGATCCCCCGGCGCTGAAACTCCCGGGCCTCGGTCGCCTCGGCAAGGCCTCGGTCCCACCGTAGCCGGTGTGCGCCACGCAAGCGGGTCGTGCGCGGGAGGTGCCGTATGCCGTCGCGGGGACCGGTGATTTCGCAGCTGATCCGGCACCTGGTCCCCACCGATCTTCGCGCACTGGACCGTATTTCAGCCGCGCGGCCGGCGCTTTCACGATCAGGCAGGCTCACGGACGGGTGCCGGTCGTGGAAATGCGCGTTCTCCGCTCGGTCCACGACGCCGGATATCAATCAGTTTACCGATACATCAGGTATGCGATACCGTGCGTCGTGAAAGTGCATTCACACGCGTGGTGTACAGTATAAAATGGGGAGGCCCGTAATGAATTTGAGAACGTTCACCAGAGGCGCATTGATCCTGCCTCTTGCCCTGGCCGTCACGGTCGCGGTCTCCACCGACGCCGATGCCCAGAAACGGCTCAGATGGAAGATGCAGAGCGCGTTCGGCAGCAAGATCCTGCATCTCGGCCCGAGCGCGATACGGTTCTCCGACAAGGTCTACAGCATGTCGGGCGAGAAATTCCGCATCAAGTTCCACGAGCCGGGCGCCCTGGTTCCTCCCCTCGAGACCTTCGATGCGGTCTCCAAGGGAGCGATCGAAACGGCCTGGACCAGCCCCGGTTACCATGCCGGACGGTATCCGGGTCTCGCGTTCATGACCGCGGTCCCGTTCGGTCCGGGTATCGGCGAGTACATGGCATGGAAGTGGTTCGGTGGCGGCAACGCGATCCGTGACCGCATCTACGCCGATCATGATCTGCTCGGGTTTGACAGTTTCGGCATCGGCCCGGAGACGTCGGGCTGGTTCAAGACACCGATCGAATCACTCGACCAGATGAAGGGCCTGAAGATGAGGTTCTTTGGCCTGGGTGGCCGGGTCCTGAGCAGGATCGGCGTGTCGACCCAGCTGCTGGCGGGAGGCGACATCTATCCGGCGCTTGAACGGGGCGTGATTGACGCCACCGAATTCTCGCTGCCGACCATCGATATCGGCTACGGCTTCTACCAGATCGCCAAGCACAACTACTTCCCGGGCTGGCACCAGCAGGTGTCGATCGGCGAGTTCCTCGTCAACAAGACCCTGTTCGAGGGATTGCCGCAGGCCTACCAGGACATGATCGATGCCGCGCTCGGCTGGCAGATGATCTACACCTATGCCGAGACCGAGGGGCTGAACCCCGATGCCATGCTGGAAATGCAGGCGAAGTACGGGGTGACCAACCACCGGTGGACGGACGAGCAACTCGGGGTCTTCGAGCAGGCATGGCGTGACCTGCTGGAAGAGGAGTCGGCAAAGGATCCGTTGTTCAAGGAGTTTGCCGACAGCTATCTCTCGTTCCGCGAGAAGTACAAGATCTGGGGTGACGCCCAGGCCCTCAAGGGCACCTATCTGGACTGACACCCGGTTTCGGTTCCGGTCGCACCTTCGCGACCGGACCTGACCGAACGGCAGTTCAGCCGGGGATGCGCCGGTGCAGGACCCAGCACGGTTTCGGGATCCTGCACCGGCCTTCCGTTTTCACACCAGGAAAAGCGAGTGGTCGGGCCGGACCGGCCAACCCCGACGGGGAACGTGCCGCGCGGGCACGGCCGCCGGCTCACCATCTCCCGTTACCGCATCAGCCGTGCGGCCACGCACCAACGGCGACGCCGGCACGGTCAGGGGTTCGGGCTCTCACACCTGCTTGAGCTCGAGCCCGTTGCCCTCCGGATCCGACAGGTAGATCGACAGCCCCTCGCCGTGCGCACCGAAGCGCACGACCGCATCGCCGGTCTCGATGCCCTGCGAATTCAGCCAGTTCCGGATCGCATCGGGATCGAACGGAGAGACCTTGAGTGCCACGTGATCGACGTTGCGTCCCTCCGCACCCGGTCCCGCACCGCCGGCCGCGCCCAACTCGCCGTCGATGGTCACGAGGTCGATCAGGGAACTGCCGGCCGAGAGATGCCACAACCCCAGCGGTTCGTTGTGGCGCACCAGCGTGCATCCCAGCACATCGCAGTAGAAGGCGAGCATCCGCTCGATGTCGCGGACCCGGAGTACCACGTGGTCGATCCCGGCAAGTTCAAAGCTGCGCATCGCACCTCTCCAGCCAGTTGACGGACCCGAGGATAGCGGACCTCCCGACCGGCGCCTATCACCCCAGGCGGGCAAGCATGCGCACCACGCGCCGGGTCCGGTCGCTGAACAGCCGCGGTGTGTAGAAGCTGCCGGCGGCGCGCTTGTTCGCCTCGCCGAAGGTCGGGTACGGCAGGATGGTCTGGGCAACCGCGCCGATGCCGACGCGCTTCTGGATCGCCAGGCACCACATCTGCACCATCTCGCCGGCGTGGGAGGCGAGGATCGATGCGCCGAGGATGTGCCCGCGCGGGGTCACGATCACCTTCACACACCCTTCGGTATCGCGTTCGGCCACGGCGCGGTCGTTCTCCCCCAGGTGCCAGCGGAGCACCTCGACCCGGCCGTGCCGGGCCCGGGCCTCGGCCTCGCCGAGCCCCACCGACGCCAGTTCCGGATCGCAGTACGTCACCCGCGGAACCGCGCTGTCATCCACCCTGGCCGGCAGGCGGAACAACACGTTGCGCACCACGATTCCGGCCTCGTAGCCGGCCACGTGGGTCAGTTGCCAGCGGCCCGCGGCATCGCCGATGGCGTAGACCCGGCGATTGCTGCTCCGCAGCGACCGGTTCACGGTCACCCCCCGTGGTGTGGCCTCGATGCCGGCGGCCTCCAGTTCGAGGTCGCCAAGCGAGGGAACGCGGCCCGTCGCCACCAGCAGGTGGCTTCCCTCGATGACCCGGGGCTCACCGTCGCCTTCGTCGACCCGGAGCTCCACGCGTCCCCCGTCCCCGCCCACCGACACGACCCGGGCGTTCTCGACAAGCTCGATCCCGTCTTCGCGAAGCCGGGTGCGCAGCAGGTCGACCAGTTCCGGATCGTCGCGCACGAGGATGGTCGCCATCTCGACCACGGTGACCCGGGAACCGAGGTTGCGAAAGGCCTGGGCCAGCTCGATGCCGATCGGCCCGCCCCCGATCACCAGCAGGTGCCCGGGCAGCCGGTCGGCATCGAAGATGGTCTCGTTGGTCAGGTACGGCACCTCGGCCAGGCCCGGGATCGGCGGAATGGCCGGCATCGATCCGGTCGCGATCACGAAACGGCGGGCGCGGACCTCGGTCGCACCACCCCGGACCCGGTCGGGAGCCACGAACCGGGCCCGTTCCCTGACCACCCGCACACCCAGGCCTTCGAACCTCTCGACCGAATCATGCGGCGCGATCTGCGCGATGACGCCGCGAATGTGCGCCTTCACCGCCTCGAAGTCGGTTTCCCCGGGCTCCGAGCGGATGCCGAACACCCCGTCACGCCGCTGGCGGGCCCGGGCCCGGCCGGCAGCCAGGATCGACTTCGAGGGAACGCAGCCGTGGTTCAGGCAGTCTCCGCCCATGGCCCCGGACTCGAACAGCACCACCCGGGCACCCATCTGGCTGGCGCCGGCGGCGACCGACAGCCCCCCTGCCCCGCCACCAATCACGCACAGGTCTGCACGAAGCATTTCCGACATGATTTTCTCCCGTTCTCGCCCCGGGTTTTCCGCGGCCATCATTGACGTGTCATCACCAAGTCGATATACACCGCTCCGGCCCGCCCGAGGTGGGCAATCACTGTCCGTTGCCGGGGGCTTGCCCGTGAAACGCACGTATCAACCCAGCGTCCTGGTACGCAAGCGCAGGCACGGCTTTCGTGCGCGCATGGCCACCGTCGGAGGCCGCCGAATCCTGAGGGCGCGGAGACGGAAGGGCCGCACCAGGCTTTCCGCCTGAGGCCGCTGCGGCCGGACGCCATCGCAAGATGGAACATCGATGCGGGGAAGTGGAATTTCGCGCCTCGGACGGCTGACCCGACGTCCGGAATTTCTCCGAGTCGCGAGGACACGACACAAGGCTGCCATGCCGGGACTGGTGCTGCAGGCATCGCCGATGCCGGCGGGTACCGAGGGACCGGCGCCGAGGATCGGACTGACCGCGAGCCGCAAGGTCGGCAACGCGGTCATGCGCAATCGGGCACGCCGGCGATTGCGTGCGGCAGCAAATGACGTGCTGCTGCCACGCATGGGAGAACCGATGGACTATGTGCTGATTGCACGGGCCGCGACGGTTTCCCGTCCCTTCGATCAGCTCGTCCGCGACCTCAGGACCTGTCTTGCCCGCGTGTCCGGGAAGCGGGAGCGCCGACGGTGACGCCCGGCCGCCTCGCAGTCGCGCTCCTGAAGCTGCCAGTCATTGCCTACCGGCTCACGCTCTCGGCCTGGCTCGGACATGCCTGCCGCTTCCAGCCGACCTGCTCGGCCTATGCGCTCGAGGCACTGGAGACCCATGGCGCGTGGGTCGGCACCCGGCTGGCGGTTGCACGCGTGCTGCGTTGCCATCCCTGGGGCGGATCCGGCGTCGATCCGGTTCCACCGGCCGGCGAGCACGAGAACGAACGGGCAGTCACATGAGCGACCAAAAGAACATGCTGATCGCCATCGCGCTGTCCCTGGCGATCCTGCTCGGTTTCCAGTTCCTCTACGAGTTCCCGAAGATGGAACAGGAACGCGCGCGCCAGGCCCAGATCGAGGCCCAGCGTCCCGCTGATCAGCTGGCGCCCGCCGACGCGCCCGCAGCCCCGCCGGCCGACGTCGCCGCCCCGGGAGCGCCGGCGGCCGTGGTCTCGGCGGAACAGCGCTCCCAGGCGCTGCAGTCCTCGCCGCGGGTGGGTATCGACACCCCGACGCTCGCCGGCAGCATCGACCTGCAGGGCGCCCGGATCGACGACCTGGTGCTCAGGAACTACCACCAGACCACCGACCCCGATTCCGACCTGATCAGGCTGTTCAGTCCCGTCGGCGCGCCGCGGCCCTACTACGCCGAGTTCGGGTGGGTCGGGGCAGGCGCCGGAACCGCCCTGCCCGGTGCCGACACGCTGTGGACCGCGGATCGAAGCACCCTGACCCCGCAGAAACCGGTCATCCTTTCCTGGGACAACGGCGCAGGCCTCGTCTTCGAACGGACCTATGCGATCGACCCGGACTACCTGATTACCGTTACCCAGCGGGTGCGCAACGCCGGCTCCTCCGGCGAGACGCTGTTCCCCTACGGCCTGGTGGCGCGCAGCGGCACCCCGGAGACGCTGGGCTTCTATATCCTGCACGAGGGACCGCTTGGCGTGTTCGACGGCACGCTCAGCGAAATCGACTACGACGACATGCAGGACGAGCCGCGCATCGAGAAGTCCACCACCGGCGGCTGGATCGGGATCACCGACAAGTACTGGCTCGCCGCCCTCGTCCCCGACCAGAACAGCAGGGTGACGGCTCGGTTCGTCCACTCCATCCGCGACCAGGACGACCGCTACCAGGTGGACTATCTCGGTGGCAGCATCACCCTGGCCGCCGGGTCCTCGATCGAGGTGACAAACCGGCTGTTCGCCGGTGCCAAGGAAGTCAAGCTGCTGGATCGCTACAGCGAGGAACACCGCATCCCGAACTTCGACCTCGCGGTCGATTTCGGATGGTTCTACTTCCTGACCAAGCCGTTCTTCTACGTGATCTCATGGATGTACGGGTTCCTCGGCAATTTCGGGCTCGCCATCCTCGGGTTTACCGTGATCGTGAAGATCGTCTTCTTCCCGCTCGCCAACAAATCGTACCGCTCGATGGCCAAGATGCGGGAGCTCACGCCGAAACTGCAGGCGCTGCGGGAGCAGTACGGCGACGACAAGATGCGCCTCAACCAGGAGATGATGGCGATCTACAAGCAGGAACGGGTCAATCCGGCCTCGGGCTGCCTGCCGATCCTGATCCAGATCCCGGTCTTCTTCGCCCTGTACAAGGTGCTGTTCGTCAACATCGAGATGCGCCACGCGCCGTTCTACGGCTGGATCAAGGACCTGTCGGTCGCGGACCCGACGTCGATCTTCAATGCCTTCGGCCTGATCCCCTGGGAGCCGCCCTACTTCCTGATGATCGGCGCCTGGCCGGTGTTCATGGGCCTGACCATGTGGCTGCAGCAGCGGCTCAACCCCCAGCCCACCGACCCGGTCCAGGCCAAGATCTTCGCCTTCCTGCCGCTGTTCTTCACCTTCCTGCTCGGGACCTTCCCCGCGGGCCTGGTGATCTACTGGACCTGGAACAACCTGCTGTCGATCGCGCAGCAGAAGCTCATCATGTGGCGCATGGGCGTGAAGTAGCGCACCGACCCGGAAGACGGAGGCGGCGCGGTGACCGAAACGGCCGAGGCAGACGAACGGGACATCGAGGCAGGACGGCTGCTGTTTGCGCGCGAATGCCGTTTCATGCGCGGGGTCGCGTCCCTCGACCAGCTGCCTCCGGCCGGCATGCCCGAGATCGCCTTTGCCGGCCGGTCGAATGTCGGCAAGTCCAGCCTGCTCAACGCCCTGGCGGGGCGCAGGGCGCTCGCGCGCACGTCGCGCACACCGGGACGCACCCAGCAGCTCAACTTCTTCGACCTCGGGGGCCGGCTGGTCCTGGTCGACCTGCCGGGCTACGGCTGGGCCCGCGTCTCCCGCAGCCTGGTCAGCGCCTGGACCGAGCTGCTGCGCGACTACCTGCGCGGACGTCCGACGCTGCACCGGGTCTGCCTGCTCGTGGACTCCCGCCACGGTTTCAAGCCGTCGGACCGCGAGTTCATGGACATGCTGGACACGGCCGCCGTTACCTACCAGGTCGTGCTGACCAAGATAGACAAGCTGAAGCCGCACGCGCTCGAGGCCCGCGCCGGCGACATGGGCCGCGAGGTTGCGCGCCGGGGCGCCGCCCACCCGTCGGTCGCCCGGACCAGCGCCCGGGAGTTGCTCGGCATCGCCGAACTGCGGGCCGAACTCGCCGGCATCGCCGGGCGGTGACGTCACCCTTGCGCAGCGCGATGCGCGGGGTATAAGCCCGGGGCGGGCAACGGGAGCGCAGATCATGAACACCTCCGAGACGGCTGGCGGGCCGAGGGCGGCGTGGCTGTCAAAGGCCGAGATCCTGGCCGAGGCCCTGCCCTTCATGCGCCGCTACAGCGGCCGCGCCGTCGTGATCAAGTTCGGTGGCCACGCGATGGGTGATCCGTCGCTGTTCCGCAGCTTTGCCTCCGACATGGTCCTGCTGCGCCAGGTCGGGGCCAATCCACTGGTGGTGCACGGCGGCGGGCCGCAGATCGGCGACATGCTCAAGCGACTGGCGATCCGCAGCACCTTCATCGACGGGCTGCGGGTCACCGACGAGGCCACGGTCGAGATCGTCGAGATGGTGCTCGCCGGCTCCATCAACAAGTCGATTGTCGCCGCGATCAACACGGCCGGCGGGCGGGGTGTCGGGATTTCGGGCAAGGATGCCGGCCTGATCTCGGCCGAACGGCTCACTCGCACCCGCATCGACCCGGACAGCAGGGTCGAGCAGGTCCTCGACCTGGGCCTGGTCGGCGAACCCCGCGAGATCGATACCGCCCTGCTCGACACCCTGACGCAGGCGGGATTCATCCCGGTGATCGCCCCTGTCGGCCAGGGACCGGAGGACAAGACCTACAACATCAACGCCGACACCGTGGCCGGTGCCATCGCCGGTGCGTGCGACGCCCGGCGCATGCTGATGCTGACCGACGTCGAGGGCGTACTCGACGAGACCGGAACACTGATCGAGGAACTCACCGTGGGCGAGGCGCAGCGGCTGATGCGGACCGGCACCATTTCGGGCGGAATGATCCCGAAGGTCGAGACCTGTATCGAGGCGGTCTCGCGCGGCGCCGGCGCCGCGGTTATCCTTGATGGCCGGATCCCGCACGCCGTGCTGCTCGAACTGTTCACCTCCCAGGGTGCAGGCACCATCATCCGCGCGAGCTGAGGCGGGCCGAACCTACCGTGCCGGGGGCAGAGATGGACCAGCAACCCGCCACCTGCCCGACGCTTGACGCCCGTGGCGTCACCAGCTGGGTGTTCGACCTCGACAACACGCTCTACCCGGCAGCGTCGAACCTGTTTGCCCGGGTCTCGATACGCATGACCCGGTTCATCTGCTCGGAATACGGTCTTGGCGAAGTCGAGGCGCGGTCGCTTCAGCGTCAGCTGTTCCTGGCCCACGGCACCACCCTGCGCGGGCTGATGGTGGAACGCGACCTCGATCCCGAGCGGTTCCTCGAGTACGTCCACGACATCGACCTTTCCGACCTCGAGCCCGATCCCAGGCTGGCCGGCCTGATCGCCCGGCTGCCCGGTCGCAAGGTCATCTTCACCAACGGGTCGGTTCCGCACGCCGAGCGGATCACGAGCCGCCTTGGCCTCGTCTCCCTGTTCGAGGGCACCTTCGACATCGTGGCCAGCGGCTACATCCCCAAGCCGGATCCGCGGCCGTACGACGTGATGATCGCGCGGTTCGGAATCGAACCGGCCTCCTCGGTCATGATCGAGGACATGGCGGCGAACCTGCGGCCCGCGGCCGCGCGCGGGATGACCACCGTCTGGCTGCGGCACGATGCCGAGTGGGCGCGCGCGGGCGCCGACAGCGACCATATCCACCATCGCATCACCGACCTTTCGGCGTGGCTCGAGCAGCTGCTGGACCACGCGTAACGCGCCCGGTGCGGGCCCGAGAATTCACGTGGCCGGATCGCGCGGCTTCGTCTATACAGGCGCTGACCGGTCCGGCGACGTGACGGCACGGGTGACCGGTCGCATCGTTCAGCGAACAGATGCACGTGTCCACGCCGCGGAAAACCGGTCATGAATGCAGCCGAACTTGAAGCCATCATCGAACGGGCGTGGGAGGACCGCGCCGCGATCAGCCGAGACACGACGGGGGAAACCAGGGAGGCGGTCGAGACCGCGCTCGCCGCGCTCGATTCGGGCGAGGCCCGGGTCGCCACCCCGCTCGGTGACCACCGCTGGCAGGTCAACCAGTGGCTCAAGAAGGCGGTCCTGCTGTCGTTCCAGCTGAACGACATGGACCTGGTGGCCGGCGGTCCCGCGGATCCCGGACGCGGGGCGTCGAGCTGGTGGGACAAGGTGCCGTCGAAGTTCTCCGGCTGGGATGCCGGACGCTTCCGGGACGCCGGATTGCGCGCGGTTCCGAACTGCGTGGTGCGTCACTCGGCCTACGTGGCGCCGGGAGTGGTGCTGATGCCGAGCTTCGTCAACCTCGGCGCCTACGTGGACAGCGGCACCATGGTCGACACCTGGGCCACCATCGGATCCTGCGCCCAGGTCGGCAGGAACTGCCACATCTCCGGCGGTGCCGGCATCGCCGGGGTCCTGGAACCCATGCAGGCCAACCCGGTGATCATCGAGGACGACTGTTTCATCGGCGCCCGCTCGGAGGTGGCGGAGGGCGTGATCGTGGAGACCGGATCGGTCCTCAGCATGGGCGTCTATATCGGGGCCTCGACGCGTATCGTCAACCGGGAGACCGGCGAGATCACCACCGGCCGGGTTCCGGCCTATTCGGTCGTGGTGCCCGGATCGCTGCCGGGAAGGCCGCTACCCGACGGCTCGGCCGGCCCGTCGCTCTACTGCGCGGTCATCGTCAAGCAGGTCGACGCCCAGACCAGGTCAAAGACCTCGATCAACGAACTGCTGCGCGACTGATCCGCCATGTCCTCGCACGTGGAGACTGTGACCCGTCCGGCGCCGGACCCGGTCGAGATCTCCCGGCGGCTGATCCGGTGTGCCAGCGTCACCCCGGCGGACGAAGGCGCGCTCGACGTGGTCCAGCGGGCGCTCGAGGAAATCGGGTTTAGCTGCCACCGCCTGCTGTTCTCCGCTGAAGGAACGGCCGACGTCGACAACCTGTACGCGCGCATCGGCACCGGGAGCCCCAATTTCTGCTTCGCGGGTCACACCGACGTGGTGCCTCCGGGCGATGCCGCGCAATGGCAGGTCGACCCGTTCGGAGGCGACATCGTCGACGACCGGCTCTACGGCCGCGGAGCCTCGGACATGAAGTCCTCGATCGGCGCGTTCATCGCCGCCGCCGACCGGTTCCTCACGGCCGCCGGAGACGACCTGGCGGGATCGATCAGCCTGTTGATCACCGGGGACGAGGAAGGCCCGGCCGTGAACGGCACCGCGAGGGTGCTCGACTGGATGCGCGAGAACGGTGAGACGATCGATGCCTGCATCGTCGGCGAGCCGACCAGCGCCGAGGTACTGGGCGACATGGCCAAGATCGGCAGGCGCGGCAGCCTGACCGGAACCCTGGTGGTGCACGGAGTCCAGGGACACGCGGCGTACCCGCAGCGCGCCGACAACCCGCTCTCGCGCATGGTCAGGATGCTGGCGCCGCTCGCGGAGGAACAGCTGGACCAGGGCAGCGACCACTTTCCGCCAACCACTGTCGCGATCGCCTCGATCGACACCGGCAATCCGGCAACCAACGTGATCCCGGCGCGTGCCCGCGCGACCTTCAACATCCGCTTCAACGACCTGCACACCGACCGGAGCCTGGAGTCATGGCTGCGGGAGATTTTCGACGGGCCCGGCGGTCGCTACGAACTCGAGACCAGCTGTTCGTCAAACGCCTTCGTGACCGAGCCGGGACCGTTGTCCGACGACCTGGTCGCGGCGGTTGAGGCGGTCACCGGCCGCACGCCGGAACTCAGCACCACCGGTGGCACATCGGATGCGCGGTTCATCCGCGCCTGGTGCCCGGTCATCGAGTTCGGCGGCGTCGGCACAACCATGCACAAGGTCGACGAGAACGTGCCGGTCGCCGATATCCCGGCGCTGAGCCGGATCTACGAGCTGTTTCTCACGCGTTACTTCGCCCGCGCCCCCGGATAGGGCAATGCTGCCATCGGTCGCGGACATCATCAGGGCCTGCTACGGGATGGCATATCTGGTCCGCCGCCATCCGGATGCGGAACAGATGTTCGACGCCACGCCGGCCGGGTTCTGGCGTTCGATGTTCGCCGCCGTGATCTGCCTGCCGGCGCACGCGGTGATCGTCGCGAACGGCGTGGTCTACACCGGGGAACGGGACTACGGGTTCCGCGACGGGGTCTCGGACCTGATGGTCTACGTGATCATCTGGCTCGCCTACCCGGTGCTGATTGCGAACGTGGCCCCCGCCATCGGACGCCGCGACCGGTTCCTGCCCTACATCGTCCCCTACAACTGGCTCGCGATTCCGATCTCCTACCTGTTCGCCCTGATCAGCGGGCTTGCGCTCCAGAACGCGCTGGTTCCGGGATTCCAGGCCGGCCTGACCATCGCGGTCTACATCGCCACCGCGCTGCTGCTGATCGAGGTAGCCCGGCGCCTGCTCGATATCGGCACCGGACTCGCGTTCGGAGTGGTGGTGCTCGACATGCTGTTTACCGCCGCGATTGCCCGGATCCTGGGGTCACTGTTCGGACGCGGTTAGCGTCACCAACCGTCGGCGTAGAGTGCCGCCTCGAAACACAGCCCGGCGGCCGGCGCGGTCGGACCGGCGGCGGAACGGTCGCGGGCGCGAAGCGCGGCCGCGAGGTCATCGCGCTGCCACCTGCCGTCACCGACCAGCCTGAGCGAACCGACCATGGTCCGCACCTGGCGGTGCAGGAAGGAACGGGCCTCGGCGCTGACCAGTATCTCGTCGCCGGCACGCCAGACATCAAGTCGGTCAAGGGTCCGGCAGGGGCTCGCGGCCTGGCATCCCGCGGCACGGAAGCTGGTGAAGTCGTGCCGGCCGATCAGGACCGCCGCCGCCTCGGCCATCGCCTCGGAATCGAGCGGCACCGGGACGTGCCAGACCCGGTTGCGATCAAGTGTCGGCGGTGCCGGTCGGTTCAGGATTCGGTAGAGGTAGCGCCGGCCCAGGGCGGAGAACCGGGCATGGAACCCGGGATCGACGATGTCGGCGACAAGCAGGGCGACGGGGGCCGGGCGCAGGTGGAAATTCACCGCCCTGCACAGGGTCCGGCCGTCGAACCTGACGGTTGCGAGATCGACATGCGCCACCATGCCCCGGGCATGGACCCCGGCGTCGGTGCGCCCGGCCCCCACCACCGCGGGATGCTCGCCGGTGACCGCGGCAATCGCCGCCTCGACGGCCTCCTGCACCGAAGGGCCGTTCGCCTGGCGCTGCCAGCCGACGAAACCGGTCCCCTCGTACTCGACAGTCATCCTGAAGCGCGGCATGTCCCGTTATCCAGACCCGCCTGCCCGGACGCTTGACGGCTCCGGCAGGACCACACTATGGTCACCGCCATGGTGACCCTCACGGCACGCGGCCTTGGCCTCCGACTTATGAACCCGGCTCCCTAGGGAGTCCGGGACAGACCTGTTAACCGGCCGTACGCGTTCCGCAGGGTACCACTTCCCCATGACATTACCGTTCGACCGCGCACGCGGAACCGCTACGCGCCTGAAGCGACCCGATACGGGCCGGCCCGGCCCGGTCCAGGAGTGACACCGCCATGAGCCGCATGCCGATCGAAAAGTACCAGCCGTTTCCCGCCATCGAGAAACCGGCCCGACGATGGCCCGGCCGGGTGATCACCCGGGCCCCCGTGTGGTGCAGCGTGGACCTGCGCGACGGGAACCAGGCCCTGGTCGATCCGATGGACGGGCCACGCAAACACCGCATGTTCGCAACCCTGGTGAAGATGGGATTCAAGGAAATCGAGGTCGGGTTCCCCGCCGCCTCCGAGACCGATTTCAACTTCGTGCGCGAGATCATCGAGCAGGACCGGATTCCGCAGGACGTGACGATCCAGGTCCTCACCCAGGCGCGCGAGGAACTGATCCAGCGCACCTTCGAGAGCCTCGTCGGCGCCGCCAACTGCATCGTGCACCTGTACAACTCCACCAGCACACTTCAGCGCCGCGTGGTGTTCGAATCGGACCGCGACGGCGTGAAGACGATCGCAACCGACGGCGCCCGGATGGTCCGCGACCGGGTCGACATGCTGACCCGTGGCGGATCGAACGTACGCCTGCAGTACTCGCCGGAGAGCTTTACCGGAACCGAACTCGACTACGCGATGGAGGTGTGCGAGGCGGTGATGGACATCTGGATGCCGACACCCCGGACGCCGACCATCATCAACCTGCCATCGACCGTGGAAATGTCCACACCCAACATCTACGCCGACCAGATCGAGTGGATGAACGACAATTTCCGCCGGCGCGACCACGTGATCCTGTCGGTCCATCCGCACAACGACCGCGGCACCGCGGTCGCGGCCGCGGAACTCGCGCAGATGGCCGGTGCGGACCGGGTGGAAGGGACGCTGTTCGGCAACGGCGAGCGGACAGGGAATGTCGACCTGGTCACCCTGGGGCTCAACCTTTTCACCCAGGGCGTGGATCCGGGCCTCGACTTCACGCGCATCAACGGTCTGATGGAAACCGCCGAGCACTGCACCGGCCTGCCGATCCATCCACGCCACCCCTATGCCGGCGAACTGGTCCACACCGCGTTCTCGGGCTCCCACCAGGACGCGATCAACAAGGGCATGAAGGCCATGGAGGCGGCGAACAGTCCGCTGTTCCAGGTTCCCTACCTGCCGATCGACCCCAAGGACATCGGGCGCACCTACGAGGCGATCATCCGGGTCAACAGCCAGTCCGGCAAGGGTGGACTGGCCTACATCCTGGAAGCCGACTACGCCATCCGCCTGCCCAAGGGCGCCCAGTCCCAGTTCAGCCAGGTGATCCAGCGCATCACCGACGCGACCAGCCGGGAAATCTCGGCGGCCGAGATCTGGGACACCTTCCGCGGGGAATTCCTCGAGCAGGACGGCCCGTTCCGCCTGATCTCGTTCCAGGCGACGCCGGCGTCACGCAGGAACGAACTCGAGCGGGTCACGGCGGTGGTGGCGCACGGGGAGCGGGAACACACGATCACCGCGACCGGCAATGGTCCGATCGCCGCCTTCGTGAAGGCGGTGCGTGATGAGTTCGGCCTCTCGTTCCGTCTCGCCGACTACACGGAGCACACCCGCAACACCGGGTCGGAGGCAGAGGCGGCCGCCTATATCGAGTTGCTGGTGCCGGACGAGAACGGGCAGAGCGTGTTCGGCGTCGGCATCGACACCTCGATCACCATGGCCCCGATCCGCGCGGTAGTCAGCGCCATGAACAGGATGCCGCGACAGCGCTCCGCCGGCACCTGACGTTTCCCGGTTCCGGGCGGGCGCTCAGACCTCGCGGGTCGGCCGGCCCGGGATATGCGAGTAGAGCGAGTCCACGAACCCGCCGTCGGTCAGGATGTTCTGTCCGGTCACGTACTCCGCATCGGGCGAGAGCAGGAAACAGATCACCCGGGCGATGTCCTCCGGCTCGCCGACCCGGCCCCATGGAACCAGGGCGGCGCGGTCGCGGGCGATCCGGTTGTTCTCGTAGACCTGCCAGGTCAGCGGCGTGCGGATCATGCCGGGCGAGACCGTGTTGACGTTGATGTGGTCGCCCGCCCATTCCTGGGCCAGCACCTGGCAGAGCGAAATCAACGCCGCCTTGCTCGGGCTGTAGGCGCCCATGCCGGGGTGCGCTCCCATTCCCGACATCGAGGCGATGGCGACCAGTGCGCCCCTGGAGTCGCGCAACGCCGGCCAGGCCGCCTGGGCGAGCAGCAGGGTGGCTCGGGTGTTCACCGCCATCAGCCGGTCCCACTGGGCGACATCGAGATCGTTGATCGGAGACGGCGCCGTGATCCCGGCATTGCTCACCACCGCATCAAGGCCACCGAACTCGTCCACCGTGTCAGCGACCAGGCGGGCGGGAACCGCCGGATCGGCGAGGTCGCCGTCAAGGACGATCACCCTGGCGCCGGCGTCACCGAGTTCGGCCGCCAGCGCCTCGACCTCCGGTGTCCGCCGGATCTCGCACGCGGCGATGCACGGCACCTCTCCGCGCCCAAGTGCGCGCTCGGCCAGCATGCGGCAGGTGGTCCCGCCGATACCCGGACTCGCCCCGGTCACCAGGATCCGCATCGCACCTTCTCCCTACTGCGCCGCTGCGCTGCGCTCGGCCTGTTCGCCCCAGCGGTTTTCCGGCGTCTCCAGGGTGTCGAGACGCGGCATGACCTCCTCGGCGAACAGCCGCAGGTTGGCGCAGGTCTCGTCGTGGGACAGGGTTCCGCCCTGAGCCATGATGAGCAGGTGTCCGAAGCCGCCGACCTCCCTGTGGAAGGTCCTGATCTGTTCGAACACCTGGTCGGGCGTGCCGGCAAACACCGTGCGGGCGTCGATGAACTCCTGCACGGTCGCCTTGGTCGGGTCGATGGTCCTGCCGTCGAACGTCTGCACCCGGGCCCCGAAGGCGGTCGGCCCCGTCTTCAGCAATGCGACGTTGGCGGCGATCGGGTTGTACCCGGGCGGGTTGGTGAACGGTTCCGCCACGATCGGCGAGGTTCTCACGTAGCCCGCCACCTCGTCGGCACGGCGGCGCCCCTCCGCCTCGGTGTGGCCGACCCCCACCAGTCCGCAGTAGGCGAACCGGTCCGGCGGCGCGGCCCAGCCGAGTTCGGCGGCCCGTTCGCGGTAGCCGTTGAACATCGCGCCGGCGATACCGCCGGACAGCAGCGCCGCCGCCACGTGCCGGCGCTCCGCGATCGCCCGGCCGCTGCGGGGACTGAGCGCGGTGATCCAGACCGGAGGATGCGGCTGCTGCCACGGACGCGGCCAGATATTGACCTGGCGGTAGTGGTAGTTCTCGCTTTCCCAGTTGAACGGGCCGTCCTGGGTGCTCATGGCCTTCAGGATCAGGTCATGCGCCTCCCAGAACCGGTCCATCAGCCGGGCGGGGTTCATGTTGGCGGGCGCGACCTCGTAGGGTGCGCCCTTCACCAGCCCCATCTCGAGGCGGCCACGCGAGATCACGTCGATCATCGCCATCTCTTCCGCCACCCTCACCGGGTCCGGCCGGTTGGCGACGGGCGAGCCGAGCAGCAGCAGCCGCGACCTCTTGGTGGTCCGGGCCAGCACCGCGCCGGCCAGCGGCACGGCGGCGTTGGTGCAGGTGAGAGTGCTGTGGTGCTCGTTCAGCATGATGTCGATGCCGAGCTCGTCGCACAGCTCGTACTCGGCGAAGTGACGCTCATAGATGTCGGCGCCGACCACCGGGTCGTAGTGGCTGTTGGGGACGGTCACGCGGAAGGTTCCCATCCGGTGGCCGACATCCCACGCCTGGGGATAGGCCATCTCGGAAAAATGCCAGACCCTCATGACACCGTCTCCTCGCTCCAGCTGATGATCCTGCCCGCACTCGCGCCCGGCTGCTCGACCGCCGGATAGTGTCCGGCATCGTGAATGAGCTCGAAGGTTGCATCCGGCAACGCCGCGGCCCAGTTGCGGCCGTAGTCG
Source organism: Alphaproteobacteria bacterium (assembly GCA_022822665.1). Taxonomy (GTDB): domain Bacteria; phylum Pseudomonadota; class Alphaproteobacteria; order Thalassobaculales; family Thalassobaculaceae; genus Bin52. The sequence goes on along the minus strand of JAJEAR010000082.1, from coordinate 41,368 downwards.
GGTGTCACCATGCGGTCCCGCTCGCCCCACACCACCAGTGCCGGCACGTCGATCCGGTGCACCCAGCGCCGCAGCACGGGGTTGTGCATGTAGGGCTTCCAGCCGAACAGTGCGAAACTCTCGCGGTTCTGCGCCAGCGCCGCGAGTTCCTGGTCGTTCATCGCGGTGGTGTCGCGGCGTGCCCGGGACGGATCGGCGTAGAGGGTTTCGGCCTGTTCCGCTTCGCCCATCGCGTGGATGTCGGCGATCTCGCGGGTCAGGTGATCACCGAACTTCAGTCCCGTCGCGTCGATCAGCACCAGTCCGCGGATCCGCCCCGTCGAGCGCACCGCCATCTCGGCGGCAACCCAGCCGCCGAGACACGAGCCGGCCAACAGGGCGTCATCAAGGCCGAACTCCGCCAGCAGGTCGAGCCCGAAACAGGCAAGGTCGTCCACCACGTTCCAGCTGCGGGGAAGCTCCGTCGCGCCGAATCCCGGCAGATCCGGGGCGATCACCCGGAAGCGTTCGGCCAGGTGCCCGATGAAGGCTTCGTGACCCGCCAGCCCGAAACCGCCGTGCAGGTAGACCAGCGGCCTGCCCCTTCCCTCCTCGAGGAACGCGACGGTCACGTCCCGGATCACGCGCTGTTTCAGTTCCATGGGCTCGCTCGTTGACCTCTCCGGCACCCGGCATGGGGACAGGCGCACCGCGCCCCGCCAAGCCGCGCCACATTGGTTCGCCTTCCAGGCGGCCTGTCAAGCCGCCGCCAGTCCGGTTCCCGGTGCCGGAGGCCCGGCCGTTCCACAGGCATCAGCCACGTGATTGCCCGGGAGCCTGCGACTTGATCGCGCCACGGCTTTGGGGTCTGATCGGGGCTTGCGACACGGATAGCCCGGAAGGATCGCGATGTCGACCGACACAGCACAGACGAGCGCCGGAACGGCGCCGATTTCCTGGCCCGAGGAAGGGGTGAGCCGGGTTCCGTACCAGCTGTTTTCCGACCCTCAGATCTACGCGATGGAGCAGGAGCGTATCTTCCGCGGTCCGGTCTGGCACTTCCTGTGCCTCGAACTCGAGGTCGCCAATCCCGGGGACTACCGCACCGGGTTCGTGGGCGAGACCCCCATCATCGTGACCCGCAACCGGACAGGTGACATCCATGCGATGGTCAACCGCTGTGCCCACAAGGGCGCGCTGGTCTGTCACAAGGAGCGCGGCAACGCGAAGACGCTGTCCTGCGTCTACCACTCCTGGACCTACGACCTGGAGGGCCGGCTCATGGGGCTGGCGTTCCGTGACGGGCTGAAGGGCAAGGGCGGAATGCCGAAGACATTCCGGACCAGCGACCACCGGCTGCAGCCGATTCGCACCGAGGTCTACGCCGGTATCGTCTTCGGGACCTTCCACGCGGACACGCCCGACGTCGAGACCTTCTTCGGCCCGGCGATGTGCCGCATCCTGCAGCGCAACCTGTCGCGGCCGCTGCGGTTGCTCGGCTATCACAGCCAGATGATCCACAACAACTGGAAGCTCTACGCCGAGAACGTGCGCGATTCCTACCACGCCACGCTGCTCCATACCTTCTACACCACTTTCAGGATCAACCGGCTCGACATGGACGGCGGCATCCGCATCGCCGACGCGCCGCAACCCTGGCACCACCTGTCATTCGCCCGGCGCGCCACCTTCGAGGCGGCGGAGGAATACACTGCCGCCGAGGTGCACTCGGCCAACTACGAGTCGCGGCTCAACGGTCCCGAACTGCTGGAGACCTGGGAGGAGTTCGACGACGGCATCACCCACGCGATCCAGGCGCTGTTCCCGACGCTCACCATCCAGTTCACCCTGAACTCGCTCGCGGTGCGCTGGTTCACCCCGCGCGGCGTGGACCGGACCGAACTGTTCTGGATGTACCTCGGCTATGCGGACGACGAGGACGACGAGCAGCAGATGCGGGTCATGCAGGCCAATCTCACCGGGGCTGCCGGCCTGGTCAGCCTCGAGGACGGTTGCATCAACGAGTTCGTGCAACGCGGAACCCGCGGCAGCACGCCCGGTGACAGGGCATTCATGGAGATGGGAGGGACCACGGTCGAGTCGAGCGAGGGATCGCGCGCCACAGAGGTGGCGATCCGCGGTTTCTGGCAGGGGTACAGGGAGATCATGGGTCTTGGCTGAGCAGGATAATCCGGACCGGGAGGAACTGCCGGTCGACCCGGCGCTGCGCGCGCGGATCTGCGACTTCCTGCTCGATGTCGCGCACGCGATCGATGACGACCGGCTCGAGGCCTGGGCACAGTTCTTCACCGAGCAGGCGACCTACCGCATCACCACCCGGGAGAGCGAGGAGGCCGGCATGCCGATCGGCATCATGGCCTGCGCCAGCCGCGGCATGCTCGAGGACCGGATCAAGGCGTTGCGGACCGCCAACATCTTCGAGCCGCACACCTACTGCCACCTGCTGGGACCATCGAGGCTGCGTCTCGTGGCCCCGGACCTGGTGGCCGCACGCACCAACTTTTCCGTCATCCGCACCATGCAGAATGGCGAGTCGATCCTGTTTGCCGCCGGCCGGTACCAGGACGAGATCGTGACGGGACGCGAGCGGCCGCTGCTTCGCTCGCGCACGGTGGTGCTCGAGTCGCGCCGCATCGACGTCCTGCTGGTCATTCCGATCTGACGACCGGCGGGAACGGCGTGTGACAGCACCCGGTCGCTGCTGATATTGTTTCGGCCGGTTGCGACCTGCCTGGTGCGATTGTGCCAATGCCGATCCTGTATCACCTTCCCTTCGACCCGTTCAGCCGCAAGGTCCGGATCATCCTCGCGGAAAAACAGATCGAGGCCGAACTGGTCACCGAGCAGCCGTGGCTCAAGCGACAGGAGTTCCTGCACATCAATCCGGCGGGCGAGGTGCCGGTCCTGCACGAACCGGGCAAACTGGCGCTCTCTCCCTCCCAGGTCATTGCCGAGTACCTTGAAGAGACCCTGACCTCGGTACCGCTGCTGCCCTCGCACCCGGCGGCGCGTGCCGAGATCAGGCGCCTGTGCGCCTGGTTCGATTGCAAGTTCCATGAAGAGGTCACGAGCCGGCTGGTCGGAGAGAAGCTCAGTCGCCACCTCACCGGCCGGACCGAGCCCGACAGTGCGAGGATCCGGACCGGATACACCAACATCGACCTGCACCTGTCCTACATCAACCTGCTGGCCGAGGAGCGGAACTGGCTTGGCGGCAACCAGTTCTCGCTCGCCGACATCTCGGCAGCCGCCCACCTGTCGTGTCTCGATTACCTCGGTGATGTGCCGTGGCACGATCACCTCGACGCCAAGAACTGGTATTCCCGCGTCAAGTCGCGACCGAGTTTCCAGTCGCTGCTGGGTGATGTCATACCCGGGCAGCGGCCGCCTCCCCATTACGCCGACATCGACTTCTGACCCGCCGCATGGAGCGGCGCTCCGGTTTCTGGCGCCTGTCGGCGGTCTACGCCGCCTACTTCCTTGCCATCGGTATCCTGCTGCCGTTCTGGCCGCTCTGGCTCGACGCCCGCGGCCTCGACGCGGCCCAGATCGGCCTGGTCCTTGCCGCGGCCTTCTGGATCAAGGTCGCCGCGGAACCGCTGATGGCGCGCCTCGTCGACCGGACCGGCCGGACCCGCCTTCCCACCGCCCTGCTCGGTATTCTTGCCGCGGCCGGCTACCTCGCGCTCACCGGAGTAGACGGTTTCTGGCCGATCCTCGTGGTCAGTGCCGCCATCGCCGCCTGCAAGCACCCGATTCTCCCGGTCATGGAGAGTGTTGCCCTGTCGCACGCCGCCAGGTCCGGCTACGACTACGGCCGCATGCGGCTGTGGGGTTCGGTCAGCTTCATCTGCGCGACCTTGGGGGTGGGCTGGGTCCTCGGGATCTGGCAGGCGGAGTCCGTGGTCTGGATGATGGCGGTTGCAAGCGGACTGGTGGCACTCGGCTGCTGGTGTGCACCGGAACGGGCACAATTACCGGGAACCAAGCGGCCGGAACGCCGCGAGTGGGTGCAGCTCGCCCGCCGGCTCGCGGTGCTGGTCCTGGTGGCGGGTCTGATCCAGGCCAGTCACACCGTGCTCTACGGCTTCGCCTCGCTGCACTGGCGCTCGATCGGGATCAGCGAATTCACCATCGGCCTGTTCTGGACCGCCGGCGTGCTTGCCGAGATCGTCCTGTTCGCGGTCATGGGCAGGATGCGGCTGGGCGCGCACCACCTGCTGGCGCTGGCGGCACTCGCCGGCGTGATCCGCTGGCCGCTGCTGGCGGTCGCGGACACGGTCCCCGTCATTTTCGCCGCCCAGCTGCTGCACGCCGCGACCTTCGCCGCGGCCCATCTCGGCGCCATGACCTTCCTCGCCCGCGTGGTCCCGCCCGCCCGCGCGGCCACCGGTCAGGCGCTGTACTACGCGCTGGTCGGCGGGGTCATCGGGGGCTGCATGATGCCGGTCGCGGGCATGCTGTTCGACCGGATCGGCGCCGACGCGTTCTGGGTGATGGCGGTCCTGTGTGTCGCGGCCCTTCCCGCCTCGGCCCTGCTGCGGCACCGGGACTGACAGGGCGGGTTGCCCGGGCGGCCCGGTTCGCGTGACACTCGCCCCGGAGAGGACAGGAGGAGCGGGAACATGCGGCTTGATGGGCGGATCGCGGTGGTCACCGGCGCGGCTGGCGGGATCGGGGCGGCGATTGCAACCCGGTTCAGGGCCGAGGGAGCGACTGTGGTGCCGAGCGACCTCGACACCTCATCGCTGGGGGACGACGCGATCGGGGCCGACGTCGGCGACCCCGGGGCCGCGCGCTGGCTGGTCGAGGAAACGGTTCGCCGGCACGGGCGACTCGACATCGCGGTCAATGCCGCCGGCATTGCCGCCTCCACCAACTTTCTCGACGTGACCGCGGAGGAGTTTGATCACGTACTCCGGGTCAACCTGCACGGAACACTATGGATTTCCCAGGCGGCGGCACGGGTGATGGCCACGCAGCGATACGGGCGCATCGTGAACGTGGCCTCGATCTCGGGCGAACGCGCGGGTGTGGGCCGCACCTCCTACGGCACCTCGAAGGCCGGCGTGATCCACCTGACCCGGCATGCGGCGCACGAACTGGCGCCACTGGGGATCACCGTCAACGCGCTGGCGCCGGGGCCGGTTGAAACCGAGCTCACGCGCATCCACCACACCGAGGCCACCCGGTCGAACTACTGCCGGATGATCCCGGCGGGCCGCTACGGCACGCCGGAGGAAATGGCCGATGCCGCCACGTTCCTGGCCGGGGAGGAGGCGCGATACGTCACCGGCCACATCCTGTTCGTCGACGGCGGCTACATTGCGGCGGGAGTTCGCGAGGACTCCCCCGTGCCACTCTGAAGTGCAACTCCACAACTGGTGGGAAGCTGTGTCCTGCGCACATTATGTTGCGTGAAGGTCAGTTAGCGGCGACAGTCCCAGTGTTGAAGCCGGGAGACTGTCATGCTGTCGAGCTACCACCACCTGACACATGAAGAGAGATGCCAGATTGACTCGCCGCGTCTGTCCCGTCTCCACCCATTACCAGGCGTGCACGAAAGAACGGCCGCAGAGGCTGTCAGGCGAGTTTGCCGGGCGGCGCCGTAAGCCGGATGTCGTAGTCGTCCAGAGCGTCGAGGAAATCCGCGTGCATCGTGAGAGATCGCACGTCGATCGCGAGCAACTTGTGGAACGCCCTCTCGAATACAGCGAAGCAATCATGGCCGGTAAAGCGCGATTTGAAGATGAAGCCGTCTGCCTCCGGTACGAGAGCGTGAACGGCGCGGGAAAGTGCGCGTCCGGCGGCGTGGTTACCGTCATGAGCGACTGCCGGCGGAGCTCCGATGCGGACTGCCCCGTCGTTCCTGAGATCGATCAGCGAAAGATGGCGGCTGGAAATGATGGACACGACGACACGGGCTTCGACATCCGCACGGGGCAGGAGGGCGGGCACCACGCCGCGCAAATCGGTTCCGGACGAGGACTTCCCAGACTGCGCAGCGTATCGTCCCTGCTGCGTAGAGGACGGAATAATGCCGATCGGGATCGCTGAAGCGGCTGCGCGTCGGGATCGCCCCGAGCGGTATGGTGCTGTGGCGTCGATCGATGATCCTGTAAGCTGAGAGTAGATGGAAATTCGACAATCCGGATCGGAGGAGTTCCGGCCGGTAGCCACGCGTCACGCGAAATCGCCCTGAAGATCTCCTTCTGCAATCTCCACTGCGCGGTCAAGATCGCCGCGGACGAGCAGCGCGTGGGGAGTTTCACCATCAAGTGCAGTTTTCGGCGTGGTCATCCAGGCCCAGGCCGCATAGGCATCGCCGAACAGCTGTCCTATGTGCTGCAGGCCGTCGAGCGGCCGGTTACGGTCGTCGAGCTGGCCAGCCGGAAAAACATATCCGCGCTTGGCGCCCTGCCAGCCGAGAAGCCGCCCTTTCCTCATCCAGTCATGGACCGATTGCCGGGTCTTCAGACCGAGACGCATGGCGATTTCGTCCGAACTCAGTAGCTCTTCCAAAACTGCTGTCCCGGCCCGCTCCTGCATGCGCCGGCGGGCTTCAGCGGCCGGGACCAGGCGCACGTGGGGATCTCCAACAACTTCAGTGACGGAGAGTGCGGGAGCGAACTCGGTGTCCGGTTGGGTTTTTTGGATAAGCGAGGCGGCAGCGGCTTTGAGAGCCGATTGGAGGTCGGGGGGATGGCGTGCGAGGACTTCCACTTCACGGGGTGTAAGTGCGACAGGCAGTGCGGAGAGTTGGAGCGTTAGGCCATCAGAAGGCGGCGCCAGCGGGTTTAATGCGATTGTCAGAGGTGGACTGCCGGGCGAACTGGGCAAGAGGACAGAGACGACTTGGATGTGCTCCAGATGTCCCGGGTCCGGTGCGTCGGGGTTGGCCATAAAGGGTTCGGCCGCGGCGCTGAGAGCCCAATGGACGAGATCGGCGTGCGATGCCAGCACCTGGGCACGCTTTTCGTCAAACTGTTGGGCAACGCGTTCAAGCGTATGGGACAATTCGATCTGCACGCTTGGGGCTTTCGCAGCCACGACATTTCTCCAAGGGTCATGGTCTGCTATAGTATCTGTCTGTTCTGTCTATCGAATCAAGTCCCCGTCTCGCGCCGCTGCCCCTTCAATCCGGCGACGGTTTCGCCTAGGTTGCGCGCCATGATCGATCCCGCCTCGCCCTACCGGTTCTGCGTCGCGCCGATGATGGACTGGACGGACCGGCACGACCGGTACTTCCTGCGACGGATCTCGCGTTCGGCGCGGCTCTACACCCAGATGATCACCACCGGCGCCATCCTGCACGGCGACCGGCGCCGGCTGCTGGACTTCGACGCATCGGAACATCCGCTGGCGGTGCAGGTCGGGGGATCGGATCCAACGGCGCTGGCGGACTGTGCGCGCATCGCCGAGGACTGGGAGTACGACGAAATCAACCTGAATGTCGGGTGTCCGAGCGACCGGGTCCAGTCCGGGACCTTCGGCGCCTGCCTGATGCGCGACCCGGACCGGGTAGCCGACTGCATCGACGCCATGCGGCGCGCGGTCAGCGTCCCGGTGACCGTCAAGTGCCGGATCGGCGTCGACGACCAGCATCCGCACGAGGCACTGCCGGGGTTCATCGACACCGTGGCCGCCGCGGGCTGCGCGGTCTTCATCATCCATGCCCGCAAGGCGTGGCTTTCGGGACTGTCCCCGGCCGAGAACCGGAGCGTTCCTCCCCTCGACTACCCGCTGGTGCACGCGATGAAGCAACGCCGGCCGGACCTCGTGATCGTGCTCAACGGCGGGCTCGCCACGCTGGGGGACGCGGCCGGACACCTCGGGCTGGTTGACGGGGTGATGATGGGCCGGGCGGCATACCGCACGCCCTGGGTTCTCGCCGATGTCGATCGCCTGCTCTTCCATCCCTCGGCACCGGTTCCCAACCGCTGGGAGGTGGCGGACGCGATGAGCCGGTACGCCGAGCGGCGAATGGCGGAGGGCACCCCGCTGAAGGCCATCGCCCGGCACCTGACCGGGCTGTTCCAGGGCCTGCCGGGCGCGCGGTCGTGGCGACGGACCCTCAGCGAGGAGGTCCGCGGCCCCGACGCCACCGCGGACCTGATCAGGCGGGCGGCCCTGATGGTGAGCCGGCGCGCCGAGCCCGTGTCATGACGAGGCGCGCGCCACCGTCGCAGGGCCTGCGGACCGCGATCGACCTCGGGCCGCTTGCGGTGTTCTTCGCGGCCAACTGGCTGCATGGCATCATGACCGCGACGGCGGCACTCATGGTCGCGACGGTTGTCGCGATCGCTGCCTCCTACAGCCTCGAGCGCAGGGTTCCGCCGATGCCGGCGGTCACCTGTGCCTTCGTGCTGGTGTTCGGCGGGCTGACCCTGCTGTTCGACGACGAGCTGTTCATCAAGATCAAGCCCACCCTGGTCAATTCCCTGTTCGCGCTGGCGCTGCTTGTCGGTCTGCTGCTGCGCCTGAACCTGCCGCGCATCCTCCTCGGCCATGTCCTCAAGCTCAGCGAGCGCGGCTGGTACCTGGTTACCTGGATCTGGATCTCGGTATTCGTCGTCCTCGCGATCCTGAACGAGATCGTCTGGCGGCTGTTCGATACCGATACCTGGGTGAGCTACAAGGTGTTCAGCGCACCGGTGGTGGCCGTGGTCTTCGCCGTCGCGCTGTTCCTGGTCGCGCGCAACCATTCCACCGCGGAAGACACCGGGGCCTGACCACGGCCCCCTCGCCCGGACAGACCCGCATCACCTGCAGGGAGCTTCACCATGGCCGGCATCGGCAGCCTGTTTCGCCCCGGACACCTGGTGACGGCGCCGGGGATCTTCGACGGCATCTCGGCCCGCCTCGCCGACCGGGCCGGGTTCGACCTGCTGTACATGACCGGTTACGGAACCGTCGCCTCGTATCTTGGCCTGCCCGATGCCGGGCTGGCCAGCTACACCGACATGGTCGGCCGGGTCCGCATGATGGCCTCGATCCTGTCGACCCCGTTCATCGCCGACGCCGATACCGGCTACGGCGGCCTGCTCAATGTCGAACACACGGTACGCGGCTACGAGGCCGCGGGAGCGGCCGGGATCCAGATCGAGGACCAGGAGTTTCCGAAGAAGTGCGGCCACACCCCGGGACGGCGGGTCATCCCCGCTGAAGACATGGCGCGCAAGATCCGGGTCGCGGCCGAAACGCGCACCAGCAGCGACTTCGCGATCATTGCGCGGACCGACGCGCGTACCAGCCTCGGCCTCGACGAGGCGCTGCGCCGGGCCCAGTGCTACCTCGATGCCGGCGCCGACATCCTGTTCGTCGAGTCACCCGAGAGCGAGGAGGAGATGCGCGTCATCTGTTCCCGCTTCGACGTGCCGATGCTGGTCAATGTGGTCGAAGGCGGCCGCACACCGGTGCTGCCGGCCAGCGACTACGCGGAGATCGGCTACCAGCTCGCCATCTTTCCCGGCACCGGGTTCATGGCGATGGCCCACGCGCTGAACTCGGTCTACGCCACGCTGAAGCGGACCGGGGCCTCGGTGGAGGCGGAGGTGCCGCTGGAGGACTTCATGACCCTGTCCCGCGCACTGGGTTTCGAGGAGGTGTGGGCGTTCGAGCAACGGCACGCCGAGAGCGACGAGTAGAGGGAGACGTACGGTGAGCGGATATTCGCAGACCTTCCTGGGCGACATCTGGCCGTGGGAGGTCGATTCGACGGAACACTTCACGGTGTCCCGGTACTACCAGAAGTTCCAGTCCGCCTCATGGCGCTACCTGCACCAGCAGGGTGTCGATCCCGCCCGTGCCCGGACCACCGCGGCACTGACGCTGTACAAGGCGGAACTCAGGGTCCGCGACGTGTTCCGGGTCGAGACCGGCCTGGTAGAGGCCGGCGACCAGCCGGTGCTCGGGCACCGCGTCGTGAATGTCGATGACGGCGCCGTGTGCACCGAGATGCTCCAGTATCTCGATGGCGTCACCCTCGATGGTCCCACGCTCCCCTGGGACGGCGGCACCTGGGAAGACCGGCCGGCGCCCGGCCCTGAGGCCCGCTGGATGCGCTCGGCGATGACGGTGATCAGGATGGACGAGGCCGACTGGACCGGCGTGATGTCGTTCGAGTGCCTGATCCAGAACTTCTCCTCGGCCAATACCCAGGTCATGGCCACCTTCGGCCTCACCCCGGACTACCTCACCCGTGAGCGCATCGGGCTTTCGACCTTCGAATTCCAGCTCGAGGTGGGCACGCTTGCGCGCCCGGGCGACCCGGTCGACATCGATTCCTGCCTCGCTCATCTCGGCGGTTCCTCGATGCGTTTCTGCCACCGCATGACCAATGCGCGGACCGGCGAACGCATCGCCGACCTCAGCCAGTTCGGCGTCCATCTCGACCTCGACGCCCGCCGGCCCTCGCGTATCCCCGACCACCTGCGCGAACGCGCCCACGACATGCTGACGGACCCGGCCTGACATCCCGGCACAATCCCGACACTGTCACTGAAGCACGCGTCCGCGGAATAGCCTCGCGACCGCGGGGCCTTGCCTTCGTCGTTCCGTCCCTGCAGACCGCGCCGACGTCACACCGTCGGTCGGCACTGTTCGGCGCTCCACAGGTATCCGGAAGATCTGGGAGACACACCGGTGGGCGGACGTTTGCGCCTCCACCGACACGACGCCACTCCTGCAGAAAACAGACAAGCGTGCGGCACTTCAGGGGCCGGTCCGCGCAAACCCTCTCCCATCGGAAAATGCCGGCACAAGGAAACACAAACGATGATACGTGACCCATCATCAGGCAAGGAAGACAACCGGATACGGTCCGATGGTCCATCGCGCCGTGTATGGCGAGTTCTGAAAACGACCCGAGCGATGGCAGTGGTCCTGTTACTCGTGGTGTCTCGGCGAACGCTGCACTCTTTGTGGGCAGCGTGCTCTACAACGTTGTCGACGAAGTCCTGGCGCGGGTTACCGGACTTGAGACAGCCACAAGCAAACAACTCAAGGTGTCCGACGATCTGAGCGAGAAAACCGCCAACTGGTTGACCGAAACCGAAAATTGCAGACACGCATGGCCAAGGTCCAACAGGCAAACAGCCGGCTGAAAGGCCGGGCGGCTCGATTGCGCACGGTAACCCGTGCTGCCGTGAAGAGGACGGTGGCTCGTTCGGCCGTCGCTGCGACAAGGGCTGTCGCCACCGCACCGGCCAAGGCCTTTCCCTATCTGGGTACCGCCGTCGTGGTGGGTGTCACAGCGTTGGAAGTCCGGAGTTTCTGCAAGACGATCCAGGACATAAACCTAATCCAGCAAGAAATCGCCCCGTCCGAAGCACTTGCCGAAAATGAACTAGAGGTTTGCGGCATGGAGGTTCCGACACGTGACGATGTCTTGAACCAGATCAAGACGGAGCCGGTCCGTATGTGGAACCGCAGCCGGGAGTTCCTCAACGATCTCGATCCGATACCACCGCATGTTGAGGATCAACTCGATGATTGGCTAGAGAATAGCAAGACTCTGATCCGTGACGGCCGGGATGGACTATTCCGGATGCTGAGAGTGCCGGATTAGGAAGGGGACTCATCCTCCCGGATGCGGCGGCACAAGATGTTGTATCGGCAGTCGTGTGCCGCCCTGTCGACCGATGCGCAGGCCCAGCCGCTGTGCGGCACTCCGATCCGGCTCCATCTACCCGACATGTCCCTGGCCCCGCTTCGCTCAACCCGACTTGCTGGATAACCCGTACTTTACCCGACCCGAATTTCATGATACAAAAGCTTTGAATTTGTCTCTACACTTCATAGATATAGTATCAATGGTGAAATCGGGCACTCAACGTGAACAGGCGATAGGGCTCCTGCGATCTCAGGGGATGATGCGCCTGTCGGAGTTCAAGGCAAACGGGATCACCGCAGCCACGGTCAGCAGAATGGTGTGTGCCGGTGACGTCATCCGCCTGGCGCGCGGGCTCTATCAACTGCCCGATGCGCCTCTCGAAGCACATCACAACCTGGCCGAGGCCGCCAAACGCGTTCCCAGGGGCGTCGTCTGCCTGGTATCGGCGCTTGCCTACCACGAACTGACTGACCAGCTTCCACGCGCGGTCTGGATGGCGATCGGCACCAGGGACTGGATGCCGAAGCAGGCAAGACCGGAGATACGGATCGTGCGGTTCACGGACTCGCTTCTTACCGACGATGTCCTCACCGTGCACATCGAGCATGTTCCCGTGAAGGTCTTCGGCGTCGCCAAGACGATTGCTGACTGTTTCCGGCATCGGCGAAAGGTCGGGCAGGCGGTCGCACTGGAGGGGCTGCAGGAGGCGCTCCGGCAGCGAAAGGCCAGCCCCGCCGAACTTGCCCGGCACGCCGAGCGCGGTGGCGTTGCCACGGTCATCCGCCCGTATCTCGAGGCGCTCACCGCCAATGCCTAGGAAGGTCAGGAACATCGAGGCCTCGGTTCGGGCCCGTCTCCTCAGGATCAGCAAGGAGAAGGGCCAGAATTTCGATCGGGTCCTCACACATTACGCCATCGAACGCCTGCTCTATCGTCTCGCGCAATCCCGACACTCCGACCGCTTCGTTCTGAAAGGTGCCATGTTGCTGATGACGTGGTTCGATGAGCCGTTTCGCGGCACGCGCGATCTCGATCTCCTGGGTTACGGCGATCCGGCGCCGGGCGCTGTCCTGGACATCTTCAGGGAGGTGCTCGGCCAGGAACAGCCGGACGGGATTGTGTTCGATGCCGGTGCAGCGAGGCTCAGCCGTACTCGCGAGGAGAACAGATATGGCGGGCTCCGCATACGGGCGACCGCAGACATCGCGGGCGCTCGTATCACCGTCAACGTCGATGTCGGTTTCGGCGATGTGACCGACCCACCTGCGGAATGGCTCGACTATCCGGTCCTGCTCGACATGCCGGCGCCACGCTTGCGTGGCTACGCACGGGAGACGGTGGTTGCGGAGAAATTCCAGGCCATGGTGGATCTGGGAATGGCCAACAGCCGGATGAAAGACTACTACGACCTGTGGATCATCGGCGAGGCTCTCGACATCGATCATTCGCATCTTGCTCGGGCAATATCAGCAACCTTTGAACGGCGGGGCACGGTGATACCAGAGGAAGTTCCCGATGGGTTGTCCGCGGCGTTTGCGGGCGACCCTGAAAAGCGCCAGCAATGGGAGAGCTTCAAGCGCGGTCTGGGGATTGATCCCGGCCCGCTCGATGGTGTCGTCGGTGCGCTCGTGGCCTATCTGATGCCGGCCGCCACAGCCGCCCGCGACGGTATTGGGCGGGGAGAGGCTGAAGGATAAGCGTACCTCGACTCAGGCTGGCAAAGTGCCGCACCGTCACCGAAGGCAAGATCGATTTCCGGGCGGCGCCGTCATCCCCACTCCACGGCCGAGCGGTTGCGGAGGACATTGTCCGGCTGCTCTCTGGGCATCCTGGCCCCGGACGCTGACACCTTGTCGGCCATGACCGGGGCGGCCCGACCGCATTCGCGCTCGCCGCGCGGCACCGCATTTGGTGCTGAGCCTCACCGTCATCGATGTGATGGTCCCCGGCGACGGCGTAGAGTTTTCGCAAGGCGGGCGGCGCTGGTATCATTTGATCCACCGCACGTCGGAACTGCCCGAGGCACTGGTCGGCGGGCGGGAGCGCACCGATCACGACTGTTTCTGCCGAACCTGTGCCGCACGCCCGGACACCACAGACGCCAAGACCATGGAACACTATCTCGATACCTTCACCGACCCCGAGGCGCTTCGCGCCGACTTCGCATTCCACCGCAACCTGCCACGGGAAGCGACCGACAATCAGGCGCTGCCTGCCAGCGGGCTCCGGCTGTCCACCCCTGCGCATGCCATCGCCGGCGGACGGACGAAGGGCTCCGGACAGGCCGGCGAGGTCGAGGCATCAATGAGTCGCGTGGCGACCGACGTCCGGAAGCTGATCGCGGGGGAGAGCGGCGCTTTCGTTCCGGAGGGCGACCCGGAGTTCACCACCCGCATCATTCTTGAGCATGTCGAGCGGTGCGCATGAACCGGCGGGCAGACGGCGCCTGGGTGTTCGGCTACGCCTCGCTCATATGGCGGCCGGACATCCCGTTCCTCGAATCGCGGATTGCCCGGGTACGCGGCTGGAAGCGTCGTTTCTGGCAGGGCTCACACGACCATCGCGGCGTGCCGCACGCGCCCGGCCGGGTGGCGACGCTCATCCCGGATGCGGACGCATCCTGCGAGGGCGTGGCTTATTTCGTCGACGGGCTTCAGTTGCAGAAGACCTGGGCGGACCTGGACCACCGCGAGAAGAACGGCTACCGGCGCGAGGATGTTCGGCTCGAGTTCCGCGACGGCACGGCGGCTGACGGCGTGCTCTATGTCGCGCCGGTCGGAAACCACGCTTATCTGGGCCCGGCGCCGTTACCCGAAATGGCCGCGCTCATTGCCCGCTCGGCGGGCCCGAGCGGCACCAACATCGACTATCTGCGAAGGCTCGCGGACGAATTGCGGCGCCTGGAGATCGACGATCAGCATGTGTTTCTGCTGGAACGCTGCGTCGAGGACCTGGTCCGCGGGGACGAGCCCTCGCCGACAGCCCAACCCGTCCCGGAGGGCAACGGCGTCGAATCGCAACGCGAACCGTAACAAGACTGGAGGCAACCCATGTGCGACGAGAGAACGATCCGTGACGCAGAAGACCGGCTGCGCCGTCCGGGTGGGCTGACCCGGCGCGAAGTCGGGGCGCTTTCGGCCGGTGCGGGAGTTGCCATGCTCCTGCCGAGGGCCGCGGCCGCGCTTGAGGTGACGGCCGGGAATGTCGAGGTGCAGACGCCCGACGGCACGGCGGACTGCCATTTCGTGCATCCGTCGAGCGGTGCCCATCCGGGTGTGCTGATCTGGCCGGATGCGCTCGGCCTCAGGCCTGCCTTCGAGCAGATGGCGCGACGCCTGGCCGAATCGGGCTATGCGGTGCTCGTCGTCAATCCCTACTACCGCACCGAGCCGGCGCCGGTCGTGCCGGAGGGCGCCTCATTCCGGGACGAGGCGGTGCGCAACAAGGTCTTTCCCCTGATGCGCTCCCTGACCCCCGAGAGGACGGTGACGGACGCGACGGCCTTCGTCGGCTTCCTCGACAGCCGGGACGCGGTGGCGCGCGACCGCAAGATGGGGACAACGGGATATTGCATGGGCGGCTCCATGACCATGCGTACCGCGGCGGCGTTCCCCGACAGGATCGGCGCCGGCGCCTCGTTCCACGGCGGCAGGCTCGTGACCGACAAGCCCGACAGCCCTCACCGGCTCGTCGCGAAGATGCGCGCGCACTATCTGTTTGCGATCGCGGAGAACGACGACGCGAAGGACCCCGACGCCAAGACCGCGCTGCGGGCGGCATTCGATGCGGCGGGACTGCCGGCGGAGATCGAGGTCTATGCCGGCACGCTGCACGGCTGGTGCCCGCCAGATTCCGCAGTGTACGACGAAGCGCAGGCGGAGCGGGCCTGGAGCCGGATGCTGTCGCTGTTCGAGACCGCGCTCGCCTGAAGCGGCAGGGCTCGGCGGAACAGGAGATTCCTGGCGGCGAGACCGGCGACCAGCCCCGCCAGGCGCCCATGGTGAACAGCGTCAGCGCCGACGACGCACACCAGAGCACCTTCGCCGGCCAGGACCGTCCCGCCGGCTCGCGCACGGAGGGCGCATTCCCTTCCTGCCGGTCGCAAAAGTGGCACCAGGACCAGCCGATCGGCTGGAGGGTCCGGTGGCATTCGTGGCAGAGTGCCGGCGGCCTTGGAAACTCGAGCCGAAGGAAGCGTCTGCCATGGCGGTGCTCAGGATTTTCTCCTACCTCCCCAACCCCCGTGTCTGGAAGGCGACGATCGCCGCGCGTCTGCTCGGCGTCGAGGTCGAGGTCGTTGGCGACCGCCCGAATGCCCTGCCGGGTTGGCTCTGGGACTTCGACGCGAGGCCGCTCGAAGAGGCCGAGAAGACACCCGACAGCCCGCATGCGCGCGCGAGCAAGCGGGGCTTCGACGCTGCCGTGCTGTACAAGACCGACGCTTTCCTCGCCGCCCACCCGTTCGGCACGGTGCCGGCGGCGTTCGACCCGAAGGGCGCGACCGGCGTGTTCGAGTCGAACAGCATCCTGCGCGCCGTTGCGCGGGCGGCGGGCGGGCTTTACGGCGACGGGCCTCATGAAGCTTCACGGATCGACAGTTTCCTCGATGCGGGGCTCATCTTCGCGCGCGAGGCGCAGGCCTATCTGCTGGAGCTCGTACCCCGGAAGGCATCGCGGGAACTCTCGGACCGCATGAGAGAGGCCTACGCCTTCTACCTGGACGGCATCGACAATGCCGCGAGGCTCGGCGGAGAAGGTCTGGCGGGCCCGTTCTCGATCGCCGACATCGCCTTCGTCTGCGACTTCGCGCAGTTCCGCCGCGAGGAGCGTATGGAGGATCGGCTGGCGGAGTGCGGCCTCGAACCAATTTACCGGCCCGGCGATCACCCCCATGCGCACGCCCATTTCGACCGTCTGCGCCGCCTGCCCGATTTCGCCGCCGACCTCGGTGGCTATGTGCTCGAAACGCAGTCCGAAGAGAGGAAAAGCGCGTGAGCCTGCCTGTTGCGCTCGTCACCGGCGTCGGCCCCGACAAGGGCACGGGTGCCGAAATCGCCAGGCGTTTCGCCGATGGCGGCTACCGCACCGCGATGCTCGCCCGCGACGCGGAGCGACTGGCCGCACTCGAGGCCGATATCGAGAACGCCACAGCCTTTCCCTGCGACGTCGGCGATCTCGACGCGCTCAAGGCGACCGTCGCTGCCGTGCGCGAGCAACTGGGCCCGCCGACGGTTGTCGTGCACAATGCGCTCAGGAGCACACGCGGGCCGTTTCTGGAGCAGGACCCGGAGGACCTCGAGCGGAATTTCCGGGTGAATGCGACGGCGCTGCTGCATCTCGCCCGCGAGACGATTCCGGGCATGCTGGAGGCGGGCGGCGGTGCGCTGCTCGTCACCGGCAACACCTCTGCCACGCGCGGCAAGGCGCATTGGGGCTTCTTCGCCTCCACCAAGGCGGCGCAGCGTATCCTGGCGGAAGCCATCGCGCGGGAGTTCGGTCCGCAGGGCATCCATGTCGCCTATTTCATCATCGACGCCGCTATCGACACACCGCGCACGCGGCCCATCCTCGCGCCCGATGCGCCGGACGAGTTCTTCGCCAAGCCCGTGGCCATCGCCGAGGAGATGTATCGCGTCGCCCACCAGGACCGCTCGACCTGGTCCTTCACGGTCGAACTCCGCCCCTTCGGCGAGACCTGGTAAGCCTACGCGACCGAAATGTCGGTCTGCGAGAAGTCGTCGCCCTTGAACAGCAGCGGCTCGTTCGTAACGCGTGCAAGCGCATAGGCGAAGCAGTCGCCCAAATTCAGCGCGGCCGGGTGGTTACCCCTGCCGAAGCGCCGCCAAGCCTGCCGCGCGGCTTCCATCTGCTCCACCGTCACCGGCACGGGCTCGATCCCGGCGCGCACCAGAACAACATCGAGCTCATGCCCGGCCGCCACGCCGCCCCGGCTCTCCACCACCATGGTCGTCTCGAGGATATTGGCAACCGACATGCGGCGGTGAGGGGCAGTGAGCATCGCATCCTCATAGCGCTCGGCATCGCTCTCCCGGTTTACAACCGCAATTAGCGCCGAACTGTCGACGATCACCTCGGCAGTCCCCGCTCGTCATAGAGGAAGTCGCCATGCTCGACTGCCGAAGGACCGGGACCCATCAGCTTCGCGCAGCGCTCCGCCGCGGCGCGCAGATCCCGGCGCCGGTCCTCGATATCGCGCGCGCGCCTTTCCCGCTCCAGACACTCGCGCAGCGCTACGGTTATCGCTCCGGTCTTGGTCTCGCCGGTGAGCCGGGCCAGTTCGGCGGCGAGCCGGCAGGTTTCCTCATTCTTGATGTTGAGGCTCATCGCGATCGTCCAGGGTAGAACACCAATTGTGCTTTCTACCCTATCCGCGGGCCAGGTCGTCGCGCAAGAGGCGTTTCGGGACCTTGCCGGAGGGTCGCGCGGCAGTCCGGTTCTCAGGTGGGTTCCTTCGGCACCTTGAAGCCGGCCAGCCGGGCGCGGCAATGGCGCTGCAATTCCTCCAGGGTCAGCAAGGTGCCGGGCCGGAATACTCCGACCGCGATCGTTGCGCGGATCGACCGTGCACCTGTCTCGGCCCTGACGAGGGGCTGCGCCAGGCCCAGTGCTTTTTCGAAGCCGACGCCGACGTCCTGTTCGTCGAGTCACCCGAAAGCGAGGAGGAGATGCCGGACATCTGTTCCCTTTCGACGTGCCGATATCGCTCAATGTCTTCGGGGGGGCCGCACACCGTCGCTTTGCGCCAGCGACTCCGGGGCAATCGGCTGCCAGCTCACTATCTTTCCCGGGACCGGGTTCATGGCAACCGTCTTCCACGGAACCTCGGCCTGGCACCAGAACCCCGACTTGTTCTTCTCCGGTGGATTCCGGTACCTGAGTGGCGCGCTGTTCGTGAGCGGCGTTGACGGTCGTACAGGGCGCGTGGCACGTCATGGCGACCATGCCGGTGGTCCTGGCGACTGCCGCGAGGGTACGTGCCGGAAAGGACCCAAGACCATGAAACCTGTCTGTCTGGTGATCGGTGCCGGCGCCGGGATCGGTGGCACCGTGGGCGCACGATTTGCCGCCGAAGGCTATCACGCGGTCCTGTGCCGCCGGCAGAACCGCGAGGGTCTCGAAACCCTGGTCGCCCGGATTACCGGGAACGGCGGGACTGCGTCCGGCTTCCTGCTCAATGCCGTCGAACCGGACGCGATCGAGGAACGCATCGCCGCAACCGAGCGCGACATCGGGCCGATCGAGGTGGTGATCTACAATCTCGGCGCGCAGATCGGCAACCGGGAGCTGACGGAAACCACCGAGAAGCAGTTCGAGCGCTGCTGGCGCATGGCGACCTTCGGGCTGTTTCGCACCGCCCGCGCCGTCCTGCCGGCGATGGCGGAACGCGCCACGGGCTCGATGATCGTCACCTCGGCGACCGCAGCCATGCGCGGCAACCCCGGTCAGCATGCCCATGCCGCCGCCATGGCCGGGCGCCGCATGTTGTGCCAGACCCTGGGCGCCGAGTACGCATCCCGGGGCGTGCACGTCTGCCACGTCCTGATCGACGGTCCGGTCGATGCTCCCGACACCGTCGGACTGCTCCTCGGGAAGGAACGGTTCCAGGCTCTGCGGGCAGCCCGCGGGCTTGGCAAGGACGGCCTCCTGCTCCCGGAACAGATCGCCGAGACCTACCTTCATCTCCACCGCCAGCACCGCTCGGCGTGGAGCAACGAGATCGACCTGCGACCCTGGACCGACCTGCCGTGGTGGAACAGTCGCAACGAATCCCGGGGCTTCTAGGATTATCCCCGAATGACGTTGGTGACGTGACACCGTGGTTCGGATTGCCTGCGAGGACAGGCTTCGGGTTCCGGTTTCAGGGCCACGGTCTCTCGACAGTCGCGCCGATCACCGGTCGGGCGGCGGTCATGCATGCCTGCAGGATCGTCGATGTCTGCTGCACCAACGATGCGTTCGCGCCACCGCATCATCCCCGCACGTGGCTTCCCGTCAATTCCGTGCCGGCGCTGCGCCAGGGATGGCTCGGGCACGTCATTACCGGCCGCGAGGCGGAAGCGGGCATGCGTTCCAATGTCATACTTCGCGGCCGCCCGCGCCCCTTTCGCATGCGTTGCCCCCGTGTCATTTCCGGCACCCGCGACGGCGAGACGGCACACGGGCACATCGTCATGTGCCGGAACGACGGGACGGCCTTCCCCGCGGCGCGGGGCGGAATCTGGTCCTTACCGGTCGAGCGGCGGCCTCGTTGCGGTATCACTGTAGAGCGGCATGGTGGATCCGATCGCATGGGCTACCCGGAACACGGCCTCCTCGTCGAACGGTTTGCCAACGATCTGAATACCGGTGGGAACCCCGTTTGTGTCGAACCCCGAGGGGACGGACAGCACCGGCAGACGGCTGAACGCGTTGAATGCCCGGGTCATGATGACGCTCTGGACGTCATGGTCGACACCGTCGACCTCAACGGGCTGTTCCCAGTCCCTCAGGTCTGCCGGAATCGCGGTGGTCCCCACCGTCGGGCAGATGAAGACATCGTGGCGCGCCAGGTCGGGCATGAACTTTAGCCAGGCGTCGCCGATTGCCTTCATGCAGTCGTGGAACATGCGGGGCGTGTAGCGTTCATTGTACCGTGCGAAGGCCACCGTGTAGTCGCAGACGAGCTCGGGATGGCGATCCACGGCATCGGTGAATTCATCGGCATAGATCATTCCTCCCCATGCCGGGAAGGCCTGCAGCAGGTCCCCGGCCCACGGAGTTTCGATCTCTTCCACACCCGCTCCTCCAAGGACCGATTCGACGATCTGCCGGGTGTTCTTCCGCACCGCGTGCGAGACGGCGTGGACCCCGAGATCCTCCGACCAGGCCACTTTCAGCCCCTCCACGCCAGCCGGACACTCGGGCAACAGGGGGGCACCCGGAACATGTGCCGGGTCCCTTGCCCCGTGAGGGCTGTTGGCGATAGCGTTCTGCGCGAGCGCGGCATCGCCGCTGGAACGGGTCATGGGGCCGATATGAAAAAAGGGATCCATCGCCACCTCGGGGCTCCCGGGGTTGCGGCCGTAGGGCGGCTTGTAGCCGGTGATGCCGCACATCGCGGCCGGCATCCTGATACTGCCGGCACTGTCGGAACCGGTGGCAAGCGTCGTCGTCCCGGCGGCGACGGCGGCGGCAGCGCCACCGGACGAGGCGCCGCATGTTATCGCCGTGTTCCATGGATTGCGCGTGACCCCGTGCAGTCGCGACGTGCAGGTCCAGGGCCAGACGAATTCCGGGCATGTGGTAAGCGCATGGATGATCGCGCCCTGATCGACAAGGCTGGCAACGGTGGGATTGGTATGATCCGCCAGGTTGTCGGCGAAGATGAGGGATCCAAAGGTCCGGGGCTTGCCGAGGACAGCCGTATCTTCCTTGACCGCCAGCGTCAGACCCTCAAGCCGTCTGGGACCACCGTCCTTCCCGGCATAGCGCGCTTCCGACCGTCGTGCCGCTTCCAGGGCTTCATCGAAGAAGGTCGCGGCAAGGGCATTGACACGGCCCTCGACCGCGCCGGCACGGGCGATCTGCGCCTCGAGAATGTCCACGGGCGAAAGTTCGCGGGTCCTGAACAGGCGCAAGGCCTCCCTGGCGTCAAGAAAGCAGAGGTCGGTGTCGGTCATGGGTGGATGATCCGTAGTCGGAATGTCATCACGCAACCACGGGCCGTACACGGGACAGTCCGATGAAGGACCCCGCGCGCCGCCTTGTTGCCGAGTTCGTCGGTACGGCCTTTCTTCTGGCGACCGTCGTCGGTTCGGGCATCATGGCGGAGACGCTGTCACCGGACAATGTCGGCGTCGCGCTTGCGGGGAACACGCTGGCCACGGCGGCCATGCTGGTCGTCCTGATCCTGATTTATGGACCCGTCTCGGGCGCCCACTTCAATCCGGCAGTGACACTGGCGTTCACCCTCAGGCGGGACATCACGGTGGGCGAGGCGGCGGCCTATGTCGTCGTCCAGGTGGCCGGTGCCCTGGCCGGCACCATGCTCGCCCATGTCATGTTCGACCAGCCACTCCTCGTTGCCTCGCAGCAGGCGCGCACGGGCGTGGGCCAGTGGACGGGGGAACTGGTGGCCACGTTTTCCCTGGTGGCCGCCATCCTTGGCTGTCTGAAGTGGCGTCCGGACGCCGTGCCCTGGGCCGTTGGCCTCGCGATTGCAGGCGGGTACTGGTACACGTCCTCGACCTCTTTCGCCAATCCGGCCGTGACCATTGCCCGCAGCCTGACGGACACCTTCTCCGGCATCCTTCCGGCCCACGCGCCGGCATTCATCGCCGCGCAGTGTGCCGGCGCCATCGCCGCCGTCCTGCTGTTCGGCTGGCTCCTGCGGCGGACGTGAACCGCGGCAGAATGGGCATGCAGTTCGCCGTGGACCAACTCAGCGCGGGAACCGGGGATCCTCGCCCCATGACAGACGGAGGATGCCATGCCGATGACGTGGATCCAGATGGTCGTTTCCGGGGCGCGGTGCTCCGTTAGCCTCATGCGCAGGCTGTTGTTGCCGGCATCGACTGCCGTGACGCCCGCTCCGGGCCCGGTGTGTGCCTTGTCCTGACCGCCGCTGACCCGGAGGCCGAGGGAATCGGTTCCCTGCTGTTCACCGGCGCCGCCGCCAACCGGGACTGGTTTCCCGTCGCGGCCATTCCACGCCCGATTCCGGCGAACGCCAGGGTACGCCATGTCGGTGAACCGGTGGTTTTCGCGGTAGCGATGTCACGTGTGGCGCTCCCTGAAGCATGTGAAGCGGTCCGGGTCGCCTGCCATGCGCGTCATTGAGCGGACTGTTCCACCGACGGCCCGGTGCCACCCCCGGGTCCGACGCCAGTGACGAGGCGAACGGGTCTGCCCGTGCGCCTGCTTACCGGACCTGGAAGGCCGGCCGCGCCGTCACCTTCTGGAACCAGCCATGTGTCGCCGGCCAGGACGCGGCTATATCCATCTCCAGGGCATAGGCAAGGCGGAGCGTGAAGACGGCGGTGATGTCGGCCACGGTGAACTCCGGCCCGGCAACAAACTCGTTCTTCTCCATGTGCGGTTCGCTACGGTCGAACAGGACCTTCGCCATTTCCTTGCCGCGGCCGACCATGGCCTCCGACTGTGCCAGGTCTGTGCGCGTGCCCGGCACGACCCTGCCGGCGAAGTTCGGCACATGGTTGCGCAGCGCATGCAGCAGCGGCAGAAAACCGTCCAGTTCGAAGCGGCGCCCCCACATGTCGACAACGGCACGCTCTGCTGACGTGCGTCCGAACAGCGGCGGATCCGGGTGCAGTTCCTCCAGGTAGCGGCAGATCGAAACCGACTCGGCAATCACCACGCCATCATCCAGCACCAGGAACGGCACACAGTGGAAGGGGTTCATTGTCGAGTACGGCTCGGCGAACTGGGCGCCCTCGCGCACATTCAACTGCTCAGTCGGAAGTTCCAGCCCCTTCTCGGCCAGATAGACGCGGACACGCTGGGAACTAGGCGCCAGCGCAAAATCGTAGAACATCATCGTCGTTTCCTCTCGCTCCGGGACGGGGCGCCGGTGGCTTCTCCTGCACAACCTGTCAGTCGAACATGTCAGGCTCGCTACGCACGACATGGCGAGACGCGACGGCCACGCTCCTGTTCCATGCCCGGAGGCCCGGAGCGGGAACCCCGGAGCTTCCGCCAGGTTCCGGTGACAGGCCGCTTCGACGGATCGGACGTCTCCTACTCCGCCGCCAGGTCTTTCTGATCGTCCGCGTTGTAGTTGGAGTCGTACCACCAGGCGAGGTGGTCTTCGTAGATGACGGCGGGCCAGCGAGGCGGGTTGTCCGGACCGGTACAGGTCGGTACGCAACGGATCTCGGCGTCGAGATTGGGGCCGAAGAAATAGGGGATGGCGTACCGGTGGCGGCCAACCGGCGGTAATGCGCGGTGCGGTGTGGACTTGTACCGCCCGTTGGTCCACCGGTGCAGCATGTCGCCGGTGTTGACGACGAAGCTGTCTTCGACGAACGGCACATCCTCCCAGTCGCCGTTTTCCGGCCGGATTTGCAGGCCCGGCACATCCGACTGGGCGAGGAAGGTCAGGAAGTTCGTATCGGTATGGGGCGCGATGCCGTAGCTTCCGGGCTCGCGGGCAACCGGCGGGTAATGAGACAGGCGGAAGGAGAACTGGCTGCGGGTGAAATGGGGGTTGAACCAGTCCTGCGGCAGGCCGAGAGACAGCGAGAGCGCCGGCAGGATACTGACCGCCAACCGGTCCACCGTCTCGCAATAGCCAAGCACCGTCTCGCGGAACCCCGGCAGGCTGTCCGGCCATCGGTTGGGACCGGCAAAGCGCCGCCCGGCAAGCGGGTCTTCCGGGCCGCGCTCGCGCTTGATGAAAAAGGACTCGTTCATATCCGGCTTGGCTTCAGCCTCGCTCACCCGCGAGGTGCGGACATTGTAGCGCGCCATCGCCATGTAGCCGTTGTTGTGCTCGTTCATCAGCACGGCATGTTTGGCCTCGTCCGGCTGGGCGTGGAAACGCGCAGCCTCGGCGAACATGCCCTGGATCTGCGTCTTTGGAACACCGTGGTTCACGACGATGAAGAAACCGACATGCTCCAGCGTGCGAGCGAGTTCGTCAGCCACCCGCTCCCGGCTTTGCGAAAGGTCGATCAACGGGATCATGGCGCCCTCCCCTCCGTTGCTCGCTCGGTTCAGCGGCCTGACGCGATCACCGTGTTCCGCATGCGCCGCCGAGTGCAGCACGAACTCCATTCGATAAACAGCATAGCTGTTCTTGACGGCCTTGCCGTCATGATTCGCATGGATGATGCCGGCCGCTCCTGCCCCGGTGAAATACTCCGGCTCGGACTGGTCCCGCGGAGTTCCGGACATTCCGGGTCAAGCTTCGTCGGGTGGCCGGCAAACCCGTGGTCCGGTCCGCGGCTCGAAACGGCCCGACGGGCTCCGGCCGGTCACCTCATGCGCTGTCGGCGGGACCGGGCATGACACCCCGACCCGCGGCCGCCACCGGTGCCGGAGTCCGGCTTGCGCATCGGGCTGCGACGGTTCCGAGACCGGTTGCGACGGGCCGACGCGGTCGACACCGTGATCGGCCGGCACATGAAGCCGGGTGCCGAATCCGGTTCAAAGCAGGACGTGATGCCGGAATAGTCGCCAGAATACGGGTGACCAGGTGCGCCGGCGCCGTGCGGGGCACGACCACCCGGCACCGCTAACCGCGAAAGTCGGCGACGAAGTCCTGCCAGCGCCGGTCCGGGTCGTCCGGCGGGACCGGGAAATACAGGCTGACCCGCGCCAGGATACCGGCGTAGCGCTCTCGCAACTGCCGTGCGAGAGTGGAAAGGTCACCGGAGATCGCGAAGGCATCCAGCAGGGCGTCGGGAACCAGAGCCGGCATGGCGTCGAGATCGCCGGCGCGCATCAGTTGCGAGAGCTTGCGGGCCAGGTCGCCGTGACCGTGGTACTCGAACAGCGCACGGTAGTTCGGGGTCGAGCCGTAGAACGCGATCTGGCGGCGCACATCGGCCTCGACGCGGGTGCGTTCCGCCTCGCTCTGGCCGTGAACGGCCAGCACCGGGGCATAGAGCGCGAAACCCTCCAGCGATCGGCCGGCCAGGCGCGCGCCCTCCTCGATGGCCGGCATCACCACGTCCCGCAGGTAGGCCGGCGAGTGGATCGGGTGCACGTGGAACCCGTCAGCGACCTCGCCCGCGGCCCGGCACATTCTCGCGTTCACCCCGGCGAGGTAGACCGGGATGTCCGGCCAGTTAATCGGACCGGGGCTGAAGAACGGCGTGATCAGGCTGAAACGGTAGAACGGACCGTCATGCTCCGCGCGGGCACCGGTCTGG
The DNA here is from genome assembly GCA_022822665.1 of Alphaproteobacteria bacterium. Taxonomy (GTDB): domain Bacteria; phylum Pseudomonadota; class Alphaproteobacteria; order Thalassobaculales; family Thalassobaculaceae; genus Bin52. The sequence goes on along the minus strand of JAJEAR010000082.1, from coordinate 15,859 downwards.
AAACTGTTCCAGATGCTCCTGACACACCGGATGTAGTCGGTGATCCTGGCCGCGGGATGGTCGAACGGCATCGAGAACCGTCGCTCGACATGGGCCCGCACCTGCGTGCCGACCCCGAGATGGAACCGCCCGCCACTGGCCTTCTGCAGGTCCCACGCGGTCTGGGCCAGAACAAACGGGCTGCGGGCCAGCGCAACGGTGATGTTGGTCCCCACGGTGAGCCTCGTGGTTGCAGTGGCGGCCAGCAGCAGCTGCAGGAACGGGTCGTGCGCCGATTCGAAGGTCCACAGGCCATCGAACCCGATGGCCTCGAGGCGGCGCGCCTCGTCCGCGACCCGGTCAAGCCCGCAGTCGCCCAGCTGGGTGTCGATCTTCATTCCCGCTCTCCAGTCCCGATGGCGCCGGCAAGCCAGGCTTCACGGTCAAATGCGACATGCGATCCGAAACAGTCGACCCGCGTCCCGGTGATCGCGTCGAGCTCGTCGCGGAGATAGACGCAGCGCGCCTCGCCGAGCTCGCGAACAGCCGGGCCCTGCAGCCGCAGCCAGCCGTCGACGGGCTGCAGCGTGCTCTGCCGCTGGGTCACGTCGACGATGTAGTAGTGGTGCGGCACCACCACCCGCGGCTTCAGCCTGGCGATGATCGCGGCGAGATGCTCGAACCCCATGACATGGCGCGAGTCGTCGGCGGGCAGCAGCACGACGTCGATATCCCTCAGTGCCTGCCAGATCCGCTCGGGCGGATCATGCCTGTTGTCGCCCCAGGCAAGGATCCTGGTCCCGCCGGTCTCGATCAGCAGCAGGCAATGGTCCCAGGAACGCGGGTTGTCCGGCGGCGTGATGTCGACCCCGTCGAAGCGGCGGATGATCTCGCGGAAGTCGTAGATCGCGGCCGAGGAGTCGGTCGCGTGCTTGTCGGGGATCCCGGTGATCCGGACGTCACCGAACTCCCAGGTTCCGATCAGGCGATCGATCAGGACATGGGCATCGAGCCTGTGCAGCGCATCGTGGTCGAAGTGGGCGTGGGTCGAGATCCCGACGTCGACGGCGGTCGGCGGAAAATCGTCGAAGAACCAGTCCCAGCGCCGCGACGGGTGGTTTCTCCAGGGGTCCACCATGACCGTGAGGCCGCCGGGCGAGGTGATCCGGAAGGCGGACCCGCCGAAATACGCCAGCTCGACCGGACCCGGACCCGGACGCAGACCCTCCCGCTCAAGCTCGATCATCCGGTTGTGATTCGATCGCTGTTTCCAGGCCTGCAGGCCACTGTCGAAGCTCATTGTTCCTGCACCGTTCCGTTTACAGACGCTTGCGCATGTAGACCCGCAGGAAGCCGTGCTCGGTGCGACGATCGAACTCCTTGTACCCGTATCGTGCGTACATCGCGACGTTCCCGGTCATCTGCCGATGGGTGTAGAGATCGAGGTGGTCATGGCCAAGCCGGCGGGCCTCGGATTCGGCGTGCTCGACAAGAAGGCGGCCGAACCCCTCGCCCTGTCTCGACGGCAGTACCGCGACGTTATCAAGAAGGATGCCGCCGTCCGTGTCCTTCAGGACCAGCGCGGCGAGAACGCGGCCATCGTCCTCGATGACATAGGCCCGATGGTCCCGGACCACCTGCGCGTAGTCCTCGAGCATCGGCCCCGGCCGGCGGCCGATAGCTTCGACATGGCGCTGATACGCGGCCCGCACGCATGCGGAGATGGCAGCCGCATCGGCGATGGTGGCCGGGCGGGGAACGTCCGAAGTCATGCCCGTTGGCCATTGCGCATCGCATCGTCGCCCGGCCCACGGCGACCGGCGTGTCTTTTCCCGGCAAGCGGACCCGAATTGCCAACCGGGCACTCACTGGCATCGATCGGGTACCGTGCGAAAGCGGCATCGGCAACCGGTGCGGCCGCTGGTGTGATGGCCCCTGCCCCGTTACCCCTGACCGGGCCCAACCCGGCAGGGAAAGGGTGCCGGCGATCGAGGCGTGTTGCGGTGCGGCGAGCGCGCCTGTCGTGGTCCCGCATTGGCAGGTGTGCAGCGCGACCCTGGGCGGTCACGTGGTGACGCCGGTTCAGTTCTGCGCCCTGAGCTTGGGATCGAGAACATCGCGCACCGCGTCGCCGAACAGGTTGAAGCCGAACACGGCGAGCGTGATTGCAACGCCTGGCCAGATCGGGACCCAGGGCGCGCTCTCGGCAAACTCCTCGGCCCCGCCCTGCAGCATCAGACCCCAGGCCGCCGTGGGTTCCTGGACCCCGAGCCCGAGGTAGGACAGCGACGCCTCAAGCAGGATCGCCTGGCCGACAAAGGCCGTCAGCATGATCAGGAACGGCGCCATGACATTCGGCACCATGTGCCGCATCACGATCCTGGTATGGCTGTAGCCGATCGACCGTGCCGCATCGATGTAGGGCAGTTCGCGCAGGGCGAGCGCGCTTGACCTGACGACCCGCGCGCAGCGCGGAATGAACGGGATGGTGATCGCAATGATCACCTTCTCGGTCCCGGTGCCGAAAATGGCGACGATGGCGAGTGCCATGATGACCAGCGGGAACGCCATGAACACGTCCATCACCCGCTGGAATATCAGGTCGACATAGCCGCCGAAATACGCGCTCCCGACACCGAGCACGAGGCCGACGAAGGCGCCGATGAAGGACGCCGTGAAACCGACCAGCAGCGCGGTGCGCGCGCCGTGCACGAGTCGCGAGAACATGTCCCGTCCGAAGGAATCGGTCCCGAGGATGAAGGTGGCGCCGGTCGTCTCGTCGATGGTTCCCGGCGGCATCAGCATGTACTCGAAGTTCTCGATTTCCGGATCGTACGGCACCACGTAGTCCGCGAAGACGGCGCCGAAGATCATGATCACGATCACCAGCAGCCCGGCGCTGCCGAGCGGCTGCCGCCTGATCATCCGCAGCGCGGCGTCCCAGATCGTCTTCTGGCGCGGAAGGGTGTTGCTTTCGAGCGGTGCGATCTCCGTCTGGGCCATGTCACCCCTCCCCTATGAGTACCTGATGCGCGGATCGAGCCACGCGTACATGAGATCGACGACGAAATTCACCAGCACGAAGATGAAGACCACGAGCATCACCAGCGCCTGGGTGAGGGTGTAGTCGGCCTGGGTCACCGATTCGACGAACAGCTTGCCAATCCCGTTCAGGTTGAACACCTGCTCGGTCACGACCAGTCCTCCCATCAGGAAGGCGAACTCGATGCCGATGATGGTGACAACAGGCAGCAGGGCGTTCTTGAGCGCGTGCTTGTTGATGATCACCTGCTCGATCAGGCCCTTGGCACGGGCGGTTCGCACGTAGTCCTCGCGCAACACCTCGAGCATGGCGGATCGGGTCATGCGGGTCGCCACCGCCGAATACCGGTAGCCCGTGGCCAGGGCCGGCCAGATCAGCTGCGAGAGGTTGTGCGCCGGATCGTCGAAGATCGACTTGTAGTGCACCGGCGGCATCCAGGGAACGCCGCTCCAGGCCTGTGTGCCGATCAGCAGGCCGAGGATGATCAGGATTCCGAGCCAGAACGACGGCATGGCGATCCCGGCGATACTGAAGGCCCTGACCAGGTAATCGGTCATCGAATTCTGTTTCGCCGCCGAGATCACCCCGAGCGGAATGGCGATAATCACGGAGGTCAGGGTGGCCATGATGGCGATTTGCAGCGAGAGCGGGAACCGGATCCAGATCTCTTCGGTGACCGGCTGGCCGGTCCACATCGACACCCCGAGATCCAGGGTGGCAAAGCCGATCATGTAGTCGACGAACTGTTCGATCTTGCTGTCCGAAATCCCGAGCCGTTCCTGGCACATCTTGATCTGCTCGGGATCGACGTATCCGCCCTCGCCGCCGAACTTGAGCATGCAGACGTCGCCCGGGATCAGCCGCAACAGCAGGAACACCACAATCGCCGCCCCGAGCAGGGTCGGAAACAGCATCAGCACGCGTTTGACGATGTAGCTGTACATACCGTGATGGTCCCGGGACAGATGACCGCATAAAGGTCCCGACAACGGTCGGAACGGGTCTCCAACATGTCACCGGCCGTTCCGGGCAACCCGGAACGGCCGGCACATCGGTTCGACGGTCAGGCCCTACAGGCCGTGCCGCTTCTTCTCTTCCTTGTCGATCCAGACATTGTCGAGCGACTGGTTCAGATAGTGGCTCGGCGCAATCTTCCATCCCTTGACGTAGGAACGGTGCGGATTGATCTTGTACCACCACAGGGTAATCATCTGTGACGTCAGATCATTGAGCACCCGCTTCTCGTACTGACGGATCAGGATCTTCTGCTCGTCGACATTCGCCGTACGGAGAAGATTGTCATAGATCTTCTCGAGTTCGGCATCCTCGAAGCTGGCGTAGTTGTTGCCGGCCGTGGGCAGGAACTTCGATACGTCCGCGATCGGATTGACGATCGACTGGCAGTTGAAGTCGATCGACACGTCGAAGTCCTTCTGCTTGCGCAGCGACGCGTAGAACGGCGTGGTCGGACGAACGTCCTGGTCCACCTGCATGCCGGCCTTGCGCCACTGGCCGATCAGCCAGGTCCCCACCACCTTGTACGGCTGGTCAACGCCGCGGTTGAGCAGGGTGAACTTGAGGTCCGACTGCCCGGCCTCCGCGAGCAGCGCCTTGGCCTGCTCGATCGAGCCCGCGACGTCGTCGCTGTACCCGGCGATGTTCGCCTTGAGCTCGTCGATCGGCGTCGCAAGCGGATGGTTCGGGAACACGATGCCGCCGACCGTCTTCACGATGGCGATGTTCGACAGGTACTTCGATCCTCCGTGACGATCGACGGCGAGGGACATGGCCCTGCGCACCCGCGGGTCATCGAACGGTTTCGTCTTGTGGTTCGGCGTGACCAGCAGCACGCAGTTCCAGTCGCTTTCCTGGACCGTGATCTTGTCACCGAGCGCGGCAACGAGATCGTCACGCGCCTTCGGCGGGAAGCCGCGGAACTCGATGTCGGCACGTCCGCCGCGGATCGCCTGCAACCGGATCGACATCTTCGGGGCCGACAGCGCCGTATAGCCGTCAAGGTACGGCTTGCCCTCGTGGTAGTAGTTGTCGTTGCGCTCGCCCTTGACGTGGCTGCCCTGCACGTGCTCGACGAAGCGGAACGGCCCGCTGCCGTTGATGTTGGTCTGGTGCCAGGTGTGGCCGTGGGCGTCGAGATCGGCCTTGGAGTAGATGAAGTTGAACGGCATCGCGACCGACGGAATGAAGGTTCCGCTCGGGTGCTTCAGCTTGAACACCAGGGTGGTGTCGTCGGGCGCCTCGATCGACTCCACCATCTTGAAATAGGCCTTGCGGTTGGACGCAATGCCCTCGGGCGGGAACACGATCTTGTCAAAGGTCGCCTTGACGTCGGCGGCGGTCAGCGGCTTGCCGTCGTGGAAGGTGATGCCGGACCGGATCTTGAAGGTATAGGTGGTGCCGTTGTCGGTCCCCTCGGGAACATCCCCCTCGCAGACGTCGCAGACGAAGTCGGTCGGCGAGGACGGATTGTCCGGGTTGACCCTGATCAGGGTGCTGTAGAACGGCCGGATCGGGTGGATCATGCCGAAGGTGGATTCGATATGTGCGTCGTATGACGGGATCTTCGAGCCAACAACGATGTTCAGTTCACCGCCGGCCTGAGGTGTCTCCGCCATCGCCGCGACGGCACCCAGCGCAAATCCTGCGCCGGCAACCGTCGCAACGAGCTTCGATGCAACGCCTCTCATGCTGGTTTCTCCTTCAAGGAAGATTGAAGCGCCAGGCCGTGCACCGATCCCGATACCCCCGACCGGTCCCGCTTTTTCCCTGGCCGCCTCTCCTGGTCCGGGACGCCTCGATCGTTCCCGGTTCTGACACTCCCCGTGCCGCGCACACCTTTACGCAGACCGTCCGCCCGCGGTCAAGACCAACACCCGCGCCGAATGACCGGATTGTCCCGCAAATTTCTTTCTTCCTATAGTCTGCTGGCGGCTCTGTGACCTGCCTGGAGCCGCCGGCGGACCCGGGGCATGCTCCGGGGAGATCATCAACAGGAAGACTGCGCCGCCGCCAGCCTTCCGCCCGGACGAGGACGAACCATGACCGATACCCCCATCCGCGCCATCCTGTTCGATGTCTTCGGAACCGTTGTCGACTGGCGCGGGGGGATTGCCCGCGAGGCGGAGACTTGCCTGGCCCCGAAGGGGTTCACGGTCGACTGGATTGCCTTCGCCGAGGCCTGGCGCGCCCGGTACCAGCCCTCGATGGAGCCGATCCGTCTCGGCACTCGCGGCTACCAGCGCCTCGACGTGCTTCACTACGAGAACATGCTCGACCTGCTCGACGAGTTCGCGATCGGGGGGCTGTCTGGGGCGGAACTCGATCATCTGAACCGGGCATGGCACCGGCTCACCGCTTGGCCGGACTGCGTGTCGGGACTGAACCGGCTGAAGTCGCGGTTCATCATCGGCCCGCTTTCGAACGGCAACGTCTCGATGATGGTGAACATGGCGAAACACGCCGGCCTGCCGTGGGACGTGGTGCTGGGCGCCGAACCGGCACGGATGTACAAGCCGCGGCGCGAGACCTACCTCACCGCGGCCGACTGGCTCGACCTCGCGCCCGGCCAGGTGCTGATGTGCGCGGCGCACAACGGTGACCTTGCCGCCGCCGCATCCTGCGGCTTCCGAACCGCCTTCATACCGCGACCGACGGAATACGGGCCGGGCCAGACCAGCGACCTCACCGCCCGCTATGCCTTCGACCACATTGCGAACGACATGAATGAACTCGCGGACCAGCTCGGCTGCTGAACGTCCCGCCCATTCGCGAAAGCACGGGCGCCTACCCCTTCGGGAACTCCAGCGCGAGGCCGGGACGCGGCCACGGCATCGAAACCAGGCAGCCGCCCCAGGACAGTGTTACAAGCGCGGTGTCGAGCCCGGCGCCGGCAAAGCAGATGTTGGTGGTGTAGGGGTCATCGAGAGGAACGAACTCCAGCGTCCCGCCGTCCGGGCGTGCGACGGTGATGCCGCCGGTCAGCAGGGTTGCCACGCAGACGTTGCCGCCCGCCTCGACGGCGAGCGAGTCGAACCGCCGCAACCCGCCGTCGCAGGTGACCAGCCTGCCGCCGTTGATCGAGTCCGGGAACCCGATCATCGAGACCTCGCCGGGGCCGGTGATCGGCCAGGCGTAGAGCCGCGCCCCCTCGGTCTCCGCCACGTAGAGCGTCTGCCCGTCCGGTGACAGGCCGATTCCGTTCGGCGTGGTGACCGGCTGGACCACTTCCCGGATCTCGCTCCCGTCCGGGCGCGCCCAGTAGACCGCTCCACGATCCATGTCACGGTGACGCATCTTGCCGAGGTCGGTAAACCACATGTTTCCGTCCCGGTCGAACACGATGTCGTTGGGGCCGTTCAGGCGGAAATCGCCGCAGCGGTCGTAGAGCCGCTCCACCTTTCCCGTGACCAGATCGATGCGCTCGATGCGGCCGGTCTCGTAGTCGTCGGCCTGCCGGATCGGGCGGCTCCGGCCGGTCGACGGGTCGCGTTCCCACTCGAACCCGCCGTTGTTGCAGACATAGCAGGCACCGTCCGGGCCGATCGCCGCGCCGTTAGGGCCACCTCCGGTCTCGGCGATGACCTCGGTCCTGCCGTCCGGCATGACCCGGGTGAGCGTGCCGCGCGCAATCTCGACCAGGACGACGGAGCCATCCGGCATGGCGATCGGGCCCTCCGGAAACAGCAGTCCGTCAGCAAGCAATTGAACCGACATCACCTCTACACTCCTACTCGCCAGACAACGGGATACTGGGTGCTCTCCAGCGGGTCGCCATCGGAGAGTTCCGGATTGCGCAGACCAGCATTGGGTCCCGGACCGGCGAAGTAGCGGCACTCCTCGCCGCAGTAGCGCACCGCATAGCCGCGCCGACGCGTCCCCTCGGTCAGGTTGCCCCCGGCGCCGTGAATGGTGAGCGCATGGAAGGCGAGCGCGTCGCCCGGGGCCATGTCCCAACCGACGATCCGGTAGCGGTCGCGCTCACTGTCGATGTCGGGCATCGGCTCGTAGTCTTCGCCGACCTCGTAGGCCGGCGCACCCTCGGCAAAGGGCTCCGGCTGGAACCAGCGGCCCCACAGATGGGACCCGGCAACGAACTCGAGCCCGCCGCTCTCGCGGGTCACCGGATCGAGCGGGATCCAGAACGACATCACCGGCCAGCCCCTCACCGGCCAGTACGGCTGGTCGTTGTGCCACCGGGTCGGTTGCGGGGTCCTCGGTTCCTTCACGAACAGCTGGTCGTAGAACAGCGTCAGCGCGTGGGCTCCCAGCAGGTCGCCCGCCACGGCACGGAGCGGGCCATGGAGGCAGAATTTCCGGAACCCGTCATCGTTCTCCCAGATCCGCAGGTTGCCGTGAAAGTAGCCGGCCTCGGTCCGGTACCCGTTGAAGAACGGCCCGGGGTCGGCGATGTCCCGTTCCACGGCAGCCTCGAGTTCGCCGCGCCAGTGCGCGTCGACAACGTCGCGCAGCACCACCACACCGTCCTGTTCGAATGCCCGGCGCTGCTCCCCGGTCAAATGGAAACCCGACATCGACGCCTCCCGTCCTTCCCCGCGGCTAGCGTAGTGCCGCCTGTCGGCGCGGCGCAAGTTCGGGGCCCGGCGCCGCGGCTTGTTCCGGTTCGGCTGTTCGCGATAGGATGACGAGCAATCTCGCCGGTAACGACGCGATCGCCGGCCCGTCGGGCCGGAAACCTGTATGGCTCGGGGTGCCGCATCCCATCGTGTGCGGCTGAGAGCAAACTCGTAGAACCTGAACTGGGTAATGCCAGCGCAGGGAGGCCGCACGTCATGTCTGTCCACTTCGCCGGTTCGCGTTCCCGCGACCGGCCGCGCGTTGCCATCATCGGGGCCGGTGTGTCCGGCCTGGGGATCGGGTGGCGGCTGGCGGCCGCGGGGTGCACGGTGGACCTGTTCGAGCGCAACTTTGCCGGCGGCGGAGCCAGCTGGGCGGCCGCGGGCATGCTCGCCGCCGGTGTCGAGGCCGAACCCGGCGAGGAGGCCCTGTTCCGCCTGAACCGGATGGCGCAGCAGCTCTGGCCGGAGTTCAGGTCCGAACTCGAGGCCGAGAGCAGGCGCGACATCGGCTACCGGGACGACGGAACACTGGTTGTCGCCTCGACCCGGGATGATCTCGAACAGCTTCGCCATGTCGCCACCTTCCAGGCCGGCATCGGTGTAGAACTCGAGTGGCTCACCGCCGCCGAGGCGCGCCGCAGGGAACCCTGCCTGAGGGCCGGGCTGGCGGGTGCCGTGTTTTCGCCACATGACCACCAGGTCGACAACCGCAGGCTGGCGATGGCGCTGAAAGACGCAGCGCTTGCGCGCGGATGCAGGCTGCACGAGGCCCGGACCGTCGATGCCGTGGACCTCGAGGCCGGCCGGTTGCGGGGCATCGTGGTCAACGGAGAACGCCACCGGGCCGACATCGTGATCAATGCGGCCGGGGCGTGGGCAAACCGGATCGACGGGGTCCCCGAGCCGTGCCGGCCGCCGGTCCGCCCGGTCAAGGGCCAGATGGCGGCGCTCAGGATGGACCGGAGCCATCCGATCGCGACCCGGGTGATCTGGGGACCGAACACCTACCTGGCGCCCAAGGCCGACGGACGGCTTCTGATCGGGGCTACGGTCGAGGAACGCGGGTTCGACGACGACCTGACAGCGGGCGGCATCATGGCGGTGATCGAGGCGGCGTGGCGCGTCCTGCCGGGGATCGAGGAATTGCCGGTTGACGAGCTCTGGGCGGGATTCCGCCCGACAAGCCGTGACGATGCCCCCGTCCTGGGGGCAAGCGGGCTCGACGGCCTGCTGCTGGCAACCGGTCATCACCGCAACGGTATCCTGCTTGCCCCGGTTACCGCCAACCTGCTTGCCGAGCTGGTGCTCACCGGCAGGACCGACCCGGCCATCGACGCCTTCGGGCTTGACCGGTTCCGCCGCGTCAGCCACGCGGGAGCAGCCTCGTGACCCGGCAGATCAGGGTCAACGGCGACCCGGTGCCGGTCGCGGCCACGACCATTGCCGCCCTGCTGGCCGAACAGGGGATCGACCGGACCGCGAAGGGCGTCGCGGTCGCCGTCAACGGCGGCGTCGTGCGCCGTGCAGAGTGGGACGAGACACCGGTCCGGGACGGTGACGACATCGAGATCGTTCGCCCCTTCAGAGGCGGATGAACGTGGAGCGACAGGCCATGGTGGCAGCAGACGACTTCGAGATTGCCGGCCGGCGGTTTGGCTCCAGGCTGATCATGGGCAGCGGGGGCTACCCCAACCAGCAGGTGATGCTCGATGCGCTCGAGGCAAGCGGCACCGAGGTCGTCACGGTCTCGATCAGGCGGGTCAGCCTGGAGGGCTACAGCGAGAGCATGGTGGACCTCATCGGCAGCCGCTACACGCTGCTTCCCAACACCGCCGGCTGCGAGAGCGTGCGCGACGCGGTCCTGACCGCCGAACTGGCGCGCGAGGCACTGGAGACCGACTGGGTCAAGCTCGAACTGATCGGTGACCGCGAGACGCTGATGCCCGACGGCATTCAGCTGGTCGAGGCCGCGGAACAGCTGGTGAAATCCGGGTTCCAGGTCCTGCCCTACTGTACCGACGACCCGATCCTGTGCCAGCGCCTGGTCGACGTCGGATCATCGGCGGTCATGCCGCTCGGCAGTCCCATCGGCTCCGGCATGGGGATCTGCAACCCGTTCAACCTGGAGATGATCGTGCGCCGCAGCACGGTCCCCGTGGTGTGTGACGCCGGCATCGGTACCGCCTCGGACGCGGCGCAGGCACTGGAGATCGGATGCGACGCGGTAATGCTGAATACCGCGGTGTCGCGATCGAACGATCCGGTCAGCATGGCCGCCGCCATGCGCCGTGCCGTCGAGGCCGGCCGCCTGGCGCACCGGGCGGGGCGGATCCCGCGGCGGCGCTACGCCGAACCGTCGAGCCCGCAGCTCGGCCTGATCGGATCGTGACCGCACTCCCGGACCCGCCGCTGCTGCTGATTACCGACCGAAACCGGGCCATCCGCCCCTTGGAGACCATCGCCCGTGACGCCTTCGCCGCCGGGTGCCGGTGGCTCTCGGTCCGCGACAAGGACCTGTCCAGGGCCGAACGGGCGGCGCTGGTCGGCGCCCTGCAGTCCGCGGCCGAACCCTGGGGCGCCCTGGTCGGCGTCCACGGGGACGCCGAATTTCCGGTCGGCGCCGTGCACCTGCCCCGGAACGGCGATGTCCGCTGCCTGCGGGCGCGGATGCCCGCCGGCTGCCTGGTCGGGATCTCGGCGCATGACGCAGGCGAACTCGAGCGCGCCGCGCGGGCGGGTGCCGACTACGCGACACTCAGCCCCGTGTTTGAAACCGCGAGCAAGCCGGGCGCGCCAGCGCTCGGGCTCGAACGCTTCGCCCGCCTGGCCCGGGATGCACCGCTGCCGGTCCTCGCACTCGGAGGTCTCGACGCGCACACCGTCCGCGGCTGCATGGCAGCGGGCGCGCATGGCATCGCCGTCATCGGCAGCGTGATGGCCGCCCGGGACACCGGGGCGGCGGTCGCCGAACTCATCGAGGCGCTCGACGACGCTGCCGGAAGGAACCGGACGCCCCGCCATCACGCGTCGTGACCCTACCGGCGAGTGCGCCGTCGCGGCGCAACCGCCAGACGCGCGGCCGGTTCAGGCCCTTTGCCGCACCTGCTCCCGATCGGTCTCGGGCGAATACGCGAGGCTCACGGGCGCATCGACCTCGAAGGGACTGTGCAGTCCGAGCTCCTCGCCGATTTCCCGGATAGCCGGGAACACCTCTTCCCCGAGCAGGCGGATGCACGACAGGGAGTCGGCGTGGCTGACCGTCCCGTCGTTGCCCCAGACCGCGTAGATCGACGGCCGGGTTTCCTCAAGGACCCGCCGGATCCGCGGGATCACGGTCTTCGGTGTTCCGCAGATGATGCGGCCCTGCTCGACCTGTTCCTCGAAAGTGGTGATACCACGCGGGTTTTCCCGCCGTCCGACGGAAAACTCGACGAAGGCACGCCGGTTGTTCGGCGACGAATAGCCGGCGGGAGACGCCCAGCTCGGATGCGCCAGTCCGGTGAACTCACCCTGCATCCAGCGGAACTGACGTGCGTTCTCGATCGCCTTCTCCTCGGTTTCCGCAACATGACACTGTTGCAGGTAGCCGCGGTTCTCGGGGCCTGCGGTGTAGCCGCACCGTTCGGCTTCCTCATCGTAGATCTTCCAGATGTTCCTGGTGCTCTCGATGGAGGTGTTGAGCGCGATGTAGGGATATCGGTGCCGGGCCGCCCAGACGATGGTTTCCCGACTGATTACGCCCGGGACCCAGACACGCGGATAGGGTTTCTGGAGCGGGAGCGCCCAGGGGTTGACCACGCGGTGCTGGTAGTGGGTTCCCTCGAAACGGAACGGGCCCTCACGGGTCCAGGCGGCAACGATCAGGTCGTGCGCTTCCTCGAACCGCTCCCGGTTGAAGGCGGGATTGACCCCGGCAGCAAGCTGCTCCTGGCCACCGCCGCGCACAAAGCCGGAAACCAGGCGGCCCCTGGAGATCATGTCGATCATCGCCAGTTCCTCGGCCAGGCGGACCGGGTTCTCGGCGAGTGGCAGCGGATTTCCCAGCAGGACGATCTTCATCTTCTCGGTGACGGCCGCCAGGATGGCCGCGAAGATATTGGCCTTGGCCTGCATGCAGAACGGTGCGTTGTGATGCTCGTTCAGCATGATCCCGTCGATGCCGACACTCTCCGCCAGCTTGTATTCCTCGATGTACTCATTGTAGAGGCGGCTGCCGGACACCGGATCGAAGTACCGGTTCGAGAACATCAGTGCCGTCGCCCCGAAGTCGAGTCCTTCCTGCGCCGGATAGGTCGACATCGGCTGTTCGGTGAAATACATCAGATGCATCGTGCGGCTCCCTGCTTCTGCGGCCGGCTCGTCATCCGACGAGAAAACCGGTGGCCAGTCGGGCAAGCGCGTCCGGCTGTTCGAGATCGACGTAGTGCCCCGCGTTCTCCACGATTTCCAGCGTGGCGTCGGGCAGGTTCTCGAGCCAGGGACCGGTAGCGGATTGCGGAACAACCCGGTCGTCATCGCCCCAGACAACGAGAGACGGCGCCGTCACGCTGCCGAGCAGATGCGGCAGGGTCTGGCTGTACATGTAGGGCTTCCACGCGACGCGGAAATTCATCTCGCGGCAGATTTCCCACTCGACGACGAGATCGGTGGGCGGTTCCTCTCCGAACACCCGGTCGTAGGCGGCCTGATCGTGAAATCCCGCCCGGGTGTATTCCAGGTGATTGTAGAGCGCCTGGTCGAGAATGTAGCCTTCCGGCGGCTTGATGCCCATCGGGCCCACCAGCACCAGTCGGTCAAGGAGCGACGGCGCCATGGTGGCCATTTCGGCGGCGATCCACCCTCCGAACCCGAGTCCGACCAGGGATACCCGCTCCAGTCCCAGTGTTCCGAGCAACCAGCGGTAGACGACCGCCATGTCCCGGACGCTGCGCATCCATTCCGGGCGTTCCGACCGGCCGTGGCCCGGATGGTGGGGAACCACGACGTCGAACTGCCGGCTCAGGGCGTCATAGAACGGAGTCCGGTCCAGCGTGCCGATGTCGTGGTGCAGGATGAGAACCGGTGCGCCGTCGCCGCACCTCATCACGTGGAGCGCGCTTCCCGCGATGACCGGATCGCTTGTTCGCCACTCCGTCGCCTTGTCCATGCCGCCCCCTTGTGCTGTCAACGACGGTGAAGCTACCGGCACCGGTCGACAAGCGGAAGTCGCCTGCAGCCCGGGTCGGCGCCTTTATTCGCCTTGTGATGGAACACCACGGGACCTTCGGCCGGAATCCTCGCCGCTCCGGACCCCGTCGAGCCGTTGATGTCCGGGCCGCGACCACCGGTCCGCCATGACGCGGACGGCATGATGCAACCAGTCACCGCATAGAGAGGTCTCTCCGTGCGGCAACGGCGCCACCACCTGCCGCGCGTTCCGGTTGCCACCCGGCCGTTGCCGTCACCGGGCCCGGTCACCACGGATCGCCCATGTCCTGTGGCTCGGCCCGCGATCCCGGGTGCCCCGGGGCCGGGCACCGTCAGCTGTCGCCCATGTGTATGCATTGAACAAGTTGATGGCCGGACTCAAGGGATGGGTCAGCGGCAGGAAGCGCTGTGAGGACCATTGACCCGCCGATCACTGCCTGCCATTAAATCGTCATATTTCGTAGAAAAATAACGAGGAAATGGCAGAAGAGACCTATCCCCGACTGAGCCGCCCGCCCGGGCAGAGCTTCTTTCTCCTTGGTGTCCACGGTGTCGGAAAGAGCACGTGGGCGCGAGCGCAGTTTCCCGATGCACTGCGCATCGACCTGCTCGACGAGGCCCGCTACCAGGACTACCTTGCCGATCCGTCCCTCTTCGCCGCAGATCTTCAGCCTGCGGCACCGGGTAGCTGGGTGATTGTCGACGGGATCCAGCGCCTTCCCGATCTCCTCAACGAAGTGCACCGGCATATCGAGCATCGGCGTCTCAACTTCGCCCTTCTCGGATCGAGCGCACGAAAGCTCAAGGCGGCCGGCGTCAACCGGCTCGCCGGCCGGGCGCTGCACAAGGCCGTGCATCCGCCGACCCCGACCGAACTCGGCGACGACTTCGACCTTGAGACCGCCCTCGATACGGGAACCATCCCCCTGGTCTGGGTCGCGGGAGATCGCCGAGCGGCGCTCGAGAACCATGTCCGGCTGTATCTGCGCGAGGAGATCCGGGCCGAGGGGCTGGCCCGCAATCTCCCGGGGTTCGCGCGCTTCCTGCCGGTCGCCGCCCTCTACCACGGCCAAGTCGTCAACATATCCGGCATCGCGCGGGACTGCGGCGTCGCGCGCGCCACGGTGCAAGGTTACTTGGAGATTCTCGAGGACACGCTGCTCGCCTTCCGTCTCCCCGCCTTCCAGTCGCGGCTTCGGGCGCGCGAGCGACGCCATCCGAAGCTCTACTGGCTCGATCCCGGCCTGGTCCGCGCAGTGAAGAGGCTTCACGGGCCGATTGCGCCCGAGGAACGCGGCGCGCTCCTGGAAGGCTGGGTCCTGCACCTCTTGCGGGCGCACGGCGAGCAGGGCGGGCTGTTCGACCAGCTGCACTACTGGGCGCCGCACCCGGCCAACCGCACCGAGGTCGACTTTCTGCTGCGCCGGGATGGCGAATTCGCGGCGATCGAGGTCAAGTCCCAGCCCCGCTATCACACCGGCATGCTGCATGGACTGCGTGCTATCGCGGAGCTCCCGGGAATAGTGCGACGCGTGCTCGTGTACCGCGGCAAGCGGTCCTACCGGACCGGAGACGAAATCGACGTGTGGTCCACTGATCGGCTGCAGCAGGCACTTGCCGAGAACGTCTTGTGGCCTTGAGAGCCGTGATGCCCGGAAGTGAATGGTGGCGGCCGATGGCGGTCGCGCGCGGCAACGAGCTCGGGCGGGTCGAGCGCGCCATCGACCGATCATACGGGGAGGCCCCCGCCCGTGCTCCCCGGCCCAATCCGGTACACGAGCGCGCTTCCCGACCGTCGCCAGAGGACACCTGTCCCCGAAGGTCTCCAGACGCTCCTCGCCAGGATGGGCGAGGCTCTTCTCAGGACATGTGCACGAGCCTGCCGGCCGCCGGAAAAACCAATTCGAGACGACCCGCTGGAGGAAGCTGAATCGGGCATCGCCAGACAATCAATCTGCGCCTGACTGCGCCCAGCTTAGATTTCACCTGCTTCCGAAGTGATGACGGCGGGGTTTTCCGACCCTACTCTAGCGGGGCGGTTCGCGGTGAATTCTCA